>JAZSRA010000123.1:0-8548 GCA_045538195.1 Eubacteriales bacterium | reverse complement strand
GAGGATTGTCGTCCCCGTCTTTTGTCGTATCTCTTTTTCACCTCTTTTTGAGGTTTTTTCTTTTTTTTGCGCTTCTTTTTTATTCTACTCATTTTCATTGCAAAAGCTGGCTCAAATTTTTACTTTTGAGCCAGCCCCTTTTTCTATCCAATCCGAAGGATTGGTATGTAATCACGACGCAGTCGTGTATGGAATTGCCGTAGGCGTATGGCATCACGAGCCAGCGTGTATCGTTGCCTTCGGATTGATGATATACACACCTTCGGCGTGATCAGGATGCGAGAGTGTGAAGAATTTTAAAAAATCCAACATAGACTTTAAGAGCTATGTTGGATTTTTCTTATTTAAACAAGACTATTACTTGTTATAGTATTTTGCAACCTCTTGTGCAACAAGCTTTGCGATAATTTCAAGATTAACAGCAGAATCTGCGCCCGAGAGAGATGCCTTGCCGTCACTGCTGAACAGCTTCATCTTCTTCATGGATTCCTGCTTTACTGCCTCAACTGCCGCGGGAATCAAGTCGATAAGACCCTTATCCATGCTCTGGAATTTCTTGAATTCAGCCTCGACTGCCGCTACGTTGATATCGGTAAAGATGTTGACCTTGCTGATACCTTCCTTGATCGCCTTCTTGAAATCATCGTCAGTAAGACCGGATCCGCCGTGAAGAACCAGAGGAACGTCTACGGTGTTGGCAATTGTGCGGATTCTTTCGAAGTCGAGCTTGGGGGGCAGCTTGTACGCGCCGTGAGCGTTACCGACCGCGATAGCCAACGCGTCGACACCTGTTCTGTCAACGAAGTCCTTAGCCATTTTGGGATCGGTAAAATATGCAGACGGATCTGCAAGGTGTGAGCTTCCCTCGGCAGAACCCTCGTTGTCACCAACGTGACCTAACTCACCCTCTATCGTAGCGCCGCGGGAATGGGCGATATCTGCCATCTCCTTGACTTTACGAACGTTTTCCTCATATGTATCGGTAGAGCAATCGTACATTACCGAGGTAAATCCGAGATCAAGCGCCTTTACGCAAAGATCAAAGGAAAGACCGTGATCAAGATGCACAACGACCGGCACGGACGCCTTCTTTGCCATAGGAATAAGGTAATAGGATACCTCCTCCAGAGGACCGTAGGGTAAAAGTACCTCTGCAGTACCCATGATTACAGGGGATCTTGTGGATTCCGCAGCATTGATGATTCCGCGGGCAAGCTCAAGATTGACCGCGTTAAACAGACCGACCGCGTAGTGATTTTTCTTCGCGGGTATCAAAACTTCATTCATATTAACTAACATGATTATTTCCTCCAGATTTATGATAGAAATTCATGAAATGGTTCAACACAAATATTATACAATAAAAAACAAATAAAGTCAATAGTTTCCAAAAAAAATTCTGAGCCAAAACAGTTTCGCTTTTAAAAGCATAAACGATATTAATTATTCCCTTTTTTTATGGAAGTTTTTTTGGAATAAGGGGGGTGCAGGGGGGAGAAAACCTATTTTTTCTAAAAAATGGTTTTCTCCCCCCTGCAAATCCTCAATCATTCAAACTCTGCATATATTTGTGCATAGTTTCGGCAACGACCTTGGAGTGGGCGACGGCTTCGACAACGGTTCTCGCGCCGAGAACGACGTCACCGCTGGCGAAGATGCCGGGACGTGTGGTGTTTCCGTATTCGTCGGCAACAAGCAGACCCTTTGCACTTGTATCAAGGCCCTTTGTGGTATTGACGATAACATTTTGCGGACCTTGGCTGATAGAGACTATCACGCTGTCGGCCTCGTAAAGCTTCTCGCTTCCCTCGACGTCGGTAAAGCTGCCGTCCTCGTTCTCAATAACGTCGCAGAATATAACTCCCTCGTCAACGATCTCAACGGGACGCTTATTGTACTCAAACTGTGTGCCTTCAAGCTTGGCATAGCTATATTCGTAGTCGCTTGCGGCAACCTTTTTTGTGATCGAAAAGCAGGTCAGATATTCGACACCGTGTCGTATAGCGGTGCGCGCTACGTCCATTGCGGCATTTCCAGCGCCGATGACGATAACTCTCTGACCGAGCTTAAATGAATCGGGAGAGTTGAGATAGTTGATTCCGAAATGAACATGACCCAGCGTCTCGCCCTTGATGTGGAGTGCGTTGGGCTTCCAGACACCGGTTCCCACGAAGATTGCCTTGTATCCATCGCGGAAAAGATCGTCGATGCCGATAGATCCGCCGATATGGGTGTTAGGTCGGATCTTGATTCCCTTCATTTCTATGTGACGGTATTGAATGTCGTCAAGAACGGTCTTGGGCAGACGAAATTCGGGTATTCCATAGCGCAAAACGCCGCCGATCTCGCTCTTGTTCTCAAAAATGGTGACCTGATAGCCGTATCTCGCCAGAATTATGGCGATAGTGATGCCCGCAGGGCCCGAGCCGACGATCGCGACCCTCTTTCCGTTAGAGGGTGTGGGTCCTTTGGTCATTTTCGGCGCGTATGTGCGTGAAATGTACTGCTCAATGGTGGAAAAGTGGACGGGAACGCCCTTTTTGCCGAGAACACAGTGTCCCTCGCACTGCTTTTCGTGATTACATATCAGCGAGCAGACGGTAGTCAGCGGATTGTTTTCAAAAAGCATCCGGCCTGCCTCGTCCAACTTATTTTCCTTCAATAATTTTATAACCTCCGGTATCGGAGTTTTTATGGGACAACCCTTGATGCACTGCGGATTTTTGCACTGCAAACAACGGTTCGCCTCGTCCATTACGTGTAAAGCCATATTTTAAACCTCTATTTTAGTTTTCTGTAATAATTATAACATATCTTAGAGCTTTATTCAAGTAAAAATTCTTGACATAAAAAGAAAAATCAGTTGCCGACAAATCATCGACAACTGATTTTTTTGTTAAGCAATTTATTTTTTCTCCACGGGGAAAAGTTAAACTCTACTTTTCTCTATCCCTTTTTTGAAAAAGTTTTTGGAAAGGGGGTGCGGGGGAGAACCCTTTTTTCAAAAAGGTTCTCCCCCGCAATCGCTTTAAAAAACTTATTACTTCTCAGGGAAGGGTACGCGAGCGCCATAGTGGGTATGGAGTAGCTCGTGAGCCTTATGAGAGTTAGGCTCGCCAAGGAACTCGTCATAGAGTGCCTTGATCTGAGGATTGTTATGAGACTGGCGGAGAACCTGTCTCTCGTCCTCGGAGTAGAGCGCCTTAGCTCTCTTTTCCTTGTAGGTGTCCATGATATCTGCGTCCTCATTAGGAAGGAAGCACTCGCGAACATAAGGCTGACCGCCGCCGTTGATACAACCGCCGGGACATCCCATGATCTCGATGAAGTGATACTTGCTCTCTCCTGCGCGGATCTGATCGAGAAGAACCTTTGCGTTCTTCATACCGTGAGCGATTGCAATATTAACGGTCATACCGCCCATGTCAAGGCTTGCTTCCTTGATGCCGTCGAAGCCGCGAGCAGGCTCGAACTTAACGCCCTCGATCTCCTTGCCGGTAAGAACGAAGTTAGCGGTTCTTACCGCCGCCTCCATAACGCCTCCGGTTACACCGAAGATAACGCCGGCACCGGTGTACTCACCGATAATGTCGTTGTCAAACTCCTCGTCGGGAAGCTTTGTGAAGTTGATACCGCTTCTCTTGATGAGCTTACCCAGCTCTCTTGTTGTGAGAACTGCGTCAACGTCTGCGAGGCCGTTTGTCTTAAGAGCATCTCTTTCCTTCTCGTACTTCTTAGCGGTACAAGGCATAATGGAAACTACGTACATATCTTCGGGAGCAACACCGATCTTAGCTGCATAGTAGTGCTTGAGAATAGCACCCATCATCTCGTGAGGAGACTTGCAGGAGGAGATATGATCGAGGCAGTCGCCGTAGTAGATCTCCGCGTAGTTGACCCATCCGGGTGAGCAGGAGGTGATCATAGGAAGTGCGCCGCCGTTCTTGATTCTGCCGAGAAGCTCGGTAGCCTCCTCCATAATGGTAAGGTCAGCCGCATAGTTGGTATCGAATACCTTCTTGAAACCAAGTCTCTTAAGAGCTGCAACCATCTTGCCGGTAACGGGAGTACCGATCTTCATACCGAATTCCTCGCCAAGAGCAGCTCTTACTGCGGGAGCGGTCTGAACAACTACGTACTTGCCTGCCTTCATAGCCGCGTCAACCTTTTCGATCTCGCTCTTTTCCATAAGAGCGCCGGTGGGACATACGTTTACGCACTGTCCGCAGAGGATACAGGGAGACTCGGTAAAGCTTCTGTTCTCCGCAGGGCCGATGATGGTCTTAAATCCTCTGTTCTGGAAGCCGATAACGCCGTTTCCGTGAGCGTTAGAGCAACGAGCTACGCAACGACCGCAAAGAACGCACTTAGATGTGTCTCTGACTATTGAGGGGCTGATCTCGTCAATAGTGGTCTCGGTTCTGGTTCCCTTGAACATATTGTCGCGGGCGCCGGTGAGACGGGCAACGTGGAGGAGCTCGCACTTCTCGTTTTTGTCGCAGGTCTGGCAGAGCATGGAGTGATTGGATAGAAGAAGCTCAACGGAAGCTCTTCTTGCCGCTACTGCCTTGGGAGAGGAGATAGTGATCTCCATACCCTCGTTTACGGGATATACGCAGGATGCTACGAGACCTCTCGCGCCTGTTGCCTCAACGAGACATACACGGCAGGAACCCTTGTTGCACTCTCCGTGGTTGAACGCGCAAAGGGTGGGGATCTCGTATCCGCAAGCCTTTGCAGCTTCAAGTATGGTCATTCCCTCTTCAACCTGATAGGAAACGCCTTCTATTTTAATATTTATCTTTGCCATTTGTACTATCCCCCTTATTTCTTAACGATTGCCTTGAACTTACAAGAAGACATACACAGACCGCACTTAACGCACTTGTTAGCATTAATAGTGTATGCGGGCTTCTTCTTGCCGGGAGCTGTGTAATCGGTAACGCTGATAGCGTCAACGGGACACTGTCTTGCACAGAGTCCGCAGCCCCAACAGCTGTCCTTCTCGATAACGTAAGACATAAGGTTCTTACATACCTTTGCGGGACACTGCTTGTCTACTACGTGAGCAACGTACTCGTCTCTGAAAGACTTAAGGGTGGAAAGGATGGGGTTAGCCGCAGTCTGACCGAGCGCGCAGAGCGAGCCTGCCTTGATAGCCTCGGCGAGAGCTTCCATATCTTCAAGATCCTGCATGGTAGCCTTACCGTCGCAGATCTTTGAGAGGTACTCGTGAAGTCTCTTTGTACCGATACGGCAGGGAGTACACTTACCGCAGGACTCGTCGCAGGTAAATTCCATATAGAACTTAGCAACGTCGACCATACAGTTGTCCTCGTCCATTACGACAGCTCCGCCCGAACCCATCATGGATCCCTTAGCTACGAGATTGTCGAAGTCGATGGGGGTGTCAAGATCCTTTTCGGTCAAGCATCCGCCCGAAGGACCACCGGTCTGAATAGCCTTGAATTTCTTGCCGTTAGGGATTCCGCCGCCGATGTCATAGATAAGCTCGCGGAGAGTTGTTCCCATAGGAACCTCAACGAGACCAACGTTATTTACCTTACCGCCGAGAGCGAATACCTTGGTACCCTTACTCTTCTCGGTACCCATAGAGGAAATACTCTCAGCACCGTTGCGGAGTATGTAAGGAACGCAAGCCAGCGACTCAACGTTGTTAACGATAGTGGGGCATCCCCAAAGTCCCTTGACTGCGGGGAAAGGAGGACGGGGACGAGGCATACCTCTCTGACCCTCGATAGAGTTCAGAAGAGCGGTCTCCTCACCGCAAACGAACGCACCTGCGCCAAGACGGATGTGAGCGCGGAAAGAGAAATCAGTGCCGAGAATGTTATCTCCGAGAAGTCCCATCTCGGTAGCCTGGTCGATCGCCTTCTGGAGACGGGCAACTGCGATAGGATACTCTGCGCGAACGTAGAAGTAACCGTTCTGAGCGCCGATAGCGTAGCCTGCGATAGCCATACCCTCAATAACTGCCAAGGGGTTACCCTCGAGGATAGAACGGTCCATGAACGCGCCGGGGTCGCGTTCGTCGCCGTTACAAACGACGTACTTTTTACCGTCGGGCTGAGCGAACGCGAACTGCCACTTTCTACCTGTGGGGAATCCGCCGCCGCCGCGTCCTCTGAGACCGGAATCGAGAACCTCCTTTATAACGTCAGCTCTGTCCATTTTCAGTGCCTTTGCAAGACCTGCAAACGCGCCCGAGCCGAGAGCTTCGTGAATATCCTCGGGATTGATAACGCCACAGCCGTGGAGAGCAATTCTCTTCTGCTTCTTGTAGAAGTTGATGTCGTCCTGACGAGCGACCTTTTCCTTTGTTGCGGGGTCAACGTAGAGAAGTCTTTCTACTACTTCGCCGCCTATAATGTCCTTTTCGATGATCTCCTCAACGTCGTCGATCTTAACGAGACGGTAAAGAGTGTCCTCGGGGTAGATCTTTACGAAGGGACCCTGAGAGCAGAAGCCGAAGCATCCGACGAGGTTGCAGGAAACTCTTTCGGTAAGTCCCTTTTCTTCGAGAAGCGCGTCGATCTTTGCCTTGATCTCTGCGGAGTTGGAGGAAAGACAGCCTGTACCGCCGCAAAGAACGATAGCTCTCTTTTCACCCTTACCGCTGAACTTGTCGCTAAGAGTAGCGGTGCAGGCAGCCTGCAGATTTGCGAGTTCTTCAAAATTCTTGATCATCAGTTCTGTCCTCCTTCTGCACGAAGATCTTCAATGATTTTTGCGATAGCGGAGACCTCAACCTTGGGGTAGACCTTACCGTTGATGGAAACCGCGGGAGCGATACCGCACGCACCGATGCAACGGAGCGCGTCGAGAGTGAACATACCGTCCTCTGTGGTCTCGCCGGGAGCAATTCCGAGAAGCTCGGAGAACTTGTCGATAACCTGCTGTGCGCCCTTAACGTAGCAAGCGGTACCAAGGCAAACTCCTACGACGTACTTGCCCTTGGGATTGAGGGAGAAGAAAGAGTAGAACGTAACAACACCGTAGATCTCGGCAACGCTGATTCCGGTCTTCTTGCTGACCAGCTCCTGAACCTCCAGCGGAATATAGCCGTATTCCTTCTGGATGTCACTGAGGATCATCATAAGAGGTGTTTTTTCGTTTGCGTATCTGTCGCAGATCTCCGTGATCTTAGCAACAGAAGTATCGCTTAAATGAGCCATTTTTTAGCCCTCCTTAAATATTTTAATACAAAAGTTAATTATTTTGTCCTTCCGCGTCGAATATAGGAATGGAGATCCAAAAATTACAACAATCCATTCCTAACAATTATACCAAATTTCCGTATCGGTGTCAAGTGGTTTTAAGATATTTTGACAATTTTCTATCAATATTTTACTGGCTTAAATCCCTTTATTTTCAAGGTTTCCGGTTAGCTTTGGCTAACTGAAAGCCGAAAAATTCCGAGTGAAATTTAAAAAAATATTTGAATTAGTCAATTCGATACAAGGCTTGCATTTTATACAATAAATTTTAGAAACATAAATCAATTTTCATAAAATTTGCACAATGTTAATTTTTTAGTCACTAATAAAAAAGTAAAATTTGATATAATCAAGTTACAGGATGCGAAAGTGTCCTTAAACCATAAAACACGCCGTCATAGGGGCGGTGTGTCGGAAAAGTGCCACATGGATGGCAAAAACAACCGCGAAAGCGGCGGCATGAGGAGGTATCTTATGAAGATCAACGTTATCGGCAGACAGTTGAACGTGTACGAAGACACTAAGGCTATGATCGTCGAAAAGCTAAGTAAGCTCGACAAATATTTCGGCGACGAAGCAAGCGCTACTGTCACTCTTACCCACAAACGCAATCTTGCGACCCTTGAAGTAACGATCAAGGCCTCAAATACCCTCTTTAGAAGCGAGGTAGATGCCGAAAGCTTCAGAGATGCCCTCGATAAATCAATTGACAATATCGAACGTCAGATAAGGAAAAATAAAACGAAGCTCCGCAAAAAGCTCCGTGAGGGTATTATTCCCGATGCGGATATAGCGGCGGCTTCCGTGGCAGGCGATGAACCCGAAGAATCCGACATCATTATTCGTACAAAGAAATTTGAATATACCCCGATGTCGCCCGAGGAAGCTATTATGCAGATGAACCTTCTGGGACATACTTTCTTCGTATTTAACGATTCCGCGAGTGAAAAAACCTGCGTTGTCTATAAGAGAAAAGACGGCAATTACGGTCTGATTGAACCTGAAAACTAATATAGCAAATAAAAAAAGAGGAAGCTTCTTCGGAAGTTTCCTCTTTTAAAATTATGATTTATCTATGGGTTTTATTTATGTCCTTTTCTTTCCACGTCGAAAGAAAAGGACGAAAAGAACGCCGCATAGGTGAAAGAGGGTCTTGTTCGAGAAAAAGCGAACATGCCGCATTTTCTCGCCCTGCGACATCCTCTCTCCCCTATGTACCCCTCTCTCCTGTCGGCAAAGCCGACGAAATGGGTTTATTGATTTAAGAGAAGTGAAATCCTTCTTATAATTTTGATTTGTAGCCGTAATCT
>JAZSRA010000103.1:0-2014 GCA_045538195.1 Eubacteriales bacterium | reverse complement strand
AAACCGCTGATGCCCCAAAAGGTGAAATGATCGGTTGCAACTGCGTTATTGAATTTAATACTGTAGCTACCTTCGCCCTTTTCCTCGGCAAGCTTATTGGCTCGGCGGGAGCATTCGGAATAGAAGTCGTTCACGTCAGCCATCTTCTGTTCGAGGTCTTTGAGGTATTTTTCAAGTCTTTCGTTGCCTTTCAGCCATTCCTCTGCAACCTTTAACGTGTTGAGCATTTCGCCAGCCAACGGAATAGCGTCTGCCGCCCTGCCGACCACTTCAAGATAACCCTCATATTTCTTCAAGCCATTTTCGGCTATCTTCCACTTATCCACGATCAGCTTCTGCCTCTGCCGATCTGCCAGATACTCGATCACATTCTTTTCGTCCATATCGTGAACCATATAGGCGAAAATGTCATTCCAGCCGCCGATCTCATTTGCAATCGTATCGTTCATCGGGATATAGCTGATCAGTCCTTCCATGATCTGCAAGCCCCAATGCTCAATTGCCTTATCTTCCACGTTCTTGGACAATGCCTTAACAAGCTGAATCTGCTCCACGGTGAGCTTCTTTTCTTTCAGCACGTCATTTATGATCTTGTTCAGTTCCTCGTAGGAAAGACCGTGGCTGCCAGTCAGCTCGCCGTTGAAGGTAAGATCTCCCATCTTCAGCTCCACGGGATAGGATTTTCCGTCGCCCGTCGCCTTTTGGGTGATGCGGTTGTAATCAATGCCGTGGATGGAGCGCAAGTCCTCGGGGCCGTATTCCGATTCTGCCGCCGAAGCGGTGAACGGTACGCACAGAAGGAGCATCGTGAGCGCGAGGCATACGGCAAGCCATTTATTCAGTTTTTTCATTCGCTCACCTCCATATCTTCAAGTGCATCGATCATCATTTGCTTGAGTGCAAGAAGGCTCTCGTCCTCCGGGAAGATGACAAGTCCTTCGTCCACGTATGCGCCCATCAGCGTGAGTTCTTCCGCGTAAAGCGCGCTCATAGCGGCGTTTCGCCATATCTTTGCATCAAAGGGATTGGCTTTCAAGCCTTGCTTTGCATAGTAGAGAGCCGTACCGTAATCGTTTGCCTGTACGCACGTATAGGTCTGCTCCAAGATATATTCCTCGTCAAAGAGGTATTTATCCCATTCGCGCCCCGTAAGGCTCGGTGTATACGCGCCGTAAATGGTGTCCTCCAACGCCCTCAGCGAATCGCGCAGAGTGTAGAGGTCGTTTATCTCCATAGTTCTTAAATAACTAAAATCCAGTCCTTCTTCGGGAAACATCGGCATAATGGATGCCAATGCCACGGGCGTTACCGCCTCGTCGTGCTTACCTTGAAAATCAAGGATCATTCCCTCAAAGTAGGTGGCATAGGGAGAGGAATAATTGATCTCGGCAATGGTATCCCATCCCGCATATCTGCTGTCTGCTGTGAAGGAGGCAAGTGTATCGCCCTCACCCTTGAGCCACAGCACGTATTCAACGGCGTATCTAAATGCGCTGACCGATGCACCTGCAAAGGAGTAGTAATATTCACTCTGCACGGTCATATTCAGCTCTGCCGCTTCGTCGCCGTATCCCTTGATATCGCCCATGACCTCCATAAAATCGGAGTAGGACGTTCCGTCGCCCACGGCGGGATCATCGCTTGTGCTTGGATTAAATATGTCCTTTATGCTGTCGCAAGCGCAAAGGGAGAGTGCAAGGACAAGCACAAGCAAAAGCGATAAGATTCGTTTTGTCAATTCGTTAACCTCCTTTCACGGGTTCAAAGCAAACGGGCGGTGGCGGCTCGTTTTCACCGTCACCGCCCCTGTGAGTGTTTTGGGTTATTTGGTTTTGTTTACGGCAGATCAACGCCGAAAGAAGACACGGAAGTATCCCAAGCGGTCACCGTGGAAGTTTCATACAAACCGCTGTAACCAAGGCAAATACCCGAATCTGCAAGCCAGAAAGTTTCTTTCATAGAATCGACCGAGGTGGTGTATTCCTTTGCATCGATGCCGGCAATTTTTTGTGAT
>JAZSRA010000115.1:0-3696 GCA_045538195.1 Eubacteriales bacterium | reverse complement strand
TCCTCGTCCATAGCGATGTCGCCACAACCGGAAACGCAGCACTTACCCATACCACGAGCAACAACTGCTGCGTGAGAGGTCATACCGCCGCGAACAGTCAGGATACCCTGAGCTGCCTTCATACCGGTGATATCCTCGGGGGAGGTCTCAAGTCTTACAAGAACTACCTTCTTGCCTGCTGCCTTCCAAGCCTCAGCGTCCTCAGCGGAGAATACTACCTGACCGCAAGCCGCACCGGGAGATGCGCCGAGACCGCGACCCATAGGAGTAGCAGCCTTGAGAGCCTTTGCGTCGAACTGGGGATGGAGAAGAGTATCAAGGTTTCTGGGGTCGATCATAAGAACAGCCTCTTCCTTGGTCTTGTGGCCCTCAGCAACGAGGTCAACAGCGATCTGGAGAGCTGCGGGAGCGGTTCTCTTACCGTTTCTGGTCTGAAGCGTATAAAGCTTCTCGTTCTCAATGGTGAACTCCATATCCTGCATGTCGTGGTAGTGGTTCTCGAGGATCTCGCAAACCTTTACGAACTGCTCGAAAGCTGCAGGGAACTTGTTAGCCATTTCAGCGATGGGCATAGGTGTACGAACACCTGCAACAACGTCCTCACCCTGTGCGTTGGTAAGGAACTCACCCATGAGCCTCTTCTCACCGGTTGCGGGGTCACGAGTGAACGCAACACCGGTACCGCAGTTATCACCCATGTTACCGAATGCCATTGCCTGTACGTTTACAGCGGTACCCCAAGAGTAGGGAATATCGTTGTCGCGGCGATAAACGTTTGCTCTGGGGTTATCCCAAGAACGGAATACTGCCTTAACTGCGCCGATGAGCTGCTCCTTAGGATCGGAGGGGAAGTCAGCGCCGATCTTTGCCTTGTACTCAGCCTTGAACTGATTTGCAAGCTCCTTGAGATCGTCAGCGGTGAGCTCAACATCGAGCTTAACGCCCTTTTCTTCCTTCATCTTATCGATAAGCTCCTCGAAGTACTTCTTACCGACTTCCATAACGACGTCGGAGTACATCTGGATAAATCTACGGTAGCAGTCGTAAGCCCAACGAGCATTGCCGGACTTCTTAGCCATTACTTCAACAACATCCTCGTTAAGACCGAGGTTGAGTATTGTGTCCATCATACCGGGCATGGATGCGCGAGCGCCGGAACGAACCGAAACGAGAAGGGGATTTTCCTTATCGCCGAACTTCTTACCGGTAACGGCCTCCATCTTTACGATGTAATCCATGATCTCAGCCATGATTTCGGGATTGATCTGTCTGCCGTCCTCATAATACTGAGTACAAGCTTCGGTAGAGATGGTAAAGCCCTGAGGAACAGGAAGACCGATCTTGGTCATCTCTGCAAGGTTAGCACCCTTACCGCCGAGAAGCTCGCGCATGCTTGCGTCGCCTTCGGAAAAGAGATAGCAATATTTCTTTGCCATTGGTAGATACCTCCAATAAATATAAATTTTTAACAACTTTAGGGGCTATCAAACGTCGCAGACGTCAACAGCACAGACAATTATACCACATATTTATTAAAAAGACCATAGGAGATAGCAAAAAAAGGGAGCTGACGATGTAAATTTTTTGTTAACAAATGGCAAAATCGACAGAAATTATTGATTTTTGAGTGAATATATAATATAATTGTGAGAGAAATTAAAAAACTCGGCGGAGCGTCTAGCTCCGCTTTATCGTCTTATAAAACTTATTTGAAAATTGAGGGACAAAATGGCTGACATATTCGAGCTTTTCAAAAAAATATCCTCTGAGGGAAACGCCAAGCGCGAGCCGATATCCCATATCGTTGTGGGACTTGGTAATCCGGGAGATAAATACTTTACAACAAGACACAACGCGGGCTTTCTCACTATGGATTATATATCGCAGAAATATTCCGCAAGGATAGACAGAGTAAAATTCAAGGCGCTCTGCGGTGAGGCTACCATCGCGGGCAAGAGCGTACTTCTTATGAAGCCGCAGACCTTTATGAATAATTCGGGCGAGGCGGTCGCAGAGGCTGCAAAATTTTACAAGATAGCTCCCGAAAATATAATAGTCATTTGCGATGACGTAAACCTTGAGGTTGCGAGACTTCGCGTCAGAAGAAAGGGAAGCGACGGCGGACAGAACGGAATGAAAAGTATTATAAGCCACCTCGGCAGCGATGCTTTTCCACGAATAAAAATAGGGGTTGGACAGAAGCCACACCCCGATTACGATCTTGCCTCGTGGGTGCTTTCGGAGTTTGGCGAGGAAGACAAGAAAAAGCTTTTTGAGAGCTTTTCTGTTATTTGTGACGGACTTGAGAAGATACTTGCAGGCGACGTTGACGGAGCTATGCAGGTCTGCAACCGAGCAAAGAATTAAGGCTTACTGAGTTTTAATTGGAGAATTAAAGTGAATATATTAACCGATTGTATAAGGACGGACGGAGAATACAAGCATTTGCTTCGTGCTATCGTTGAACAGAGAATGGCAAAAAATCCTCTGCCGATAGCCGCGGCGGGACTTTGCGAGGGCGCGCTTGACGCCATCTACGCAGCGCTATCCGAGGATATCGCGAAGGTGGCGAAGGGGAAGCACCCCGTACTGCTTGTCTGTCCCGAGGAAAAGGAATGTGTGAGGCTTGTAAATCTTCTGAGAAGATTTGGGCTTCGCGCCGAGTTCTTTATCACAAGAGATTTGAATTTTTATAACATTATCGCCTCCCATGAGTATGAGCATGAGAGGCTTAAAGTCTTGTCTGCGATACTTTGCGGCGAGATAGACGTCGTTGTTACAACGCCCGACGCGGCTCTCGGCTACACGATACCCCCCGAAAGATTTATCTCGGCTATGTTGAAGATAGAATACGATAAGACGAGCATAGATACGGCCGAATTTTCGGAAAAGCTTCTTGCGTCAGGATACGTGCGCGCCGAGCTTGTCGATGCAGCGGGGCAGTTTGCAGTCAGAGGCGGAATAATAGACATATATCCTCCGTCGGCAAGATTTGTGGATATAAACGGCAAAGAGATAATTGGCTCGTATCCGCTTAGAATAGAGCTTTTCGGCGACGAGATAGACAGAATGGAGCTTTTTGACGCCGAGACACAGAGAATGACGGTGTCGCTTGATTCTGCCGAGCTCACCCCCGCGCGTGAGATACTTCTTGACACAGAGACGAAGAAGAAGCTTCGCGACGCGGTCGCCTCTCAGTTTAAAAAGAGCAACGACGAGAGAGCCTGCTCCGAGATGACCGGCGAGATAGCGGCGATAGACGGCGGACTGGACATCAATTTCTTAGACAAATATTTTACGCTCGTATATCCCGAGCGCACCTCTCTTATCGACTATCTTTCGGGCATAACCTGTGTGCTTATGCGAAACACATCTGCTTGCTACGACAGACTTAAAGCATCGGAGTGGCATCTCTCGCAGACGGTAGAGGAGCTGCTTGAGAACGGAACGATAGCACCGAAATACACCGATTACTCAAAGCCCACGTCGGCGTTTGATATATTTTTACAGAAAAATCCCACCGTGCATTTTGATGCCTTTGGGCAGGGAATGTCGGGCAAAAAGCTTGCCGCGATGTTTACCTTCAGAACAAAGCATATGGTGTCGTACAGTGAAAATTACGACCTGCTTTGCGAGGACCTTGAGGGCTATATAAAGACGGGATACCGCGCGATAATTATGAGCGAGAACGAGTCC
>JAZSRA010000076.1:0-18742 GCA_045538195.1 Eubacteriales bacterium | reverse complement strand
AATTTTTTGAGATTCATGGCAGCAAATTTAAGCCTTACCCAATTAGAGACTTGGGCGAGGCCGCGGTAAGATGTATAACGCATGGCGTGTTTTTCTTTTGCGTCCGCAAAGACACGCTCGATCGTCTCCTTGCGTTGCTTGTATAGGTCGGCATATTTGAGAGTATACCTCGCATCATCGGCAAGCTCCTCGTAATCCTTCCAGATATGCCTTTGTACGACTTTTACGCAATCCTTAGAATGAGTGCAAAGATGTCTCGTCGGACAGTTCTTGCATATCTCGGGGTTGCTTTTGTATTCTCTGTAGCCGTCCTTGTTAGTTGTACTGTATTCAAGTGTATGAAATTCGGGACAGATGATGCAATCAAAATGCTCGTCATAAACGTATTTCCACCACTCATGTCCGCCTTTCATTGTCGTAGGTCTCTTGTATGCCGTGCTGAGAACTCGGTTATCATCAAATACTTTCTTGCAAATGTGAGGAGTTTTGTACGCGCTGTCTGCTACTACGGTTTCCACTTCGGGAAATTTCTCTGTTACTTTATCATATACGTCATCAAATGCTACGCTGTCATGTACGTTTCCGGGAGTCACTACGGTTTCAAGAACATATCCATGCTTGTCGCAGGCGGTGTGGGCTTCATACGCAAACTGTCTTTTGTGGTCACCTTTTACAAAAAGTCCGCTTTCAGGGTCGGTCACACTTTTAGTAAACGTTTTCATCTTCTTGCGACGAGCTAATTTTTTCTTTGATGTATTCTTATTGGGCTTCGAGGACTTGGGAGATTCGTTGTTATCTTCGTCATCAAAAGGCTTTTTGCCGTGATCCTCTCGGTCGGCGTTAACCTCTTCCATAAGCTCCTTTGCATACCTTTTGGATGCTACCGGAACTTCTTCCTGTATCTTCTTTTTGTTGTTAGCATTTGCCTTAATGTGGGTACCGTCGATGAATACAGCAGAGGGAGACAGGTATCCTGCCTCTGCAATCTCATTCAATATCCAAGCGAATATCTGATCGACCGTTTCACTGGTGAATCGATGCTTGAAGTTGTAGCTCAGCGTAGAAAAATGGGGCGTTTCATCCTGCAAGCTATATCCGAGAAACCAACGGTATGCCATATTTACCTCTACCTCTGCCGCCGTTCTTCTCAGCGAAGGCAATCCGTACAGATGCTGGATCAATACCATCTTCACCAACACAACAGGATCTATGCTTGGTCTGCCATTGTCCTCGCAATACAGTTCTTCTACCATTTCATAGATCTTATTAAAATCTACCGCTGCGTCTATTTCCCTAAGCAAATGATCCTTCGGCACTAGGTCCTCAAGCCACACCATTTGCATTATTTCTCGTCCGCTTTGTCCTCTACTTAACATTCTTTCACCGCCTGTCTTTTTCTTGCTTCTATTATATCACATCTTACGCAAAAAAGCCACCCTTTCGAGTGACTTTTTCGACAGACTGTGGGGAGGGAGAAAACTTCTTTCAAGAAGTTTTCTCCCTCCCCATAATCATCATATAATCAATATCTGTCGTCCATAGGGACGTAATTTCTGGGTTTAGCTATGCACTTGTATCCGGGACGGATGATCTTATTTGAGGTACAGTATTCCTCCATGCGGTGAGCGCACCAGCCCGCCACTCTCGCGATAGCAAAGAGGGGGGTATACATCTCCTCGGGAATACCAAGCATGCGGTAGACAAGACCCGAATAAAGGTCAACGTTCGCGCACATATCCTTTTCAACGCCTTTATATGCTCTGAAAAGAGATGGGGTGATAGTCTCGATCTTCTCAAGCAGCTCGAAATCGTCGCCATATCCCTTTTCGTAGGCAAGCTTTTTGGCGTAGGTCTTGAGCATTACCGCGCGAGGGTCGCTCTTTGTGTAAATGGCGTGACCCATACCGTAGATAAGACCCGAACCGTCGTAAGCCTCGCCGTTAAGTATTTTCAAAAGGAACGCCGCAACCTCGTCGTCGTTGTGCGTATCCTTGACGTTTGCCTTGATGCAGTCGAACATTTCCTGAACCTTGATGTTAGCACCGCCGTGACGAGGACCTTTCAGCGCACCCACCGCCGCCGAGATCGCCGAATAGGTATCCGAGCCTGAGCTGGACAGCACTCGGCAGGTAAAGGTGGAGCAGTTACCGCCGCCGTGTTCCGCGTGGACTACGAGACAGAGGTCAAGAAGTCTTGCCTCCTCCACGGTGTAGCTCTTATCGGGACGGAGAACACGCAAAAAATTCTCCGCGGTGGAAAGACCGTCCTTTGGGTTGTGAATATTCAAGCTCTTGTCGTGGAACGCGTTCTGATAGACCGCGTAAGACTGCGCCGCGATAATAGGCAGTCTCGACAAGATCTCCATGCTCTGATGAAGCATGTTTTCAAGACCCGTATCGTCGGGATTGTCGTCGTAAGCGTAAAGCGAGAGAATAGAGCTTGCGATCTTGTTCATTATGGAGCGCGAGGGCGCCTTCATAATGATGTCCTCGGTAAATCTTGGGGGGAGACGGCGGTATGCCGCAAGAATGTCGTTAAACTCTGCAAGTTCCTGGGGCGTTGGCAGATGCCCGAAGAAAAGCAGGAACGCGCACTCCTCAAATCCAAATCTTTCCTCTTTTACAAAATTATTTACAAGCTCGCTGATCTCGTATCCGCGGTATTCAAGCTTACCTTCAACGGCGCACTTTTCGCCCTCGTTCATAATGTAACCGTGAGCGTTTCCAACTCTCGTCACACCTGCGGTAACGCCCGAACCGTCTGCCTCTCGGAGACCCTTTTTAACTCTGTAATTATCAAACGCCGCCTTTGGGATAACGTAGGTGCTTCGAGCGTCGTCAAGCATCGACTGAAACTCCCTCTCTATCTCCTCGTCGTGGTCATTATTGTGATTTTTAGAATAAAGCTGCATACTGACCTCCATTCCGCCTCTCATCGGCGGTATAAATGTTATCAATAGAAATAATAAAGGTATTATAACATTAATCGGGGCAGTTTTGCAATTAACAAATTGTAAACTTTCAAATTAAGCCTCGATTTCTTTTAAAAATCGTGAAGTTTTGCAAGAAATATCTTTGCAAACTTCAAAATAAGTAATTCAGTCTTAAAAAGCGTGTGTTTTTGCGTTTTTCGGGGTTTTCCCTACGCTAATCACAAAAAAGCGGCAAATCATTGACAACTTTAAAAAAATACCTTATAATTAACAAGGCGGAAAACACGCACGCCGAGATATATACGGCTATCAAATGCTTTATTTACAACAGTATATTAAACTCTACCGTCGGTAGATAATAAAAATATCCCCATTCAACCTTCGGTGTGTAGACTTATCGGCAAAAATCGTTTATACTGTACTCAGAAAGGAGACATCGTATGGATCAGATCAAGATCGGCAGATTTATCGCCGAGCGCAGAAAAAACAAAAATCTGACACAGGCTCAGCTTGCGGAAAAGCTGAACGTCACCGACAGAGCCGTGTCAAAATGGGAAACAGGCAGAAGCCTGCCCGATTCCTCTATAATGCTTGACCTGTGCCGCGAGCTTGGGATCAGCGTAAACGATTTACTTTATGGGGAGGTTATTACCATGGAAAACAACAACGAAAAACACGAACAGCAGCTTTTAGAGCTGGTAAAGCAAAAGGAAGAATCCGACAAGAGACTTTTGTTCTTGGAGATCATCGTCGGGATCTTTGCTATCACCGTCATGCTCGCATTATGTGTGATCGCAGCATACGTTCAAATGGAAGATTGGCTGAGGATAGTATTGATCCTGATTGGCTTTGTTCCCGTGCTGATCTTGACTCCGTTTATGATCAAGATCGAGCAGATCGCGGGTTATTACGAATGCGGAAAGTGTCACCACAAGTACATTCCCACATACAAAAGCGTATTTTTCTCTATGCACACAGGCAGAACAAGATATATGAAGTGTCCCCGGTGCGGCAAGAGATCTTGGCAGAAAAAGGTTATCAGTAAGGACTGATACATCTAAATTTAAATATTAAACATCAAAACCACGACAGACCGAAATCTGTCGTGGTTTTAATATTAACATCTATCGACGTTTACAACGATAAGGTGATCCGGTTTTTTCTCGGTGATCTTGCCCTGAACCGCTTTAATTATCTCTGCGTTATTCATTTTCAATTCAAATGGCGAGCTGATGTCAAAAAGCAAATTGGTGTGGGTCTTGCCTCGAACAAAGCGAAAATCGTGGATATCAAGTCTTTCATCCACCGATTTGACGCACTCAAGAGTAAATGCCTTCATAGCGTCGTTCTCGGCGTCGTCCACAACGATGGGATCCATGTGGATGTTCGACAGAATACCAAGCTCGCTGTTAAGTCTCTTTTCAATCAGATCGATCATATCGTGAGACTCGTAAATGTCCTTTGAACCGTCAACCTCAATATGAAGATTTGCTACGAAGCGTCCCGGACCGTAGCTATGCACCACCATATCGTGAATACCGAGAGCCTCGGGGAACTCGGCAACTATTGCCTTTATTCCGTCGATGACTTCCTCCGAGGGTGCTTCGCCAAGGATAGAATTCTTCGTGTCGTTAAGGATCTTGATGCCCGCGATGAATATAACCACAGCTACCGCAAGTCCCATATATCCGTCTATGTCCACGCCCGTAAACTTGAATATCAGCATAGCGATAAGCACCGCCGTGCTGGCTCCCGCATCGGAAAGACTGTCCGCCGCCGTGGCTCTCATAACAGAGGAGTCTATCTTCTTGGCGATCTTTCGGTTAAAGAACACGAGCCAGAGCTTCGATATGATAGACACCGCCAGAACAGCCACCATAAGCCAGATATTGGAGCCGTCTGTCACCTGCTCCGCGTCAAATATTTTTTCGAGAGACTCTCTGAAAAGATTCCAGCCCACAAGCATAATGAAGAACGAAACTATCATTGACGCAACGTACTCGATACGCGCGTGACCGAATGGATGATCTCTGTCGGCAGGCTTTGCCGCCATCTTGAAGCTGATAAAGGAAATGATCTGCGATCCCGCGTCGGATAGATTGTTGATTCCGTCACCCGCCAAGGATATAGCTCCGAACAAAAGACCTACCGCGATCTTCCCTGCCGCTAAAACCAAATTTACGATTATTCCCACAACGCTTGCCAGCGTGCCGTAAGACCGCCTCACCGCAGGGGATTTTATATTCTCTCTGTCCTTTACGAACAATTTACATAAAAGCTCTGTCAATTAAGTACCCTCTCTTACACCATCACTTGCGCGGAGCGCAAATATCACGCCTTGCCTTGCAAGGCATATCACGTCGGCGCAAGCCGACATATCACTTGCCGCAAGCGGCAAATATCACTGACGATGAACGCATCAGCGTTCATCGTCCATTCCCCAGTATTTTCTATCCAAGCTTCTGAATTGAATAGCCTCGGCAATGTGTTCGGCGCGGATAATATCACTCTTATCAAGGTCTGCGATAGTTCTCGCAACTCTCATAATGCGGTCGTATCCGCGAGCAGAAAGGCCCATGGAATCATACGCCGTGTGAAGCAGCTCCATAGCGTCCTCGTCCGCCTTGCAGTATTTTCTGATGCCGGGCGAGTCAAGCACCGCGTTATTGACGTAATGGTCGCCCTCCATTCTCTTTCTTGCAAATTCCCGTGCCTCAATAACCCTCGCTCTTACGGTCTCGCTTCTCTCGGCAACCTGCTCGTTGCTTGAAAGCTCGTCGTAGGTCAGGCTGGGAAGCTCGATCTGAATGTCTATTCGGTCAAGCATAGGGCCGCTTATGCGTGAAATGTATCTCTTTACGTCAATAGGCTTACAGGTGCATTTTCTCGTGGGATGCCCGAAATAGCCGCAACGGCAGGGGTTCATAGCGCCAACAAGCATAAAGTTACAAGGGAAAGTCACTCGCCCGTTAGCGCGAGTGATCGTCACCTTTCTGTCTTCAAGAGGCTGACGGAGAGCGTCGGTTACCTGCTTGGGGAACTCGGGAAGCTCGTCAAGGAAAAGCACGCCGTGGTCGGCAAGCGAGACCTCGCCGGGCGTGGGATTTATGCCGCCGCCCACAAGGCTGACCGCGCTCATAGTATGGTGAGGCGAGCGAAAAGGACGAACCGACAAGAGCGACACGCCCTCATGAAGCGTTCCCGCAACCGAATGTACCTTTGTTGTCTCTATCGCCTCGGCAAAGGACAGAGGCGGCAAAATTGTAGGAAGACGCTTTGCAAGCATACTCTTACCCGTACCCGGAGGGCCGATGAGCAGAATGTTATGTCCGCCAGTAGCCGCTATCTCCATAGCTCTTTTCGCCTGCGCCTGACCCTTGACGTCGGAAAAATCGATGCCATAGTTTGACGAGGACTCAGAAAACCCGTTTCTGTCGTAGCTTACGGGAGTTAAAGGCTCACTGCCGTTAAGATGACCCACCAGTTGTCTCATATTTTCAACAGCGTAAACGGTAATTCCCTCCACCGCTGCTGCTTCCATAGCGTCCTCGGCGGGGGCGTAAAATTCACGAAATCCCGCGTCTCTCGCCGCCACGCACATACAAAGCGCGCCTCTGACGTGACGAAGATTGCCAGAAAGAGACAGCTCTCCCACGAAGCACTTGTCGGACACGTCAATATCGCTTCGCACGATTCCCGCGCACTTCATAATGCCAAGGAGGATGGCAACGTCATAAGCCGAGCCTTCCTTTTTTCTGTCGGCAGGCGCCAGATTGAGCATAAAGGACATCTCGGGGAAACGGTATCCGCTGTTGATGCAGGCGGTCCTTACCCTTTCCTTTGCCTCCTTGACCGCCGCGTCGGGCAGACCGACCAGTTCAAAATTAGGGAGTCTTGGTTGGGCATCGGCTTCCACCGTCACTATATAACCGTCAATTCCGAATATTCCCGCACAAAAAATCGATGAAAGCATATTTTTAGCCTTTCCTGAGCATTACTGATAAGATATTTCAATTATTATAGCATACTTTGGATAAAAATACAACATTTATCAATCAAAAAACGTATTTGTTCATAAACATTATAAAAATATTTACAAAAGCGTTTGTCAAAGTCTCGTCAAACCTATTGACAATTGCTCTTTTTTGTTGTATAATCTTATATGTATAAAATTGACAAATATACCCTTACGGAGGTTTATATGAAAAAGATAGCTTTGATTTTGCTTGCAATTATGCTTGCGGCTTCCCTTATTGCTTGTAATAACGAGAGCGGTGCGGAGGATGATACCGCAGGAGTTGCCGATTACGCCAAGCCTTCGCGTGAGCAGAGCGTTGTTGTAGACGGCGAAACCGTAGGAACGATCACTTACGAGGACGACAAGGGCGACACCGCTATCATTACTAACTATATAGGAAAATACACCGCTCATAAGGTGGTAATAGATAAAACTGTAGGAGAGGGAAGCTCCACGCTTACCGTAACCAAGATCGGAAACGAGGCATTCTATTATTGCACCGCCGCTACCGAGATCGTACTTCCCGAAACCCTCACCCACATTGGAGACTGGGCGTTCGCAGGATGTGTAGGACTTGAAAGCATCACTATTCCCGCGTCCGTTGTTTCTATCGGCAAAGGTGCGTTCAACGGCTGCGAAAACCTGAAAACCGTAATTTTTGAAGGCGACGCGCTTAAAACTATCGGCGATTACGCATTTAACGACTGTACCGCTCTGGAAACGCTTTCCATTCCCCAAAACGTTGAGTCTATCGGTGCAAAGGCGTTCGGCGATTGTGAAAAGCTCACCTCTATCAAAACTCCCGCAACACTCAAGTCCATAGGCGACCTTGCGTTCTACGGCTGTAAGGGTCTTAACGCAGAGGGTGCGCTCGACCTCTCCGCTTCGGTCAACATTGAAGTTTACACCGCAGTAGTTGAGGGTATTGAAGTAAAGGTTGCCGATATTGGCAAGCACGTATTTGCAGGCATTAAGAAGGATTACATCATCGTTCCCGAAAATGAAAACTCAGAGATCGCGAAGTACGTAGCGGCTATGCAGGACAACGTTACCGAAGAAGAAAACTGATAGTATTTAATACATAAAAATAAAGTGGATATCCGTTGCGATATCCACTTTATTTTTTAGAGCTTGCTTTCGACAGCAAGGACGATCGTCATCTCCGCCGAGAGTATAGAGTCTGCGGTAATGGTGCAGCCCGCGGCTCGAAGATGACCTCCGCCTCCGTAAAACGCACAGATCTCGGAAACGTCAAAATCGCAGGACGAACGCATTGAAACACGGAATTTGTTTTCGGCGGTCGGTTGCTTTATGACTGCGGCAACGTCAACGCCCTTTACACAACGTGCCACATCTATAAGGGTCTCGAGAGCCTCGTCGTCAGCACCATATTGGGTCTTGAGGTCGTAAGGAAAGGTAATTATCGCTACCCTGCCGCCACAATGAAGATTCATTCGCTCAAAACCCGCATGCTCGACCTGCATCTGCTTTAAGGTCTTGATGCCGAATAGGCGGTGATTAATGTCGGCTCCGTCAACGCCGCTTTCGATAAGCCTTGCAGCGAGCAAATGAGTGGACGGCGTTACGTTGCTGTATCTGAAGCAACCTGTATCCGAGCTTATGGCGGTATATATCAGTCTGTTCACCTCAAAGGGAAGCTGAACACACTCCTTTTTTGCAGCCGCCTTCAATATTTCATAAAGCACCTCACCGCAAGCCGCGGCTTGATGATGGATGCAGTGATCGGCGTAAGGGGTTCCCTTTCCGTGATGGTCGATCATAAAATCGATCCTGTCCTTGTAGACCTCGTAAAGAGAGCCAAGTTGAGATGGAGATGCCGTATCTACCGAAACTATCATATCGGGATCAAGATCATCGGGGATCGCTTCGGGCAGAACGCTTTCCTGCACACCGTCCGAGATAAAACGGAATCTTTCTGGCAACTCGTCGGCACAGACACACCACGCGCGCCCTCCTATGAGTTCGATAAAAGCACGGAGAGCAAACGCCGATCCTACCGCGTCACCGTCGGGATGAATATGGCAAAGTATAAGCGTGCTTTTGCTTTTACACAGAATATCAGCCGATTCCTCAACGGAAAGCGTGCGATATTGATTCTCACGCTCACTCATCGTTTCCCTCTCCCTCGTCCTCGTCGGGATCGGTTATTGTGATACCCTCAAGTATCTTGGATATCTTTGCACCGTACTCGATAGAGCCGTCTTCTATAAAAGTGATCTCGGGAGTGATACGCAGATTCATTCTGCGAGCGATCTGACCGCGAATAAAGCCCGACGCGGCGCGAAGTCCTGTCTTGACCTCCTTTTTGTCTCCCAAAAGCGAAGAATAATATACCTTTGCGTATTTAAGATCGGGGGTGACCTCCGCGGCGGTAACGCTGATGAAGGCTCCCGACACTCTGGGGTCTTTAACGTCACGCAATATCAGCGCGACCTCTTTCTGAAACTCGTCGTTTATTCTTCCCTGTCTGTATTTTGCCATATGTTCCTCCTGCCCGTGAGGGCGTATAATAATTGTCTTGTTAACTAATGTCTATTTGTGTGGACTAAAACAGCTCCCTGTAGCGTATGAGATTGAAAAGCTCCTCTCCCGTCTTTACGCCGACAAAGCCAACGTCCTGATAAAGGGGGATAAAGCGAATTCCCATTCTGTCATTCTCACTTGCCACGCCGAATATGATGCCGTGAACCTGTGCCGAAGCCTTTAAACGCTCAAACGCCTCCTGCCTGACCACATGACTTTTGCGGAAGGAAAGCTCTATCAAGACCCCTCCCAAGCCTCGCACTACGGTCAGTTTGAATGAGCGGTCAGTAGAATATTTTGCGGCGATCATACCAAAAACGAATAACACCGCCGCGCAAAATCTTCCGTCAAATACCTCGTCGGTTGCCACGAGTGAGTAGTCGTCCGACACTAAATAGGTCTCAAAATCCAAGGACACTCCCACAAGATCGGCAACGCCCTCCGCCGCGAACCGAATATCCTCGGCAGACTGAGCTGTGTGCTGAAGCTTCAGCTCCGACGCTTTCATTATTTGCCCAAGCACGAGGGATAAATGCAACCGCACCTCACTATCCTCAAAGAACAGAGGACTTTTACCCTTGTCTGCAAGTTTCATTAACCCACGGGACATCTGAAAGCCCTCAAAATTCCCTGACTCTATCGCACACGCAACCGCTGAAGCCGAAAGGCTCGGAACCAGTGCGAGGCACAGCGAAGAAGCAGAGGAAAAGTATTGGAAGAAAAACACCGCCCGAAGCCTCTCTTTTCCGCAAACGGTGACATAGTTGTCCTTCCCGTAATCGTTAAGCACTCTTTTGAATTTCTCCGACTCATCGTGGGAGATATCTAAATATTCAAAAATATCCTCTCCAACCGCTCGTCCCCTACTGCTGTCAATACAAGCGACGATCTTGCCGGAATCTACAGGTGCCGTGGAAAAGATATACACATTATTCGAGAGTCGGGACAACGCAATATCCTCCTTGAGGGTGTAAAGATCATACTTATATTATTATAGTTGATTTTTCACCTTTTGTCAAGTGATTTGACCCTCTTTACAGCCTTTTGAAACTATTTAACGCCATTCTGGGCGTTTTCAAGCTCTGAAATATAGTTTTCCGCCCTGTGGGCGTCAATGCCGCTGTATTTTTGATAAGCTCCGATCTCTATTATGTTGCCTACGTGCCTGTATCCCAGCGCCCTCGGCGGAAGATGAGTCACTACGTCTCCCGTGTTGCGTATCATATAAAAATTTCTCCATCTCTCCCCCTCTCCTTTTACCGTTCCCCATACCACGCGGGGACATCCGAAGCCAAAGCCGAGACAATCGGCTCTTATATCCGAACGCACTCCATATATGTATTCGTGACAAAGTAGCGTTAGCGCCGCCCCATGACTGTACCCGACCAACACGATCTTCCTGACTGTCGGATTGAGGATCAGCGGCTCGATATAGGGCAGAACGCTCTCAAATACCCTCAAAAATCCCTCGTGGCAAAACCACTCGTCACCCTCTCTCCCCCTTGGTACAGCGTGATAGGACAGATTGTTCATCCAATCCTCGCCTCCGTTGCTCTTTTCAAAAAACAGATAAAGCACCTCTCCATCCCTTACGTAAGCAAAGCTTCCTCCGTTTTCTACATCAGTATAATCTACCTCCAGACAGGATATAAAAAGCTGTTTTAAGTATTCAAAATTCGGTGTCATTTCTCCCCCAAAATACATAAGCTTCGCGTTTTCACGCTTTTTACAGTATATGCTGATATCCTGAAAATAACCGCTGTCAAATAACGAAAAAAGAAAAAGCGGATGTTCTCTACCAAAAGGTATTGAGCATCCGCTTGCCTTATTATATAATTAAATTTCCAAAAATAACACGCAAGAAAGCGAGATAATTATACAACAATTAGAAAGAAAAATCAAGTGAAATCATCAGTCATCCTTAGAAATGATGGTCAATTCGCCTAAAACCGGAGTAATATCATAGTTTTCTGTGACGTCGACTCCATCTTGTGTCGTGATGGATATATATTCGATATAGTTGAAGTCGCTTCCGACCTCGTCAATATATCCAACTACCTTCACCGAAATACTATGACCTTCCACCAACGATCCAACGGTTATTGTAAAGTTATCGTTTTCCAAGGGTTTTCCGTCCTCGACCTTTGTCTCGCTTGCGGTGGTGACGGTAATAGGTCTTTTATCCACCCTTATAGGCACGTAGTTATGATCGCCGTAATCAAAGGTGTCAAATACGATAATGCAATCCTCGGTAACGTCTTTTCCGTCTTTGTAAACACGGTAAACTGCGAAATCTTCAATGTTTTCATTGATATCGGAAAGCGTTATCTGACCCGCGTCGGTCAAACTGATATTCAACCGGAGTTGAAGTTCAAATCCGTCGGGAATTTCGATTATCTCGTAATCCGTATCCTCAAAGGTCAGCGGAGTACCGTCATAGAACTTTTGCAACTGATACAAATACACCCTGATAATGCTTTTTTCGAGAGGTAACACCTCCAAAATGCCGTCCTCATACTCAATATGGAAGTCATCGGTAACGTCGACGTTATTAGGATCATATATAATTAAGTCAAACGCCTTGCAGACACTCCTTCCCACTGCGGTTTGAGAACCTTCAAAGCTCAGAGAATAGGTATAACCTTTTTTCAAAAGCCCGTCAAGGACAGGATCAAATTCAAGCTCACCCGAAGGGTACAAGGGATCACCGTCCCATACCTTATACTGATAAGCGGGCTTGATAAGTATGGGAAGCTTTCCGTCGGTGTCACCAAAACCAGGTATACCACCCTCATCTGAACTGCCGGTCACCTCGACCTCGACCCAACCGAATCCGTCAATATAAACCTCTACCCATGCGTGTCCAGGTGTGGTTATATCAACAAATCCGCCGGCTTTTGTCTGAACGGTAAAGCCTTCAACATATCTTGCTGGAATGTTCAAAGCTCTATACAGGAGTGTTGCCGAGGACGCGTAATGAACGCATATTCCCTCCTTATATTTATCAAGGAAGGCTATGACTACGTTTTCCTCGGCGTCCATCGCAACATCATATTTAAGATTATACTCTGCCGCGTTTTGTATATACTTTGCAACCTTCTGAATAACCAGCGGATCAGAAACGTCAAATCCCTGTTCCGATATAATACCGTTCATATATTCCAGGGTTTCCGCATCTATCGAAAGATAGGTATCATATACGAATTTGCGGTATTCCTCCTCGTATACGGAGTAATCTCCCAGATGTCCCTTCAAAAACTCATATCCATCGGAAGTATCGGGCAGGAAATAATACGAGACGGTATAATTACTCATAAGGCTATCGTAAACAGTATCCTTGGAAGGGCGCTCGTAATTGCCTTCAAATCCAAGGTAATATGGCAGCATATACATAGCCATTCCCTGCATCTCAGCTATGTCAGCGCTTTCGCCCATATTGGAAAGTGCAATAGACGCAAGATAATTGTAATTGTATCCGCCGGGGAGTGTTTTCCAATACTCGGTTGCAGGATTCCAATTTCTTCCGTTATAATCACCATAGCTATGCTCTCTGAGATAAAGATATCCGTCAACACCGGTCTTTATCTGTCCGACAACTATGGTTGGTATCTCGGACGGATCGTCACGTTTTTCTCTGATTTCAAGCTCTCCCTCAGTGGCAATTATCTTATAGTATTTGGAAACGTTCTTGCCGTTCTTGTCCACGACCATCACCGACATAGTGTTTGGCTCGGTTCCAAGCTCGGTTATGCTTCCCGTCACATTAACTATAAGCTTGTGTCCGCTCTCCAATTCCCCTTCTTGGACAGTGTATTCATAGCCATCGTTGGTCAGAGGTGTTCCGTCCCAATATTTCCAATCGCTTGCGGACGTTACGTATATGACCGCAAGTCGATTAACGAACAGCGTTCCATACTCGTATCTTATATCATAGTTATGCGTAACGTTACGACTGTTCGAGCGAATATAAGTCCTTGATTCATCGCATATATTTTCGCTCTCGCCAATGGCGGTCTGAGAACCGATAACCTTGACGGTTATGGTATGTCCCTCAACAAGATCGTACAGCTTATCGGGATAGACTCCGTATTCGTTGCACGTCAAGGGCTTACCGTCATACTTGGGCTTGGTCGCGCTTCCCGTATAAACGGTTATCTGTCTTGGCATTACTTCAAGTATACCGGGGATCTTTTCGATCTTATAATTATAGGTTACGTCCCTATCCTCACTGTTGAACACGCGCACATTTGTTAAGTACGAGTCTCCTAATCCAACGTCGGTAAGGCTTCCCGAAAGCCCATACTTCAAATAATGTCCCTCAACAAGGTCATATTCTGAAATTCCCGCAGCTATTTCCGCATTCACGGGGGTAAGCGGTGTATCGTCGTAAACCTTTGATTCGTCAACAGGCTTACATACGATAGGTCTTGGATCGACCTGCAACGTTCCAAATTTCCAATCGATTATGTAGTTGCGGTCAGTAATATCCTCACTCACGCCGTTCTCGGTTCTGATAACCTTATAGCTATCAAAGGTGTTGAGGATCGATCCCGCGTTGGTTATCGATCTCCAACCTGATATTTCAAGCACATCCCCGTCTACTATACCCAACTCGGATGTGGTTACAATGTCATGGCAATGATGAGCTTCTCCGTCATACGTCCAGGTATATCCATCGGTTGCTAACGAGACTTGACGTTTGTCTACGGTTATAGTTCCGTAGCTGTAGGTAATATCGTAATTGGAAGTGACGTCCTGGGTTTTCCCATCGACCGAATCTTCAAATATCTTGATCGAAAATTCATTTTTAACGCTACCCGCATCTCTGATGCTCGGCGCGTCAACGACATCATAGAATTGATGATCAAGAATTCCGTCGCCCGACTCTTCAATTCCGTATTGACTGTGGAAATCGCCATCATACGTCCAATGTCCGTCAAGAGTGGTTATGTGAACCTTTCTGGGAGTGACTACAAGGGTACCCCAATCAAAGGTTATGTCATAATTTTGCGTTACGACTTTGAATTCACCAATATCCAGCACGTCATTATTAATGACATCCTTCCACGATTCATCCGTCTCCCACCACGTTTCGTCATCCGTCTCCCACCACGTTTCGTCATCCGTATACCACGGGTTGTTCGCAACAATGATTATATCCAGAACGTTTTCCTCAGTGCCTACGTTTTCGATAGAAGTGAAATTTATCACTTGTATAGTGTGTCCGCTAATAAGTCCACTCTGGGTGTATCCGATATCGCCATGTCCGGTGGAATCATAGTTCCACACACGACTGTTGGTAGTGATATGCAAAGGCTTGGGAGTTACGGTTATTGTTCCTCTGTCTATATTAAAGGCGTAGTTCTCTGTAACTCTATTGCCCTGCGAATCATAAACGTCAACGTAAGCCGTGTTCTGATATTCGCCGCAGTCGCTAATATTTTTGCCGCCGGAGCAGGATACGTAATGTCCTTCAACCAGCGGAGTATCGGGATCGATCTGATGATCGTATTTATCATACCATACGTCGCCCGCATATTCCAAGGTGTCGTCCGCGAAGCTGATATTAACGGGACGCTTTTCTACCACCAACATACTTAATTGGATCGTAAGCTTATAATATCCGCTAACGTCAACACCGTTTTCGTTTACTATTTTAAGCTCGGGCGAATTGAAGGCGACTCCCGCATTGACAATGGATTGATTGAAGGTGGCAACTATCTCGTCGCACTCCTTTAAGCTTCCGTTAGAGATAACGCACTCACCGCCGCAAAGCGCTTCACCGTCATAAACCTTACTGGGGCTTTCAACTACAATAATTAACGGTCGTTGTTGGAGCACTATTTTGGTCGTTTCGGCACCGATCTCATACGCATCGGTAACGTCGTTTCCAAGCTCGTCTAATATCTTAATACTGTTTTTGTCGGGAGTGATGTCGAGCGATTTACCGGCAGAAATGATAGGATACGTCTCATAGCCATCAACACAGTCATAAACACCGTCATAAACATTCTCTGGGATGAACTCGCATGAGCCGTCGGCAACACCGTTAGCAAGCCACGCGTCGTCGGTAATGAATTTATCGCATACGACAACGTCGTTGTACGCAGTGTCGGCATTCAGAATCAATTCATCTCCATAAACAATGACCTCATTGGCAACGGATACCGTCAAGCTTCTCTTTGATATGGTAAAGCTTTTGGGCTCACTGTATTTTTTGCCGCCAAACGAGGAATTACTTACAGCTCTGACCTGATAACTTCCCGGCATTCTCGGATGCTCCTCGCTCCAATTAACGCCATCATCGCTATACTCATACCACACTCTACTCAAAAAAGCCTTCGCGTCGCACTGAACGTGCTCGCCATAGACCACCTCGGTGTCGCAGGTGATCCCACTGATATTTCCCTTGACCGCCAACAGCGTTACTATCGCTGCCAGCACAAGGGCTATCGACGGGATTATCACCGGCAAAAGGCGAATGATCTTAGCCAGCACTTCGGCTATCTTGAGTACCTTTTTTTGATAATTCTCATATAACATACAAATTACACCTATTGATGCTTACTTAAACGTAACTTTCAAAGTTCCGGGTTTGAGATCCAAATAATAATTACTTGTGACGTCCTTTTGTTCCTCATCCAAAATCAAAACGTAAGAGATAAGATTTTCGGAGCGTCCCATCTCGGTTTGAGAACCCGACATAGTTATAAGCTTTATTTCATGGCCCTCTGCTAACTGTCCAAACTCTATAAAGTAGTCTCCGCAGGTCAAGGGGGCTCCGTCATATACCTTTTGAGCGTCTCCTGCTCTGAGCGTCAGGCTTCTCTGCTCAATGGTGACCTGTCCGTATTCCTTTTGTATCCAATACAGATCAGATACGTCGTTCTCCTGCTCATCAAAAATCTTTGCGTCAAAGGTATTAAGATGAGTTCCTACCTCGGAGCTTGCGGTCGAGGTGAACTTTATTGTCAGGTTTTCATCCAAGACGTCACAATCCACGCACAGAAGTGGAGCCTTTCCGTTATACTCCATCTTCGTTGACAAGCTTGAACAGAAAATAATATCCGTATATACGTGTATTACGCCGCTTTTAAGCGTTATCTCAAAGAGATCGTTAACGGGATTTCCGTCAGCGTCATAAATCGACAGAGATTCAATATTGCTCTCTCCCTTTCCGGGATCTGTGCGCTCTCCTACCACGGAAACAGTATACCAATAACCAAGCCTTTCATATTTTTCAAAGCCTTTGAGCGTATTTTCCGCATACAAGGGAGTTCCGTCATGCGGCTTTCTGACCGTAGTGGGTGTCAGAGTAACCTTGAAGTCCAATTTTGAAGGATCATTGCCACCCGGCATGTCTCCTCCACCCGGCATATCTCCTCCACCCGGCATACCGCCTGATGGCAATGAACCCGTAACCTCAACGTAGACCCAGCCGACACCGTCAATATAGACCTCGACCCAAGCATGCGCCTTGTCGGCAGTAACGTTCGTCCACTGCCCCGCCTCGGTCTCGGCAAATGCGCCGACGGTGTATCTTGCAGGAATGCCCAGCGCCCTGAAAAGAAGCGTTGCCGCAGAAGCGTAATGTCTGCATACGCCTTCCTTATAGGTATCTAAAAACGCAACGGCAATGTTTTCTTCATCATCGAGATCAGGATCGTATTTCATGTTATACGTTGCCGCGTTCTGTATATAGCGAGCTACTTTGTTGATAATTTCAGGATCTTCCCTGTAAAAACCGTTTTTATCGATCAGATCCTTCATGTAGGTCAAGCTCTCATCATCAATTTCAAGATATTGACCGTAAACGAAATCTCTGTAATCTAATTCATAATAGTGATATTCTTTGTTGGGATAAGCATTTTGAACGTCTCCCAAAAAATACCAAGTTGTGTATATATCGGACGCGTCTCCTATGCTTGCCGTATCATTTGTCTGGATAGCATGGGTTTCTCCTCTGTAAACAGCCGTATAATAAGGCAGAGCGAATAATCCGCAATGAGATTTAATTTGCATCTCATTGCACAGCGTATTTTGGTTCTCTAATGCCATTGAGGTAAGATAGGAGGCGGCAAAAGCATCTCCCATAAGCTTATCGTAGCTTTTCGCATAATCCCAGCCCTTGCCGTTATAACTTCCGAAGCTGGTCATACGAAGATACGCTTCGCCACTCACGTCTGAAAATACGCTGAACAGTAGCACGTCTTCCATACCTTCGTCGGGAAGCATATCGGAAATTCCGCCAAAGTCCAGCCCTCCTGTGGGTGCACCTACACCGGGGCCATTGCCACCACCGGGACCATTGCCTCCACCGGGGCCATTGCCTCCACTACCCGAGCCGTTTACCAGAAGAATACCCTCTCGAAGAATCAGCTGATAATTACCGGTGACGTCCTTACCCAAGCTATCAATGATTTTCACGTAATCTACGGTATTACTTGTATAACCGGGTTCGGTTATAGAGCCTATGACAGAAACTATCAGTCTTTCGCCCTTCAATACTCCGTCGCTTTCAGGCGAAATATCATATTTACTGTTGGTCAGAGGTTTACCGTCGTACTCTTTTGAGTCACTTGCCGTTGTAATAACGAGAAGTCTCGGATTGACTTTAAGCGTACCGAACTCATAGTTTATTTTGTAGTCGCTTGTAACGTCTGCCCCGACTTCATCATATATTCTGACTTCAATCACGTTATCGCACTCGCCCACGGAGGTTTGCTCGCCCTTGAACTGCACCTTCAACTCGTGTCCGAGCTTCAGATTTCCTTGAATCATCTGCCAATTGTGATTGGTAAGCGGTGTTCCGTCATACATAGCCTCTGCGCTATTGGTCGTAAACGTAAGCTCGGTCTTGCCGATCGACAATACTCCCGTAATCAACAGAGCCGCCATAACCGCAAGAATAAACAGAACGCCAACAACCATTCCGCATATTATATTGATCTTTTTCGATTTTTTTAACATAATCGCACCAACTTAATTTTGTGTTTTATATCCAAGATATTTATGCATTTCTCTGCAATCTGTGGATATGCTCCTTGCAAAGAGGCATCCTGTCAACTCCGAAAAGCTCGTCTATATAGTTTAAAAGTCCCTCAGCGGAGTTGCGCAGATATATGGGATTCTGTGTCTCAAGCTTTCTGATGACCTTCTTCGAAAGTATATCGTCAAGCGCGCACAGCTCGTCTCCTCCGCAGGCAACGTATACGGGTATATACGTTCTTATCTGCTTCATTATTCGG
>JAZSRA010000146.1:0-3208 GCA_045538195.1 Eubacteriales bacterium | reverse complement strand
CATAATGGAAACGCCGTGCTCTGCCTTACCAACAACCGCAGGGCCGGCAACGCCCATCAGTGCGATAATGAACATAAGAAGATATGTACCCCACATCAGCTTTTTCGGTGCAGGAATGCCGTCGCTCTTCTTAACAAATCTCGGCAAACGCTCCTTACCCGCGGGGATACGGAGGAAGAAGATAAACAGAAGAACAAGAGCCACCACCATTGCATAGCGGAAGGTAGAGAACGGGATGGATATCACCTCGTTCTGAACCAAAGCGATCAGGAACACCGCTATACCGTAGCCGAAGGTCAGATACTTAACGCTGCTTTTCTCGGAAAAGTAAGTAACCACAAGAAAGGTCTCAAAGCCAATCATTAGACAGCAGCAGAAGATCTGCAGGTAAATGTTAAAGCGCAGAGCATCCTCCGGCAGAGGTAGGAAGAAAGCGATAGCCGAAAGAAGCGCAACGCCCGTGGCAATGCGCTGAGTATACACGATAATCCTCGGCAAAAAGATCATCGTAAGGATACCGAGTATGTAGCAGGCCGCCGTCAGCAGAGTGCCGTAATCGATGTTAATGTCGATGGGGATCTTTCCGTCGAGAGCCGAGGACGGCTCAAGGAAATAATAGATAAATCCCATCTGCCAAAAGCTGAACATGGAGAAGCAGACAAGCATCCACAGAGGCTGAGTCAGCCTCTTTTTTTGATTTTCAAAAAGAATCGAATTATTCATAGCCATACCTTTCTTTTTCGGGGGCATCCCCCGTGATTTTTTGCATAAATCCCACGTTTTTGTTAAAAACCCCACCAACGTGGGATATGAAATATTGAAAATAATTTATATAATTATAATATCACAAAACCTTGAAAAATTCAAGACTTTGACGAAATTTGTCAAAAAAGAACGGAGGGATGGCAATGAGGCAGTTTTATAAAAATGTAAAAGTGGATACGGAAACCTTGCAATTTTGTGCCGAATGTGAAATTTGTAAAAAGAAAGAATATGGCTTAAAAATCCCTGTTCTATGCCGCAGTATAAAAACCCTTGCAAGATGCGAAAAAGGAAAAGCAAATAAAATCTGCCGGAGCCTCTATAACAGAGCAAAGGCAAATTCAACGCAAATTATTGCAATAAAGATGAATCAATGCAAACGTTGCCATTCTTGGGTGTGTGATAACTGTTTTATCAGCGAAGATGAATACGGTGCCTGCACAGGTTGCAGAAAAAATGTAAGCGAGGTGTGATATATGGGATATGAAAGCGTAAAATCAGCGGCAGAGCGTATGGGCGTAACAAGCCGTGCAATACAAAAATGGGCAAAGGAAGGCAGACTTCCGGGTGCATACTTTGATAACCGTGTCTGGTGGATACCGGATGATATTAAAGAGCCGCTGAAGACAAATGAAGTAACGCCTAAGAAAACTGTTACCCGTTATCAGCTTCCGCTCCTTCGCTGCTCCTTTAACGTGGGAGAAGCGATGAAGTTTATCGAATCCATTCCCGATCCCGATGATAAAAACATTGCTCTTGCCGAATACTACTATTATCGTGGTCAGGCAGAAGAAGCCGCACAGCTTTTGGAGCAGTATTTTGACTCAGATGACGAATCGCTTCGCTATTCTGCCAACGTTATGTGTACCTTTGCAAATATATTCAGAGGTCATATTCACCTTGCCGGCTTCTTTTCCGAGCGTGTATCCAAAGAACTGGAGAAAGGGCTTAATAACCAAGACGCACCAAAAGAGCTGCATGCTATCGGTGTGCTTACCGCATATATCGGAAAATATCTTTTGAACGTGCCTGTTCCCGATGTGCCGCCCCTTGAGGAATATCTGCACTTTCTTCCGAACGGCATAAGACTTTACGGAGCATACATATTGGCGTACAAGGCATACAGAGAAAGGAATTTTGAAAGAGCAATCGGTATATGTGATACAGCCCTTGCTTTTTGCAACAGCTTTTATCCGGTTGCGGCAATTTATGTGCTTATAGTTGCGGCAGCATCCTTTATGGGACTTAAAAAGCCTCTTCTTGCCCGACAGCACTTTATGATTGCATGGGAAACTGCAAAACATGACGGCTTTATAAAGCTGTTCGGCATACATCATAATTTGCTTCAAGGTCTTACAGAACAGTGTTTAAAAACAGACTATCCCGAAGACTATAAAAAGATAATGAAGGTTGTAAAGGAATTTAATGACGGCTGGTATCGTCTGCACAAGCCTGATGAACACGACTACTCACACACCCTTTCGCCACTGGAAATCAGTATAGCAATGCTGTATAACCGTGATTGGGGAACAAAAGAAATTGCTGTGCATCTTAATATATCGGAAAGCTCGGTTAAAAACCATATAAAGCACATATATCAGAAGCTTTGCATCAACAAAAAAATAGACCTTCAAAACTACTTAAAAAGATAAAAAATATTTTTTGCATCTCGTTCGCTTGCGAACGGGGTGCTTTTTTCTTTGAAAGTGGCTTGTTTACTGGCTTTTCGGGGATTTGAGGTCTTTTGAAAAGCCTTAATTTGGCAAAAAAAGCATCAAAAATTGTACTTTTTTACCCCCAAAACGGGACTATTTTTAAGAAAATTTTGCCTGTATAATATAAGTAACATAAACGAAAAGAGGTGTTAGCGTATGAGGGATGACAAAAAGAAGGTTTACACTCTTGACGGCGATTCACTTGAAATTACCTTTCGATATGATGAGCTGAGCAAGAAGCATCTTGGCGAATATCCCGATTTTATCGAATGTCCGAGAATAACCCCCGGTGGCAGAAAATGGGTAGATGTCATTACAGAAGACTGTCCATACGCTGACGGTGAGGACAAAACCTGCGGAACCTGTAGTTTTATGTTAAAGCAGGATGAGAAAGACATAATCGGAATTTGTATGAATGATAATTTGAAGGAGGCATAAGTTATGAGTTTCTTTGATTTGGAAAGAGCAATCAGACGAGGTGTGAGTCAGGGAATCGGCAGAGCCGTTGGCGATGCCATAGGCAAAGCAATCGAGCCGCGTGCTGCCGACCTTGCAAACAAAGCGGCAGGTCATATAGATAATGCCGCAGGCAATCAAAACGGAGGTGAAACTCAGGGCGGCGGTTTTCAGGGCGCATTTGCAAATTTGGAAAGAAGCGTAAATAATTACGCTACCGAGGCTGCAAAAAATATGAAGGTTTGCCCGAATTGTGAAAAGCCGACCACGGCAGA
>JAZSRA010000002.1:0-7496 GCA_045538195.1 Eubacteriales bacterium | reverse complement strand
TAAGGATGAAAAATACATTGAATCGAGAGGACTGCCGCAAGAAATAACGGCAAATATGCTCGGAGATTATATTGGATCATGCAGACTTGAATCCGACGGCAGAGTTGGCAAAGCATATGATTACCTTGGATATAGCGGGGACTCCGTTTTGATCCTTGAACTGGAAAACAAATACTTTTATCTGTTTTTCTGCAATCCAATGAATGTAGATGAAGAAATCTCTATGTCAGAACTTATGAGCAAGTATGGTTTAATAGAGAATATCACAAACATTACGGTAGATGGAAAGGCTTATGCTACAGATGGGAACGGGATCTCCATCGCAGATGAATTGTTAAAATCGACCGCTTTAAGTGGGCAAGAATTCGAGGAGGCACTGTTCAAAGGTAAAACCGAAGAAGAACAGCAAGTCATTAGGAACAATATGAAATCTGTGGAAATTGTCGTTTATGGAGAATCTGCTGATACCCTTGTGATTGATTTCTATCCGTCTATTGGTTATGCATACAGTGCAAGCACTTATTATGAAATCACAACTGAATTAAAAAAACTGTTTGATTGATTCAATTATCTTGCAAAGGAGGTATCCGAATGAAAAAGATTATTGCGTTGCTTTTAACGCTAACGGTTTTTTTGTGCATTGTTGGCTGTCAAGGGACTAATCCATTAGTAAGCAATTCTCCCTCAGGTGAGCAAAAGAAAACAATTCTAAAGTTGAATCATAAACTCGGTATCGATACTGAGCAATTAACCGAAAATCAAGAAATGGTTATGGTGGAAGTTGATTTTATTGAAATTAACCTCGTAGAAACAGAGTACACCAAATATTCTGAAGGCGTGTTACCGGAACTTGTTTCGTTGATAAATCATGAGTACCCCGGAGTATTAAACAGCAATTGGGAGTATATGGTTCATTTTTATGACGATCAAGAAACAGCTGGAATTGTTCAGTTTAGGTATGTTATCAATGGTAATATCTTGACAGACAAAGGTATTGTTTTTAACTACGAAAACGGTGTGATTAATTCTGTTGCTTATTCAAATATCAGCAAATCTGTAGATGAAGAAGATATCGTTTCACGAGTTAATAGTTTCAGTAGCAAGTATGAGCAAGAGAAGAAAAAACTCAAAGAGGACGAGGAGTTTATAAAGGAAACTGTTCAATACAGTTACGACTACGATATGGGTAAGTTAATTTACACATATAATCTGTTCTTTTACAAAGGACAATACGAACTAAGGTGTGTTGATAACAGCACAGTTACTGAATACTTTATTGACAAAAACGGAAATGCAGTAGAATAGTAACTTGGATTAGAATAACCAACCTCTATCTATCTTTCAAAATTAAACACTCTCTTTCTTGTAGTTTTTGGTGGCAAAACCGTAGTATATAAGTGAAAGGAGGTCGAACAGATGAATGACGAAAGAATAATCGAACTGTTTTTTGAACGGTCTGAACAGGCTATCAAGGAATTGGACGTTAAATATGGGCGTGTATGCCATTCGGTGTCGTATAACATATTAAACAACCGTGCAGATGCCGAGGAATGTGTAAACGATGCTTATTTGGGAACGTGGAACGCCATTCCGCCTGCAAAGCCTAATCCGCTTTGTGCGTTTGTCTGTAAGATCGTGAGAAACATTTCACTCAAACGCTACGAGTACAACACCGCTGCCAAAAGAAACAGCATTTACGATGTCGCTATGGAAGAATTGGAAAACTGTCTTGCATCCGCAAAAACGATTGAGGATGAAATTGCGGAGCGTGAGTTAACCAAGATTATCGAATCGTTCTTGGATTCGCTCTCAAAAGAAAACCGTGTGATTTTCTTGCGCCGTTATTGGTTTTCTGATACATATTGCGATATCGCAAAACAAGTCGGACTCACAGAAAAGAATGTGTCTGTTCGGCTCACAAGAATCCGTAAGGAATTACGGGAGTATTTATTAGAAAGAGAGGTATTGCTATGAATGCGAAAAAGTTTTCTAATGCCCTTGGCAACGTCGGGGATGGCTATGTTGATGAAGCCGTAACCTACACCGCAAAGAAGAAAAGCAACGTATGGCTGAAATGGGGTGCGATTGCTGCTTGCCTTTGCTTAGTTGTAGGTGTTGCAATCCGTATTGGAATTGGTTTTGTACCAAGCCAAATGACCGATATTTACCGTGAGGGTAATCTTATTGAGATCACCGGTGAAAACGAACTCCCAGCAAAATATGACGGCGAGCTGCTTGCTTTTAATTTAGACTTTGAAAGCTATGAATTTTATTACCGTTTTGACGGTGTGCCGGAAAACACAGATGATTGGTACTCTTTGCTTGCATCAAAGTACGATACCAACGGTGATATTGTGCTTCACTGTATGTTCGGGTCAATCACCGAAGAAGATTTGAAGGAAGATTGGAAAGTAGATTCCGTGTTTACTCCCGAAGCGACTCAGACAAAAATCATAAACGGTGTTGAGGTGGATATTGCACAGACAAAGAACTCTCTAAAATACAAGTATTGGCACTATGCGATCTTTACCTATGACGGCGTTTTGTATGATGTTCGTGTGCAGTCCGATAATCCGGAGTATGTGTATGAGGTTCTAAATCAATTGATAAGCGATAACAAGTCAAATGCACACACTCTTAAAGTAACGGAAAACTCTGTTGGAGAGATAGGCAGAGAAACATTTAATTTATCCGTTGAAATTTCTGAAAATGATGCGAATACTTTGTCAGAAATAATCCATAGTGGTACTTGGATAGAAGAACCTACTGTTTGCGAAAGTAATTGTATTATTAACCTAAAAGGACATTGGACATATTATAATTCCAACAGTGGAATACTAAACCAATATGACTTATCAGATATGTCAATTTATTCATCAGTAGTACAAGATGTTAGCGGAAAGAGTTTGGTGTTGTCGGAAGAAGATAGAACAACTGTCAATAGTATCCTTGAAAAATACATTACATTGAACATCACTAACAACTAACAAATTAACCAAGAACAACGCAAAGGGGGGGTGTTGTGAATAGAATTAAACGAGTCGTTTCGATACTGCTTATGTTGTGCTGTATCATGGGATTAACTGCCTGTTCTTCTAAACCGCAAACCATCGGAGAAGGATCAGATTTCATAGTGGTATATTCCCGGTCAAGAGAAAAAAGTGGCGGGATTTTTTGCATCTCCGAGGATGGATCCATAACGAACGAACTCGCTAAACTTGAAATGCAAGATCTGTCGTTTTATTCTTTTAATGAAAACAATTTGTTGATTTCTGGCGGTCGCAGTAACAATAACTTATTATTTGATTTATCTAAAGAAGGTCTTTATACTGAAATCCATTGGCTTGGGGAACCCAATTATAGTGGTGTAACGGCAGTAGAATTGACCGAACAAGCTGCTTTTGTTGTCATGAACGGCAACTATTCCGAGAATACCTACCTCAATCTTGTGGTCGAACAAGATCTTCAAGGGAATGTGATTCATCAGAATGTCATCGAACTGTATTGCCGAGATATATTGCTCAATGACGGAAAAGCAGTCTTGTCGGGAAAGCATTTAAAAAAGGAAAACAATGAAAATGTATGGGCGGCATCAATAATTGAGTATGATATCGAGAATCAAAAAATCCTTACGCAAACAGACTTTGAGCAGTACAACTGCTTTTGGGAAATAGAATTGTATGACGGTTTGTATTATTGCCTAACGGAAGGCAAAAATGAATTAAAAAACATAATCTGTGTAATTGATCCCGCAACTAAAAATGTCATAAGAGAGTTTGCGGTTGAGGATCAACTAATCGGATTGGATAGGTATGGTGATGCTATATATGCAGTCGGTAATACCGCAGTTTTCAAGCAGTCCGCCAAACAGGAATTTGATGCCATAATAACGGATATCTGTTTCGATGGTACATATGCAAACTGGGCATATGTATACGAAAATGCTTATTATATCTTTTCACGGCTACAGCAACGAGAGCAGGTCGATAGTAGGTATAAATACGGAGAACTTATCAAAGTTGATTTAGATACATTGGAAACAACAAGCACACCGGTCGAATTCAAAAAGAGCGTTACAATGGATGATATCCTTATATTCCCGGCTCAAATGTTTCAAACAAAATAAGATTTGTTATCATGTTCAGAGGCGCCAAACGGCGCCTCTGTTTGATATCAAGCACCAATTGAAAAAATCCACCCCAAATGATATAATAGCTATGCAGCGACAAAACGCAGGTAGAGGTCAAAATACATACCCGAAAACGAAGAAGCCGGACAATGTTCGGCTTCTTTTTGCATTTTCGGGAATACTATCATGAAAGAAAGGATGGACTATGTTATACAAAGATTGGCTCGTGGATTGGCTGATAAACTACGTTAAGCCATCCACAAAGGACAAAACCTACAGCAGATATGCCGATGTAGTGTATCAGCACTTGATCCCCAAGCTGGGAGATCAGGACCTGCGCGAGCTGACTCCTTTAATCGTTCAACGGTATATTACCGAACTGCTCCAAAACGGAAATCTCAAGACCGGTCAAGGATTGTCGGCTAATTCGGTGAACTCGGTAATCACCGTCATTCAGGGATCAATGGCAACAGCACACCTGCTGGAACTCACCCACCGATATGAAATGGATAAACTCAAGCGACCAAAGGCAAAGGAAAAACCGATAGAATGCTTTACGCCTTCCGAGCAAAAACAGATCGAGCAGGCCGTCATGAACGACAAACGAGAAAAAATGAAAGGAATCGTTCTCTGCCTTTATACCGGACTTCGTATCGGGGAACTCCTCGCATTGGAATGGAGCGATATTGACTTTTCAAAGGCCGAGCTGACCGTGAGCAAAACCTGTCATGATGGCAAAAACAAAAACGGCATCTTCTGCCGCATTACCGATACGCCGAAAACCTCACATTCCAGGCGTGTGATCCCTCTGCCGAAGCAGCTCCTCCCGCTTTTGCGTGAAATGAAAAAGCACAGTACCTCGCAGTTCGTGGTATCGGGCGGTAAGGATACGATCCTGTCGGTCAGATCGTACCAACGCAGCTTCGAGCTGATGCAGAAAAAGCTCGGCATCCCTCGCCGAGGTTTCCACGCTCTTCGGCATACCTTTGCCACCCGCGCCATTGAATGCGGTATGGACATCAAATCGCTATCCGAAATCCTCGGACATAAAAATCCGATGATCACCCTAAACCGTTACGTGCATTCTCTTATGGATCACAAGCGGGCTATGATGGATAAGCTCGGAAAAATCCTATAAAAAAAGACGGCTTTTCAACCGTCTAATAGTGTATTAGGTGTACACGATACCTGCATTTTGTTCTGCTATTAGCCCTAAAATGAAAAAAATCATTGACTTTTCAATCAATGACAGGCATAATTATTGATTTATTCAAGATTTTATGTTATAATATGAGATAATAATTGTCCCCTAATACACTAATAGGAGAATTATAAATTCGGGAAAAGGTCATCTAATATGTACGAGATATACCGTGTGGCTCTCTTCGGACATCGGACACTGTACGATCTGAGGAAGGTTGAGGACAGGTTGGCTCCGATTTTGGAGGATCTGTTGCGGACAAAGGAATACGTGGAGTTTTATATCGGCCGACACGGTGAGTTTGACGAATATGCCGCATCGGTAATTAAACGAGCGCAAAAATCAGTCAGGGACGATAACAGCGTGATGATCCTAACGCTTCCATATTCGGTCAAAGACTTGGACTATTACGAAGAATACTACGACGAAATCACTTTTCCCGATATCGGCAGAGCGCATCCGAAGGTGGCGATCACCCTTCGTAACCAATGGATGATCGATACAGCCGACCTGGTCATCGTTTATGTGGAGAATAATTCAGGCGGCGCATATAAAGCAATGACCTACGCCGAAAAGACAGAAAAACCCGTAATTAACCTTGCAGTTGACTGTGAGAAAGACAATAACAATTGGTATCGACACGCTGACACATAAATCAAGTTGAGAGCAACCGTAGCAGCGCAGTCCAAACTTCGCCGAGCGATGGATCTGGACCGGCTATTGTTTCAGCCTCGTTTGTAATCATAAGAGCAGCGTGAATTTGATACGGGTGTCGAACCCTCGACACCCAACAATAAAAGCAAGACTCCGTTCCAAAAACGGAACGGAGTCAAATAATAATTGTTCAATTATTCGGTTTGGTGTCCAACCCACCGAGCAGCTCGGCAAGCTCCTGTCGGCTGTGGACGTTCAGTTTCCTGTACGCCTTTCTGAGATAATAGTTCACCGTATTGACGGTAACGCCGGTATCCTCGGCGATCTGCTTTACGGTCATGCCGTCGGCATATTTCAGGACCGTCTCGTTTTCCTTTACGGAAAGTCCGTAGGTGCGAAGCGGCCCCTCGCAGGTGTGGACGTTAATGGTCGGCTTATTCTCCGGCTCCTTGCCGTGAAGAAGCCATTCGTAGTCGCAATCAAACTCAAGCGCGATCAGCTTGGCAAGGGCAGGCTTAATGCTTTCGGGACGTGCCTTGGCGTTGCCCGTCAGCAGAAGCACGTACTGCGGTGTCACGCCGATCCTCCTTGCGAATTCTGCCTTGCTGATCTGTCTCTCTTCAATAATCCGGTTTAATCTGTCAGCAAGTATCAAACGTTCAGCTCCTTTCGGTCAGTTATTTCATTGTGCGGTGCTTGCTCACCAGCGCAGCGAGTTCAAGACGGCTGTGAACGTTGGTTTTACGGTAAATGCTCTTGACGTGATCCTTTACCGTGTGATCGGAAATAAACAGCATCGTTGCAATATCCTTGTTGGCATAACCAAGGCAGATAAGCTCGGCGACGTCTCTTTCCTTTTTTGTGAGAACATCCAGGGGATCTCCCGCAGAATCTGCTTCGGCAGTAAGTGCAGGCTCGGTTTTCGTTTCAACCTCTGCAGCCGGAACAACCGCCTCTTCTGTTGTCTGCGGAACGGCTTCCTCGTCCGTGATCCTGCGGCGAAGTGTGAACATCAGGAACGGCTCCACCTGCATATATACGAACACAAGCACACCCATGATCACCGCATAGAAGATGTACAGCGCGGTAGGTGCGCCGAGGAATATCTCGGCAATCACGGCGTGAACGAGAACCGCCGAGAAAGCAAGACCGATGATAGAGGGTGCTATGAACTTGGATGGATAGGACTTCATGATCGGCACACCGTAAAGCGGCCCGAACATGGCGGCAGCCATACCGAATCCGATCACCCCGCAGGCAACAGGGGCCAAAGCGGGAACGTAATCGGTAACGAGCAACAAAAGGAAACCGAGTCCGCCCAGCCCCACAAGAATGGGCATCAGCCGGAAAGGATGAATGTTCGCTTTTTTGTGGATCAAGTACATGGAAAAACAAGAAAGTGCCACGATCAAATACATAATGGAAACGCCGTGTTCTACCTTACCGACAATCGCAGGGCCGGCAACGCTCATCAGCGCGATAATGAACACAAGAAGATATGTACCCCACATC
>JAZSRA010000101.1:0-13219 GCA_045538195.1 Eubacteriales bacterium | reverse complement strand
GACGGCTGTCCGATCTATCAAAAGAAGATAAAAACCGACTTTCCCGTCGGTTATCGTGTGAAAATATGCTCCGAGGACGGTCACTTTTTTGCCCTCGGCGAGGTGGTCGAGGGCGAGCAGGGGACGGCAATAAGATCCGTTAAAATCTTCGAATTATAAGTAAAGGGGCTGCTTCGTTTAGCGCAGAACAAAAGCCACTTTTAAAAAGCAAGGACAAAATTAGGTTAAAAAATATAGTTTTTAACTATATGTCGAAAACCGCCGACGCATCGGCGGTTTTCCCCATTTTATGTGGCTTTTTAGTCGCGTTTTGGCTCTCTGGCGTACCCTCGTACGCCTACGAGAACCAAACCACGCCTTCTGCATCTAAATGACCCAGCCCTTTTGTATTATTTGGTTGTTAATTCTGTAAATTTTGCTTCACCCTTAAACTGCGAAGCTTTTTTAGAGCTTTTTTGGAAAGAGGGGGGTGCAGGGGGGAGAAAACCTATTTTTGCAAAAAATGGTTTTCTCCCCCCTGCATTCTCATCTCTTAAACAAAATCTTCCCAGCGCCATTCGTCGTACCAGCGAAGTCTGGGGACTCCGTCCTCGTCGAAGCTGACGGGCAGCCAGACGTAATCGGCGATGGACGTGTTTTTAGCGGTAAGCTTTCTCATATCCTGAGGGAGCAAGGGTTCTTTGGTCTTATCGTACCAGCTGTCGAAAACGTCCATAAAGTTGGGCCAGCTGGGGTCGATGTCAAGCAGCCAACGGTCTGCGGCGGCAATGTAGAAATCCTTGCCGGGAATTTTTATAACGCAAGCGACCTGACTGTCAAAGGTGGTACGCTTCACGTCACCGATACATGACTCGCCGTGTTCTGTCCAGGGACCTGTAAGGTGATCTGCCGACGCGCTCTCGGTGGGGTTGGGGAACTTTGCCGTCGTTCCCGAGGTAAACATATACCACTTGTTGTTTCTGCGGAAGATAGCGGGCGCTTCTCTCACGAAGGGAACGCGGCGACCTTCAAAAAACTCGGTGTATTCGCCCGTAACGTCGGTGTAATCCTCGGTAAGGGGCATAATTATCATACTGCAATGTACGCGCTCGAACATAATGTAAGCGATACCACTATCGGGATCTTTTACGAGATCGAAGTCGCCCGAAAGGAAGCCGCCGGGGTGTACCTCATGCTTGATCTGGAAAGGCCCGTGAATGTCGGGTGCGGTGAGAATGACCATGTACTGGTCTCTGCCGTCGTTTCCCATTATCTTGATCCACATAACGAACTCTTTGTTCTTTTCGTTGTAGAGCATATGGGGACGATCCATTTTGGAGAGAGGGTGGAGAGGACTTGTGGGGTCGTCCTCGTCGGGACCCGCGATAATACCCTCGCTCTTCCAGTTGTAGAGATCGTCGGAGGAATAAAGCCTTATTCCCCAGTGCCAGATCTCCCACTCAGATTGGGATTTTTCCTTGTTCTCGCCGAACCACCAGAACTTACCGTCGTGATAAATGATATTGCCACCGTGAGCCTGAATGCGGTTACCGTCGGTGTCAAGCCAGACTTTGCCCGGACGGAAGGATGTGTACTTTTCCATAGTTGAGTCGTCCTTTCTTTTAAATGCAAAAAGCAAAATTATTTTACGAATTCGTTGTAGATAGCCTTGAGAGCCGCATCAAAGTCGTGTTCTTCGACTCCAATGACGATATTAAGCTCGCAAGAACCCTGATCGATCATGCGAATGTTGATGCCTGCGCCCGAGAGAGCCGCAAACACTCTTGCCGCAGTACCCTTAGCCTTGACCATACCGCGGCCAACGACCGCAATAAGAGCCAATCCATCATCTACAGTAATACTGTCCGGCTTGGTGCGGCGGGTCATCGCCTGAAGAACTCTTTCTCTGTGTCCGTCAAGCTGCCTGGTGGAGACGATAACGCTCATGGTGTCGATTCCGGAGGGAAGATGCTCAAAGGAGATCTCGTTGTCCTCAAGACATTCAAGCACCTTTCTGCCGAATCCGACCTCTGCGTTCATCATATCTTTTTCTATAGTGATAACGGAAAATCCCTTTTTACCCGCAAGACCTGTGATAACGTGTTCACTGTCGTAGCTGGAAGCCTGAGAAACTATCATAGTACCCTTATCTTGCGGGCGGTTGGTGTTTCTTATGTTGATCGGAATTCCCGCGTAGCGGACGGGGAAGATAGCATCCTCGTGAAGCACCGTCGCGCCCATGTAAGAAAGCTCGCGCAGCTCGCGGTATGTGATGGTATCTATGGGCCTGGGATCGTCGATGATTCGGGGGTCAGCCATAAGGAATCCCGAAACGTCGGTCCAGTTTTCGTAAAGATCGGCTTCAGCGGCGCGAGCCACGATAGATCCCGTTATGTCCGAGCCGCCACGGGAGAAGGTAGCAATAGTTCCGTTGGGGGCAATACCGTAAAATCCGGGAATTACCGCATATTTGTGCTCCTTAAGCTCCATGGAAAGAATGTCGTTGGTCTTATCCTCATCAAAGGTTCCGTTTTCGCGGAAGTAGATCACGTTCTCGGCGTCAATAAAATCGAAGCCCAGATATTTTGCGAGGATGAGACCGTTAAGGTATTCGCCGCGGCTTGCGGCATAGTCGCGTCCCGAATTGTGCAGGACTGCGTTCTTGATATACTCGTATTCACCCGAAAGGTCAAAGTCAAGACCCAGATCTGCGATGATGCCGTTGTATCTTTCCTTTATCTTGTCGTAATAGGTGTCGATCTCCTCGGCGGTCGCTCTGGAGCGGACAAGCTCAAAGAAATTGTAGAGCATATCGGTAACCTTTGCGTCGCCCGAAAATCTTTTGCCGGGAGCGGAGGGAACTACGTATCTGCGGTCGGGGTCTGCCTTGACTATCTCGGCAACGCGGCGAAAATGCTCTGCGTCGGCGAGGGAGGAGCCTCCGAATTTTACTACCTTCAAACTCATATTTATCTGCCTTTCTGCCTGTTGGCACTAAAAATACAAAACTCAAAAATCGTCTCCCTGAGACGATATATACTATATTATATGAAAATTCGTCCCCGTTGTCAAGAGCAAATTTTAACAAAATAAAGCGTTTTCTCTTAATTTTTATATGATATTGAGAAAATACGGGCAGAGACCAACAAAATGCAAAAATAACCTTGCCGTTTTTTGACGAAAAAAGAGAGAAAGACTTTTGATGATTGCTTTCTCTCTTTGCATATCTTCAATTAAAAGATCTTTTCAAAGAGATCTATGACCTCTTGCTTTTTGGGAGTTCTGGGATTGGTGGGAGTGCAACGGTCGTTGATCGCCGCATCTGCCATATCCTCTACCTTACACATATATTCGTCCTTTGTGAGATTAGGTGCCGCCTCGCGGATGCAACGGGGAACGTGCATCTGAATACGAAGCTCATCTATGTAGTTTATGAGAGTTTTTACCGACGCTATGTCGTTGTAGCTTCCGACGCCGATGTAACGAGCAAGCTTTGCGTACTTGTGAACGCAGGGCGCGGGGTTGACTATGGACATCGTATGGCTCTCAATTCCTGTGTTATAGCTTATAACGGAAGGGAGAAGGATCGCGTTTGCCTTTCCGTGAGGAATGTGGAACTGCGCGCCGAGCTGATGCGCCATACCGTGGTTAAGTCCCAAGGACGCCGCATTGAACGCCATACCTGCCAGATTGGATGCGAAGTGCATTCTTTCTCTGGGAAGAATTTCGCGGGTCATTTCGTAATTGTAGGAACGAATGAGATAATCCTTGCAGACCTGAGCCGCCTTCTTGGAATAGAGGTCGGAGAAGGAGGTCGCGTTAGTGCTGACGTAAGCCTCGATAGCGTGGGTAAGCACGTCCATTCCCGTGTCTGCGGTGACGCTTGTGGGAACGCTCTTGACCATATCCACGTCGAGGATCGCTTCCTCGGGAAGAAGCTTCTGGTCTACGATAGCGTGCTTTACGTTTTTCTCGGTATCGGTAATGACGGCAAAGGAGGTAACCTCACTGCCCGTGCCGCTGGTGGTGGGGACGGCGATAAAATAGGGGAAATAGTCGGGTTCGATCTTATTTGCGAACTGACGAACGCATTTTGTAAGGTCGATAGCCGAGCCGCCGCCTACAGTGATGATGCAGGGCTGCTTTTCCTTGAGAAGCGCGGTAACGCCTGCTCCCACAGCCTCCACAGAGGGGTCGGGAGCGACCTCGGAGTATATAGTGTATGCGATCTTGGCATTATCCAAGTGCTTTGTCACCAGCTTTATAAGACCGCTTGAGACCACGAATGGGTCGGCAATAATAAACGCCTTGTTGTATTCAAGCGTGGCGAGACGGGAAAGAGCGTCCGCGCCGAAATGTATTGATGTGTGAAGATTAAAGCTTTGCATGATCTGTCCTTTCGCCTTGCAGATTTTACATTGCGAGATAATTTGCTGATTATATTATACAACAAAAAAATCATTTCGTCAATAGGGTATATGCGGTATAAAACACGTTTCTTTACCAAATTTTTTTGGACAATTTAATAAAAAAGGCATAAAAATGACAGGAAAGTTGCTTTGGCGATTGACAAAAAGATAAATCTTTGCTATAATTATAATGCAAATTTGTTTGTAAACGGATTTTTGCCGTAATGCAAGGAAGGGAGGCAGAGAGTGAGCAACATTTTGATATGCGCGCCGTCAAGAATATATGAAGATCACCCGCGTGGCAGATTTTCATATACCGCTATGGTCGATTATTTCGCTAAGGTCGGTATCGGCGCTATTGATATGTCATTTGAATCTCTTTCGAGACTTGACGACTCTAAAGCTGCCGTGCTTTACGCGGCGGCGAAGCGTGCGAGAGAGAAGAATATAAAGATACCCGTCTGTCACCTGTCCTTTTATATGCCCGACCCGAGAGATGCCCGTCTTATGGCGAATTACAGTCGCGAGCTTACGAGCGGAATAGATATGGCGGCGCTTATGGGAATACCCTTGGCGGTCGTCCATCCCATCGCTTGGTATTCGTCTGGGGTCAGCTACGGCGATTGGGTGAGAGCTAACATGGCGTTTCTGTCGCCCCTTGTTGAGTATTCGAGGAAAAAGGGCGTAAAGCTCTGTATTGAGAATATGCCATCCGACAGAGAGGCTGAAGGCAACCACCTTTACGGATCGTGCGCGCTAAATATTTCCGCACTGGCGGAAAAGTTGGGCATCGGTATCTGCTGGGACGTAGGCCACGCAAGCGTCAGCGGATATAAGCAGAGCGAGCAGATGCAGATACTAAAGGGCAAAGTTGACGTTCTGCATATTCACGACAACGGAGGCAAGGGACAGAAGGACGTCCACCTGCTCCCCTTTGACGGAAACGTCGATTGGGAGGACGTGGCATTTGGTATGCGATGTTGCGATTTTGACGGAATACTCGATGTTGAGGTCACGGCTTGGGCGCTTCCCGGTGACGAGGCAACGAGAAATGAGCTTGGCGGAAGGATAGTAAGCCGAGCCAAAAGACTTTTGACAATGGCGGATCTTATTTAAGATCCTTGGCGTAAAATATAGATAGACACATTTTGGAGACTTATAATGATACTTTATAACTCACTTACAAGAACAAGAGAAGAATTTAAGAGCCGCGAGGAGGGTAAGGTCAGCATGTATACCTGCGGACCTACCGTTTACCACTTCGCGCACATAGGAAACCTCCGCACCTACATCATGGAGGACATTCTTGAAAAATATCTTACCTACTCGGGATATGAGGTCAACCGCGTTATGAATATCACCGACGTAGGACACCTGTCCAGCGACGGAGACACGGGAGAGGACAAGATGCTCAAGGGAGCTAAGCGTGAGAAGAAGACCGTCCTTGAGATCGCGCAGTTCTACACCGACGCGTTTTTTGCCGATTGCGCGAAGCTGAATATTAAAATTCCTAACACCGTTCAGCCCGCTACGGGATGTATTGCGGAGTTTATTCAGCTTGTTCAAGGTCTGCTTGACAAGGGTTATGCTTACGAGGCGGGCGGAAACGTCTATTTCGATACCTCCAAGCTTGACGAATACTACAAGTTCAACGACTTTAACGAGGAAGACCTTGAAGTCGGAGTCAGAGAGGGCGTTGAGGGAGACGATAATAAGAAGAACAAGGCGGATTTTGTGCTTTGGTTTACCAAGTCCAAGTTTGACGATCAGGAGCTGAAGTGGGATTCCCCTTGGGGCATCGGTTATCCCGGCTGGCACATCGAGTGCTCGGGAATTTCCATGAAATATCTCGGCGAGTATCTTGATATACACTGCGGCGGAATTGACAATCAGTTCCCCCATCACACCAACGAGATCGCGCAGTCCGAGGCATATATCGGTCATAAGTGGTGCAATTACTGGTTCCACGTTTATCATCTGAATACAAATTCGGGTAAGATGAGTAAGTCGAGCGGCGAATTTCTGACCGTTTCTCTCCTTGAAAGCAAGGGGTATGATCCTCTGGTCTACCGTTTCTTCTGCTTGCAGTCTCACTACCGCAAGTCGCTGGTCTTCTCCTACGAAAATCTTGACAACGCGACTATCGCGTATAACAAGCTTATTGCCAAGATCGCGCAGCTTGACCCCAAGGATGGCGAAGTCGACGAGGCTGCTATCACGGAGCTTAAAGCAAAGTTCAAGGCGGCTATGGATAACGACCTTAACACCTCGCTTGCCGTCACTGCCGTCTACGACGTATTGAAGGCAAGGACTAACGGCGCGACCAAGCTGGCGGCGCTTGCAGATTTTGATACCGTTCTTTGCGTCGGTATGCTTGAAGCCGCAGAGAAGGTGAGAGCGGCAAAGGCTGCCGAGGAAGCGGCAAAGGCAAGCTCTGCACCCGAGTACGATATGAGCGACCCTCTTGTCGTTGAAATACTCGACCTTATTGAAAAGAGAAAGCAGGCGAAGAAGAACAAAGACTTTGCCGAGGCAGACCGCATCCGTCAGTATCTTGCCGACAAGGGCGTTACGCTTATCGACGACCGCTCGGGAACCACTTTTAAGATTGGATAATTTAGGGTCAAATGTCAAAAATCAAGGAACTTTTTCAAAAATACAGAGAGATAATACTCTATCTCGTTTTCGGCGTGCTGACCACGCTCGTGGGCTGGGCGGTCTATTTCGCTCTGCTCTGGGCTTGGAAGTGGATATTCGCCATTCCTGCAGAGGACACGTCGAGCGGAATCTACTTTGCGGGATATACCGTGGCACAGGTGGTACAGTGGGTGGCGGCGGTGCTGTTCGCCTTCTTCACCAACCGCGCGTGGGTATTTACAGATGCCGACAAGGCGGCGTCGATATGGGTTCAGCTGGCGAAATTTTCCGCAGGAAGAGTTGCTACCTTCGGAGTTGACTATGTGGTCACCTTCTTCGGCGGTTGGGCGCTTGCGTCGGCTTTCCCGATGATCACAAGCGTCTCGCTTATCGGAAGAGAGTGGAATCTTGCCGAGATAGGAGCTAAGGTCGTAGCGGCGGTCATTGTCATAGTCTGTAATTATATTTTCAGTAAAATATTCGTGTTCAAAAATAAAAAATGATTTTTGGAGGGGCTTCCGCGGAGGCTCCTCCGATTGTCGCCAACCTCTCTCCCAAAATCGTTATTTTATATGAGGTTTTGAAAAAAACTATTGACAACAGGGAAAAAATGTATTAAAATTAATATATATGTCTTAATTAATCTTTGATAGACGCGACAGTTTGCGTCTGTCGGAAAGATTTTCAGAAACGCCGCCGCGGGCGGCAACAGGAGAAATTATGTTTAAAAGCATGACAGCCTTCGGCAGAGACAGACGGAGCGTCGGCGGCAAGGACGTAACGGTCGAAATAAAATCGGTCAATAACCGCTATTTTGACTGCTCGGTCAAGCTCCCCCACGCGTTCTCTCCGTTGGAGCAGAGAATAAAGCCGTATTTGCAGGAAAAAGGGATCTCGCGTGGTAAGGTGGACGTTGGAATCTTCGTTGATTTCACCGAGGCGTCGGACACCGAGATCACGGTAAATACCGATTATGCCGAAAAGTATATCGCCGCCTTAAAAAGTCTTAAAGAGCAATTCGGTCTTGACGGTAATATCAACGTTATGGACGTGGCTCGCGACCGAGAGGTCTTTTCGGTAAAGAAGCCCGACGATAATATCGAGCAGGATTGGGAGGATCTCAAAATCGTGCTTGACGCGGCGGCAGAAAGCTTTGTCGCGGCAAGACTTGCCGAGGGCAAGAGGATCGAGACCGACCTTTGCTCAAAGATCGAGCATATCCGCACTGTTGTGGAGTCTATCGAGGAGCTTTCCGAGGATGACATCGGCGGATATAAGACAAGGCTTGAGGAAAAGATCCGAGCAGTGCTTGCAGATAACAATATCACCGTAGACGAAAACCGTATTCTCACAGAATGTGCCATATACGCCGACAAAGCGGCTATCGACGAGGAGATCGTCAGATTGAAGTCCCATTTCTGTGCCTTTTACGGATACGTGGAAAAGAACGAGCCTGTGGGCAGAAGCCTTGATTTTCTTATTCAGGAGATGAACAGAGAGATCAATACTATCGGCTCCAAGTGCGGAAACTCAAAGATAGCACATCTTGTGGTCGAGTGTAAGACCGAGATGGAAAAGATCCGCGAGCAGATACAGAATATAGAATAAGTCAGGTGAACATAATGAAATTTATCAATATAGGCTACGGAAACATGGTGGCGGCACACAGAATAATCACGCTGACCAGTCCCGATTCCGCGCCGATCAAAAGAATTATTCAGGACGCAAAGGACGCGGGCAGAGTTATCGACGCATCCTGCGGCAGAAAGACCAGAGCGGTCATTATTACCGATTCCGACCACGTTATACTCTCGGCACTTCAAGCCGAGACCGTGGCAAACAGACTTGCCTCCGACGCTCCCGTTACCGACGACGGCGAGGACGAGGAATGACCCGACAATATAATCAAGTAAATTTTTTAGAGGAGTTATAAATATGCTTTACCCAACAATCAACGATCTTACAAAGGGAGAATTTAACCGTTACGAGCTTTCTCTTGCAACTGCGAGATGCGCGCGTATCGTAACAGAAGAGTATACCAAGCAGAGAGAGGACGCGGAAAAGGCGCAGACTGGCAACAAGGAGACCGACCGTCCCATCAATACTCTTATCAATAAGGATCTTCGTGACGAAAAGGCGGTCAAGACCGCTATAAAGAGAATCCACGAGGGCGAGTACGTTATCGTTCGCCGTCCCGAGGGATACGTTTTTGAGAGCAAGACCGAGGAAGAAAAGATCGAGGAGCCTATCGACTTCAAGAAGATGTTTGCAGAGGCAGACGCAGACGAGGAAGACGATTCCGCAGAGGATTGATCGACATTGAATTATATATAGCGAAATGGGATAGATATTTAAAGGCTATCCCATTTAGTTCTATAAAAAGCGGGATTTGACGGCGGCTTTTGAGGAAATCATTATGGTTTTGCCGTACGGTTTAGTTATACAAACCGTAGAAAACATTGCACTCAAAGAAATCTTTTCGCTTTACGGTTTAGTTCTGTAAACCGTAGAAAACATTACTTGCCTTATTTAAAGTTTTAGGATTCTTAAACCCTTTTTCCAAAAGGGTTTAAGGCGCCGCAGGCAAAGGGCGCCGCAGGCAAAAGGCGCCGCAGGCAGAAAGGAGGGCTTATGGAAAAAAGCGCGTTTGAATACGCGGGTGTGTACCTGCTTGACAGTCCGTATTTTCTTGACGGAATATACGACTATTTCATACCGCTTGAAATGCGTGGCGACGTGTTCCCCGGTCGCTTTCTGACCGTACCCTTCGGAAAGAGCAACCGCAAGCAGATGGCGATAGTCAGGGAGCTTAGGAACTGTCCTCAGTACAGTGATATTAAGCCGATAGATTCGGTCTGCCTTGACCGTCCGGAGCTTTCGGAGGAGATGCTCCTGCTTTGCGACTATATGAAGGAGCATTGTCTCTGCACCTTTGGCGAGGCGGTAAGATCCACCACGCCGTCGTCGGCGCTGGGAAAAATGACCGAGTTTTATTATCCGTTGCCCAAAACGGGGCCCGATGCCTCTGCAGGCTTTGACGCCGCAGACCTTTTCGTCTACGACTATCTCTGCGCTACGGGGGGAAAGACCCTCGACTCTCTTAAAGTCAGATTTGGCGCGGGAGTTGCCGAGCAGGCAATAAAAAAGCTTCATTCCAAGGGCTATATCGGCAGAGAGCTGATGACGGGCAAAACTATGTCCGATGCCTTTGAGGACTATTATTCGTTGGCTATCTCGCCCGAGGAGTGCGAGAGTATTCTTTCGGGAACGAACAAGATCAAGCTTCGCTCTGAAAAGCAAAAGACGGTGCTTGCCTGTTTGCTTGAAAATGGCGGCGAGATGTCGACAGACGCGATCGAAGAAAAGCTTGGCGCGTGCGCGACGCAGTTGAAGTCTCTTGTCGAAAAGGAGCTTATCAAGCTCGATCAAAAGCGAGTCTGGCGAGAGGGCTTTGAGAGAGTTGATGAAGAAAAGACCGAAATCGCTCTCAACGGGGAGCAGACCGAGGCATTTGAGACTATCAAGTCGCACATTGACCGAGGTCGAGCGTCGGCAATTCTGCTTCACGGCGTTACGGGAAGCGGAAAGACCAGCGTTATCATTCGCGCTATCGACGAGGCTCTCAATAGCGGCAAGGGTGTAATTATGCTGCTTCCCGAGATCGCTCTGACCCCCCAAACGCTGAAAATATTCAGCTCTCGCTACGGGCGCAGGATCGCTCTCGTTCATTCGGGACTGTCTGCGGGCGAGAGATACGATTCCTTTATGAAGATACGTTCGGGGGAGGCTGATCTCGTGGTCGGCACTCGATCGGCTATCTTTTCACCCGTCAAGAACCTTGGACTTGTGGTTATCGACGAGGAACACGAGACGACCTATAAATCCGAGACCTCACCCAAATATCACGCAAGAGATATTGCAAGGTGGCGATGCGTTCACAATGACGCGACGCTTCTGCTGGCGTCGGCAACCCCTGCCGTGGAGAGCTACACCAAGGCTGTGGAGGGCAAGTACACTCTCGTTAAGCTGCGAAGCCGTTTCGGTGGTGCCGAGCTGCCCGACGTTAAGATATACGATATGAGAAACGAGGCGCGTCTTGGAAATCAGTCGCCTGTCGGCTTCTTGCTTAAAGAGAAGCTGAAAGAGGTGACGGATAACGGCGACCAAGCGATCCTTTTCCTTAACAGACGCGGATACAACACCTCGGTCAGCTGTAAATCCTGCGGTGAGATGATAACCTGTCCTCACTGCTCGATCTCTCTGAATTATCACACCAAGCGTGGCGGGTTCGATAAGGGCTTTTTGTTCTGTCACTGGTGCGGATATAAGACGGCGATGCCCGAGAGGTGTCCGTCCTGCTCATCCGAGCATCTGGCGCGGATCGGCTTTGGCACACAGAAGATAGAGCAGGAGATAGGCGAGCTTCTTCCCGAAAAGCGAATTTTGAGAATGGATGCCGACAGCACCAGTCAGAAAAATTCACTTGACGGTCTGCTTGCCGAGTTCAAGGAACATAAAGCTGACGTTCTGCTTGGCACGCAAATGGTGACGAAGGGTCACGATTTTCCCGACGTTACCCTTGTGGGAGTTCTCCTTGCCGATATGTCGCTTTATATGGACGATTACCACGCAAACGAGCGCACCTTTTCGATGCTGACACAGGTCATCGGCCGCGCGGGCAGATCGAAAAAGAAGGGAATGGCGATAATTCAGACCAATAATCCCGATAATGATACTATCCGTCTTGCCTGCCGTCAGGATTACGAAGCGTTTTACGCGTCGGAGATCAGGCTTCGCAAGCTGTTGACCTTCCCACCGTACTGCGACATAGCGTTGCTTACGGTCACAAGCTCCGACGAAAAGCAGGCGCTTGTAGGCGCGTCGGTGATTCGTCAGGATATTGAGGTGCTTGCGGGAACAGAATACCGCGACGTTGAAATGATAATCTACGGCCCGTTTGAGTCGCCCGTATATAAGGTCGAGGGCAAATACCGTATGAGAATAGTCATCAAGTGCCGCCTTAACCGACGTAGCCGCGAGCTTTTCTCAAAGCTACTTACCAATTTTGGCAGAAACGGCAAAGGCAAGACCGCACTCTCTATCGACTTCAACCCCACGGGATTGTAAGGGGGGCGATTTGTGGAACCTTTCTTGGAAGAAAGGTTCCACACCTCCAAAGAACTTCCCTGAAAAATGAATTAGTTACAGACGGATTGGGGCATAAAACCGTGGGAATTTTAGCCCAAGTCACTCTGCTATCGTGTTGCGAGTTAAGATAAACAATATTGAATAAAACCAATTTTTTGAAAGTTTTGAAGATTCTTAAGAAACTTTTTCCAAAAGTTTCTTAAGTGGGGTGCAGGGGCAAAGCCCCGCATAGAAAGGAAAATAAAATGGCAAAATTAAAGATTGTAAAAGAGGGAGACGAGACATTAAGAAAGGTTTGCAGACCCGTTGAAAAGATCACTCCCAGAGTGCTTCAGCTTCTTGACGACATGGTAGATACCATGAGAGACGCGGGCGGCGTCGGTCTTGCGGGACCGCAGGTCGGCGTGCTTCGCAGGATCGTTGTAATTGAGGTCGAGGAGGGCAAGGTGCTTGAACTTATCAACCCCAAGATCATAGCGTTTGCGGGCGAGCAGGAGGGACTTGAAGGTTGTCTGTCACTTCCCGGCAAATGGGGAGTGGTCAAGAGACCTATGCACGTAACCGTCCGCGCTATGAACCGTAAGGGAGAAATAGTTGATTACAGTGGTAGCGAGCTTCTCGCCCGTTGCTTCTGCCACGAGCTTGACCACCTTGACGGTCGTCTCTTCGTTGATATAGCTGAGAAGATACTCAGCAATGAAGAGCTGAATGCTTTTTATGCCCGAGAAGAAGGAGAAGAGGAGTAATATGCGCCTTGTGTTTATGGGCACCCCGGATTTTGCCGCGGCTTCCCTGAAAAAGCTCATAGATGAGGGCTACAATGTGGTGGGAGTTTTCACCCAGCCCGATAAGCCCAGAGGAAGAGGCATGAACCTCAGCTTTTCTCCTGTTAAGGAGGTGGCTGTGGAAGCAGGAATTCCTGTTTTCCAGCCGGAGAAGATGAGGGACGGAACTGCTCTTGAAATGCTGCGCTCTCTCAAGCCCGGTGTTGCTGCGGTTGTTGCATATGGCAGACTCCTGCCTGACGATATGCTCTCTGTTCCTCC
>JAZSRA010000010.1:0-38367 GCA_045538195.1 Eubacteriales bacterium | reverse complement strand
CCCATTTCGTCGGCTCTGCCGACAGGAGAGAGGGGTACATAGGGGAGAGAGGATGTCGCAGGGCGAGAAAATGCGGCATGTTCGCTTTTTCTCGAACAAGACCCTCTTTACCCTATGCGGCGTTCTTTTGGTTCGTTTTCTTCCGCTGTTGGAAGAAAATGAACATAAATAACCCATAGATGATAAATCAAAATTTAAATCATTTTTAATTTTTTTACAAAAAACTGTAACCTTCCGAAAAAAAGAGCGACATATAGGGTGAAAGCCCGAAATACAAACAAAAACCGAGGTATACCATGGACGACAGTAAGATCGTTGATCTGTATTGGGCGCGGAATGAAAAAGCAATAGACGAGTCCGACAAAAAATACGGTAGAATGCTGCGGTCGCTGTCACATTCCTTGCTTTCCTCATTTGAGGATGCCGAGGAATGTGTCAACGATACTTATCTTGACGCCTGGGGCGCTATGCCCGACGCGCGTCCGCACTTTCTCGGAGCTTTTTTGTCGAAGATCACACGTCGTATATCGGTGGACCGTTACCGCAAAAAGCACAGAGAAAAGCGAGGGGGAATAGACAATCTTCTCTCCGAGCTGTCCGAGTGTATTCCCGCGGACGACGGATACGAAAAAGAGCAGGACAGCCGAGCGATAAGAGAGCTTCTTAACTCGTTTTTGGTCTCTCTGCCAAAGGAAAAGCGAGTGATGTTCATATTGCGATATTTTTATTCCAAGCCTGTAAGTGAGATCGCGGCTCAGATGGACATGGGTGTATCAAACGTCAAGGTCACGCTTCACAGATTGAGACAGGAGCTGAAAGAAAGATTGGAGGAGCAGGGGTTATTATGAATAAAAATGAAAAAACCGAATATCTGCTTTCCATGGTCGGAGAGATCGACGACATCCTTCTTGAAGAAGCAGTTTCATACAAGAAAAAGCGCAAAAAGACCTTTCTCGTCCCCCTCGTGGCGGCTTGTGTTGCCGTCTGCATGACAGTCATGTTCGCTTTGCCTCTTTCGGTGATGATCCCGCTGGGATTTATTCTGTTTGAAAATCAGAATGGCGCGGAAGGTCCCGAGCTGAACAATCCCTCCGACGTTACAGAGGGCGTGGGCGACGAAGACTTTTCTCCGAATGGGTACGCAACGCTCGATCTGATCTTGGACGCCGAAAGATTGGGAGAGGATCATACCGTACTCGACTCTTTTGAGGAACTCTCCTATATCGGAGACGCAAGCCTTGTCTGGCAGTACGAGGATAGCGACGATGTCTACGTGGTCAAGCTGACCGAAGCGGAATTTACGAGCGTGCAACGCAACATGGGAAAAGGTGGTCAGGTCGGAGAAAGCTCACCTGAACTGTCTTGCCGCGTTTGGGTGCTTGACGGAAAGGGAAGCGTAAGTACACCCTATCTGAAGGACGGTGCAGGCAACGAAGGATGCGGAATTTTTGACTACGAGGCGGAGATAATCCCTGACGAAAATTTTGTTAAATGTATTTCGGAGATCCTAAACTAAGGTTTTTTGGAGGTTACTATGAAAAAGCTTTTGAACGTAAGATTTATGGCTATTGTGCTGGTAATGGCGTTTGCTTTGTCATTTGTCGGCTGCTCTGCCGCGCAAAACGGACTTCTTGGCGATGCGAACGGAGAGATGGGCGGAGCGCTTGACGAGATCATTGGCGGCAAGCCTAGTCTTGCCCCCGACAGAGACGGAGCACTATACCCCAATGCTTCAAGCCCCGATTACGGCTATCAATCGGGAGTAATGGGTGACGCTAACGTTGGAACAGGCGCGGAAGCCGACGATGAAGCGGGAGAAGTTGAAGGTGAAGTTGACGCTCCCGACCAAGCCGAACCCGGTGACGACATTGACCAGGACGTAAACTCGCCCACCTTTATAGAAAATCCCTTTATAAGCACTGCAACCAACAATATATCCACTTTCTCGGCAGACGTTGATACCGCGTCCTATTCCTATTTCCGCAAGCTGGTGACCTACGGGTACTCGTTTGATCAGCTCAAAAACGGCGGAAGCAATTTCAGAACCGAGGAATTTATCAACTACTTCAAGTATGACGTGGCAGGTCCTCGCGAGGGCGAGCTTTTCGGAGTTCACACCGAGATGTCTCCCTGTCCTTGGAATTCCGAGACTATGCTTTTCCGCGTAACGCTTCAAGCAGAGCAGGCAGAGGTCACGGGCGGCAACAATCTTGTATTCCTGATCGACGTTTCGGGTTCTATGTCAAGCCAGGATAAGCTTCCCCTTTTGAAAAAAGCCTTCTCCTATCTTGTCAGCAACCTTGACGCCGATGACACCGTCTCTATCGTCACCTATTCGGGCCGCGAGGCGGTAGTGCTTGACGGCTGTAACGGTCTTGACAGCACCGCTATTATGAACGCGATAAACAGTCTCAAAGCGTCTGGTTCAACGAACGGCGAGGCAGGACTTACCATGGCTTATCAGATCGCCGAGAAGCATTTCAAGGCTGACGGCAACAACCGTATAATCATGGCGTCGGACGGAGACCTTAACGTAGGCATCTCCTCGGCAGATCAGCTGACCTCTTATATAGAGGAAAAGAGAGATCAGGGCGTATATCTGTCGGTTCTCGGCTTCGGCACGGGCAACTATAAGGACAGCAATATGGAGGCGCTTGCGGACAACGGTAACGGCGTTTACTACTATATCGACGGCGAGACCGAGGCTGAAAAGGTGTTCGGAACCGATCTTTTAGGCACTCTTTACACCGTTGCAGAGGACGTTAAGCTTCAGATCGAATTTAATTCAGACAGAGTTGAGTCCTACCGTCTTATCGGTTATGAAAACCGCTTGCTTGACAAAGAGGATTTTGAAAACGACGCAAAGGACGCAGGTGAGGTCGGCGCGTCTCATCAGGTCACCGTATGTTATGAGATAAAGCTCGGTCAGCAGACACCCGGCGCGGATACGATCATGACTTTAAGGGTAAGATATAAGAACCCCGGTGAGAGCCTGAGCCTGCTTAACGAATACAAGCTGGGCGACGAGATAATCAACGCCGAACCCACTGCGGACACCCGCTTTATCGGCGCGGTCATTGAGACCTGTATGCTTCTTCACGGCAGTGAGTATGCCGACGATATAACTCTCGAAGATATTCTTGAAGACCTTGACTCTCTTGTTCTGGAGGATTCGTATAAAGAAGAATTCAGAGAAATCATAAGAAATTTTGTAAAATAACAGGTAGATTTTGAGGTACAACGATGAAGAACAAGCTATGCTTTGTCCTCTGTGCGTCCTTGGCGCTTGCCTGCGCCTGCGCTATGAGCGCGTGTGATATATTCGAAAGCTCAGAGGAGCTTTTCGGCGGGGGAAAATCCCGTGATACCGCCGATAGCGAAAGCTCCTTGTGGGATCCCGAGCATATTACCGAGGGCGAGATCGTGGATAACGATTCGGGAAGCGTAGGAGAGGGAAGAATATATTTCCACGAGGACAAGACAAAAGCGCTGCTTTTGGACAAGTTTGGGGGACTTACCTGGCTTTATGCCAAGGATCCCTCTATATTCGAACCCTTTGACACCGGAGACTTCGTGCGTGTTAGTCACGGAGGGGTAATGTTGAGCTATCCCGGGCAGACGAATATTTCGCGGCTCGCTCTTGTTAAGGACGGGGACGAATCCGCCTTTACCGAAGAGGAGCTTGAAAGAATAGCGTTGGTAGTTAACGATTAATAATTACAGGCAACTCCGCTGAGTATTCGGCGGAGTTGCTTTTTATAAACAGTTATAAAATTCACATAAATTTCACTTGACTTTTCATAGAATCATGATATAATTAAGTAGTTAACGGTTAATGCGTTAACTGTTTTTGCTATAATCGATCGAAGAAAGGAGATTTTTGCCTTGACAAACGAAAAAAACGACGTTACAATAAACGATCCCGAAGGTCATGGAGCAAAAATACAGAAAACGATCCACGCGTTTATAAGGGCCGATATTATGCACCGACGTGTGATCGAGCAGTGGGCGACCGACGCGGGTATGCACCGCTCCCAGCACCGTATGCTTATGTATCTGACAAAATGCGGAAATACTCCCACTCAAAAGGATATTGCCAAGAATTTTGACATCAGTCCCGCCGCCGTGGCGGTAACACTCAAAAAGCTGGAAAGCGACGGATATATCGAGAGAGGAAAGTGCGCCGAGCGCTCGGATTCCCGATATAACGAGATAAAGATCACCGAGCGGGGAAGAATTGCCGCTATGCAGAGCCGAAAATACTTTCAGCACGTAGATAGCGAGGCTTTTAAAGATTTTTCCGACGACGAGCTTGCCGCATTTACCGCTCTGCTTGAAAGAATGCAAAATAATCTGAAAAATATCGCGCCCATCGATATAGATGGCGGCGAAAACGCAATACCCACCCGAAAGGACGAAAAAAAATGAAAAGATGGATGAAATATATCAAGCCCTATCTGCCATTCTTTATTTTAGGCCCTCTTTGTATGATCGTTGAGGTCATTGGCGAGGTGCTTATGCCGATGTATCTGGCAGAGGTCATAAACGCCGCCATCGACGGCACGCTTACCGTAGATGGAAGCCTTTGGGTCATGCTGAAAATGATCGGAACGGCGGTTTTGATGATGATAGGAGGTGTCGGCGGCTCGTATTTTGGCGCAAAGGCGTCGGTAAACTTTGCCGCGGATCTCCGTGCTGACCTTTTCCGCAAGGTTCAGGGTTATAGCTTTGCTAACATAGACAAATTTTCTACGGGATCGCTGGTTACAAGACTTACCAACGACGTCTCCCAGATGCAGATGTTTATAAATATGATGCTCCGTATGATGCTCCGCTCACCAGGTATGCTCATAGGCGGTGTTATTATGGCGATACGTCTCAGCCCTAACCTTTCTATCGTTATGGCGGTAACTATCCCCCTGCTTTTAGCGTCAATAGCGTTTCTTATTGCAAGAGGTATGCCCCTGTTCTCCAAGATGCAGACCAAGATAGATAAGCTCAATTCCACGGTGCAGGAGAACATTACCAACGTGCGCGTGGTAAAATCCTTTACAAGAGAGGGGTTTGAGACCGAAAAATTTGCCGAAGCAAACGGCAACCTCAAATCGGCTGGTATGTCCGCGATGAAGAATATGATCTTCATGCAACCGGTTCAGACCTTATTTATGTATATTACGACGGGTCTTGTGATTTGGTTCGGAAGCATACTCGTAATAAACAATTTTGATGCAGGTATAACCACGTTTGGAGTAGGTGAGCTTTCGGCGTTTATAAACTACGTCTCGCAGATACTGTTCTCTTTGATGATGGTGACGATGTTGCTCATGTTCTCGTCCCGCGCGCTTGCGTCCGCAAAGCGTATAAGTGAGGTGCTTGACGAAAAGTCGGACATCACAGACGGAGAGAACGCCGATAAGGATGCTACTGTTGAGCGCGGAGAGATCGAGTTCAGAGGCGTCGGCTACCGCTACTACAAAAACAGCGCAGAGCCTGTTCTTTCTAATATCGATCTGAAAATTGAAGCGGGAAGCACGGTCGGAATTATAGGCTCTACGGGATGCGGTAAGACCACTCTCGTATCTCTCATTCCACGTCTTTACGATACCGACGAGGGAGAAGTACTGATCGACGGCAGAAACGTCAAGGACTACACCCTCTACAATCTCCGCGAGGGTGTTGGAATGGTGCTTCAAAAGAACGTGCTTTTCTCTGGAACTATCGAGGAAAATCTTCGTTGGGGTGACGAGAACGCCACCGATGAAGCTATGTTTGCCGCCGCAGAGAACGCGCAGGCAGACAAGTTTGTCAAGAACTTTACGGACGGCTATCAGACCGAGCTTGGTCAGGGCGGTGTTAACGTTTCGGGCGGACAGAAGCAGAGACTTTGTATCGCCAGAGCGCTTTTGAAAAATCCCAAGATAATTATTCTCGACGACTCGACCTCGGCAGTTGACACCGCAACCGAGGCGCAGATACGCCGTGCCTTCCGCGAAGAACTTGCGGCATCTACTAAAATCATAATCGCGCAGAGAATTTCGTCGGTTAAGGATGCCGATATGATCGTAGTCATGGACGACGGCAGAATAACCGGAGTCGGCACTCACGACGAGTTGATGCAAAATAACGTAGAATATCAGGAGATATACAATTCCCAGATCTCCGGAAAGGACGGTAACTGATAATGGCAAGAAGCTTAAATGAACTTCAAAAGCAGTATCATAGCTCGTCCAAGCCCGGAATGGGAGGCCCCGGAGGTCCCCGTGGCGGAGGACCAAGGGGCGGCAGAGGTCAAGGAGGCCCCGGAGGCAAGCCCAAGAATCTTAAGAAGACGGTCGGAAGACTGCTTGGTTATGTAGGAAAATACAAGGTACTGCTCTTTGTCGTGCTTATCGTTATGATGATCAACACCGTAACCTCTCTTGTGGGCGGTTACATGACCAGACCTATTATCAACCGCCTCTCGGAATACGTTACCGGCGTGGTCGAAAACGACGAACTCAACGATAACCCTCTTACCGCTCAGGATATTACCGTCAAGAACAAAGACGGCACTATCGGATTTGATTCCGCGGTGCGCGGTGAGATCGCCGATGAAAATGACGTTGACATTTATAGGATAGATCTTGAAAAGGACGGGTTCATCTCCTTGAAGTTCTCTCACCACAACAAGATCGGTGACGGCAAAAACGCTTGGGCCGTTAACGTCTACTCAATAAGTGCTGTCCCCGAAAAGATTTGGGATGCTAACGTTTCCGACGATGCAATTGCGATCGAGGAGAATATTTCCATCAAGGCAGGCAGCTATCTCATCACAGTCACAAAGGGTGAAAAGCTTGCAGGCAATCACTACCACTTGAACGTAAAATACGGTGAAGAAAAGCTTGAGGCATTCAACACGAGTCTCGATTCAGGCATTTACAAGCTGCTTGACGGAATTATAGAACTCTCATCCACCGCATTCGGCGGCATGATCAAGTCTATCGTTGGCACCGTTTACGATCAGAACACCGTTGCGTTTGAGGTAATGTTCTACATTATGTCAATAATCATCATTCTCGTTGCGATCTACGCTTTCGGAATACTGACAAACTATCTCCAAGCAAGAGTTATGATGACTGTTTCCCAAAACTCCCTTGAAAAGATAAGAAACGACCTTTTCAAAAAACTTCAAACGCTTCCCGTAAGATATTTCGACACTCACCCCACGGGCGAGGTCATGTCGAGATTTACCAACGACGTTGACAATATCGACGTTATGCTCAATAACTCTCTGACGGGAATAGTTTCGGGCGTTATCTCACTCGTAGGTACGCTTGTGTTTATGATAACAACTAACATCTGGCTGACTCTCATCACCGTTGTTTTCGTTCCTTTCTTCGCTCTCGGCGGCATGAAGATCGCTCAGATGTCAAGAAAATATTATTCGGGTCAGCAAGCGGCACTTGGCGCGGCAAACGGATACGTCGAGGAGACGGTTACGGGACAAAAAGTCGTCAAGGTATTTAACCATGAGGCTACCTGTTGCGAGGAATTTGAGACCCTTAACGAGGATCTTCGCGACAAGCAGCTTAAAGCGCAGTTCTACGGCGGCATTATGGGTCCCATTATGCACAACACCAGTATGATAAGCTATTCCGTGACTATCGGTGTCGGCGGTATACTTATGGTGTTCGGAAAGCTTGACCCCGGCGCGCTCCAGCTTTTCGCCCAGTATTCCAAGCAGTTCAGTATGCCTATTAACAATATTTCACAGCAAACCTCGTCTATCTTCTCGGCTCTTGCGGGAGCGGAGAGAGTATTTGCCGTAATGGACGAGACCCCCGAAGAACCCGACAGAGAAGATGCTCTGGATATGCCCGACATGAAGGGCGACGTGACCTTTGAGAACGTGACCTTTGGCTACAATCCCGACAAGATAATACTCAAGAATATATCTCTCTACGCTCACCCCGGTCAGAAGATAGCCTTCGTTGGTTCAACGGGCGCGGGCAAGACTACCGTTACCAACCTCTTAAGCCGCTTCTACGATATAGATTCAGGTAAGATAAGTATTGACGGCGTTGACATCCGAAAAATAAAGCGTGAGACTCTCCGTTCAAATATCGCTATGGTTCTTCAGGATACACACCTGTTTACCGGTACAGTTATGGAGAATATCCGCTACGGTCGTCCCGACGCCACCGACGACGAGGTAATACAGGCGGCAAAGACCGCCTCGGCACACAGCTTCATTATGCGTCTTGAAAAGGGATATGATACTATGCTGGAAGGTGACGGTGCAAACCTCTCTCAGGGTCAGCGTCAGCTTCTAAATATCGCAAGAGCCGCTATTTCCAAAGCGCCTATTCTCGTCCTCGACGAGGCGACAAGCTCGGTCGATACCAGAACCGAGCGACATATCGAACACGGTCTGGCAAGACTTATGGCGACACGAACCACCTTCGTTATCGCACACCGTCTGTCTACCGTCCGAAACTCCAACGCTATTATGGTTTTGGAGCAGGGCGAAATAATCGAGCGAGGTACACACGAACAGCTCCTCGAAATGAAAGGCCGCTACTACGAACTCTACACCGGTAAGAGGGAATTAGATTAATTTATATGGGGCTGCTTCATTTAGCGCAGAACAAAAGCCACTAAAAAAAAGCAAGGAAAAAATTAGGTTTAAAAATATAGTTTTTAACTTTTATATGTCGAAATCCGCCGATTTTTCGGCGGATTTCCCCATTTTATGTGGCTTTTTAGTCGCGTTTTGGCTCTCTGGCGTACCCCCGTACGCCTACGAGAACCAAACCAAGCCTTCTGCATCTAAATGACTCAGCCCCACCCCCTACTTCCAAAAAACTTTCTGAAAAAGGGGTTTAATTGTAGGCGTTAATTTAACTACGGATGTGAAATAATATTATATTTGATTATAAATTAAGTAAAAAGTTATGGGGAGAAGTTCAGCTTAAATAAAAACTCCCTCTTTCCCAAAAAGTTTTTGGAAAGAGGGAAGAGTGCAGGGAGGGGAGAGAACCTTTTTTCAAAAAGGTTCTCTCCCCTCCCTGCATATATATGCCTTAAACACCAATATCAAATGACATTCTGTAAAGGCGTTCCATTTTAGCCTGACGGTAAGCGCAAGCTGACTTCATCTCGGCAATAGCGTCGGGACTGAAGTTGTCAAGATCGCCCTCCTGAAGCTTGTTCTTATACATTCTGTCAAGCATAAGAGCATAGTTGATATCAACGCTTGTGACCTTTCCGTGCTGAACGCACATTACCACGTTGCTCTTACCTTCAAGGAGACAGCTGACGGCATTTGCACCCATCTGCGTAGCGGTAAGTCTGTCACGAAGTGTAGGCGAGCCACCGCGGACGACGTGACCGAGACGGGCAAACTTGGTCTCAATTCCGGTCTTTTCCTGAAGCTTCTTAACGAAATCCTCGCTGTACTTGTGGTCGAGATTAAGAGACATACCCTCGGCAAATACACCGATCATGCCACGCTTTCCAACCTCGCGCGCGTGCTTAAATCTGGAGATTGCGTATTCCTCGTCAAAGGGAACCTCAGGGATAGCGATAACCACCGCACCCGAAGAAATGCCTGCGTAAAGAGCGATCATACCGCAGTTGCGTCCCATGACCTCAATAATGTTGCATCTTGCATGGGATTCGCAGGTCTCGCGGAGAGAGCCAACCATATCAAGAACGGTATTCATCGCGGTATCGAAACCGATAGTGTACTCGGTGGCGGTGATGTCGTTGTCGATGGTGCAGGGAATACCGATAGAGGGTATTCCGTGGTTAGTAAGGTCGGTCGCGCCTCTGAACGTACCGTCACCGCCTAAAGCTACAATAGCATCTATCTGATTATCCTCGCAGGTCTTGATAGCCTTAGCCATACCCTCATCGGTTTTGAACTCGGGGCAACGGGAGCTGTAAAGCATAGTTCCGCCGAGAGTGATTATGTTGGACACTGCGCCGCTGTCAAGAGGACGGAGATTTCCGTTGATCAAACCGTTATAGCCCTCGTTGATACCAACGACCTCTATACCGTCGGAGAGAGCCTTTCGAGCTATTGCTCTGATAGCCGCGTTCATGCCGGGCGCATCGCCGCCGGAGGTAAGTATTCCTATTTTTCTGAATTTTGCCATTATAAATCATCCTTTCGGGTATAATACTTCAATTGACACAAAAATCACTTGCAGATCGGGGATTTTCGGTCGTCACTATATATTTTAATATATTTTTTGCATTAAATCAAGAGTTTATCAAAAAAATTGCCGTTGTTTTCGTACAATTTTATAAGAATAAAGCGTTTTTATTTGTTGGTGGTGGACAAATAAGAGGGAAAAAGCTATTTTAGAAGTGTAGCCACTAATTTTGCCGTGCCGTATCTTATCTCGCTCCGAGTGGCGTTCTCAAAGGACAATCTGTAGACGCAAATCCCGTCATCTCCGGAAAATCCAAGGTAAACCGTACCCACGGGGTCGTTTTGGTTGCCGCCCCCGGGTCCTGCAAAGCCGGTAGCTGAAAGACCGATATCGGTCTCAAAATATTCTCTTGCTCTCACTGCCATTTCGGCAGCGCACTCGAAGCTTATCTCGGTGTATTTTGCAACGGTTTCGGCAGATACGCCCAGCTTGTTGATCTTGACGTGGTTGGTGTAGGTTATCATACCGCCTGCAAAGACGGCAGATGCCCCCGACACGTCGGTAAACAGCTTTCCTATAAGTCCGCCCGTACAGGATTCGGCTACAGATACCGTAAGTCCTTTTTTTATCAGCGCCTTGACTGCATTTTCAAATTCTGTTTCTGCCTCCTGCGGCGTTGCTGTGGCGGCATTTATCTCGCTTTTTTCAAATTTCATATAAAGCCTCCGTCCTAAATAGATAACTTCTAAAATATATGATTATTGTAACATAAAACCCCGAGAAAGTAAAGAGCTTTCTTCGTGATATTTTTACATCATAGAACAAATATGCTTGTGGGTGCTATCTATTGCATTTTCAAAGAAAAGATATCCGATTTTGGTTTTTTACAGTCAAAATTTGCGAAATCTCTTGACTTGCGGCTTTAATAATGATATAGTTGTCTTGAAAATGAGTGAATTATACGATCGGAGGGATAGCGTGGCTTGTAATATTTGTCCTAGAGCCTGCGATGTGGACAGGGCGTCGGGTCAGCTTGGCTTTTGCCACGCTCCCGAGCTTTATTGCGTGGCAAAGGTGATGATACACAAATGGGAGGAACCCTGCATCGCCGGAGAGCGAGGCGCGGGAACGGTGTTTTTCTCCGGGTGTAATCTGCGGTGTGTTTACTGTCAGAATATCGACATCAGTCGAGGTGACAAAGGAAGTATTATGACGGATTGTGAGCTTGAAAGTGCTATATACGAGCTTGTTGAGCAGGGAGCTGAGTGTGTCGAGTTCGTCACGCCGACCCATTATACCGAGCGACTTGCAGAGCTTTTGGCTAAAATAAAACCCAAGCTGAAAGTTCCCGTAGTCTGGAACAGCGGTGGATACGAAAAGACCGAAAGTCTGAGAAAGCTTGACGGCTTGGTGGACGTCTATCTGCCCGACTTCAAATATTTTGACGGCGAGATAGCAAGGAGCTATTCTGCCGCACCCAACTATCTTGAAGTCGCGACCGCCGCCCTTGGAGAAATGCTCCGTCAGACGGGAAAACCGCAGTTTGACGAGAGGGGAATTATGAAAAGGGGCGTGCTTGTCCGTCACCTCGTTCTGCCGAGCCACAGAAACGACTCGATCGCGGTCTTAAAGCATATTGCAGATAAATTTGGCACGGATAATCTGCGACTTAGTCTTATGAGCCAATACACCCCCGATTTTTACGTCGGTTCGGCTTGCGTGGAGCATAAAAATCTCTGCCGCAGATTAACTAAATTCGAATACGATAGCGTTATGAAGGTCGCCGACGAGCTTGGCTTTGATGGGTATTTTCAAGGCTTTGCGTCGGCAAACAAGAGGTTTACGCCCGAGTTTTGACGAGGCGGCATCAGATACTTGACGGAAGCATCAAAAACAGCACGTTTTTTAAACTGATTGAAGATCGCTGTGAGTTTATCTGCCCGAAAAAGTCAAAATCACTTAAAAAACACGTTGAATTTGCAAAATTTTGGCTTTTTATACAAAAACTTTTTGTTGACAAACCACTGCCTTCATAGTATAATGTTGTAGGTTAAAAAATAATAAAAAAGAGGAAATAAAAATGACATTTATCGAAGCTTACGAAAAGATCAAAACAGCTATGGCGAAGTCCAATCCTGCCGAGGTTGAGGGTCACCTTGCAATTCAGGTGAACATCAATGACGAGGACGCACAGGGAATTATGTATATCGAGGTCAAGGACGGTCAGCTCTTTGTTGAGCCTTATGACTACGTTGACCACGACGCTATACTTACAGCATCCTGCAAGGACATCGTCAGAGTTATGGGCGGCAGACTTGGATATGACAAGGCAGTAGAGAACGGCGCTTTTGCAATTGACGGCAACACCGAAAAGGCTGCAGAGCTTAAAAAGCTGGTTGTCAAGGCAACGAGAAAGCCTTGCGCTAAAAAGGCATAATCAAAAAAAACGAGCGGTCAGCCCGCTCGTTTTTAATTTTATTTATTTCGCATGATACAATTTTTTCACCTGATATTTAGGCTCGCAGGTCACGTTCACACCCAGCTTTTTAAAGGTTCGGCTGTCTGTCATAGAGAGAATTACCGAAGAGTGAGCCTCGCAGTCCTTCAGCTTATAGAGCTGATCCATAGCGAGGGACGCTTGAGGGGAGGATACAGCACTGATAGAAAGGGCGATAAGCACCTCGTCTATGTGCAGGCGGGGGTTGTGATTTCCAAGGTGGTCGACCTTGAGATGCTGAACGGGTTCGATAATTGAGGGCGAGATCAACTGTGCCTCGTCGTCGATGCCAGCAAGATATTTGAGAGCGTTGAGAATGAGAGCCGCGCTTGCGCCCAGTAGGGAAGATGTCTTGCCGGTAAGTATCGTGCCGTCGGGCATTTCCATAGCCGCCGCGGGCGCGCCGGTCGCTTCTGCCTTGGCGTTTGCCGCCGCAACCACGGGCCGGTCAAGCACTGTGATGTTAGCCTGTTGCATAAGCAGATCGAGCTTGCCTACTACGTCGGTTCCCGAGGTGTTCATATTTTCCTTTTGTTCGCAAAGAGCCGCATAGTAACGTCGGATTATCTCCTGTTTAGATGCCGCGCATACCGCATCATCATCGTAAATGCAGTTGCCTGCCATGTTGACGCCCATATCGGTGGGGGATTTGTAGGGCGAGCTGCCGTATATTTTTTTAAACGTAGCCTCAAGAACGGGGAAGGTCTCAACGTCGCGATTGTAGTTGACAGTTGTCTTACCGTAAGCCTCGAGATGAAAGGGGTCGATCATATTTACGTCGTTAAGGTCGGCGGTCGCTGCCTCGTAGGCGAGATTTACAGGGTGTTTGAGAGGAATGTTCCAGATAGGGAAGGTCTCGAATTTTGCGTATCCTGCCTTGACACCGCGAAGATTTTCGTGATAAAGTTGGGAAAGACATACCGCAAGTTTTCCGCTTCCTGGACCGGGGGCAGTGACGATGACCAGTTTTCGCTGAGTTTCTATATATTCGTTTCTGCCGTAGCCCTGCTCGCTGACTATTCCTTCAATATTATAAGGATAACCGGGAATCGAATAGTGATGATACACCTTTACTCCGAGGCTCTCAAGCTTATTTGCAAAGATCTTCGCTGAGGGCTGGGACTCGTATCTCGTGAGAACTACGCTTCCAACGTAGAGACCTACGCTTCTGAATGCGTCGATAAGGCGCAGAACGTCGAGGTCGTATGTGATGCCCAGGTCGCCTCTGACCTTGTTCTTCTCAATATCTGCCGAGTTAATTACTATAACTATCTCGGCGTCCTCCTTGAGTTGAAGCAGCATCTGGAGCTTTGAGTCGGGGGCGAAGCCGGGGAGAACTCTCGACGCGTGGAAGTCGTCAAAAAGCTTGCCGCCAAACTCAAGATAGAGCTTGCCGCCAAACTGCGATATTCTCTCTCTGATATGCTTGGATTGCAATTCAAGATATTTTTCGTTATCAAAGCCGATCTTACACATGTTGGACACCTCGATTCCAAGTAACAACAATACAAATTTAATTATATCACAATTATTTTGCTTTTTCAACACAATTTTAAAGTTTTTTGCAAAAAATATTATAAAAATAATTATGATTATATATAAAAGGGACTGTGTCATTTAGATGTAGAAGGCGTGGTTTGGCTATCGTCGGCGTACAGAAGTACGCCAGAGAGCCAAAACGCGACTAAAAAGTCACATGAAATGAGGAAATCCGCCGAAAAAATCGCGGATTTCGACATTTGAAAGGACAAAAACTATATTTTTTTGTTAATCTTTGTCATTGCTTTTAAAAGTGGCTTTTGTTCTACGCTAAATGAAGCAGCCCTATGGAAAATAATCGTATTATTCGGGAAAAACAATGGTTGCGGTCTTCAGACAATCGTTGCCACCGTTAGCGTAGTCAATATCAACTCCTGCCGCCCAGCCTCCGCGCCGTCCTCCGAAATATACGGTCTTCAGCTTGTTGCAGTTGTTGAACGCGCCTAAGGCAATGGTCTTAAGGGTTGAGGGCACGCTGATGCTTTCAAGAGAGTCGCAATCGGCAAAAGCCCACCATCCGATCGTTTCCGTTCTGATGCCGAATTCTACTGTTTTCAGACCTCGGCATTCTCTGAAGGTGTTGGCTCCTATCTCTTTGAGATTGTCGGGTAGCTTCAGATGCTCGAGTTTGTTGCTGTTGGCGAAAACAAAGCCGTCAATACTTTTTACGGAATCGGGGAGGTTAATACTGGTAAGAGAGGAGCATTCCGAAAACGCATAGCTGCCTATCTCCCACAATCCTTCGGAAAGCTTCGCCTCAGCAATTGCGGCGCATCCGTAAAACGCCTTGTGACCAATGCTTCTGACGGTTGAAGGGATCGTTATACTTGTAAGCCCCATACATCCTTCAAAGGCGCTCTCACCGATGCTCTTGACGCCCTGACCGAAAGCTACCGATTCAAGACTTGGAGCGAAGGCAAAGGCGTTTTTGCGAATTTCTGCCTTGGCGCCGTCGGAAATGACTATGCTCTTGAGGTTAGTACAGCCCTCAATTATTGAGTATCCCCAATCCGAGCCTATTATCTCCAGGGTGGAGGGGAATACCAGACTCTCAATGCCCGTGCAATCCTTGAACGCCTGGGATTCAACCACTGTGACTCCCTCGGGAATGACTATTTCCTTCAAGGAAGAGCAGCCCTCAAACATATTGGAGCCTAAAACGTTCATTTTGGGCGGAATACTGAAGCTTTTCAGACTCTTGCACCCGAAGAACATGCGGCCGACGTCCCAGTAAAATTCGGTATCGTCGTGAAATTTGACACTTTCAAGGCTCTCGCAGTTGTTGAACAAGCCACTTGGGTATACCGTCAAGCCTTGAGGGAAGCTTATTTCGGTAAGGGAGATGCATCGCTGAAATACCAATGACTCAATAAGCTCAAGACCTTCCGGTAGAATGATCTCCTTAAGTGAAATGCAACCGCTGAAGGCGCTGGGACGGATTTCCTTCACTCCCTCGGATATCACCACCTTTTCAAGTGACGTACATCCCGAAAACGCTCCCGTGCCGATGACAGAGACCGTTCCGGGTATTGTTACGCTCTTGATATGAGTCATATCGGCAAATGCGGCGTCTCCGATTGAGGTTATACTTCCGTCTGACGGTATTTCAAAGTTGGCGCCGACGAGAACGATGCTTTTAGTTTGTTTATTGATAAGACAGTTTCCCGAGACGAAATATTTTTCGTTGCTCCTGTCCGCCGTTATTTCCTCCAGCGAGCTGAGTCCGCTGAATGTATTTCCCGAGATCTCACCGACGCTGCCGCCTACGTGAAGGCTGCGCAGACTCGTCAAGCCTGAGAATGCATGAGTGTTAATACTGGTAACGCTGCCCGGAATATACAAGCTTTCGATGCCCGAGCAATTCTTGAAGGCTTCCTGCCCAACCGTAATAAGGCTGTCGGGGAAAATGACGCTTTTGATGCTTCCGTTACCTTCAAAGGCGTTAAAATTGATGCTGATAACGGGCTTGCCCTCGTATACGGGCGGAATTCTCAGCTCCTTATCCCTGCAACTGCCGATTCCCGTGACGCTGTAAGCGTCTTTGTACTGAAGATAGCCGTAGGCGAGTCCCTCGCTGTATTCTACGGACTCGGACTCTCCCTCGTTGCCTCCTTCGTCGGCAGACGTGGATGCGTCGGACTCGTTGGGGCTTGTTTGATCGCTTTCATCCTTTCCTTGGGACGGCTTATTGCTTTCGGAGCCCTCGATCACGCCCTGTGACTCTTGCTCTGACGAGCTGTAGTCGGTCGTTTCCGAGCTGTCGCAGGAAACGAGCAAAGATGTCGTAAGCAATATTGTTAGGATCAGCGCGGTCAGCGCTATAGATACTTTCATATTTTCTCCTTTCTGTCGGTTCTGTATAGAGATAAAGTGTTTCTGCCCCGACAAAAAACTAATTCGTTTCATTGGTGGCGGCATCGGTCTCGCGGTGATCGAAGACTATATTTGCGCCAAGAAGCGCGTTGCCCGAGGCAAAATCAATGCAATCCCAAGCCTCTCGGCTTCCGCGATAATATACTTTTGCCAGCGTGGGAACGGACGTCGCCGAAAGTGTTCCCATTCTTTTAAGCTCACTGCCCAGAGTGATCTCCTCAAGAGCCTTGCAGGAGATGAAGACGTCGTTGCCGATCTCCTCCACTCCGTCGGGGATCGAGATCTTCGTAAGCCTTAAGCAGCCGTTGAAGGCGTAGGTGTCTATTACCTTCAACGAGTCGGGAAGGGAAACCGAGGTCAGATGAGCGCAGCCCTCAAAGGCGCTGACGCCGATCCTCTCAACACCCTCGGGAATAATGATCTGCTTAAGATTCGCGCACTTCACGAAGGTTCGGTCGCCGATCTTGCTTATTTTGCAGTTAAGATCAATGCTCTCAAGGGCTGAGCAGGAATAAAAGGCTCCCTCACCGAGATATTCGACTCCGCTTGGCAGATCTACGTGCCGCAGGCGTATGCATCTTGAAAATGCAGCGTCTCCGACGTATTTGAGGCTTTCAACGAGGTCTGCGCTGCGAACACCCTTACAGTTCATAAAGGCTCCGATCCCGATGTATTCAAGCCCCTCGGGAAAATCAAGCTCGGTCAGATTTTCGCACCACGAAAAGGCGTTGTCCCCTATCCTCTTGAGAGACGAGCCGAAGGTGACCTTCTTTAAAGACTTGCAGCTTGAAAATGCGTTGCTTTTTATCTCGGTCACGCCGTCTGGAATGACTATCTCCTCAAGAGCGAAGCAGTTGAAGAAGCAGGACGACTCGATGGTCGTAAGCTTTTCGGGCAACGAGAGGCTTTTCAGCTTGTCGCAATGATCGAAGGCGCCTGGACCTATATATTCGATATTGTCGAAAAGATAGATCATCTCAATGTTGTGACAGCTTGAGAACGCACAATCGCCAATGTACTTTAAGCTTTCGGGGAGCTGAATGTAGATCGATTTGCTTCCCCAAAAGGCTCGATTTCCGATCCTTTCGATCCCTTCGGGAACGAAGATGTTGTCTGCCCGACTTCTATTGAATGCATCTTCACCTATTGCCTTAACAGGTAAGCCGTTGAAGGTGGGAGGAATATATATGGCCTTGTCGAGGCAGCTTCCTTCGCTGGTGACGGTGTAATACGTTCCGTCCTCGCTTATGTTAAAGCTGAGCCCGGAACTGTAATTGACATCGGGAGGCGGGGTAGGGGGAGTGTCGGGCGTTTGTGGAGCTTGAGGAGTGGGTGAGTTGGTCTCTGCAGGCTCGGTGAATGGGTTATGCGTGACCCACTCGGTTATAATGTTGTAAGCCGACTCTCTCAGGGGTTCTACCGCTATTACGGTTACTATTCCCAAGGATAATACCGAAGCGATAACTATCGCTGTGATTCCAACGGTTTTTTTAAATACGCGGAACGAAGAGGGCCCTGAAAATTTTTTGATAATATAGCTTTTGCGCTTAGCGAAAGATGGGCTGAAGCTTATACCCCTTGTGTCTATACTATCAAATTCCGACGTATCCCACAGCAGGTTTGTTGCTATTGCTGAACGGATCGCTTGATCAAGATTGACGTTATTCATTGAATATACCTCCTCCCATTTTCAAAAGTTGATTTTTGGCTTTGAAAATACGTTGTCTTACGCTATCTTGAGAGATAGAAAGAATGAGAGAAATGTCTTTGTTATTGAATCCGCTGTATTTTAAAAGTATTACGTCGCTATACTTCTTGTCAAGTCTGTTTATCATTGAGATCATTAGCTTGACCGTATCCTCCTCTACGGCTATCTCCTCAGGAGTTGGAGCACTATCGGGGAGATCGTCGCACACTTCGCTATCCGAAGCCAACACCGTCATAGGGATCTCGGTGCTTTGCTTACGAAGGCTTTTTTTACGCATATTGAGCGCGGTGTTCTTACAAACGAGGAGCACCAGCCATTTGAGGTGCTGCTCACCGTTTGTCTTTTTGAAGGCCTCGAGCTTGTTGACTATTGTGATTACAGTGTCGTGTACGCAGTCCTCGGCATCGTGATCGTTTTTCAGTATATCAAAGGCTACGGCTTTCATTCGCTTTTCGTATTTTTGATAGAGCGATGCGACGAAGCTTCGGTCGCTCTCGTCCTCTATCATCATTAATATCGTTAGCATTATGTCCTCTTTCCCCCGCTTTTAATTAAGCTCGATTACGGTATCGGAGCAAGACACTTTCTTGATGTTTGACCCGTCAAACCTCCAGAATATGATTTTTGTAATACCGTCCCATTGCTCAGCCGTGCCGTCGTAGCAGATCTCTTTGAGCATAGGGGAATCTGTGATTATATAATTTTCTATTTTCACCAGTGAGGAGGGAAGCTTTAAATATTCAAGACTCGGGCAGTATGAAAATGCCTGATACTGTATTTGGGTGATGCCGTACTCAAGCGTTACGTGAGTTAGTGATTCGCAGCAATCAAAGGTGTTTCTTTTTATCACTTTCACGCTACCGGGTATAGTTATCTCGGTGATGGCGCATCCTGACAAGGAAAGCTCGCCTAATCCGGTAAGCGTGCTCGGCAGAGTGACGGATTTTAGCGCGCCGCATCCAATAAAGCAACGGTCTCCGATCGTTAACAAGCCCTCGGGGAGATTTATTTCTTTGAGAGAGCTGCACCACTCAAAAGCGCCGAGTCCGATAGATTCAACGCCGGAGGGGAGGGTGAGCTTTTCCAATTTCGTACAGTCGGCAAATGCATACTGGCCTATATATTTTACGCTATCGGGAATACTGAGAGTTTTAAGAGAAACGCAACCGTTAAACGTGTCACCGGGAATAGTAACGAGATCGGACGGCAGGTTCAATTCCGTCAGGCTACTGCATTCAGCTAGCGTTTCGGTTCTCCAATCAGCGATGCTTGAGGGAAGAGTTATTTTTTGTAACATGGAACAATTATATATTGCTCTGTTTCCTAAGTAGTCAAGCACTTCGGGGAGAGACAGCTCGGTGATGGAGGTACAATCTGCAAGGGCTCGTTCTCCGATATACACGACCTTTTGGGGAATAATGAGGTTTTTCAGCTTGGAGCATTTATAGAAAGCGAAATCTTCTATGCGGGTTACCGTTTCAGGAAGAGTCACGTTTTCGAGTGAAGAGCATTGCGTAAGAAATGATTGAGGAACGACAGTCATATCGCTTGGAAGGGTGACGTCGGTAAGCTTCGAGCAGCCTCCGAGAGTCTCCTTGCTAAACGTGGTGTTATTTCCAAACGTGGCGCTCTCCAAATTGATGCAGCTTTTAAATGCGCCGTTGCCTATCTTTACGCCGCTTTTGCAGATTACCGTTTTAAGTGATTTTGCCATATAAAACGCATAATCTTCAACGATACATTTTGCTCCTATAATAACTGTAGTTATGCTTTGGTTATTTTGAAAATAAGTTGAGTATACGGTGACTTCGTCGGGGATTATAAGCGTTGTAACGCCATCCCATGCAGACGAGTTGCTTATTCCGGGATCGCCAACGTGAGTAACGGGCAGGGTATTATATGTAGGGGGAATAGAGATCACGTCGTCGGTGCAGCTTCCTTTACCGATGCAACGGTACGATTTGCCGTTACTGTTCAATAAATATACAAGTCCCTGGCTGTGGGGAATCTCCTGCTGGACAGGATTTTTGTTATCGGTTTCATCGTTTTTGCTTTCCTCGGTTTCAGCGCGCGAGGTGTCGTTGTGTATCTCTTCGTTTGTTTCGTTATCGTTTTCTTCTTGTGATTGAGTGAGAACTGTTTCCTCTGTTCCGTTGTTGGACGTAATATTTCCCGTTATGCCGGCGCAGGCGGTAGCGGAAAGAAGAACTGTAAGCAGTGTGGCAAGGATTTTAAATTTTTTCATAATGTGCGTATCTCCTGATCTTTAGTAGTTGGTGTCAATTTTTTAATATTATGACATTACCCCTTCAATCTTTAAAACAACAGAAAATATAAATTTGTTATGGATATTTTGTGTTTTTTACATTTTATTTACAAATAACACTTTTATTTACAAGTAACACTTTAATTATAATATGATTACAGAATTCTGTCAATCGAGTATGGGAATTTTTTGATGAATGAAAAAAACCGCTTTGGGCAAGATTACCAAAAACACTATCGCGGCAATAAAACATTTCTACACATCCGACATTGACAAGACAGAAAAAGAGTATTATAATAAACTAAAGCGTTGATGAGGAGCGGTACTTCCAAATTCTTGCAGAGAGCCGTCGGTTGGTGAAAGACGGTAGGATAAGGCTGTATTAAATCACCTCGGAGCCCGTCGCCAAAAGCGAGATGCGAGTAGACCGACGCGTAGCTTCTGCGTTAAAGAGGAACGTATAATTGTACGGGTATTAAGAGTGGTATAGCGAACTTATTGGTTCGTCTCTTTAAGGGACGGACTTTTTGTTTTTTTCGAAGCAGGCTTCGAAAAAAAGTGATATGTTTCGCGATGCGAAACGTGATATGCTTGGCAGAGCCAAGCGTGATATTCGCCTGCGGCGAGTGATATGCTTGCTTTGCAAGCGTTAAGAAAGGGGAAAAATATGCTGACACTTGATAAGATCTATCACGCGGCGTACGCGCTCAAGGACGTGGTAAGAGAGACGTCTCTCGTTCGTTCGAAGATAAACCCTGAATGTGAGATGTATCTGAAAACAGAGAACCTGCAAGTAACCGGTTCATTTAAGGTTCGTGGCGCGGGATATATGATATCTCAGCTTACCGACGAGGAAAAGGCAAAGGGCGTAATTGCCTGCTCGGCGGGCAACCACGCGCAGGGAGTTGCTCTTGCGGCACAGAAATACGGCATCAAGGCAGTTATCTGTCTGCCCGACGGCGCGCCTATTTCCAAGGTTGAGGCGACCAAGAGCTACGGGGCTGAGGTGGTTATGGTCAAGGGTGTTTACGACGACGCTTACAACAGAGCGCTTGAACTTCGCGACGAGATGGGTTACACCTTCGTTCATCCCTTCGACGACGAGAACGTAATCGCCGGTCAGGGAACTATCGGTATCGAAATACTTAATGAAATAAAGGATCTCGACGCTATCGTAGTCCCTATCGGCGGAGGTGGACTTATTTCGGGAATCGCTTATGCCGCAAAGCATCTTAAACCCGACATCAAGGTTTTTGGCGTTCAGGCGGCAGGTGCGCCCAGTATGTTCAATTCGGTCAAGGGTGGAAAGAGAGAGAGACTTGACGGAGTTTCCACTATCGCAGACGGCATCGCCGTCAAGGAGCCGGGTGAGAATACGTTTAAGTTATGCTCGGAGTACGTCGACGAGATAGTTACCGTCACCGAGGGCGAGATCAGCTCCGCGATCCTGGCACTCATCGAGCAGCACAAAATGATCGCCGAGGGTGCGGGAGCGGTTTCGGTTGCGGCTGTTATGTTCAATAAGCTTCCTATTAAAGGAAAGAAGGTCGCGTGCATAGTTTCGGGCGGTAATATCGACGTTACCATTCTGTCGCGAGTTATCAAGCGCGGTCTCTTGATGAGCGGACGAAATTGCACTCTTTGTATCGAGCTTATGGATAAACCCGGACAGCTTCAGGAGGTATCTTCAATCATCGCGGCACTTGGCGGTAACGTGACCTCGGTTCATCACGAAAGAGCAAGCGAGACTATGGATATCAACGGATGCTACCTGCGTCTCGTGCTTGAAACCCGAAATTACGAGCATATCCAAGCAATTACCGAAGCTCTTAAAGCGGCGGGATTTAGATTAGTTTAAGAATAACCAATTTATTGAAAGTTTTTGAAGTCAAGAAACTTTTTCTCAAAAAGTTTCTTGTGGGTGCAGGGCAGAGTCCTGCGGAAAGGAACATATTATGGAAAAGATTTATACTAAAAACGCGCCCGACGCGATCGGTCCTTATAGCCAGGCTATGAAGGTTGGAAACATCGTTTTTACCTCGGGTCAGATAGCAATCAACCCCGCAAGCGGCGCCGTTGAAGCTGACGACATTCAAGGACAGACCGAGCAGGTCTGCAAGAATCTCTGCGCCGTCCTTGAAGCGGCGGGAACAAGCATTGAAAAGGCGGTCAAGACCACCTGCTTCCTCTCGGATATGGCAGATTTTGCCGCATTTAACGAGATCTACGGCAAATACTTTACGAACAAGCCCGCTCGCTCCTGTGTGGCGGCAAAACAGCTCCCTAAAAACGTCCTCGTTGAGGTCGAAGTTATTGCAGAGGTGTGATGGGTGCGATTTGTGGAACCTTTTTGCAAAAAGGTTCCACACCTCCAAAAACTCCCCAAAGGATAGTTAAATTTGCCGACGGTTTTGGTTTTGAAATGGCGACGCTACCTGCATAGTCCTATTGCTATCGTGTTGTAAGTGTATTTTAAGACCGAAGCAAGGTTGATTTTAACACTTTAATTGGCTAAAATGCCACAATATGTGCGGTTTTCGCGCCCCGAATTGTGAAAACCTAATACATAATAAATTTGGAAGAAAAAAATTTGATATTTTTCTTGACAAACAAATACTTTTGTGATACAATCAATGTATATTTTTCAAATGCTATGAAGGGAATCAGTAATTCGCAAATGCCTTTCAGAGAGTCGGCGTCAGGTGCGAGCCGACAGGACGCGTGAATGAATCTCCTCCCCGAGCAGTCGCCCAAAGACCGATCAAACATTTCGGTTGTGTAGAAGCGAACGGAAGTCCCCGTTATCAAGACGTTTTACTGATAGGTAAAAGCAGAGCGGAGGTCTCAGACCTCAATAAGAGTGGTACCGCAGAGAGTTTTTTGAACCTTTGTCTCTTTTTTCGGAGAGGCACGGGTTTTTTTGCTTTTATTTACCCTTAAAATACCAAAAGCTACCGCTTACCCCCAAAAATTCGTTCCCATAGGAGGTAAACAAATGATTTTAAACGGTTCCGAAATACTTGTCAACGTACTCTTGGAGCAAGGCGTGGATACCGTCTTCGGCTACCCCGGAGGCGCAGTTCTTAATATATACGACGCACTCTACAAGTACAGAGACAAACTGAACCACTATATGACCGCCCACGAGCAGGGTGCGGCGCACGCGGCAGACGGCTATGCCAGAGCCACGGGCAAGACCGGCGTTGTCATCGCAACCAGCGGCCCCGGCGCGACTAACCTTGTAACCGGTATCGCGACGGCTTATATGGACAGTGTTCCATTGGTCGCTATCACAGGCAACGTTCCCAACGCACTCATTGGAGCAGACAGCTTCCAAGAAGTATATATCGCGGGCATTACTCTGCCTATTACAAAGCACAATTTCGTTGTAAGACGGGTTGAGGATCTTGCAGATACCGTCCGTCGCGCATTTGAGATCGCGGCAAGCGGCAGACCCGGTCCCGTGCTTATCGATATTCCCAAGGACGTTACCGCGGCAACGACCGAGTACGAGCCTCGGGCTGCCGTCACTCCCGTGAGAAGCAACGGAATTATAGGTGACGTTCAGGAGATCGCAGAGCTTATCAACAGAAGTGAGAGACCCTTTATCTACTTCGGCGGCGGCGTTCGCATAAGCGAGGCGGGCGAGGAGCTTCGTCAGCTTATCGAAGCGTCGGATATTCCCGCTGCGTACACACTTATGGCGGCAGGCGTGCTTGGCTACGGTGAGAAGAATAACCTTGGACTTATCGGAATGCACGGCTGTTACAGTGCTAATGCGGCGGCAAACAGAGCCGACGTAATGCTTGCTATCGGCACTCGTTTCAGCGACCGAGTAACCCTTAACCCCGACAGATTTGCCCACAACGCAAGACTGGTACATATCGACATCGACCCCAGTGAGATCAACAAGAACATAATTGCGGATTACAGTATAGTGGGTGATGTTAAAGAGGTTCTTACCGAGCTTCTCAAATATATCAAGCCCCAAAAACGTGACGCTTGGCAGTCTCAGGTTGCCGAGTGGAAGAAGAAGGACTACGTTCCCGAAAAGAGCGAGACAGAGTTGAAGCCCCATTTCATCGTTGAAAAGGCTTGCGAGATCGCGGGCAAGGATGCGGTCTACGTTACCGACGTAGGACAGCATCAGATGTGGGCGGCGCAGTTCCTGCATCACACACATCCCAGAAACTTCCTTACAAGCGGCGGTCTTGGTACTATGGGCTACGGCTACGGAGCGGCTATCGGTGCAAAGGTTGCAAGACCCGAGGTTCCCGTAGTTCACTTCACGGGTGACGGCTCCTTCCACATGAATATGAACGAGGCTTGCACTGCCGTTAGCTATAACGTTCCCGTAATTACCGTAATATTCAATAACTCGGTTCTCGGAATGGTTCGTCAGTGGCAGGGCGCTTTCTATGACAGAAGATTTTCTTCAAGCGAACCCGAGAGAGTGACGGATTATAAGAAGGTCATCGAGGGCTTTGGCGGTCACGGCTTCCATTGTGAGACGCCTGCCGAGTTTGAAGCGGCGATGAAGGAAGCGATGACATTGACGGGCCCCGTCTGGATAGAGTGCGTTGTCGACCGTGAGGAAAAGGTTCTTCCCATGATCCCCGGCGGCAGAACCGTCCACGAAACTATTTTCAAGTAAGAGAGGACAGCGTGAAAGCTTCTTCTCGCTGATAGGGAAGTTAACTGTTTCACGCGCGAATTTTGCCAATAAGGCAAAATTCATCGACAACTATTTGGAAGGAGATTAATAATGAAACAAAGATGTATGGTACTTCTCGTTGAAAATAACGCGGGCGTGCTTGCGAGAGTTTCCTCGCTCTTTATGCAACGCGGATTCAATATCGATTCTCTTACTGTTTCGCCCACCGAGAACGAAAAGGTCTCAAGGCTCACCATTATGACTACGGGTGATGAAAAGACCTATAATCAGATAATCAAGCAGACGGGCAAGCTGATCGAGACAAAGCTTATCTTCTCGGTCGAGCCGTCCTTCAGCCTTATCCGCGAGATATTACTTATCAAGTTTGACGGCAAGGAGACCGACATAGCAGAGCTTGAAAGACTGGTTGACATCTACGGCGCGAGAGTGGTGGACAGAACAAGCGGATGCGTCGTTGTCGAGCTTACCGACACCCCCCAGAGGATCGACGGATTTATCGACAGCACCAAGAATTTCGCCGTCGTTGAATCCTGCCGTTCGGGAGCGATTGCAATGGAGCGCGGGGATGTTTCGTATGAGCTTTAGGCTCATACGAAAGTGATATGTTTGGCGTTGCCAAACGTGATATGTTTCGCAAGGCGAAACGTTAAGGAAGAAAACCGCAAGCGGTTTTCGGTTTAAAATGTTTTCAATTTAAAAATCTATAATTAAACTCCAAAGGAGAAAAGAAAAATGATCAACAAGTATTATGACACGGATTGTAATCTTGCCCTTATAAAGGACAAAACCGTAGCGGTTATCGGATTCGGTAGCCAGGGACACGCACATTCCATGAACCTCGCTGAGAGCGGCTGTAACGTAGTCGTAGGTCTCCGAAAGGGTAGCGGACACTGGGCGAAGGCTGCTGCTTTCGCAGAGAAGAACCCCAACTTCAAGGTAATGGAGGTTGAGGACGCTGCAAAGGCGGCTGACATCGTTATGATGCTGGTCCCCGACGAGCTTGCAGCTGACATCTACAACGCGCAGGTTGCTCCCAACATGAAGGACGGCGACGTTCTTATGTTCGCTCACGGCTTCAATATCCACTACGGCTTCATTCAGCCCCAGAAGAACATCGACGTTATCATGGTAGCTCCCAAGGGTCCCGGTCATACCGTAAGAACCCAGTATCAGGAGGGCAAGGGCGTTCCTTCCCTTATCGCGGTATATCAGGACTACACCGGCAAGGCTAAGGACTACGCGCTTGCATACGCTTGCGGTATCGGAGCAGGCAGAGCAGGTATCCTTGAGACCAGCTTCAAAGAAGAGACCGAGACCGACCTCTTTGGTGAGCAGGCAGTTCTTTGCGGCGGTGTAACCGAGCTTATGAAGGCTGGATTTGAGACCCTCGTTGAGGCAGGATACGAGCCTGAGATGGCATACTTTGAGTGCATCCACGAGATGAAGCTTATCGTTGACCTTATCAACCAGGGCGGCTTTGCAAAGATGAGATATTCTATCTCCAACACCGCAGAGTACGGTGATTACAGAACAGGTAAGAGACTTATCACTGACGAGACCCGCAAGGAAATGAAGAAGGTTCTTAACGAGATCCAGAACGGTACATTTGCTTCCGAGTTTATGCAGGAATTCTCGGCAGGTCGCAAGGCTAAGTTCCTCGCAACCCGCCGCGTTGAGTCCGAGCATCAGCTTGAAGAAACCGGCGCTGAGCTTCGCCAGATGATGAGCTGGCTGAAGAAGTAAGATTTTGATAGGAATGCGGAACCCTTTTTGGTAAAAAGGGTTCCGCACCTCCCAAAAACTTTCAATAAGGATAGGTGGTTTACAGACGTTTCACCTCACTTGATGGTGAAGTAGTATTTTTGTTTGTTTTTACGGGAAGTTTTTGAAGTTCTTAGAAACTTTTTTCAAAAAGTTTCTAAGTGGGGTTTGGGGCAACGCCCCATAAAAATGACGAAAGGAGCAACGCTATGCTTTTGGCAGTAAACGTGGGGAATAAGAATATTTCCTTTGCAATTTTTGAAGATGGCGCGGCAGAACCCGTGGCGAAATTCAAGATTGCGGCAGATATTTCCAAAACTGCTGATGAATACGTCATTTTAGTCAAGCAATTACTCGATTTTTCGGGAATTGACGCAAAGACTGTCGACGGTGCGATCATGGCAAGCGTTGTTCCTCCGCTTAACGACGTGATAAAGCACGTCATTCTTGCCCTGACGGGCAAAACGCCGATAATCGTCGGCCCCGGTGTAAAGACGGGATTTGCAATACGTATCGACGACCCTGCCGAGCTTGGTGCGGACATCGTGGCAAACGCAAGCGCGGTCGTATCAACGTTAAAGGAAGAAAAGAGCGAAAACCCTGCCGTTATTCTTGATATGGGTACGGTTACAACGCTTTTTGCAATAAATAAAAATAGGGAAGTAGTGGGCGGCGCTATCCTTCCCGGTGTTGGGATGTCTCTTGACTCCCTTCACAGAGAAGCCGCGCTTCTGCCGATCATCGAGTTGACGGGATCTACCCGCGCTATCGGCAAGAATACAAAGGAGTCGCTGATTTCGGGCGTGCTGTTCGGTCAGGCGGCTATGATAGACGGTCTTGTTGACCGATTTGAAAAAGAACTTAAATGTAAGAGTGGCGAAGCTATGCTTTTCGCCACGGGGGAGAGCAGTAAGCCTGTAATCGGCAACTGCGCGCACTCCTTCCGATATGATCCCACCCTGACCCTCAAAGGTCTTGCGTGTATTTACAAAAATACCGTGGGATAATCAGTTTAAACTTGGATAATAATGCCGAGGGCATTGGGCTAACGCCGAGGGCGTTGGACTAACGCAATAAGCGATTATTATAAAAATTTTAAGCGCCGTACTCATTTTGAGACGACAGCAGAGGGTGGAATTCCCTCAAGGAGAATTTAATATGAAGACTTCATCGAAGCAAAAGGTTTTAAGACTTGTTCAGCTGGCGATGCTGACAGCACTGATCGTTGTACTGCAATTGATCGGAACATTCTTAACTGGATTTATAGGTCTGCCTATGTCTCTGGTTCTTATTCCGATAGTTGTTGGAGCGTTTTTGCTCGGTCCAAAGGAAGGGACATTCCTCGGTATAATGTTCGGTATTATGACGATAGTTATGGGCTTTACAGGTGCCGATGCATTCACCTCTATCCTGTTCTACAATTTCGGTATTGGCAAATGTATTATTACCGTATTGATCTGTTTAGTGAAGGCAGGTCTTGCCGGATTTGGTGCCGGAACGGTATATAAGCTTTTAAATAAAGCTTTCGGCGGAAAACACGTAACTTTTACTACGGTTATAGCTTCAATTACGGCACCTATTATCAATACGGGTGTTTTTGTAATAGGAATGCTGTTGTTCTTCTTCAATGATACAGCAGATATCCAGATTGCATTGGCAGAGAAGCTCGGATCCGAATTGACTTCGATAACGCCGTCTCTGGAATATATATTCTTGGGATTGGCAGGTATGAATTTCATTATGGAATTTCTTATTAACCTGACCGTATCTCCTGCAATCGTTAGAATAATAGATGTTATAAGAAAGAAAAAACAATAATTACATATTTTACCCCTCGCAACCCCTTTATTGAAATTTTTTGGAAAGGGTGCGGGGAAGTAAAATCAATATTCACGTATGGAAGAAAGATCAGCTCGGACTTTCAAAGGACTAAATGCTTGGAAGTTCTTTGGGTTACCTTTCTTTCAAGAAAGGTAACTATGAGATCTGATAACGTAACAAAGGGCGCGGAGAGAGCGCCGAACAGAAGCCTTTTTTATGCGATAGGATATACCAAGGAAGAGCTTGAAAGACCTCTTATCGGTGTAGTCAGCGCACACAGTGAGATAGTACCCGGCCACGCTCACCTTGACAAGATCGCCGAAGCGGTCAAGGCAGGTATCAGAATGGCGGGCGGTACACCCGTGCTTGTTCCCTCGATCGGCGTTTGCGACGGTATCGCTATGGGTCATATCGGTATGAAATATTCGCTTGCGAGCCGTGAGCTTATCGCCGACAGCGTTGAGACTATGACTATGGCGCACCAACTTGACGGTCTCGTTCTCGTTCCCAACTGTGACAAGATCGTTCCCGGAATGGTAATGGCGGCGGTCAGAATGAACGTTCCCACCGTTGTTTGCTCGGGTGGTCCTATGCTTGCAGGTACTTATGACGGAGAAGAGGTCAGTCTCTCCAAGCTTTTCGAGGCGGTAGGCGCATACAAGGCGGGCATTATCGACGAGGAAAAGCTTTGCGAGTGTGAGACAGGCGCTTGTCCCGGTTGCGGCTCTTGCGCGGGAATGTATACCGCAAACTCTATGAACTGCCTCTGTGAGTCTATGGGCATAGCTCTCCCCGGAAACGGTACTATCCCTGCGGTCAGCAACAAGAGAATTATGCTTGCAAAGCATGCGGGAATGGCTATTATGGAAATGGTCAGAAAGAATATTTGTGCGCGCGATATTATAAATGAAAGATCGATCAAGAACGCGCTGGCTTGCGATATGGCGCTCGGTTGCAGTTCAAACAGCGTACTTCACCTTTTGGCAATTGCAAACGAGGCAGGCGTTCCCCTTGATCTTAACCTCTTTAATAAGATGTCGGCAAAGGTGCCTAATCTTTGCCACTTAGCTCCTGCGGGATCTACTCATATGCAGGATCTTGACGCGGCAGGCGGTATCCCCGCGGTTCAGGCAGAGCTTATCAAGAAGGGACTTCTCGACGTGGACGCTCTCACCGTTACGGGTAAGACAGTTGGCGAGAACGTAAAGGGCGCGTATATAAAGTCCACCAAGGCGATCCGCCCCATCGATGATCCGTACAGCGAGACCGGAGGAATTCAGATCCTTTGGGGTAATATCGCGCAGAAGGGTTGCGTCGTAAAGAGAAGCGCGGTTGCTCCCGAGATGCTTAAACATTCGGGTCCCGCTCGCGTTTTCAATTCCGAGGACGAAGCTATCGCGGCAATTTACGCAGGTAAGATAGTTGACGGCGACGTAGTCGTCATCAGATACGAAGGTCCCAAGGGCGGTCCCGGAATGAGAGAAATGCTCAATCCCACCTCTGCCTTGGCAGGCATGAAGCTTGACAAGACCGTAGCCCTTATCACCGACGGACGTTTCTCGGGAGCTTCGAGAGGCGCGTCTATCGGTCACGTCTCCCCCGAGGCGGCAGACGGCGGTAACATTGCCCTCATTGAGGAAGGCGACATTATCGCGATCGATATTCCTAACGCATCTATCAACGTCGAAGTAAGCGACGAAACACTCGCCGCAAGACGTGAAAAATACGTATCTCCCGAGCCTAATATCAAGTCGGGCTGGCTCGCTCGCTACGCTCGCCTCGTCAGCGGTGCTGACCAAGGCGCGGTGATGAAATAAGATTTTCGAGAGCGATGCGGGGGAACTTTTTTAGGAAAAAAGCTTCCCCCGCACCCCCTCAAAAAAACTTCAAAAAGGATAGTCAGGATAAAAGACGGCTTATCCTTTGAGATGGTAAAATATAAATTTGAAAATATCCCTTCCAAATCCCTGATCAAATCTTTTTTTGAAAGTTTTTGAAATTCTTAAAAACTTTTTTCAAAAAGTTTTTAAGCAGGGTTCGGGACAACGTCCCGAAGTACAAAAGAAAGGTTAATATAATGAACGCAAACAAGTATACGAGACAATATTTTCCCGCTCCCATAAGCGAGCCTAAGTGGATAAAGAAGAATTATCTCGCAAAGCCCCCCGTTTGGTGCTCCGTGGACCTTCGCGACGGCAATCAGTCGCTTATGATCCCCATGAGCCTTGAAGAAAAGCTTGAATTTTTCAAATTGCTCTGCAAGATCGGATTTAAGGAGATCGAGGTCGGTTTCCCTGCGGCGAGCGAGACCGAATATGCCTTCCTTCGCACCCTTGTGGAGCAAAACCTCATTCCCGACGACGTGACCGTGCAGGTTTTGACGCAGTCGAGAGAGCATATTATCAAAAAGACCTTCGAGAGCCTCAGGGGCGTTAAGAATGCTATCGTTCACCTCTACAATTCCACCTCGGTGGCACAGAGAGAGCAGGTCTTCAAAAAGACCAAGCAGGAGATCATCGATATCGCCGTTGAGGGAGCAAAGCTTTTCGATCAGCTCAGCGAGGAAATGGGCGTAAACTACCGCTATGAGTATTCGCCCGAGTCCTTTACGGGAACCGAGCCGGAGTTTGCGCTTGAGATCTGCAACGCGGTGCTTGACGTCTGGAAGCCTACTCCCGAGAAGAAGGTTATCATCAATCTACCCGTGACCGTTGAGGTCTCGATGCCTCACGTTTACGCAAATCAGATCGAATATATGCACGAAAACCTCAAATACCGCGAGAACGTTATTATCTCGCTCCACCCCCACAACGACCGCGGATGTGCGGTTGCCGACACCGAAATGGGTCTGCTTGCAGGCGGTGACAGAGTTGAGGGAACGCTTTTTGGTAACGGCGAGAGAACGGGTAATACCGACCTCGTTACCGTGGCGATGAATATGTTTGCACAGGGCATTGACCCCGGACTTGATCTCTCAAATATGCCCGAGATCACCGAGCTTTACGAGAGAGTTACAAGAATGCAGGTTTACGACAGAAGCCCATATGCCGGCAAGCTTGTATTTGCGGCATTCTCGGGATCGCATCAGGACGCTATCGCCAAGGGAATGAAGTGGAGAGAGGATCACACGTGCCGCTATTGGACGGTGCCTTATCTTCCCATCGACCCCACCGACGTTGGCAGAGAATACGAGACCGACGTTATCCGCATCAATTCCCAGTCGGGTAAGGGCGGTATCGGATACCTGCTTGAGCATAACTTCGGCTACGTTCTTCCCTCCAAGATGCGCGAACACGTGGGATACGCCGTCAAGAGCGTTTCAGACCACGCTCACAAGGAGCTTTCTCCCGCAGAGGTGCTTGAAATATTCACCAACGAATACGTAAATATCAGTTCTCCTCTCGAAGTGACAGATTGCCACTTCGTCAGAAAGGGCGATCAGATAAAGGCTATGATCACCGTTAACTGGCAAGGCGAGGAGAAGGACATTTCCGCCGAGGGTAACGGCCGACTTGATGCGGTCAGCAATGCGTTCAAGCGTAGCCTTGGCATAGCTTACCATAACCTGACATACACCGAACACGCTCTCGAGTCGGGTTCGACATCCAAAGCGGTTACCTACGTCGGCATAACCGATGAAAGTGGTAAAATGCACTGGGGCGCAGGTGTCCACGAGGACATCATCACCTCCTCGATTCAGGCGTTGGTTTCTGCAATTAACAAGAAGTTGATGTGAGGAATGCGGAACCCTTTTTGGAAAAAGGGTTCCGCACCTCCCAAAAACTTTCCCAAAGGATAATAGTTGTTACAGACATCTTATCCTTTAAAATGGTGAAATTTTAAACAGATAAACAATATTTATCCCCATATCCTTTTTTTGAAAGTTTTTGAAAGAGGAGGGGTGCGGGGAGGAGGAAACTTTTTATAAAAAGTTCCCTCCCCCCCGAGAAAAAAGGAGTAATACTATGGCAATGACGATGACGCAAAAGATACTGGCGGCGCATGCGGGACTTGAATCGGTAAAGGCGGGTCAGTTGATAATGGCGAACCTTGATCTGGTGCTGGGAAACGATATTACGTCTCCCGTGGCGATCAATGAGTTCAATAAAAATGGATTTGAAAGCATTTTTGACAAGAACAAGGTGGCGCTTGTAATGGATCACTTTGTTCCCAATAAGGACATAAAGGCGGCGCAACAGTGTAAGCAGTGCAGAACCTTCGCAAAGAGATTTGACGTAACCAATTATTTCGACGTCGGCGATATGGGAATAGAACACGCTCTGCTTCCCGAAAAGGGACTTGTTGCTCCCGGTGAGCTTGTAATTGGAGCTGACTCTCATACCTGCACCTACGGAGCGCTCGGAGCGTTCTCTACGGGAGTGGGAAGCACCGATATGGCGGCAGGAATGGCGACCGGCAAGGGCTGGTTCAAGGTTCCCTCGGCTATTAAGTTCAATCTTACGGGCGAATTAAAGCCCCACGTTTCGGGTAAGGACGTCATCCTCCATATCATCGGCATGATCGGTGTGGACGGTGCGCTTTACCGCTCTATGGAGTTCTCGGGCGAAGGCTTAAAGTCGCTTTCTATCGACGACAGACTCTGTATGGCAAATATGGCAATCGAGGCGGGTGCTAAGAACGGCATTTTTGAGGTCGATGAGATCACCCTCGCTTACGTTGGCGAAAGAGTTGCAAGAGAGTATACCGTATATTCCGCAGACCCCGATGCGGAGTACGACGAGACCTATAATATCAACCTCTCCGAGATCGAGTCCACCGTGGCTTGTCCTCATCTTCCCGAAAATACCAAGCTGGCAAAAGAGCTTTCCGAGATCGTTCCCGACCAGGTAGTCATAGGTTCCTGCACCAACGGACGAATTTCCGATATGGAAGCGGCGGCTAAATACCTTGCAGGCAAGAGAGTTGCAAAGGGTATCAGATGTATCATCATCCCCGCAACACAGACTATTTATAAAGAATGTATCAAGAGAGGCTATATCGAGACATTTATCGATGCTGGCTGCGTGGTCTCAACTCCCACCTGCGGTCCTTGTCTCGGCGGCTATATGGGTATTCTTGCCGAGGACGAGATCGCGGTCGCAACGACCAACCGTAACTTTGTCGGCAGAATGGGACATATTACCTCTAAAATATACCTCGCAAGCCCCGAGGTAGCGGCGGCAACTGCCGTTGCGGGTCATATCGTTGACCCCTCCGAGATTTGAAGGGAGGACGAAAAGAATGAAAGCAAACGGATATGTACATAAATACGGTGACAACGTTGATACCGACGTAATAATCCCTGCGCGTTACCTCAATACCGCAGACCATAAGGAGCTTGCATCTCACTGTATGGAGGATATCGACAAGGATTTCGTCAAAAAGGTCAAGGAAGGTGACATAATGGTTGGCGGCGCCAACTTCGGCTGCGGATCTTCACGTGAGCATGCGCCCATAGCGATCAAGAAGGCGGGAATTTCCTGCGTAATTGCCAAGACCTTCGCGAGAATTTTTTACAGAAACTCAATAAATATCGGTCTTGCAATACTTGAATGTCCCGAGGCGAGCGATAGAATTGAGGCAGGCGACGAAGTTTCTATCGATTTCGATACCGGTGTTATTACCAACGTAAGTAAAAACGAAACCTATCAGGCAGAGCCGTTCCCCGAGTTTATTAAAGACATTATAAACTCCGACGGTTTAATGAATTCCTTGAAAAAATAAGGCCTTTGATTGCCTTGCACAATTTCTCTTGGTCTTGTTAAAATGAAATTATAAAATGTAATTCCCCAATCTCCTTTTTCTGAAGTTTTTTGAAAAGGGTGGGGTGTGGGGATGGAGAACCTTTTGTTCACAAAAGGTTCTCCATCCCCACGAAAAAGGAGTAAATATGGAAAAGAATATAACGCTTTTAAAAGGCGACGGAATAGGTCCGGAGATCGTAGATCAGGCGGTCAAGGTGCTGGATGCCGTTGCGAAAAAATACGGACACAAGTTCAATTACACCGAGGTCGACATCGGCGGATGCTCGATAGACAAATTCGGCGTGCCGATCACAGACGAGGGAATGGCAAAATGCAAGAGCTCGGATGCCGTTCTGCTCGGAGCAGTGGGCGGACCCAAGTGGGATAACGTAGATCCCTCTATCCGACCCGAAAAGGCACTGCTTGCGGTCAGACGTGAGCTTGGACTTTTCGCAAATCTCCGTCCCACAAAACTTTTTCCCCAGCTTGCCGACTCCTCGCCCTTGAAGCAGAGCATAGTCGGTAATGGAATTGATCTTATGATTGTAAGAGAGCTGACGGGCGGCATCTACTTCGGCAAGAGATACACCGAAACAGTTGACGGCGAAAAGGTTGCCACCGACTATATGACCTACTCCGAGCATGAGATCGAGCGTATCGGTCGAGTTGCTTTCGAGGCGGCAAAGAAGAGAAATAACAAGCTTGCAAGCGTTGACAAGGCAAACGTACTTGACTCATCAAGGCTTTGGAGAGCGGTTATGCACCGTCTTGCCGAGGAATACAGAGACGTCGAGTACAGTGATATCCTCGTTGACAATACCGCAATGCAGCTGATCAAGAACCCCACGCAGTTTGACGTCATCGTAACCGAGAATATGTTTGGTGACATTCTCTCGGACGAAGCGAGTATGCTGACGGGATCTATCGGAATGATGCCCTCGGCATCGCTTTCCGAAGGCACTCTCGGTATGTACGAGCCTATTCACGGCTCTGCTCCCGATATCGCTGGAATGAATATTGCAAACCCCATAGGCACCGTCATGAGCGCGGCTATGATGCTTCGATATTCCTTTGATATGACAAAGGAGGCTGACGCGATCGAGGCGGCGGTCAACAAGGCTCTTGACGACGGCTACCGTACCCCCGACATCTACAAGGACGGCTTTACAAAGGTGGGCTGCTCCGAGATGGGCGACGTTCTTGCGGCTAATATTTAATTAAAAACAATTTTCATAGAGGCGGAAACGTTTTCATATTACTTTCCATTTAAATTAAAAATTTTTTAAAAGTTTTTGGTGAAGGGGAGAGGTGCAGGAGAGGGGAAACACCCTTTTCTCCAAAAAGGTGTTTCCCCTCTCCTGCAAAATAAAAAGGAGAAAAAACAATGCTTAACATCAAATATGAGCTTGTAACAGAAAAGAAAGCAAAGCCTGATTGGGACAATCTTGGCTTTGGAAAGCACTTTACCGACCACATGTTTATTATGGATTACGATGCGGGTCAGGGTTGGCACGACGCGAGAATCGTTCCTTATCAGAATCTTTCTCTCGACCCTGCTTGCATGGTCTTCCACTACGCGCAGGAAATGTTCGAGGGACTTAAAGCGTACCGCACTCCCGACGGCTCTATTCAGCTCTTCCGTCCCGATCAGAACATCGACAGAATGAACAGAACCAACGAGCGTCTCTGTATTCCTCAGCTTGATAAACAGGACGTTCTTGACGCGCTTAAGGCTATCGTTAAGACCGAGGAAGACTGGGTTCCTTATAAAGAGGGAACTTCGCTTTACATTCGTCCCTTCATTATCGCGACCGACGTTCAGCTCGGAGTTCATCCCTCCAAGAGCTACAAGTTTATGATAATCACCTGTCCCGTTGGCGCGTACTACGCCGAGGGAATCAAGCCTGTCAAGATCTTCGTTGAGCGCGAGTATGTCCGCGCTGTAAGAGGCGGTACGGGCTTTGCGAAGGTCGGCGGCAACTATGCTTGTTCGCTTATCGGTCAGGAAAAGGCAGAGAAGATGGGATATTCTCAGGTTCTCTGGCTTGACGGTATCGAGCATAAGTATATTGACGAGGTCGGTGCTATGAACGTGTTCTTCGTTCTCGACGGAACGGTCGTAACTCCCGCTCTTGAAGAGGGAAGCATACTTCCCGGTGTTACCAGAAAATCCTGTATCCAGCTCCTTAAATCTATGGGCTACAAGGTCGAGGAGAGAAAGCTTTCGCTCGCCGAGGTAGAGCAGGCTTACGCCGAGGGCAAACTGAACGAAGCGTTTGGCACGGGTACTGCCGCTGTTGTATCTCCTATGGGTCTGCTTGACACAGGCGACCAGAAGATGGTCATCAATAACGGCGAAATAGGACCCGTCGCACAGAAGCTCTACGATACCCTCACTTCTATCCAGTGGGGCAAGATCGAAGACAAATTCGGCTGGACGGTTAAGGTTTAAGGATTTATTTGCAGGAGGGGGAGGAGTACCTTTTTGAAAAAAGGTACTCCTCCCCCTAGCCTGTCGCTTGCGACGGCGTAGCGACGTTTTGCTTGCAAAACTCGCGCACAGCTTGCTGTGCGACGCACCCTCCCTCAATCTTTCAAAAACTATTCAAAAAACGGTGAGCTTGGTGTGAATATTAACTGCCGATTGCCCATGCTTTGAGGACATTCGATATGTATACGAAAAAGGCAGAATAAAGCCGTAAATATACACAAATTTTGAATAATATTCACTTTTGTGCAAAATATCCACAAAAGCCCGAAGAAATAAAGCGAAATTTGTTATCGCTTTTATTCATAAAAGGTTGACAAAATGTAAAAATAGGTGTATAATATACAAAAATACAGCATATCTATTTGTTTCGGATGAATAATATGCAAAATTAATGAATATTTTTTCAAAATGCCGTATAATTCGGCTTGGAGGTCAAAATGGACAAGAAAAACATAAAAAAAGTAGTGCTTGCGTACTCGGGCGGACTTGATACTTCGATCATTATTCCGTGGCTCAAGGAAAATTACAACAACTGTGAGGTTATCGCGGTCAGCGGTAACGTAGGTCAGGCAGACGAGCTTGAAGGACTCGAGGAGAAGGCACTGAAGACAGGCGCGTCCAAGCTTTACGTCCTGGACCTTACCGAGGAGTACGTTAACGAATACATTATCCCCTGCATGAAGGCGGGAGCTATCTACGAGGAATATCTTCTCGGCACCAGCCACGCGCGTCCCTGCATCGCGAAGGGACTTGCAGAGATCGCAATCAAAGAAAATGCCGACGCTATCTGCCACGGCTGTACCGGTAAGGGCAACGACCAGGTTCGTTTCGAGCTGACTCTCAAGCATTTCTGCCCCGATATGCCCATTATCGCTCCCTGGCGTGAGTGGGATATCAAGTCTCGCGAGGAAGAGATCGACTACGCAGAGGCGCACAACGTGCCTCTCAAGATAAACCGCGAGACCAACTATTCCAAGGATAAGAACCTCTGGCATCTTTCCCATGAGGGTCTTGATCTTGAGGACACAGGTAACGAGCCCCAGTATGAAAAGCCCGGCTTCCTTGAAATGGGCGTTTCTCCCATCCAGGCTCCCGACGTTCCCACCTATATCGAGCTTGATTTCGTTGAGGGTACTCCCGTAGCTCTCAACGGCGAGAAGATGACCGCAAAGGAGATAATCCTCAAGCTTAACGAGATCGGCGGCGCAAACGGAATCGGTATCATCGACATTGTTGAGAACCGTCTTGTAGGTATGAAGTGCCGCGGCGTTTACGAGACTCCCGGCGGAACTATCCTTTACAAGGCTCACAGCCTTCTTGAGTCCGTTTGCCTTGACAAGTACACAATGCACG
>JAZSRA010000072.1:0-20198 GCA_045538195.1 Eubacteriales bacterium | reverse complement strand
AAAAGGCACTCGCTAAAGGAATCGACACAGTAGTATTCGACCGTGGCGGTTTTGTATATCACGGACGTGTATCTGAGCTAGCAGCAGGTGCAAGAGAAGGCGGACTTAAGTTCTAATCGAGCTTAAGACCCCACACTCAGGTTTGTACACTCGTTTAAATTAAATTAAACTAGGAGAATTAAAATGGCTAATAAAATTGACGCATCAGCTCTCGACTTACAAGAGAGAATGGTCGCACTCAACCGTGTATCAAAGACAGTTAAGGGTGGTCGTATTGCTCGTTTCACAGCTCTTATGGTTGTAGGCGACGGCAACGGTCACGTTGGTTACGGTCTTGGTAAGGCAGCTGAAGTTCCGGATGCAATTCGCAAGGGAATTGAGGATGCTAAGAAGAATATGATCACAGTAGCAATTAAGGATACAACAATCCCACACCAGGTAATCGGTAAGTTCGGTGCAGGCACTGTACTTCTAAAGCCGGCTTCACTTGGTACAGGTATTATCGCAGGTAAGACAGTTCGTGCTGTTCTTGAGCTTGCAGGTATCAAAAATATCAGAGCAAAGAGTCTTCGTTCAAACAACACAACAAACGTAGTTAAGGCTACATTTGAAGGTTTGAAGGAACTCCGTAGCGTTGAAGACGTAGCTAAGACTCGTGGAATCGAAGCTACAAAGGTTTTAGGTTAATTAGGAGGTAACGATAATGGAAAACGTAAAGGTAACACTCGTTAGAAGCTTAATCGGTTGCACTCCAAACCAAAAGGCAACAGCAAAGTCACTTGGCCTTACAAGAATCGGCAAGAGCGTTGTTCACGCAGATGACAAGGTTATTGCAGGTAAGGTAAAGGTTCTTGCTCACCTCGTAAAGGTAGAAAACATCTAATCTAAAACAAAAAAATTAAATTAAATTCAACAAGGAGGAAAAAATATGAAGCTCCATGAACTTTCCCCAATGGAAGGCTCCGTTAAGGAGAGATACCGTAAGGGTAGAGGTGCAGGTTCCGGAAACGGAAAAACAGCGGGCAAGGGACACAAGGGCCAGAATGCTCGTTCAGGTGGCGGTGTAAGACCCGGATTTGAGGGCGGCCAGCTTCCTCTTTACAGAAAGCTTCCTAAGAGAGGCTTTAAGAACAGATTTGCTACCAACTACGCAATCGTTAACGTATCCGAACTCAACGTATTTGAGAACGGCGCAGTAGTAGATCTCGAGGCACTCCTCGCAAAGAAGATAGTTCGCAAGTCTCTCGACGGACTTAAGGTTCTCGGTAACGGCGAGCTTACAAAGAACTTGACTGTTAAGGCTGCAGTTTTCTCTGCAACCGCTAAGGAAAAGATCACAGCAGCAGGTGGACAGGCAGAGGAGGTATAAAGGATGTTTCAGACGTTAAAAAATGCTTGGAAGACCCAGGAGCTTAAGACTAAACTCCTCTTCACATTGCTTATCGTTATCCTTTACCGTTTGGGTTGTAGTATCCCCGTACCGTGGGTAAACAGTGAGCTGGTTTCGCAGCATTTCCAGAACAGCTTTGGCGCAATGCAGCTGATCATGGGTGATGCATTTACAAATGCGACCCTTTTCGCCCTCTCGGTATCTCCCTATATCACATCGTCCATTATCATGCAGCTTCTTACTATCGCTATCCCCGCTCTTGAGCGTATGGCTAAGGACGGCGAGGCAGGTAAGAAGAAGATAGCTATGATCACAAGAATCGTAACCATGGTTCTTGCGGTGATCACTGCAGTTGGTTACTCTCTCACTCTTGTAAATACCGGCTTGGCAAACCTTGGTACGACCAATCAGGTATTTGCGATCGCAGTAATGTCGGCTTGCTTCTGCGCAGGTGCGGCTATCGTTATGTGGCTTGCAGAGAAGGTAAATGAGTTCGGTATCGGTAACGGTATCTCCATTATCCTCTTCGCAAACATTATTGCAAGACTTCCCAGCGTATTCGTAAACCTTTACAAGATGATCAGCAGCACTATTGGACTGGTCAGCGTAGAAGCGAACGCCGATAACATCACAAGTCTTGTGATCGATATCGTTTGGGCGCTTATCATCGTTGCATTCCTCGTTGCAATCGTTTGGCTCATCGTTTGGTTTAACGATTCCGAAAGAAGAATTCCCGTTCAGTATGCAAAGAAGGTAGTAGGACGCAAGATGTATGGCGGTCAGTCCTCCAATCTTCCCCTTAAGCTTAACATGGCAGGCGTTATGCCCGTTATCTTTGCAAACTCGATCGTTTCTATTCCCGGTACGTTGGCGCAGGTATTTGGAAACAATGCGGACTGGCTCGTAGTGCTGTCTAACAACTATTTCCACTATACCAAGCCCCTTTACGTGCTTGTGTCGATGATCCTGCTCTTCGCTTTCGCTTACTTCTATATTATGATCTCCTTCAACCCCGTTGAAGTTGCTAACAATATCAGAAACAACGGCGGCGCGGTTCCCGGAATCCGTCCCGGTAAGCCTACCAGCGATTATATCCGCAAGATCCTCAACAGAATCACATTTATCGGAGCAGTGTTCCTCTGCGTAGTTTCCGAGGTCCCCAAGATGATCGTTGCCGTATTCCAGACGTTGGTTGAAGTTAACTTCGTTGTTGGCGGCAATACGGTCCTTGACGCGATCGAAAACTTCTATGCTCACGGATCCTCCTCCTTCGCAACCCTTGCATTCGCAGGTACCTCCGTACTCATCGTTGTCGGTGTCATTCTTGAGACCGTAAGAGAGCTTGAGGCACAGCTTACAATGCGTAACTACAAGGGATTCCTTGATTAATTCCATCCATCATATAATTGGTGAATTAATATGAATTTGATTTTATTGGGTGCTCCCGGCGCGGGAAAAGGCACACAGTCCGCAAAGATTTCCGAAAAATATAACATTCCTGCGGTATCCACCGGAGATATGCTCCGCGCGGCTATCAAGGCGGGAACCGAGCTTGGTAAGAGTGCCAAGAGTTATATGGATGAAGGAAAGCTTGTTCCGGACGAAGTAGTCGTTGGAATCATCAAGGACTATCTTTCGACAGAAGCCTGCAAGAACGGCTTCATACTCGACGGTTTCCCCAGAACCATTCCTCAGGCTGAGGCTCTCGAGGCTATGGGCGTAAAGATCGACGTCGTACTCTCTATCGAGGTTCCCGACGAAAAGATCATCGCAAGAATGAGCGGACGCAGAGTCTGCTCGTGCGGTGCGTCCTACCACGTAGAGTACATCAAGCCCCAGGTCGACGGTATCTGCGACAAGTGCGGTAAGGAACTCTATATCAGAGACGACGACTGCCCCGAAACCGTTGCAAACAGACTCAAAACCTTCCATGCACAGACCGAGCCGCTCAAAGGCTTCTATGCCGAGAGAGGCAACCTCGTATGCGTTGAGGGACAGGAGGAGGTCGCAGATACGACCGCCCTTGTCTTCGAAGCGCTCGATAAGGCCAACGCATAAGACAAACTGAGGTAAGAAACGGATGATACAGTTAAAGAACGCCATTCAGATCAAAGAAATGAAAGAGGCGGGCAGAATTACGGGCGAGGCACTGCTTGTGGCTCGTGAGAGCATCCGAGAGGGCATTAGCACCTACGAGCTTGACTTGATCATAAGAAATTATATCGAGAAGTGCGGTGCTAAGCCTTCCTTCCTCGGATACGGCGGATTTCCCGGAAGCGCTTGTATCAGTATCAACGACGAGGTAATTCACGGTATCCCCTCAAAAAAGAAAATTCTTCGCGAGGGTGACATCGTAAAGGTCGACGTGGGTGCTTACTACAAGGGATTTCACGGAGACGCCGCAAGAACGATTCCCGTGGGTAAAGTCACAGAAGATGCCGAAAAGCTTATCCGTGTAACGAGAGACAGCTTTTTCGCGGGTATTGAAAAGCTTCAAGTCGGTAACAGACTGGGAGACGTCGGTCACGCTATCGACGCTCTGGTGGTTGCAAACGGCTTTTCGACCGTAAAACGCTACATCGGTCACGGTGTAGGTCACGAGCTTCACGAATCTCCCGACGTTCCGAACTACGGAACCGAGGGCAGAGGAACAAGACTTTGCGCGGGTATGACGCTGGCGATCGAGCCTATGGTAAATATAGGCGGCGAGGGTGTCAGGGAGATGCCGGACGGCTGGACGGTAAAGACTGCCGACGGAACGCTTTCAGCGCATTACGAAAACACGGTGGCGCTTACAAGCGACGGAGTGATCGTAATGACCCAGCTTGAATCGGATTTTTGAGTTAAGCTTTCAACAAATTTGAAACAATTAAAGAGGTAAATATGCCGAAAGATGACGTTATTGAATTTGAAGGCGAGGTAGTTGAGGTACTTCCCAACGCCGTCTTCAAGGTCAAGCTTCCCAATGGACATATAGTTACTGCCCATCTCTCGGGAAAGCTTAGAATGAACTATATCAGAATTTTGCAGGGCGACCACGTAACCGTAGAGGTTTCGGTATACGACCTTACAAAGGGCCGTATCACATGGCGCTCAAAATAAAAAGATTTTACTAAAAATACTCTAAAGAAAGGTTGGTTTACAGAAATGAAGGTTAAACCGTCCGTTAAGAAGATCTGCGAGAAATGCAAGATCATTAAGAGAAAAGGTAAAGTCATGGTTATCTGCGAGAACCCCAAGCACAAGCAGAAGCAGGGTTAATTCGAGATACATCGACTTTGATCCAACTCAAACTAAAAGGAGAGGTAATACAGAATGGCACGTATAGCAGGTGTTGATATTCCTAACAACAAGCGCGTTGAGATCGCTCTTACCTACATTTACGGTATCGGTCGCAAGAGCGCTAACGATATCCTTGCAAGAACCGGTATCAATCCCGATACCAGAGCAAAGGATCTTACCGAGGAAGAAGTAGCAAAGCTCCGTGATGAGATCGAAAACTCTTACAACGTTGAGGGTGACCTCCGCAGAGAGGTAGCTCTTAATATTAAGAGATTGGTAGAGGTTAACTGCTACCGCGGTATCAGACACAGAAAAGGTCTTCCCGTAAGAGGTCAGAGAACAAAGACCAATGCGAGAACAAGAAAAGGTCCCGCAAAGACCATCGCAAACAAGAAGAAGTAATAAAGGAGTGGCATAAAATGGCAAAGGTAACAAAAAAAGTCGTTAGAAAGCGCCGCGAAAAAAAGAATATTGAAAAGGGCGCAGTACACATTCAGTCCACTTTCAATAACACTATCGTAACGATCACAGACGTATACGGAAACGCAATTTCGTGGGCTTCTGCAGGCGAGCTTGGTTTCAAGGGCTCCAGAAAGAGCACACCCTTCGCTGCTCAGTCCGCTTCCGAGACTGCTGCAAAGGCAGCTGTTGAGCACGGCCTTAAGTCTGTTGAGGTTTACGTAAAGGGCCCCGGCTCGGGACGTGAATCCGCAATTCGTGCGCTCGAGACCTGCGGTCTCCAGATCACGCTCATTAAGGACGTTACTCCCATCCCCCACAACGGATGCAGACCGCCTAAGCGCAGACGCGTATAATTTTACAGGAGGTATTAGACATGGCAAGATATACAGGACCCGCATGCAAGCTCTGCCGTAGAGAGGGCAAGAAGCTTTACCTTAAAGGTGAGAGATGCACCAGCGGTAAGTGCGCAATTGACCGTAGAAGCACAGCTCCCGGTCAGCACGGCGCAGCAAAGAAGAAAATGGGTGAGTACGGTATCCAGCTTCGCGAGAAGCAGGCAACCAGAAGATACTACGGTGTTCTTGAAAAGCAGTTCAAGAACTACTACGAGGAAGCAGCTCGCAAAGAGGGCATGACCGGTGAAAACCTTCTTATCCTTCTCGAGCGCCGTCTCGACAACGCAGTATACAGAATGGGTCTCGCAGAGTCTCACAGAGACGCTCGTCAGCTCGTTCTCCACGCACACTTTACACTTAATGGCAAGAAGGTTAACATCCCCTCTATCCTTGTAAAGCCCGGCGACGTTATTTCCGTTAAGGAAGCAAGCCGCGACTCTGCTAAGATCAAGGGACTTGCTGAAGCACTTGAGAGCAAGACTGCTCCGAAGTGGCTTGACGTTGATAAGGCAAACCTTACTGCAAAGGTCGTTTCCTTCCCCGCAAGAGAAGATATCGACTTTGACTTCAACGAACAGCTTATCGTCGAGCTCTACTCCAAGTAATACCGCATATAATTCGGATTCTGCGGTATTACTTGCCGTCAGTTTCCACTGTTCGCAAAGCACAATATGCTTTAACAAAATTTTTATAGGAGGTTTTATTTGGAATGATTGAGATAGAGAAGCCTAATATTACTACCGCTGAAATGAGCGAGGACGGTTCCTTTGGAACGTTCGTGATCGAACCTCTTGAGAGAGGCTTTGGACACACCCTCGGAAACTCTCTGCGCAGAGTTCTGCTCAGCTCCCTTCCCGGAGTTGCGGTAACAAATATCAAGATCGACGGAGTTCTTCATGAATTTTCTACAATTCCCGGAGTTACTGAGGACGTTACCGAGATCGTTCTTAACGTCAAGGGTATCATCGCAAAGCTTCACTGCCAGGGTCCTAAGACCGTCTTTATCGACGTCGTAGGCGAGCATGAGGTAACTGCAGGTGACATCAAGCAGGATTCCGACATAGAAATTCTTAACCCCAATCATCACATCGCGACCGTTGGAGAGAATGAGAGATTCTATATGGAACTCACCTTCAACTGTGACAGAGGTTACGTATCCCAGGAACGCAACAAGCAGCTTCACAGCGATATGATGGGTATGAATTCCACAATGCCGATCAATACCATCTACACAGACTCTATCTATACGCCTGTGTATAAGGTAAAATACGAGGTTGAAAGCACCCGTTCGGGCAGCAACACCGATCTTGACAAGCTCACGATCGAGGTACTTACCAACGGCAGCATTTCGGCTAAGGAAGCGGTTTCCCTCGGAGCCAAGATCCTCAATGAGCATCTCAACTTGTTTGTAGATCTTTCGGATGATGCAAAGAAGACTGAGATAATGGTTGAGAGAGAAGAGACCATCAAGGAGAAAGTCCTTGAGATGACCATTGAGGAACTTGACATGTCTGTTCGTTCTTTCAATTGCTTGAAGAGAGCAGGCATTGATACAGTTGAAGATCTTACCAATCGCACCGAAGAGGATATGATCAAGGTCAGAAACCTTGGTAAGAAGTCGCTTGACGAAGTTATTCAGAAGCTCCACTCGCTTGGTCTTGACCTTAAGCGTGAAGAGGAGTAAGAAATTTAGATTAAATACCAGCAGAAGGAGGACTTAGAAATGCCCGGAACCAGAAAACTTGGCAGACCTACCGCTCACAGAAAAGCTATGCTTCGCGGAATGGTTACCCTGCTGCTTGAGAACGGACAGGTTGAGACTACTCTCACCAGAGCGAAAGAGGTTCGTTCCATCGCAGAAAAAATGATCACACTCGGCAAGAAGAACACTCTTGCAAGCCGCAGAGCTGCTCTTGCATACATCACCAAGGAAGACGTTGTAACCAAGCTGTTCAACGAGATCGCTCCTAAGTACGCAGAGAGACAGGGCGGATATACTCAGATATTCAAGATCGGCGCTCGCCGCGGCGACGCTGCTGAAATGGCTATCGTTCGTCTTATCGACGAGGAAGCTAAGGCAGAATAATTGCTGAGATAATAGGGGGGCAGACCTGAGGTCTGCCCCGATTTTTTGTTTTTTATTTGAGATTTAGCGGTGATTAGGTGTTTATTTTTTACCCACGTCGGCAGAAAGTAACCAAAGGAAAGTCTTTTCTTATATGTACTTTTCTTGCCACCAGCTGCAAGAAAAGTACGAAAAGAAAAGCCGCACGGGTGATAGGGGCAGGTCTTACGAATGAAAAAGCAGCAAGCCGCATTTTTATTCGTCTCGACAGCCCCTCCCCCGTGTCCCCCAACCCCATTGGTTAATATAGTGGAGTACGGCTTACAAAAATATCAAACTTTTAGCCTCAAAGAGGCTTTCCCCTCGGGAAAGGTCGCTCACGCGACAAAGCGGTAAGCTTTAATAAGATCACGGCGACAAAGCGTTAAACTTTAATAAGATTACGGCGACAAAGCGTTAAACTTTAATAAGATTACGGCTACAAATCAAAATTATAAGAGAGTTTTACCTCTGTGAAATCAATAATCTTTTTTCGTCGGCTTTGCCGACAGGAGAGAGGGGTACATAGGGGAGAGAGGATGTCGCAGGGCGAGAAAATGCGGCATGTTCGCTTTTTCTCGAACAAGACCCTCTTTACCCTATGCGGCGTTCTTTTGGTTCGTTTTCTTCCGTCGCAGGAAGAAAATGAACATAAATATATCTCATAGATAAATCAAAACTTAAATATGTTTTTGTAAAAATCTTCAACAAATTTACATTTTAGAAAAGTTTAGCTGTTGAAATAAAGATATTTTGTTGATATTATAGTATTATGGATAATGTTTGCCAAATCAAGCGATATTATCCCGATAGGGCAAAATTAAAAAAGGAGGGAAAAGAGATGACGGATTTTGAAAACAAGCAGTTTGAGGACGAAAAAGACGAATCCGAGCGCGAGAGTGAAGAGCTTGAGAGCAAAAGCGAAGAATTTGAAAGCGCAGAGGAGCTTCGTGAAGAAGAAATAGAGAGCCGATTTGACTCTCTTGTGGAGATGCTTGATAACCGACGATATTCTGACTTCGTAAATACTATCGAAGAATTGAATCCGGTAGACGCGGCAGATTTCTTTTCCCAAATTGAGGCGAAAAGGATCCCCGGAGTGTTCAAGCTTCTTAAAAAGGACACTGCGGCGGACGTATTCGCGGAGCTTGACGCGGACATACAAAAGCGTATCGTTGAGGCTATGACCGACCGAGAGATCTCCGCAATCGTGGAAGAGCTGGCACTTGACGACGCGGTTGACGCTCTGGGCGAGCTGCCCGCCAATATCGTAACGAGAATTTTGAAGAACGTGACGAGCGAGACCCGCTCCGAGATCAACAAGCTCTTAGCGTATCCCGAATCGAGCGCTGGAAGCGTCATGACCGCCGAATATATAGCTATCCACGCAGAAATGACCGTGTCCCAGGCGATAGAGTATATCAGACGCACGGGAATCGACAAGGAGACGGTCTATATTGCTTACGTTACCAACGAAAGCAGAAAGCTGCTGGGAACGGTATCGTTTAAAGAGCTTTTATTCGCGAAATCCGAGGACGTGATAGGGGATATTATGACAGAGGATCCCATTTATGCGTCCACAGTCGACGACCGAGAGTATGCGGCGGACACTATCGCGAAATACGGTCTGCTTGCGCTTCCTATCGTTGATAAAGAAATGAGGCTTGTGGGTATTATCACCGTTGACGACGCGATCGACGTCATCAACGAGGAGGCTACCGAGGATATCGAGCTTATGGCGGCAATTACACCTACCGATAAGCCATATCTGAAAACAGGAGTATTTGAGACATGGAAAAAGCGTTTTCCTTGGCTTCTCGTCCTTATGCTTGCGGCGATCTTTTCGAGCGCGGTCATAACTCACTACGAAAACGCTATCGGTACTTATGCTGTTTTGACCATATTCTTTCCCATGCTCATGAATACGGGCGGTAATGCGGGAAGTCAGTCGTCGGTTGCGATCATTCGTGCTATGTCGCTGGGCGAGATCACGATGAAGAATTTCTTCCGCGTTTTGTGGAAGGAATTTAGAGTTTCCGCGCTTTGCGGAATATGTCTTGCCATAGTTTGCTTTATCAAGACGATGCTTATTGATTTCAGACTTCAACCCGTTACTATTCTTGAAGGCGATGTGGAGCAAAACAATCTCTTGGTTGCGGCGATAGTCAGCGCAACGGCGTTCTTTGCGGTCGTGGTGGCAAAGGTGGTTGGAACGATACTGCCTATGCTGGCAAAGAGGATCAAGCTTGACCCTGCGGTCATGGCGTCGCCCTTTATAACGACGATTGTCGATACCGTAACGCTTGTGATCTATTTCTCAATAGCGTCACAGGTGTTGGGACTGTAAAGTTTTAGTATTTTATTTATACTAACTTTTCTTTCCACCAGCGGAAAGAAAAGTTACAAAAGAAACGCAAGTTTTTGTTCATTTCTTGCCCACGTCGGCAAGAAACGAACCAAAGAAACGCCGCATAGGGTAAGAGGGTCTTGTTCGAGAAAAAGCGAACATGCCGCATTTTCTCGCCCTGCGACATCCTCTCTCCCCTATGTACCCCTCTCTCCTGTCGGCATAGCCGACAAAATGGGTTTATTGATTTGACAGAAGTGAAATCTATCTTATAATTTCGATTTGTAGCCGTGATCTTATTGAAAATTTTAGCACGTCGCGTGAGCGACCTTTCCCGAAGGGAAAGCCTCTTTGAGGCTAAAAGTTTTATATTGATGTAAGCCGTGTTCCACTATATTAACCCTTTGGGGTTGGGGGACACGGGGGAGGGGCTGTTGAAACGAATAAAAACGCGGCTTGCTGCTTTTTTATTCGTAAGACCCGCCCCTATTCCCCCGTGCGGCTTTTCTTTTGTAACTTTTCTTGTCGCTGATGACAAGAAAAGTTAATAGATAGATTACAATTTATTCTCCTTGCACCAAGTTTCAGAATGGGGGAAGGACGTTTTCAAAGGTCCTTCCCCTTATGCAAATTATAATTATCTTACTCTCTCGCCGAGAGGGGTATCCTTATCAAGGAATACAACTCTGACAGTCTCCTCACCCGACGCAAGTATCATACCGTTGGATTCTATTCCGCAAAGCGTTGCGGGTTTAAGGTTAGCCACAACAATTATCTTCTTGCCGATCAGATCCTCGGGCTGATACCACTTTGCAATGCCCGAAACAACCTGTCTCTGCTCATAACCGAGATCTATCTTCAGCTTAAGCAGTTTTTTAGCCTTCGGAACTTTTTCACATTCAAGTATCTTTGCGGTGCGAAGCTCAACGCCCATAAAGTCCTCGATGCCGATAAGCGCGCAGCCCTCGGGCTTTTCGGGAATCTCATTCGCCTTTGCCGCAGCCTCAGCCGCCGCCTTCTTTGCAGCGATTTCGGCTTCAAGCTCAGAGAGCAGCTTTGCTTCGTCTATTCTCGCGAAAAGAACCTTGGAGTCGCCGACAACGCTTCCAACCTCTATGCCGCCGAATTTGTCCGCAGTGCCGATGGTGGTGTACTCAACCTTGTCGGTTCCCAGCATAGAGAGGATAGACTCTGCCGTCTCGGGAATAAAGGGAGCAAGCATAACGGCGCCCCAACGGATAGCTTCAAGCAGATTGTAGAGAACCGTACCAAGTCTCGCCTTTTTGCTCTCATCCTTGGCAAGAGTCCAAGGAGTAGTTTCATCAATATATTTATTCGCGCGAGAGAGCATCTCAAATATACATTCAAGCGCGTCCGCTACCTTGAAAGCATCCATATTCTTGATAAGTCCGTCATACGCCTTAACGCAAGCTACCTTAAGCTCGCCGTCAAGCTCCTCGACCTCTGTGGGCGCCTGAACTACCTTGTCGAAATACTTCTTTTGCATGTCAAGGGTACGCTTAACGAGGTTTCCGAGGTTATTTACAAGGTCGGTATTGAATCTCTTTATAACCGTCTCGTATGTGATACTTCCGTCGTTTGCGAAGGGCATCTCGGAGAGTGCGTAGTATCTTACACCGTCAACACCGAAGCGTTCTGCAAGCTCGTCGGCATAGATAACGTTTCCGCGAGACTTGGACATCTTATCGGCACCGAAGTTGAACCAAGGATGACCGAATATCTGCTTGGGCAGAGGCATATCAAGCGCCATAAGGAAGATAGGCCAGTAAATAGTATGGAAGCGAAGAATATCCTTGCCGATGACGTGAACGTCGCAAGGCCAGTACTTCTTGAATTTCTCGCTCTGCTCCTCGTAGGATTTGTCGGGATCAAAGCCGATAGCAGTGATATAGTTAGTCAGTGCGTCGAGCCAAACGTAGGTAACGTGACGGGGGTCAAAGTCAACGGGAATACCCCAAGAAAATGAAGTTCTGGAAACGCAGAGATCCTGCAATCCGCCCTCAACCTTTAAGAAGTTGTTGACCATCTCCTTCTTTCTCGACTCGGGCTGAATAAAATCGGGGTGTGCGTCAATATGAGCCATAAGCTTATCGGCATATTTGCTCATTTTGAAGAAGTAAGCCTCCTCCTCGGCTTTCTGCACAGGTCTGCCGCAGTCGGGACACTTGCCGCCCTCCGCCTGAGTTTCGGTAAAGAAGGACTCGCAGGGGGTACAGTACCAGCCCTCGTATTTTCCTTTATATATATCGCCCTGATCGTAGAATTTCTTGAATATCTTTTTGACCGCAGATTCGTGATAATCGTCGGTCGTGCGGATAAAGTGATCGTAATTTACGTTCATTTTGTCCCAAAGCTCGCGAATCTCGCCCGCTACGTTGTCAACGTACGCCTTAGGAGTTATGCCTGCTTCTTTTGCCAGATCCTCGATCTTCTGACCGTGTTCATCGGTACCCGTGCAGTAAAATACGTCGAAACCCATCTGTCTCTTGTATCTCGCCATAGCGTCGGTCATTATCGCCTCGTAGGTGTTGCCGAAGTGGGGCTTTTTGGATGCGTAGGCTATCGCCGTTGTGATGTAATACTTTTCCATTGTTGTTACCTTACATACCGCGAATGGGCGGTATGCCTTTCTTATTATTGATCTCTAATCTATGATGAATTTTGCCGTCAAGGCAAAATTCTCGCGTGAAACAGTTTATTTACCTATCAAAAGGTAGTACCTTTCACGCTGTTGCCCTTGAAGATGACTTCTCGGACATTGTTTTCGTTATCAAGCACAAGCATATTTGCCGTCTTGCCGACTTCAAGCGAGCCGACAGAATCAAATATGCCAAGCATTTTTGCGGGAGAGGCGGTTGCGTGATAGAGAGCTTCTTCAAAAGGAATATTTACAAAAGCCGCAAGATTTTTCACACCGTCAATGAGAGAAAGCGTGCTGCCTGCGATCGCCCCCCCGTGGGTTCTTGCCTTGCCGTCCTTTACGGTCACGGGCAGACCCGCGATGCTGTACTCACCGTCCGCCATACCCGTCGCCTCCATAGAGTCGGTTATCAACACCAGCTTGTCTCCTTTTAGACGATACGCCATCATGACCGCCTCGGGGGCGACGTGAAATCCATCTGCAATAAGCTCACAGAATACGTTGTCGTTAAGCAGACCTGCGCCTACCGCTCCGCCGTCTCTGTGATGGAAGGGCGACATAGCGTTATACGTATGCGTCAGCGATACCGCGCCGTTCTCAAAGGTTCTTTGCGCCTCGGCAAAGGTCGCGTCGGTGTGGGCGAGACCGAGGGTTACGCCTCTGTCAAGAGCGGTTTTCGTAAACTCGCCGCTCCTATCAAGCTCCAAAGCCGCGCTGACGTGTGCCGATCCGACGGTCTTCATTTTTATAATAATAGAGTCAAGCTCTCTCGCGTCAAGCGGAGCTAACAGACTTTCCGCGTGAGCGCCCCGTCTTTTTACGTTCAGATATCTGCCTTCAAGGTGTACACCGATGAAATTCTCCGCTCCCTGCTTTTTTGCGACAAGAATGCGGTCCGTAGCAGACAAAAGTCCGTCAAGCGTATCCGATGCCAAAGTAGGCATAAGGCTCGTCACTCCGCTTTCAAGATAGGAACGCGACATTTTTTTAAGTGTTTCGATGTCAGCGGAATTAAAGTCTCCGCCAAACCTGCCGTGGGTGTGTATGTCGATAAGACCGGGAGCAAGTTTCGCGCCGTCAAGATCGACTGTTTTGATATTTTCACCAAGATCGCCTCTCGGCTCGCCAAGACCCGTGGCAGTGATGGTCTCGCCGTCGGTCAGAAGCCATCCGAGAGCAAAGGTCCTTTCTCCACCTTTGTTTTCCATATAAATATACGCGTCTTTATACAGAATCGTCATTCGGACTGCCTCCTTTCGGCCATATCTACCCATTATTACATTATTATAACAAATTTTTTCCTTATTTACAATAGGTATTTTGAATTTTAACAAAAAGAGTGAAAAATCCTTTATTTTTCGGCACTTTTTCGATAATTTTTTGTCAATGTAATAAAATGTTATAAATTGTAAAAAATGTATATATTTCCATTTATTAGGCGTTAAATGTTAATTATTTATCACAATAGAGAGTTATTTTTTTGTCAGTGGCATTTTTTTATAAATTTTGCAAAAAAATGCGTCCAAAATTTCGTACACTATTTCTGCCTTAAATTGCTCAAACCCCTTGCAAATATGTAATTAATCTGTTATAATATATGATGTAGAGCGATTTTTGCCGTTTTTGTCAAAATCTCGGCAGATCTCACAAAAAATCTATTCAAACTTCAATAAATGCGCGAAATGCCCGTCGTGCGGTTCGCGCAAAGAAAGGAACGGTCTAAACTTATGAAAATTCTGGTAATCAATGCCGGAAGCAGCTCCCTGAAGTATCAGCTTTTTGATATGGAGAGCGGCAAGGTTTTGGCTAAGGGTCTGTGCGAAAAGATCGGACTTTCCGGCGCTATCACTCACAAGCGTCCCGGCAAGGAAAACTACGAGACAGACTACTCAATGCCCACCCACAACGAAGCTATCGCTCTCGTACTTAAGCTTCTCACCGATCCCGAGCTTGGCGTTATCGAAAGCGTCGACGAGATCAGCGCAGTAGGCCACAGATTTGCTCACGGCGGCAAGCTTTCAAAGTCCTGTGTCCTCGGCGAGGAAGAGATCAAGTACATCGAGTCGATCATCCCCATCAACCCTCTCCACGGTCCTCCCGCACTCAAGGGTGTTGCAGCTTGTAAGACCTTGATGGATAAGATTCCTCACGTTGGCGTATTCGACACATCCTTCTATTCCGAGTTCGAGCCTAAGGCTTACATCTATCCCCTCCCCTACGAGTGGTATGAGAAGTACGGCGTTCGCCGCTACGGCTTCCACGGAACTTCCCACCGCTACGTTTCGGCAAAGGCGTGTGAATTTCTCGGGCTTGATTATAACAAGACCAAGATCGTTTCCTGCCATATCGGCTCCGGTTCCTCCATCACCGCTGTCGATTGCGGAAAGGCAGTTGACACCTCCATGGGCTTCACTCCCCAGGAAGGCCTGCCTATGGGTACCAGATGCGGAACTATCGACCCCTCTATCATCGAGTACGTCTGCAAGCAGAGCGGCATGACAGTTTCCGAGGTAAACGACGCGCTCAACAAGAAGTCCGGTCTTATCGGCGTTTCGGGCGTTTCCAACGACGCGAGATACGTTTGGGCAGCGGCTAACGAGGGCAACGAGAGAGCGGCTCTCGCTATGGAGCTTCTCGTCCGTCAGGCAAAGAAGATCATCGGTTCTTATACCGCAGAGATGAACGGTCTCGACGTTCTTATTTTCACCGCAGGTCTTGGCGAGAACGACGCAAAGTCCCGTCAGCTCATCGGCGAAAATATGGAGTTCTTCGGCATCAAGATGGACTCTGACGCTAACTTCAACGGTCCCAGAGGCGAAAACATCATCATCAGCACACCCGACTCTAAGGTAAAGGTAGTGGTCATCCCCACCGATGAGGAATTCATGATCGCGTCCGACACCTACGAGCTGGTTAAATAAGTAAACAATTTAAATTGAAATAAATTTGTGAAAGGAATACAAAAATGGCACAATCTTCTTTTGAAATCAAAAAGGAAATCTGCGACATCGGTAAAAGAATCTACGACCACGGCTTCGTAGCTGCAAACGACGGTAACATTTCCGTCAAGGTAGGACCTAACGAGTACTACTGCACACCTACCGGTGTATCCAAGGGTTTCATGACCCCCGACATGATCATCAAGATCGACGGTCAGGGCAACAAGATCGACGGTAAGCTTAATCCCTCCTCCGAGATCAAGATGCACATGAGAGTTTATCAGGAGCGTCCCGACGCAAACGCTGTCGTTCACGCTCATCCCCCCGTTGCAACCGCTTTCACCGTTGCAGGAGTTGAACTCGATCAGTACATACTCCCCGAGGCAATTCTTACAATCGGTAACGTTCCCACCTGTGACTACGGTATGCCCTCCACTATGGAGATCCCCGAGTCCCTTATGCCCTACATTCAGAAGCACGACGCATTCCTTCTGAAGAACCACGGCGCTCTTACCGTTGGTAACACTCTCCAGAGAGCTTGCTTCACCATGGAAGAGGTTGAGTTCAACGCAAAGATCAACCTTTATGCCCGTCAGATCGGCGTAGGCAAGAACGCTCACATCGAGGAGATCTCTTGCTACGAGCTTGAAAGACTCATGGAACTCCGTAAGAAATTCAATCTCCCCGGCAAGCACCCCGGATGCAAGTCCTGCCCCAACAAGGGTACTACAAACTGCAAGTGCAAGGATAACGGCGGTAGCTGCTCTTGCGGCAACCACGCTCCCGCAGCTGCAGGTGACGATCTCGTAGCAGATATCACCAAGAAGGTTCTCGCCGCTCTCGGCAGATAATTTCGAGACTTTTCTTCATTAATTATTATATAGAAGTCTCTCAAAATCTGACGAAAGGAGAAGAAACTGAAATGGCAATCAATCTAACAGAGGCACAAATCAATGCAATCGTAGCAAAGGTTGTGTCCGAATTCAAGTCCGCTCCCGCAGCTCCTGCGGCAGCTCGTGACTGGGATGCCACACAGTACAAGGGACGCAAGTTCGTCGGCGTTTACGCAACGATGGAAGAAGCTATCGAGGTAGCAAACGCGGGATACAAGGCTGTTCGTTCCATGAGCGTGGCAGACAGAGAAAAGATAATCACGGCAATCAGAAATCTTTGCAGAGCGGAAGCTTCCATTATGGCAGAGATCGGCGTTGCCGAGACCAAGATGGGACGCGTTGACCACAAGACCGCAAAGCACAATCTCGTGGCTGACAAGACCCCCGGCACAGAGGATATAATTGAGGAGGCAAAAACCGGCGATAACGGTCTTACCCTCACCGAAATGGCTCCCTTTGGAGTCGTCGGAGCGATCACTCCCTCCACCAATCCCTCTGAGACCGTAATTTGTAACAGTATCGGTATGATAGCCGCAGGCAACGGCGTTGTTTTCAACCCCCACCCCGGTGCTATCGCAACCTCCAACTACGCCATTGACCTTGTCAACAGAGCGGTTTATAGCGCAGGAGGCCCCAAGGTACTGGTTGCAAGCGTTATCAAGCCTACTCTTGATACCGCAAACGTAATGTACAAGCACCCCTCGATCAAGCTTCTCGTTTGTACGGGAGGCCCCGGAGTAGTAAAAGCAGTTCTTTCCTCCGGAAAGAAGGCTATCGGAGCGGGAGCGGGTAATCCCCCCGTTATCGTTGACGATACCGCCGACATCGATAAGGCTGCAAAGGACATCATCGATGGCTGCACCTTCGACAACAACCTTCCCTGTATCGCCGAAAAGGAAGTATTCGTTTTCGAAAACGTTGCCGACAGACTTATCGCGGGAATGCAGAAGAACGGCTGTATACTTCTCACCAAGGCGCAGGCAGACGAGCTTGCCAAGGTAGTTCTCGTTGAAAAGGCAGGCAAGGACGGTAAGGTCAAGAAGATCGTTAACCGTGATTGCGTTGGTCGCGACTGCCGCGTAATTCTCGAAAAGATCGGCATCAGAGTCGGTCCCGAGATCCGTTGCGCTATCGCCGAGGTTCCTTTTGAACACGACTTTGTTCAGGAAGAACTTATGATGCCTATTCTCGGCATCGTTCGCGTCAAGGACATCGATCAGGCTATCGAGCTTGCGGTCAAGGCTGAGCATGGTAACCGCCACACCGCTCACATGCACTCCAAGAACATAGACAATCTAACTGCGTTCGCAAGAGCGGTTGAGACCACCATCTTCGTCAAGAACGCTCCCTCTTACGCGGGAATCGGATTTGGCGGCGAAGGCCACACTACCTTTACTATCGCAGGTCCTACCGGCGAGGGTATCACCAGCGCAAGAAGCTTTACCAGAAAGCGCCGTTGCGTAATGGTTGACAGCTTTAGAATTATTTAATGAATAACGAAGAATTGAGGTTGCTTTTTGCAAGCAAAAAGCTTCATTAAATTCACTTTGCTCCAAAGTTAATCTACGAAAGGATATACATAATATGGATATCACAGCTTCTCAAATCGAAAGCATAGTTCGCTCCGTGATCAGCTCCATGGGTACAGGCGCGACCGCAAAGGCGGCAGGCCCCATTCCCTCAACAGCTCACGTTGCAATGCTTACAGGTCCCAAGAAAATCGAAGTACAGGAGATCCCGATCCCCCCGCTCGGCGACGACGATATTCTCGTTCGCGTTGAGGGCGCAGGCGTTTGCGGAACCGACGTACACGAATGGAAACAGGACCCCTTCGGTCTCATTCCCGTAATTCTCGGCCACGAGGGTACAGGTGAGGTCGTTGCGGTCGGTAAAAACGTTAAAAAGGATACCGCGGGCAAACCCCTCGGTGTTGGCGACAAGATAGTTACCTCGGTTCTCAGCTGCGGTGATTGCTACGCTTGCCGTATGGTTCCCGGCAGAACCAATCTTTGTGACAATCAGGGCGTTTTCGGTCTGATCGGTGACAAGAGAGGAACTGCGGATGGCAACAGAGTAAACGGTTGGTTCGCAGACTACATGGTTATCAAGGGCGGTCACGGTGTGACCTACTTCCAGGTCAACGAGCTTAACCTCAAGCAGAGAATGATCCTTGAGCTTGCGTGCGTTTGCGTACACGCGCTCGAGAGAGGTCAGAAGACAGGTCTTCTCAACTTCGGATCCAAGGTTCTCGTTCAGGGCTGCGGCCCCGTTGGTCTGGTAATGATCACCGTACTCCGTGCGGCAGGTATCAACCATATCATCGCGGTTGACGGTAACGAGGACAGACTTAAGGTTGCCGAGAAGATGGGCGCTAAGACCACTATCTGCTTCCGCCGTCCCGACGAGGACACTCTTGAAAAGAGAGTTGCAAAGGTCAAGTCTATTGCTAATAACGTAGGCGTTGACTTCGCATATCAGTGCACAGGCGCTCCCGTAGCGGCAGCTGACATTTACAGCTACATTCGCCGCGGCGGCGGTATGTGTGAGATGGGCTTCTTCGTTAACAACGGAGAATATCAGATCAACCCCCACGTCGCTATGTGCAACAAGGAGATCGACATCGTTGGCTCCTGGGACTACTCCGCTGAGGACTATCCCAAGACCGTGGCATTCCTCAAGCAGTGCCGCGAGATGAACATTCCGATCGAGGATCTTATTACTCACTCCTTCCCTCTTGATAAGATGAACGAAGCTATGGAAACAAACGTAGCGCAGAAGGGTATCAAGATCTGCTATATCAACGACTGATAAGAGGTCTGAAATATGGCACAGGCGCTTGGAATGATTGAGGTCTACGGCTACACGACCTCGATAGTAGTAGCGGACACCGTCGCAAAGACGGCAGACGTTAAGGTTGTAGCCATCGACAAGAACAAGCCCGCAAACGCCGAATCCTGCGCGGTACCGCTGGTTATGGTGGTAAAGTTCATGGGTAACGCAGGTGCGGTACAGTCTGCTCATGACGCAGGTGTCGCAGAGGCAGAAAAAAGAGGCCTTTACATCACCTCCAAAGTGAATACAGGACTTGACGATCAGGTCCAGTGGTTCGCAGACCTCACCGCAACGGGTAGAGACAAGCTCCGTAATATGGACGTGAGCGAATAAAAAAGTTTTTAAAAATTTGTATTTATAAAAAAGGAGATTTTTATCATGAATGAAGCATTGGGAATGGTAGAGACCAGAGGTCTCGTAGCAGCAATCGAGGCAGCAGATGCTATGGTTAAGGCAGCAAACGTACAGCTTATCGGTTCCGAGAAGATCGGTAGCGGACTCGTATCCGTTATGGTTCGCGGCGACGTTGGCGCAGTAAAGGCAGCAGTTGAGGCAGGCGGTGCAGCAGCTTCCAGACTCGGCGAAGTTATCGCTACCCACGTTATCCCCAGACCTCACACCGACGTTAACAAGCTTCTCCCCACTCTCGGTTAATTTAAGATTACCGACCATCAGGTGAATTTGTCCCACGGACAAGTTACATAAAAGACTTGTCCGAGGACAGATCGCAAAACGATAGGAGAAAAAACTATGGAAAATGCAATTGCACTGCTTGAAGTTCAAGCAATGGTAACGGCTATCGTTGGTCTTGACGCTATGGTCAAGGCGGCAAACGTTAAGCTGATCCACGTTGAAAAGCGCTTGGGCGGAAGACTTGTGACAGTTGTCGTTG
>JAZSRA010000032.1:0-65520 GCA_045538195.1 Eubacteriales bacterium | reverse complement strand
GCGTTTCTTTGGTTCAGCAAATGCTCGCATTTGCGAGCCGATCAATCGCTTGCGCTTGTTGACATTTTTCATTGTCGCTGGTGACAAGAAAATTTAGTGCTTAACTCCGCGATAAATTGCAATTTATAAAATCCTCCAAAGCCCTTGACAACGCAGAAAAACTGTGCTATAATCTTCTCGTTGGCAAGCGAGAGCGAGCCGACAACTCAAAACCGCATAAAAAATCAGGGGTGCCGAATGGTTTTACGTTTTTGCGCGCGAAACGAAAAGGCTGAGACGGAGTATTCCGAACCCTTGCACCTGATACGGATAATACCGGCGTAGGAAGATTTTGATTGAATAGCTTGTGATGAGGGAATTGACGTCACCCTCCGCTCATAAAAAATTCATCCGACCGTGATTTTTCGTGCGGATGAATTTTTTATTTTTATAGGAGGGTTCTTATGAATCAACAAAAAACAAGGAGGCTTACAACCTCGGCTATTATGCTGGCGCTGGCAACTGTGCTTGCTATCGTCTGCGCTTACATTCCTTTTTTAAATCTGCCCTTTGGCGGTGGATTTACCGTGGCAAGCATGCTGCCAATTGTTATAGTTGCTTATATGTACGGCACAAAATGGGGACTTTTTACCGCAGGCTGCTATTCGGCAATTCAAATTATCCTTTCGCTGACCCAAGGTGCAAGCGGCACCGTCATGGCGCTCTTTATGCCTGCTTCCGATGACTTTATGGGTTACGGCGCAGCGGTAGCGATAGTTTTGATAGACTACGTATTCGCATACACCGTTCTGGGTCTTGGCGGCATTTTCAGAAACAAGATCCAAAATAAGACCGTCGCACTCACCGTCGGTGTAGTTTTCGCCATCTCTCTGCGCTATATTTTACATATCCTTTCGGGATATATTTTTTACGGCGCGTGGGCGGAATGGTTTTTCTCGCAGGAAGGCTTTTATGCCATCGGAGGCTTTATTCTCGACACGTTCAGCGGCGAGGCTCTATCTATTATCTATTCTGCGTTCTATAACGGATTGTATATGATACCCGAGATAGTTATAACGGCAATTGCCGCCGCAGCAGTTTCACCGATACCTTATATAAAAAAGGCAGAGATCTGAGATCTCTGTACAGTCGTTGCCGCGAGGCAAGAAAACCCTTTTTAAAAGAAGATTTTCTTGCCCCACGGCAATATTTTATTTTATCTTATCTGAACAAATCCAAGCTTTTTCTGAACCTTGGAAAGAGTTCTGCGAGCAACGTAAGAAGCCTCCTCAGCGCCCTTCTTCATCTGTGCTTCGAGCTGTGCCTTGTCGGACATAAAGGTGTTGAACTTCTCTTGAACAGGAGCGAGAGCGTCGGCGCAGACCTCTCCAACCGCCATTTTGAAGTCGCCGTAGCCTTTACCTTCAAATTCTCGCTCGATCTCGTCAAGAGTTTTGCCCGTAAAGACCGAGTAGATGGTCATAAGGTTGTTGATGCCGTCCTTGCCTTCTGCGTATTTTACACAGGTGTCGGAGTCGGTGACGGCGCGCTTGAATTTGCGGATGATCGTGTCCTTGTCGTCGAGGATGTAGACAACGGCGTTGGTGTTCTCGTCGGATTTGCTCATCTTCTTGGTGGGGTCGGCAAGGGACATTATCTTCGCACCGCTCTTTGCCATAATAGGCTCGGGAATGGTGAAGGTGTCAGGGTAGATTGCGTTGAATCGGGTCGCTATGTCGCGGCAAAGCTCAACGTGCTGCTTTTGGTCGATGCCCACGGGAACTACGTCGGTCTGATAGAGCAGAATATCTGCCGCCATAAGCACGGGGTAGGTGAAAAGACCCGCGTTGACGTTGTCGGCGTGCTTCTGGCTCTTGTCCTTGAACTGTGTCATTCTCGACAGCTCGCCAAATCCTGTAAAGCAATTTAAGATCCAAGCAAGCTCGGCATGCTCCTTGACGTGTGACTGGACGTAAAGAGTGTTCTTTTCGGGGTCAAGACCGCAAGCCATGTAGAGTGCCAAAGTCTCGTATGTGCGACGGCGCAGATCCGCAGGAACCTGACGGACGGTGATAGCATGCTCGTCAACTACGCAGTAAAAGCACTTGTATTTCTCGGAGTACGCCGAAAAATTCTTGATCGCGCCAAGATAATTTCCGATAGTTAAATTTCCGCTGGGCTGTACTCCCGAGTAAGAAATAGGTGTGTTCTGAAACATAATATATACCTCTCTTAAATAATTTTTAAAGTAATGATAAATTGCAATTTGTTGGGGAGGATGCGTGCCTCCGGCGGCTTACTTTCTTTGAAAAGAAAGTAAGCAAAGAAACTTCCCGAAAAAGGGGTCCTTTTAGGGTGTGCTTTTTTCAGCAAGCTGAAAACTCGGCTTTTTCACTTCGCTACGCTCGTTAAAAAAATCCCTCACTGACATTTCCTTATTGCAAGGGTGTTGAACCTATCAAACATAATCTTACTCTAACTTAAAGTGTCTTTAATTTTAGTTGAATTATATCGGCTGAGTTCTAAACTTTTGCAACACGGAAGGGGCGAGCAGGTTGAATTTCGTGTAACGAATTTCAACGTAACCTCACGGCGGTTAGAACCCCCATTCGGGAAAGCTTTTTGCCAAGCTTTTCTCGAAAAAGCGGAAATCGTATCCCTAGCATCCCCCGATAAATCAAAATTTAAATAAAAAACAAAAATCCCCGACAGATTTTCTGTCGGGGACGAATTTTCTAAAAAAAGAAAACTCGTGGTACCACCCACGATTTAAGGCAAAAAGCCTCCTTCATTTGACTGTAACGGCGCCAACCGTCAGCTACTACTCACGGAAGATCCGCTTCGCTCTGCCCTCAAAAGCCCATTCGGTCAACTGTTTTCGCCGTGATCGCACCGCCCACGGCTCTCTGTGGAAAAGGGAATTGACTTACTATTCTTCGTCATCGGTTTGTAATAGTATATCACTGTTTTTTAAATTTGTCAAGAGATATAAGCAATTTTGTTCTCGCTCAATATTTTTGTTGACTTTTTATTCTATCTGTGATACAATAAAGAAACAAATTCGTTACACAATAGTAATTGATGTCGCCGCCGAGCGGCTGAATGGAGATTGTTATGTCAAAAATAAAATGGAAGGGCGGCGCGCTGATTGCCCCACTGCCTCCCGTGATGGTCACGTCGGGAGATATGGATAAATCGAATATAATGACCGTGGCATGGACGGGAATAATCAATACGGTACCGCCCAAAACCTACATATCGGTGCGTCCCAGCCGTTATTCGTATAATATAATAAAGGAAAGCGGAGAGTTTGTTATAAATCTTACTCCCGCTCGGCTTGCGAAGACGGCAGATTATTGCGGTATCTACACGGGGGCCAAGGTAGACAAGTTCGCAAAATGTAATCTTACTAAAGAATCGGCTACCGAGGTAAGCTGTCCCCTTATAGGCGAAAGCCCGCTTTCTCTTGAATGTAAGGTCACCGAGATAATTCCGCTTGGCACTCACGATATGTTTTTAGCCGATATAGTCGCCGTTGACGTAGAGGACTCACTGCTTGATAAGGAAGGAAAGCTTCATCTTGACAGAGCGGGTCTTGCCGCTTACGCCCACGGAGAGTATTTCGAGCTTGGCAAAAAGATTGGTAATTTCGGCTTTTCCGCAACAAAAAAGAAGAAAAAAGGGAATAAGTCAAGAAAATAAAGAAAGCCGACGGATTTTCCGTCGGCTTTAAAATTCTAATAAATTACTTTCCTGCGCCGGTAGGTGCGGTTTCGGTGTTGCCGTTTTCCGTTTCGCCTTCAGAATCGCTTTCAACGGTTGCGTCCTCGTCAGGAACGAAATTATCAGCACCCGACTTGATGTAACCGGTCATCTTCTCGCCACCGTAAGCGGTGAATTCAACCTTATACCAACCTGTTTCGGTGTTTTCAGCAATAACCTTTGTCTCTTCGCCAGCTTTAGCCCAACCTATAACCGCACTGCCTACGAAGGTGGGGAGGTTACGGATTCTAAGAGAACCGGTCTGCTCGTTTACTATAACGATCTTGTCTACTGCAACAAATCCGTCGTCAGGATTCTCTATATCAGTAAGGAACTTGGAAGCGATATAGTAGGTTTCGCCGTCATAAACAACTTCACTCCAGTAGTTAGCATCGTCGGTGCTGAGACCTGTTCTTTTAAGCTCTGTACCGTGAGGGATAGAACCGCAATCCTCGTAAGTTTCCGAACGAAGAGTTACTGCGCTGCCGGGGTTATTTACATATACAGTCTCGTTGCAATCGTTGTAAGAATATTCGCCGGGATCGCCGATCTCGCTGGGAGCGGTGTTGCCACTGTCGCTCTCGTCACTGTCTTCAGTGCCGTCGCCGGGAAGGTCTACCTGATTGCTACTGTCAGTTTCATTGGGATTGTTGCTGTCGTTGCAAGCTGCAAAAGAAGCAACTAAGATTATGGCTACGATAAGCGCTACTGCGGAAATGATAGCAATAAATTTCTTGTTCATTTTCAATGGTCCTCCTGTTTTTTTCGAACTTTTTCGATAATTATATATTTACTAATACATTATATCATATTAAATTTTTATTGTCAATAACCAAATCATATTTTTTGAAGAATATTTTGAAGAATATTTTGCGTTTTAGATTGGAGATAAAAAGAGAAGAAACGGCGAAAAAATCCGCTTTTTTGAAGAATTTCGCTCATTCCTTGACAAGAGAGCGGAAAATGTGGTAAAATACTGATATATAACTCGTTTTTGGAGAAAAAGATGAAAAAATTACTCTGTATTGACGGTAATAGTATCCTTAACCGTCAGTTTTACGGCATAAGACCGCTGTCCACGCCCGACGGCTTTCCCACCAACGCTCTTTTCGGACTGGTAAACGTGCTTTCAAAGCAGCTTGAGGCTCTGAAGCCCGACTTTGCCGCAGTGGCGTTTGACTTGAAAGCACCAACCTTCCGTCACGAGATGTACGGTGAGTACAAGGCGGGCAGAAAGCCGATGCCCGAGGACCTTGCGCGTCAGCTTCCTGTGGCAAAGGAAATCTGTGCGGCGATGGGTCTTCACGTTCTTGAGCTTGCGGGTTATGAGGCAGACGACATTCTTGGCACTCTTTCGTCCATGGCGGAAGCAGAGGATGATACCGAAGCTTACGTTCTGACGGGCGACCGTGACTCTCTCCAGCTCATATCCGACAAAACGAGAGTTTTGCTTGCCACCAATACCGATACTCTCACAATGGATGGAGCGGCGTTTTTTGAAAAATACGGTGTCAGAGCCGATCAGTACGTTGACGTAAAGTCGCTTATGGGTGACAGCTCGGACAATATTCCCGGTGTACCCGGAGTTGGTGAAAAGACCGCATTTAAGCTGATAGCCGAGGAGGGAAGTCTGGATAACATCTATGCCCGTCTCGGCGAGATAAAGCTTACTCCCTCGGTGCGCGCAAAAATGGAGAACGGCAGAGAAAGCGCTTATATGTCAAAGGCTCTTGCCACCATTAAGCGTGACGTTCCTCTCGGAATAGACCTTGCGGACATTTCTCACGTCGGGATCAATCGTGCCGAAGCAAAAAAACTGTTTTTGCGTTACAATCTGCTCTCGGCTCTCAAACGACTGGGACTTGACCGTGACGAGGAGGAGACTGCCATTGTTCCCGATCTACCTGCGGTTGAAAAGCCTACCGTTATGAATATTTCGTCGGAGAAGCTTGCCACCCTGGGCGGTGAGTTTTACGCCCTATCCCTTGACGGTGATAAGGTATATATTTCAGACGGAGAAAAGCTTTTTGAGACTGATATTTCGGGCGAGATTTTTGTTTTTATAAACGCCAAAAAAATAATAGCTTACGATTGCAAGACGCTCTACAAATCCTTTGACGAAAAGGGATTTGTGTGGCGCAATTGCTACTTTGACGTAATGCTTGGCGCATACGTCGACGATTCCTCGCGGAGCGGTTATCCTCTTGAAGCGCTTGTGGGCGCGTATCTTGGGGACTCGGTCGACGAGAGCGTTCCCGAGGCGTATTACGTCGCAAAAATGTGGCAGAAGATAGAAGAAAGACTTGCCGAGAGCGGTCAGCTAAAGCTCCTTTACGACGTAGAAATGCCCCTTGCCGCAGTGCTTTGTGACATGGAAAACGAGGGATTCATGATAGACCGCACGGGAATTGCCAAGTACGGCGAGGAGCTTGACGAGGAGGCTCGCGCCCTCGAATACAGAATCTATATGGCGGCAGGCGGCGAGTTCAATATCAACTCTCCCAAGCAGCTTGGCGAGGTGCTTTTCGAACGCTTGATGCTCCCCTCGGGCAAAAAGACCAAGACGGGCTACTCCACGGGCGCTGACGTTCTTGAAAAGCTTCGCCGTTATCACCCCATAATCGACGATATTCTTGAATACAGACAGGTGACCAAGCTCAAAAGCACCTACGTTGACGGACTGCTCAAAGCCGCCGACGCCGAGGGCAGATGTCACACCACCTTCAAGCAGACGGGAACCGCAACGGGACGTCTTTCCTCGGTAAATCCCAATCTGCAAAATATTCCTATCCGAACCGAGGCGGGCAGACGCTTCCGCAAGTATTTTATTGCCAAGGATAAAAGCCGCGTGCTTATTGATGCCGACTATTCCCAGATCGAGCTTCGCGTGTTGGCGCACATCTCGGCAGACGAACACATGACCGCGGCGTTTATGTCGGGCGAAGATATTCATACTGCCACAAGCTGTCGGGTTTTCGGAGTCGAGCCTGACCAAGTGACCGTAGAGATGCGAAAGAGAGCTAAGGCGGTAAACTTCGGTATCCTTTACGGAATGGGAGAATTTTCCCTTGCCGAGGACTTGAAGATTTCACGCGCGCAGGCGAAGGAATATATCCAGAGCTATCTTTCAAGCTATCCTTCTATCGACGCTTATCTTCATAACGTGGCGAAGGATGCTCGCGAGGACGGCTACGTGACAACAATGCTCGGTCGCCGCCGTTACATTCCCGAGCTTGCCGCATCCAACAAAAACCTCCAAGCCTTTGGAGAGAGAGTGGCGCGCAACAGTCCCATTCAGGGAAGCAGCGCCGACATTATCAAGATAGCTATGATAAATGTAGCGAAAAAGCTTAGCGAGAGCGGTATCGACGCCAAGCTTTTACTTCAGGTACACGACGAGCTTCTAATTGAGAGCAGTCGAGACTCTGCCGAGCAGGCGCTTGCTATCCTTAAAACCGAAATGGAGAACGCAGTCAGTCTGACAGTTCCCCTCAAGGTCGAAGCCGCCATTGGTGATACTTGGCTTGAATGTCATTGATATAGATAAATGCAGGGAAGAGGAACGCTTTTAAAAAGTGTTCCTCTCCCTCTGCACACCTTTCCTTCAAAAAAACTTTACCAAAAGGTTAAATTTAGGAGAAATTTATCTGTCGCCGTCAATTGCAATTTTAGACAAATATCCCACATACGAGACGCTTTTTTAAAAATTTTTTCAAGTTTTTATCTGAATATACAGATATATTTACATATTGCACAAAAAGAGCTTAAAAGAACCGTTATTTTCATTAAAAATGATTCTTGAAAGGAAAAAGAGAATGTGATATACTTTCTTCAGTAATAAAAAGGCAAATCTTGTATAATAAAAGTGAAGAAGGGAAAAAAATGAAAACTTTGAAAAAATATCTTAACCGTTACTTTATTGACGCTATGGGTGCTATGGCGCTCGGACTTTTCGCGTCACTGCTTATTGGTACTATCTTCGGAACTCTCGGCAAGTATATCCCCGTGGATTGGCTTGCTGAGATATTCAATACCGTGGCGACTTACGCCAAGGCGGCAACAGGAATGGCTATCGGCGTAGCTATCGCGCACAAGCTGGGAGCGCATCCGCTGGTCATGTTTTCTGCGGCGGCTGTTGGTGCTATGTCAAACGCTATGGGAGCTGTCATAGAAGAAGGATTTATAAAATCGTGGGCAGTCACCTCGGGAGCGGAAAGCGGCGTATTTTACGCGGCAGGACCTGCGGGTGCGTTCTTCGCGGTCATAATTGCAAGTGAAATTGGTATGCTTGTTTCGAAAAAGACCAAGGTGGATATACTCGTTACCCCCGTGGTCACTCTGCTTACCGGATTTGCGGCAAGCTGGTTGCTCTGTCCTTTGGTATCTTATGTAATGTATTATCTCGGCGTGTTTATTTCTACCGCCACCCAATTCCAGCCCCTTCTTATGGGTATAGTAGTATCGGTGGTAGTGGGTATAATTTTGACGCTCCCCATATCCTCGGCGGCTATCTGTGCCATGATATTTTCCGAGTCGGCTCTTGCCGTCGCAGTTGCAAATGGAACGAGCGAAGGCTTTCTTCTTGCGGGAGGCGCGGCGGTTGCAGGATGTTGCGCACAGATGGTGGGCTTTGCGGTTTCAAGCTTCCGTGAGAACAAGTGGGGCGGTATCATCTCACAGGGTCTTGGCACGTCAATGCTTCAGATGGGTAATATATACAAGAATCCATTGATCTGGATCCCCCCCACACTGGCGGCGGCTATTACCGGACCTATATCCACAATGATATTTAAGCTCAAATGTACGGGCGTGGCGGCAGGAATGGGAACCTGCGGTCTCGTCGGCCCCATCGGAGTTATCGACGGCACCGAGTGGTCACCTATGATGTGGATAGGTCTTGTGCTGATCTGTATTGTTCTGCCTGCAATCTTGTCGCTGCTGTTCAGCGAGATCATGAGAAAGCTCGGTTGGATAAAGAAAAACGATATGCTGCTCAGCGAATAATTCAACAAAAAAGCGCAATGTTTTAAAACTTGCGCTTTTTTGTTGACACGGAAAGAGGAATATGGTAAAATTACAATAGTGAAACAAATTAAGGAGAGAATTATGAACTCTAATGAAGTGATGACCCTTCTCGAAGGCAGAAGAACGTACCGCCGCTTTGACGAAAGCCGCGCCATTCCCGACGAGGTGATTTCCAATATGAAAAGAGCGGCTCAGCTCTCATCCAGCGCGATGAATTTCCAGCCACTCAAATATATCTACATAAGGACCCCCGAGACCGTAAACGCGGTTTTTGATATTACAAGCTGGGGAAGCGCCATTCCTAACGGCGAGGGCAGACCCAAGGTGGGAGAAAGACCGACGCTTTTCGTGGCTGTTTTGACCGAAAAGGCTTTGCAGACCAAGTATACCCCGTTTGACGAGCGCCTTGCCGTAAGTAATCTTACCCTGGCGGCGTATGCTCACGGAGTCGGCTCCTGCATCCTTGGAAGCGTGAAGGCAGAGAGACTTCGCGAGCTTCTTTCGATCGACGAGTCTCTCGACATCAGCTGTGTTATAGGCTTCGGATATCCTACGCATACAAGTCATATCGTCGAGGTTGAGTATGGCAGTGAGCTTAAATATTATTACAATGAAAACCGTGATTTCATGGTTCCCAAGAAAAAAATTGAGGACGTTACGGTTGAAATATAAAACTGATTAACCGATAGTGATCAACTCACACGGTGTGAATAAGAGGAATTTTATGAAAACAGTAAAAAAAATAGTGCTTGCTACGTTTTTATCGGTGCTGCTGATTTTGATAGCAATCTTCGCTCTTACGGTTTTTGCGGCGCGATCGGACGTCATACGCGGCGACGCGAACTCCGATGGAGTTGTCGGAGTCAAAGACCTTATGTTGCTCCGTCAATATCTGGCAAACTATGATTTTGATAATCAAGTATCCGCTTTCGAGATTGGAACGGGAGCAGACGTTGACGGTGATGGAAGCGTTACGCTAAAAGACGTTGTGAGTCTCAGAAGCTATCTTGCTGATGCGGATGCAATTACCGAAATAACGCACAAGGATGGTACTGCTACCGTATTCGGTAAAAACGGACTTGAATATACGGTCACGGGATATAAGTCTGTTGAATTGGGGAAATTCGTTTTTAATAGTGGACTCCAGATAACCTTTGCAGACGGCTGCTTTGCGTCGGAGTTCAACAGAATGTGCTTTGACTACGAATCTACCGAACCCATAAAGGTGTACGTAACCTACACTCAGGGCGGTAAGGAAAAGACCGACTATTTTTTCCTTGAGGCTACGAAAAAAAGCTTCCGCGGACTTATAGAGGGATACTTAGCGGATAAAAAGGGAATAGAGCTGAAAAAAATAACTGTGGATACCTGCGAGAACGTTGAGGCACGCTTTATTCTTCACCATTTCTACACCGAGGTGATCCCGCTTTACGAGGATGATCTTTGCGTAGAGAATGGGCGCTACAAGATCGGTGTAAGACTCTCCTGGGGCGGTGCTATGACCTATTTTGAGGACAAGCTGGACGGCGACGATACCCTTGGCAATCTTGTCAATATTCACGATACGGGAAGACTTATTCAGCAGTCCTTCTACGGCACCTATTCCAACGGCGAATACGTCTCGGTTCCTAACGGTAACAGCGAAACTGATAAGCTGTGGCCATATAACCCCGTTCAGGGCGGAGACAGAAAGAATAACGGCTCCGACCGCCTTATCGACGTTGAATACGACGAGGAAAAGGACTATATCTATATAGTTTCTCAAGCACTCGACTGGGCATATATCAAGGGCTTGACTTACACTTATTATGAGAACACATACACCATAATGGAAGGCAAGACCGATAGTAATGACGATGATTACGTTGTTGTAGATAACGTGGCAACCGACTTTTCGGGTTGGACGCATACCACAGGCGGGCAGGAGATCCCCGCGGTGTATCTGGTCAGCTATTTCGATACGTTGTCTTATTACAACGGAATCAAACCGTGGACCGATGATAATGAGAGCATCTATTACGAGAGAGATCTCGTTGGTTGGGAAAACGCAGGTATCTTCCCGCTCTATAAGGGCAATACCGAAACCTGGTCTATATGGATAAATACCGACGACAATTTTGGATTTGGCACCTACTGCCCCAACATTCAGAGGCATGTTGCCATAAGACACAATTATAATGGCTCTAAAAATCCTATGGCTAATTCCACAAGCTACGTAGCACCCTCTTGCTTTATAGTAATGCAATCGTACAAGCCGATCGAATACAGTTATATCCTTGCAACGGGTAATCCCGAGGATATAAGAGCTATTTTCAAGGAGAATAAGGACTTCACCGACAACGCGTCTCTCTCCGAAAATCGCTACGATCAGCTTATCACTTACGGAAAGTTCGATATGGCGAATATGGACTTTACTGTTCCTGAAAATGCAGATGTATTTTGTGCTCCCAGACACGTTAATATAGGCTATGATGGGGTTGAAAATGCTCTCAGGATATACGTTGAGAACGGCAACGATCCATACGCTTCGCTGAACTTCGACTGCAACTCCGACAAGGTGATAAATTCCGATGATTTCAACACTATTGAGATCGAGTATATGCTTCCTATGACCAATTCAAAGTCCAGCTACACTTTCGTGATGTTCTTGAGTGCAGGGGAAGTCACGGACTTTAATGAAGCAAATACTGTCAAGGAAACCCTTGTTCGTGATGGAAAATACCATACGATTAAAATAAGAGTGCCTAAGAGCAAATGTCAAGGCGACCTTCATAAGATACGGTTTGATCCGTTTCACAGGGCGGCGGCCGGTGATATTATGTATATAAAGAGTATATCCCTTACAACTCTTGACTATCCAGAGCTTGGTGTTGATAACGATATGAGCGTTTTGGCAAGCGAAGATTTTCCCGCAGCAAACGCATACACCAATGTTTATATTGATGAGTCTCAGAATGTGCTTGCACTTAAGGTAGAAGGCGGAACCGATGTCAGTATCACTCTCGATTTCAGTCGTCTTTTTCTGAGCACGGTTGAATATACCGGAATTCAGATCGAATATATGATCCCCGTTACCAATTCTACTACCTATTGTGCTTCGTCGATCTATTTTGCAACGAGTACCGGCACTTCGTTCAATGGTGAGAAGGTGGTAGGCTCGGGAAGACTTACGGTTGACGGCGAATATCATACCATGACCTTTGACTTTACTCAAAAGTCATATTATTGGAAGGGGAATATTACAAGGCTCCGATTTGACTATTTCCAGAATACGCCTGCTGAGGGCGACGTGATGTATATCAAGCGCATTAGGCTTGTCAGCGTCGAGGACTTGAATAGTTGAATTGTGGGCTTCGGTATGATTAAGTAATTCTTAAAACGATCCCGAGACTTTTCACAAGCCTTGGGATCGTTAATTTTTTGTGTTTTGAAATTCATATTCGAAAAAAATAGTCTAAGTATTGCTTATAAAGTAAAATAAATAATCATAATAAATGTTAAATTTTTAAAAAGCACTTGAAAAAGCGAAAGAAATCTGTTATAATATTTAGAGCCTATTATGGGCATAATAAAAAGCAGTCGTGTGCTGTGAAACAAGGCCATACCAGCCGGGGATTTAGCGGAGCCCTGTACCTGAAATCCGCTACAGCAGGGGTGGATCCCGCACATGAGGGCGGATTCTTTACGAATGAGTCCTATCCTCTGTGTTGATAGGCGGGTCTTGCGCAATTGGGAGCTGTGAACCATGTCAGATGGGGGACCAAGCAGCATTAAGCGGTAAACTCAATGTGCCGCGAGGGTGCCTGCCTTGAGCAGAGGGTATGAAGATCGCGTGGAGTTGAAGTTCGACTTTGCGGTGTATGGTCTTGTTTCACGCACACGACATTTTTTGAGCCATATCTTTTGGTGAAACCGAAAAAGCCGAAAAGAAACATTTATTTAAGGAGGTTAAAAATGCATCAAGCTTTATATCGAAAATGGCGTCCTAAAAGCTTTGATCAGGTCTACGGTCAGGAGCATATAACCTCTATTCTTAAATACGAGGTCGCCAACAACAAATTTTCTCACGCCTACCTTTTCTGCGGTTCAAGAGGTACGGGAAAGACTTCCTGCGCGAAGATACTCGCAAAGGCGGTCAACTGTCTTGATCCTCATGACGGAAGTCCTTGCGGTAAATGCTCCGCATGTCTTGCCATCGATTCGGGAGCCACCACAGACGTTCTTGAAATGGATGCGGCATCAAACAACGGCGTTGACAACATCCGTGACATCCGCGACGAGGTGGTCTATTCACCCTCAAATCTTAAATACAGAGTTTATATAATCGACGAGGTTCACATGCTCTCGGTCAGCGCTTTCAACGCGCTTTTAAAGACCCTTGAGGAGCCGCCAGAACACGTTGTATTTATCCTTGCGACTACCGAGTTGCAAAAGTTGCCTGCTACCATAATTTCACGTTGTCAAAGATTCGATTTCCGTCGAATTACAACCGATGTCTTGAAAGATCATCTCCTCCGTGTGGCAAAGACCGAGGGAATAGAGCTTGAAGAGTCCGCCGCTGTTCTGCTTGCAAAGCAGGCGCAGGGAGGAATGAGAGATGCTATAAGTCTGCTCGACCTTTGCGCCGGAAGCCGCGAGAGGATCGACGAGGAGCTGGTCAACAACACCGTCGGAAAGATCGGCAGAGAGAATATGCTTTCTGTCGTGAGAGCGGTTGCAGAGCGAGACTACGAAACTATTTTTTCGGCTATTGACGAGGTCGTGCAGTCATCCCGTGACATAACTGTCTTCTGGCAGGATCTTATATCGATCTACCGCGACCTGCTTATAGTCAAAAGCTCGGGAAATGCCGCGGCATATCTCGATCTTACCGATAGCGAGACACGTGCGCTGACGTCTCTTGCGTCTGCGTTTACCATAGAGAAACTGTCATATCACTGCTCGATGCTTCAAGAGGCACTTTTCGCGATACAAAAGGCAAACGCCGTCCGCCGTATCACTGCCGAGCTGACTTTGGTCAGAATGTGCGACGAAAGGCTCAATACCTCTCCCGAGGCGATGCTTTCCAGAATATCAGATATAGAATCAAGACTTGCCACGGGCAATTTTACTTCTCCCGTTGCGGTGACAGATACGTCTCCTGCTCCCGAAGTTGTAAAAACGGCAGACATCCAAAAGTCTGCGCGTCATGCTCGCCGAGCGGCGTTTTCTGGTGACGATGATGACGAGATGTTCCGAGGCGACGCGCCGGGATCTGCTAACATAACGGGAAAGACGCCGCAATCGTCCGCTGTGCAGAATGAAGCGGTGGGCAGAAGAAGCTCACAAACCGCAACGGCATCCGCTTCGTCAAAAGTCGGCAACGTGCGAGTTTTGAAGCCATTCAGAAGCCGCGCCGAGGTTGCCGAAAAAATGGACGCGGCAGACCCCATGAAGTCATCGTTCATCTCCAATTCCAAATGGTACACCGACGAGAGCGGCAGGATCGTCTTAAAGTTCGCAACAGCCTTTGAAATAGATAACGTCAAGTTTTTTGGCGCGGACGAGCTTTTCTTGAAGGTGGTTTCCGGGGTTTTGGGCAAGCAATATACTAAGGCAGAGCTTTTCATGGAGTGCGACTCCGCAAAAAAGAGCGACAGCGTAATAGATAAGATACTTGAAGCCGCAGAAAGCGACGGATAAATACATTCAGTAAATATTTGAAAAATAAAGGAGATAGATCATGAGAGCAAACATACCGAAGGGAATGGGCGGAGGCCCCCAGAATATGCAGGCGATGCTTCGTCAGGCACAGAAGATGCAGGAGGATATGGAGGCGCTTCAGGCAGATCTTGATGCCCGTGAGTACGAGGTAAAGGCAGGTGGCGGAATGGTCGCGGTGAAGATAAACGGACAGAAAGAGGTTCTGTCTATTGATATTCAGCCCGAGATCGTTGACCCCGACGACATCGAGACCCTTTCTGACATCCTTGTTGCGGCAGTAAACGAGGCTATAAAGCGCGTTGAGACTACAAACGCCGAGGAGATGGGCAAGATCACCAAGGGTATGAATATGCCCGGATTGTTCTGATATGGCAGAGTATATCGAATCGCTCCAAAGGCTTGCCGAGCAGTTTGGCAGACTTCAGGGAGTCGGAAGAAAGAACGCTATGAAAATGGCGTTTTCCGTGCTTGATGATATGAGTGATGAGGAGGCAAGCGAATTTGCCAACGCCATCCTTGAAGCCAAGGCAAAGATACATCTTTGTCCCGTCTGTCAAAATCTTACCGACCGAGATATATGCCCTATCTGCGCCGACGAGCAGAGAGACCGCAGCACGGTCTGCGTGGTGTCGGACCCCAGAGTAGTGCTTTCGATGGAGAAGGTAAGGGAATTTAAGGGGCTTTATCACGTGCTTCACGGAGTGATCTCTCCCATGAACGGTATCACCCCCGATAAGCTGAAAATAAAGGAGCTGCTTGCCCGTCTTGGCGAGGGCGAGATAGAGGAGGTCATAGTGGCCACCAATCCCACCGTTGAGGGAGAAGCTACCGCGATGTATCTGTCCAGACTTCTCAAACCTATGGGTATCAAGGTCACAAGACTTGCCTACGGAGTTCCTATGGGAAGCGACCTTGAATATGCCGACGAGATAACTCTTTATAGAGCGATCGAGGGCAGACGAGACTTTTAAGAGAGATAAAAGATAAGAGAGAAAAGATAAAAGAAGAGGTTGATTTTCGCGGAGCGAAAATCCTCATCATTTATTCGAGAAAAAGAAATGATATACGAAAATCTTGTCCTCGACGAGGAGCGCGCGCTCTACGATATTGAGGATTCAACCGTTAAAAATTGCACTTTTTCGGGTCCCGCCGACGGTGAGAGCGCCCTCAAGGAGTGCCGAAATATTGAAGTGGATAACTGCGATTTTATGCTTCGTTATCCATTTTGGCACGTCACGGGAGCAAAGATAACCAATAGCAGAATGACCGAAACCTGCCGTGCCGCACTTTGGTACGATAGCGATATTTCCATTGAAAATTGCAGACTTCACGGCATAAAAGCGCTCCGAGAGTGCGAAAACGTCACTCTTGAAGGTTGTGACGTGATCTCCGATGAATTTGGATGGCGTTGTCGCGGTCTCGACATAAAGAACAGTACTTTGGAGTCTCAGTATCAGTTTTTTGAGTGCCGCGATATGAAAATCGACGACCTTACGATGAAGGGCAAGTATTCCTTTCAGTACATAGAAAACGTTGAGATCAAAAACTCGGTTTTCAAGACCAAGGATGCCTTCTGGCATGCTAAGGATGTCACCGTTTACGATACTGTCCTTGAAGGGGAGTATCTCGGCTGGTATTCAGAGAATTTAAAGCTTGTGAGATGCCACATCAAAGGAACTCAGCCCCTGTGTTACTGCAAGGGATTGGTTCTTGAAGACTGCACAATGGAGGATTGCGACCTTTCATTTGAGAACAGTGACGTAAAAGCAACTGTAAAGGGAAGCATATTGAGCGTTAAAAATCCCATAAGCGGATCTGTCAGAGCCGACGAGATCGGTGAGATGATCTGGGATGAAAAGCATAAGATCAGCTCAACTTGTGCCATTGAAACAAAAATAAACGCATAAAATAAAAGCTTCTTCCGAAATTCCTCGGAAGAAGCTTTTTTATGTATCCCCGCTCAAATCGAGCGAGGTGAATATTACCGTTTATTTTGAAAAATCAAATACTGCACGGTCTCCCTCAAGCTTCAGACGGGCGTTGAAAAGCTTGCCGTTTTTAGAGGTAAAGCCTTGTATCTCGGCTGTTCTGCCCTCGGTGAGGAGAAGTCTTGCGTTACTTATCGAGATCGCTCGCTTACAAATAAAGCTTCCGAGACGGAACTTGCAGCCTTCCTTATATCCCATACAACCGTAGCCGTATTTGCCGCGGATAACGTCCTTGCCGCAGACGGGACACTTGCCTACAAGATCTCCGTAAAATCCCGTATCGGTGTCAAGCTCTATAGTCTTGGGCGTACGGTCAAAGACCTCTGCTATCTCGTCCTGCGCCTGCTTCACCGAGTCCTCTACGGTGATGGTACCGCGATACACCTTTTTCAGCGCCTGACCTAACACGCTTGTCTTGTATTTGTCCATTGAAATGTTCATCTGCGAAAGCTGCTCAATAAGATACTCGCCACCGGGGAGAATGGTATAAACGTCCTTCTTTAAGTCGATATATCCCGACTTGCGCGCGTTATCGATGATGCCTGTTCTCGTCGCCTCGGTACCAAGCTCAAGACCCTCGAAAATAGCTCTGTAATCCTCCTCGTCATTTTCCTCGGTGTCTCCGAGGACTGCTCCGTCAAAGCTCTCGGCAGAAGCTTTCTCTTTCTCCGCAAGGGCAGCCTTGTCCTCGCGAAAAGGATTTTTCAGATAGTTGTTGAGAGTTTCGATAGTGTAGTGACGGGGCGGGGAGGTCTGCTTTTCTACGGGCTTGAAGTTGATATTCACCTCGTCGCCCTTTTCAAGAGGTGGTAGTATTTTGTCCTTCCTTTCGGAGTCGTCAAAGCGCAAAAATCCCCGCTGGACGATGATCATTCCTTTCAGAGTGAACTGCTCAAATCCGCCCACATCTATGACGATCTCGGTCTTTTGAGCAATACATTCCTCCTCGCAGAAAACCGAAACGAAGCGACGGAAGACCGTCTGATATACCTGCATCTCTTTTTCGGAAAGATGCTCCTTTTTGGGTATCTTGTAGGTTGGGGTCAGAGCCGAATGGCTCTCAATCTTGGAGTCGTCAAAGATCGTCTTTTTGTCTTTGAACACTACGGGATAACCCACGTTTTTGATGTTGTGAATTATCTTTTTTACCTTGTCCTTTTCGTTAGTTGCAAGGTATTCGGAGTTTGTACGGGGATAGGTCAAATATCCCTCCTCGTAAAGCTTCTGGACTATGGCAAGGCTTTCAGCCATTGACATTTTGTACTTTTTGCCAAGTAAATTCTGCAATTTAGACAAAGAGAAAAGCTTTCCGGGGTTAACGGTCTCCTTTTTGGTCTTTTTGGAGATTACCAAAGCCTTACTTGCGTTGTATTTCGCGCAAAGCGCTTCGGCTAGAGCCTTTTTGTCCTTGTCAAACTTCTCCTTGCTGACAAGCTCGATCTCCTCGCCGCCCGTCGGCTCTTTTGACACCGCCGCGAAGTAAACGTCGGGAACAAAATTGCGTATCGCCATGTCGCGGTCGTAAATAGCTCTGACGATCGGCACGATGACACGTCCCACACGGAGAAGCGTGCCGCTTTTGAGTGTGGCAAAACGGGTAAGATTTACTCCGTATAACCAGTCGATATAAGTGCGTGCAAATCCTTCGTCGGCAAGGTTTTGATATTCGCTCTCGTCCTTCATCTCCGCGAGCGCTTTGCCAACTGTCTCGGGGGTCTGGTCGGGAAGCCAGAGACGCTTGAAATGCTTATTTGGATCAGCCAGCGCACCCGTATTCATAACGCAAAGGCGAATGATTATCTCTCCCTCGCGGTCAGAGTCTCCCGCGTTGACTATGGTGTCAACGTCTTGACGGAGACAGAGATATTTGATAGTCTCAAACTGTCTTTCAACTCCCGCGTCCACCTTTTTGTCGGGACCCACTCTCAGCTTGTATCTGAATTCGGTGGGAAAGCAGGGCAGAGAGTCCAGCGCCCATTTTGCACCCGCGTCACCGCCCGTATAATCCTCTATATCGCACAAAGAAAAAAGGTGACCGAACGCCCACGTAACTACGTAGCCGCCACCCTCAAAATATCCGTTTTTCTTTGCCATCGTTCCACCGCCGTTTTCGGTGATTCCCGCAACGATATTCCGCGCAAGACTTGGCTTTTCCGCAATAATCAAAATCATTTTATAAGACCTTGTATTTCTTAAAATCACAATTATTTTACCATATTGTGCCGAAAATGTCAACCTTGCCGTAAGATTATGAACAAAATATGCACGCAGGTGTAAGTTGTCAATAAAATATGTGTAAAATGTCCTATGGGGGGAAATAATTTTTGTTGGATTTGATTTCCTCTAATATTGGATGCATATCTTGACATTTGGGCAAAAATATAGTATAATTAATTGGGGTATGCTTGGTTTCAAGTGAGCGCCCCGAGTATATAACGGCATATTTGTGATGCAGATTATTTGAAAGGTATCAGATTTAATGAATGAATTTGTAATTATTACCGATTCGTCCAGCGACCTTCCTCTGTCTCTGGCGAGAGAACTCGGAGTCGAGGTCATTCCGCTTGAGGTTAATATGGAGGGTGACATCAGACTGAACGACGAGATCGATATTAAAGAGTTTTACGCATATTTACGAGATAAGCACGGAGCAAAGACCTCTGCTATCAATATGGATAGATTTATGGAGATCTTTGACCCCATTGTCGCTTCGGGCAAGAATATTCTTTATATTGCGTTCTCCTCGGGACTTTCCGCAACCTATATGGCGGGAAAGAATGCCGCGGAGGAGCTTTCCGAGAAATATCCCGAAAGCAAAATACTTGTTGTGGACTCGCTCTGCGCGTCTCTTGGTCAGGGATTGCTCGTAAAGCTTGCGGTCGATAAGAAGAATGAGGGCGCGACAGTTGAGGAGGTAGCCGAGTACGTAGAAAAGACAAAATGGAATCTCGCTCATTGGTTCACCGTAGAGGATCTTTTCTTCTTGAAGCGCGGCGGCAGAGTTTCCGCGGCTACGGCGGTAGTTGGTACTATGCTCCAGATAAAGCCGGTTCTTCACGTTGATAACGAGGGCAAGCTTATTAGTATGGAAAAGGCTCGCGGCAGGCAGGGATCTATCAAGGCACTCCTTGAAAAGATGAAGGCTACTGCTATCGAGCCTGCAAAGCAGGCCGTGTATATCAGTCACGGCGATTGCTATGACGACGCAAAAAAGCTTGCGGATATGGTAACCGAGGAGCTGGGTGTCACCGATATTCTTATCAGTGAGATAGGACCCGTTATCGGCGCTCACTCGGGACCTGGAACTATTGCATTGTTCTTCTTGGCAACAGAGAGATAAGACGTATATTTTTCCCGATACGGCTTTGCTCCTCAAAAGCGGCTCGACGTAGAAATAACTACGTCTTCGCCTTGCTTTTTGCGGTGTGCATTGTCTCGGAAAAAATCTATCGTCTTATAGATCAAACACAAAACTAAAAATCTAAACGCGAAAAATTAAAATAAAACCGAGATTTCACGGCGGAATGGAGATTTTTTAATGGTTATTACTGGACAATTATATCGCAGTATGGTTCTTTCGGGAGCCGCAATGCTCAGCGATAAAAAGGAAGAAATAAATAATCTGAACGTTTTTCCCGTTCCCGACGGTGATACGGGCATCAATATGAGCCTTACTATGAGTACTGTTGGCAAGGCAGGGGAGGATCTGCCCGTCGGTACTTGCGCCGAAAAGGTGGCGGCTCTTATGCTCCGAAGTGCAAGAGGTAACTCGGGAGCGATCCTGTCCCTTTTCTTCAGAGGAATAGGCAAGGCGCTCAAGGGTGTTGAAGAAGCTAACTCCAAGGAGCTGGTGGAGGCGTTCAAGAGAGGAACTACCGAGGCTTATCGCGCGGTCATGAAGCCTACAGAGGGAACTATCCTTACGGTCATGAGAGTTGCGGGTGAGGAGGCTGAAAAGGCTTATCTTGCCAATAAGCGCATAACCGTGAGTAAGCTTTTTGAGGTTCTTCTTGAGGGCGCGGAGACCGCTCTCTCGCAAACTCCCGAGATGCTTCCCGTGTTGAAGCAGACAGGTGTAGTTGACGCAGGCGGCGCGGGATTTGTTTGTGTTCTTCAAGGTATGCAGACGGCGCTTGAAGGAAAGCCTTACGCTATGGTCAACGCTCCCGCAAGCGAGAGTGACGTTCCTGCCGAGCCTGAGGGCGCAAATTTTTCAGATTTCAATACCGAGGACATCAAATTCGGTTATTGCACAGAATGTATAGTTGACAAAAACGAAAAGTACGCGGGCGAGGACACCTCGGGCGAGCTTTACGAGTTTATAAAGAGCATCGGCGATAGCGCGGTATTTGTGGATGATGAGAGTATCATCAAGCTCCACATACATACCAACGATCCCGGTGCGGTCCTCACGAAGGCTATTGAATTTGGAAGCCTTGCCACCGTTAAGATCGAGAATATGAGAAATCAGCATACCGCTCTTACGAGTGAAGCGGCGGCAGCTGAGAGCGGCAAGAAGAAAGACAAAACGGTGGCTATCGAGAGAAAGTACGGATTCGTCAGCGTATGTATGGGTGACGGTATTGCGGATATGTTCCGCGATCTTGGTGTAGATAATATCATCACGGGCGGACAGACCATGAACCCCAGCACACAGGATATTATCGACGCGGTGCTGAAAACCCCCTCGGAGTACGTTTTCGTTCTTCCCAACAACAAGAATATCTGTATGGTTGCCCGTCAGGCGTCCGAGATCATTACCGAGAGAAAGGTAGTGGTCATTCCTACCGAGACAGTGCCTCAGGGTATGTCGGCGATGATTGCTTTCAACCCCGACGCCGAGATCGACGTTGCAGAAAAGGAAATGAACTTCGCGTGGAAGATGGTCACGTCTATGTCGGTCACCTACGCCGTCAGAGATACCGAGCTTGACCGCTTCAAGATCCGCAAGGGACAGTTCTTGGGTCTTGTTGAAAATAAGATCGCTTGCGTTACCGACGATAGCATCGGTTGCGTTAAGCAGCTGATACGCGGAATGACGGGAGCAAGCTTCGTCACCGTATTCTACGGCGAGGGAATAAGCGAGGATACCGCTAATACCGTTGCCAATATGATCTCCGAAAAGGTCGGCGGAGGATGCGAAGTCGCAGTACTGAACGGCGGTCAGCCCCTCTACGATTATATCATTTCAGTTGAATAATTTTAAATTACCATCCGCCGATGAGTTAATTACTCATCGGCGGATTTTTGTGCTTTTAGTGTTTATTTGCTTGAGATCTTGTGCTTTTTCTTTTTTATTACCGATATTATAACTATGATTATGACTAATGCGGGTACAGCTGCTATTACAATCAGCGGGAGCAGAACAGGAGTTAATGCAGCAATAATAATTGCTATACCTTCAAGAAGTGAAAGAGAGACCTCGCATCCGCCCATAAAAGCATCTCCGATTTCCTCAAAAAAGGTTTTTTCTTCTTCTATCTCGTTGTAATCAACTACTTCTCTTATATCGATATGTACCGTCGAATAGGAAACCTTGTTATCGTAAAGCCTAAGCTGGGTTTTATAAGCTTCGATTTCCTCAATTACCGCGTACAGCTTATCCTGAAGTGAGAGCAGAGTGTCAATGTCTTTGTAGTCGGTATAATTATCATACATTTTTTGCAAAGCCTCTTTTTTTAGTTCAAGAACATCAATACGCGACTGAATATCGTAATATTGATTGGTGACTTCTTCAACGTTAGATGAGGAATTGACAACGTTTACCATACTGTGTATGCCGGAATTGAATTCATCGAATTTGCCGGAGGGAATACGAATAGTATAGTTAGCGTAACGGCTGGTGGAGCTTCCTTCGGAGTTAAGGCTTATCCCTCTTACCGAGGAGCTTTCGATATAGCCGCCGGTACTTTTGCAAAGCGCTTCAAGCTGATTTATACTTTCATCAAATTGCTTTGTTTCGGCAGAGACGTTGGCAACCTTGATTATCTTTCGCTCGTATTCGCCTTCGCCCTTGTCGATTTCGGTACCTCCAAGCTCAAGATTTATGTCGCTTCCGGCACCCATTTCAAGTTCGGGCATATAGTCTATGGAGTTACCATTACTGTCTGAGCAAGATGAGAGCGAGATAAATGTGAATATTACGGAAATTACCAGTATTGATAGTCTACGTAGTTTCTTGTTTTTCATAAAAATAACCTTTCCGCCGAATTCGACTTTTTATAAGTTTGAGATGCCTCTCTACCTATAAAGTCGATATTTCTTTGGAAAGGTTACAAAATTTTAGAAAAATTATTTCAAAAGCTCTCTGAAATTCTCAATACGGTGGAACGTGGAGTAATTCGCGTCGTGGTAATTCTTCGCGCCGTTCATCGAGGTTCTTGAAAGATAGATTATGTCATCTCCCTCAATCTCAAAGTCAACGTACTGGAAGCCTACCATATTGGGGTCGTCGTATCTGCGGTCGATAAGGTCGCAAACGGTCTCCCAATGCTCGGAGTCATCCGAGGATACGAGAGAGAGCAGATTTCTCGCGGTCACGGGGTCGTCGAGACGGCGAGAGACGATAGAGAAATATTTTCCGCTTTTTTCGTCCTTTTTGATCATGAATTTTGAAAGATTTCCGGGGAAGGAGATAGCGTGGGAGTAGTCAATAGGCGCGTCTGGATCGTCGGGGACGCTAAAGAGCAGTATCTTCTTTTCTGCTTGGGTCTGATATCTCATATAGTTGTAAAGCTTGCCGTCGGGAGCGATTACAAGAGTCCCTTCGATATTGCCCTTGATTCCGTCCTCGGCAACGCCCTCCCAGTTGGGATCATATTTTACGGGCGGCGTGATGTGCCAATTCTCGGGATCAAGAAGATCGGCGTTCTCGTCACAAGATATTACCATTACGGCGTGGTAGTAATCCTTCTCACTTGACAATCCCCAACTACCCCATTCAAGGGTGTTGTAGATTCGTCCGTTGTAGGAAACCACGGGTTGAGGATTTTTGTGAACACCGGGGAATCCATTCTTACCGTTTGATCCGCGGAGAATAGAAATAGGAGCGGAGAAGGTCTTGCCGCCGTCGCAAGATTTGCCGATAAGCAGGTCGCCGTACTCGGTGGAGACCGAAAGCATATATAATTCACCCTTGTGGATGAACATTTTGCCCCAGAAGCAAGGCATAAGCTCGCTTAAAAAGTGCCATGTCTTGCCGTTATCGTCCGAGCGGAAGATCAGCGTTAGGTTTTGAGGATAATTTCCCGTGAAAACATCCATTGATGCCAAGAGATGTCCGTCGGGGTGACGAACGAGAGAAGGGGAGCAGAGAGCGTTGCCCGAAAAGGCGTAGTAACGGTCGGCGGGGTGAAGATAGTTGACTACCGTTCCCACAGCCTCAGCGCATTTCGCAATTCTGACACGGCTCTTTTTCTCGCCTGCCTTAACGAAAAACTCATAGTCCTTGCCCTCGTCAAGGCCTACTATGTCATATTCGTAAAACTCCTTGCCGACGCCAGCAACCTGTCCAACGGACGCAAATTCGCCCTCGCCAAGAGTGCGGAGAAATATTTCGTAATCTTCACAATCGGCATCCAGCCATTCAAGGTGGATATAGTCCTTTCCGGGTGCGAGGCGGCTGATGTATATGTCGCCTCTATCCCACAAAAGAGGGCGGTAGGGAGCGTAGCTCCATGTGTTGCAGCCTTTCATATTGTTATCCTCCGATCAATGTTTCAAGATAATCGCTTGCAGTCTTCATTTGTCTCATGCAGCTCTTTGCGTATTCGGTCATAACTCCGCCGTCGGGCTTTCTCGTGGTAAGCTCTGTGGGAATGCCGCAAAGCTCCATATGATATTTTGCCGTCAAGGGGTAGGGAACACCGCCCTCGGTAAATCCGAAAGAGCCGATAAATGACTGTATAAGCTCGGCTTTTTCGGGTTCTTTTTCAAAATTCTGACCCAGCCAAGCATAAAGCGCGGGGTGATAATTGCACATAATGCCGCAATAACCCTTGGCGCCACGGCGAAGACTTTCAAGTAGAGTCTGGCAGTTGGCGTTGAGCAGGGCAAAATTACTGCCTTCAAGCTGACGGCAACGCTCCGCGATCATATCTGCGTCACAGCAGGTGTCCTTCATGTAATAGAATCTGCCCGTAGAGAGCGCCCAGTCAAGAATTTTGGGTGTGACGAGACGCTTGTAAGGGTAGGGACACTCGTAAAATCCAAGCTTTGCCTCAGGGGGAAGCTTTGCGAGTAAAGCCTCGGCGTTGGCGATGAATACGTCGTCGCCCTCGTTGTTCACGTCAAGACGGTTGGTTATAAGTATCAGCGCGTCGGTGCCGCTTGCGTAGACGGCGTTAAGCTCCTCGGCTTGTCCTTCTATCGTATCTGAAACATGACCTGAGGACACAACGGTAAATCGTCTGCCGCTCTTTTTTTCAAGCTCTTTTGAGCGAGCGTAGACACGGCGGTTAAGCTCAACACGCTCCTCAAGAGTAAGGAAAAATATCTCACTTGACTGACAAACGGCAAAAATTCCGTCAATGCCGCTTTCAAAATAAAAATCAACGTATTTTTCGGCGGTCTCGTAGTCAATAGAGCCGTCTTTTTTGTAAGGGGTTATCATCGTAGTTAAAATATCCATAAAATTACCTTCCTTTCTATTTTGATTATACACCGTATAAAGAAAAAAAGCAATAATTATATAGGACATTGTTTTATATATTTCGGACACGTTATTGACAGACAGAAAAATAAATTATATAATAGAGAAAAGCTCCAATCGTCAAAAAGAGGACTAATATGAAAATATTATATCGTCAAAACCAAACAGGACAAGAAAATTATCAAGAAGTCTCGCCTTTTTCGGCATACGGCATTAACAACTGTTATTTAAAGTCAATAGAGCAAGGATCTGCTGACGGAAGCAGTACGAAAAAGCGACATTCACACACGGGATATGAATTTCATATAATTGTAGGCGGCAAGCAGTGCTACGAGACCTGCGACGGCATATTTACGGTCGAGAGCGGATGTTTTCTTGCCATACCTAAGGGAAGAAAGCACAGACTTATCTCTGCCGAGTACCCGATTAAAAAATATGCCGTCACATTTTCGCTTGGAGAGTCTTCCCAGGATGTTTTTACTGGTTTTGAAGGCAAAAAATGCCTATGTTTACCTATTTCCAAAAGGCTTTTATCAAACATTTGGGCAGTGTCGGAATATTCGACTGATACATCTCGTTCATCCGAATTTTTTGTTGAAAATTGCGTTTTTGAAACAGCGATTTTGCTATTAAAGGAGATAGGCGTTACGGAAAGAAATATTTCTGTTCCAGATCTGCCCGAGAGGAGTGAGGACAGCAGAGTCCAGCTTGCACGTCAGTTTATCTTTGATAATATCGAGCTGCCGCTTCAGGTCAGTGAGATTGCGGAGTATTGCTACATCAGCGAAAAACAGTTGACAAGGCTCTTTTATTCTTCGGAAAAGCTTTCTCCCGCTGCCTATATCCGCCGAGAGAGAGTAAAACATATCGAAGAACTGCTCCGAATACCCGATCTTTCGCTTGGCGAGATCAGCCGACGAATGGGATTTCCAAACGAGCCGGGCTTCAACGCATTTTTCAAAAAAAATAACGGTATGCCCCCCGGGGAATACCGCAAAATGATAACAAACGGCAAGGATTGACCTTGCCGTTTTGCTATTCAATTACACTGCAGATTCGTAATATGAAAAAGGATTGCAACGCTTGATTCGTCATCTTGAGGAACTGCGCCGATAATGATATTCACGGTTTCGCCGCAATAATCATAAAGGTCTATTACAAGGGTGCCACATCCTTGAAAATGGGCATTTACACGGGTAAAATCGGATTCAAAGGTATAGTCCAAGGCGTTTTGAGCGGCGTCAATCATGGCAGAGTTTCCATAATTTCTATTGCCCCCGATGTCATTCCAGGTCTTACCGCCGTCCATCGACCACACGTACTTTGATACGCCGCCCTCGATAATGCACCAGCCTGAAAGTCTTAAAAGCGAGGATCTGTCGGTGCTGTAACCGTTCAATACGCAATTGTGCGTGCTTTTTGAGTGTATCGTTTTTCCAACGGTCTCCTCTCCTATAAAGTCGCAATGAGCCACGAATGGAAGAGATGTGTTTTTATATTGCGGATCTTCTTCAATCTCGGATTCCGAAGCATCTTCTATTTGTGAAATGGAGCTTGTTTCAGTGCGCTTTCTGTGAAGCTTTCCGAAATATCTTCAGACTCGGATTCAAACTGCGTGCCGTTATTTTCAGGATAATCTTCGGGTATGGATTCTTCGGTTTCTGCTGTTTGCAAGGAAGAATCTATACTGCCGAGAACGTTTGTGATAACGTCGCATGACACCAAAGCAAGGAGTGCCGTGGTAATTGCAAAAAGAATTATCAGCCTTATCAAATTTATATTATGTTTCATATTCACTCTCCTATAACCGTATGAATTATTTAGAAGTCGATTTATAAGCAAAGGTCTTTCGCGCGTGAAGGACCTTTGCTGTTTTTTGTGAATATTATCCGAGCTTTGCAATAGCGGCGAGGATGCCGTCGAGGTTTTCACGGTACTTCGACATTTTAGCCTTTTCGCCGTCAACTACTGCGGCGGGAGCCTTTGCTACGAAACCTTCGTTTGCGAGTTTCTTCTCAATTCGCTCGATCTCGCCTTCAAGCTTCTTCTTTTCGGCTTCAAGACGAGCCTTTTCCTTCTCAAAGTCTATTATGTCTGCCAAAGGAAGGAAGATAGTTGCGGAGTCGGTGATGATCTGAACTGCGTTGTCGGCACTAACTTCGGTCTCGGCGAATGTGTCTGCTACGATCAGCTCGGATGCCGACGCAAGACGAATGAAGAACGCCTCGGAAGTAGCGAAAACGTCGGTATATTTGGTGGCGAGGTAGACCTTTGCCTTCTTGGAGGGAGGAACGTTCATCTCGCTTCTGCGCGCGCGGATCGCCTTGATAGCGTCGATGATCTTGGTCATCTTTTCAGCGTCAGCGGGGAAGGAGAGACAAGAGCAAGCCTTGGGGTACTCGGCGATCATAATGCTTTCCGCATCGTGAGGCAGCGCCTGATAAATTTCCTCGGTGATGAAGGGCATGAAGGGATGAAGCAGCTTCAAGATTCCTTGGAGAACGTATGCAATCACGTTCTGGCAAACGAGATTTGCCTCGGTGTCCTTTTCGTTAAGTCTCGCCTTTGCAAGCTCGATGTACCAGTCGCAGAATACGTCCCAAGCGAAGCCGTAGATAGCACCGAGGGCTACGCCGACCTCGAAGTTGTCAAGATTGGTGACAACGTTCTCGCAGAGAGAGTTGAACTCGTTAAGGATCCACTTGTCCTCGATAGCGAGCTTGTCACTGTCGGGGAGCTTGATAGAGTCGATTGTGAGGTTCATTCTGACGAATCTCGATGCGTTCCAAAGCTTATTAGCAAAGTTTCTTGCCGCCTCGATCTTTTCGTCGGAGAATCTCATATCGTTTCCGGGGGAGTTACCGGTTGCCAAAGCAAAGCGGAGTGCGTCTGCGCCGTACTGCTTGATTACTTCAAGAGGATCTATTCCGTTGCCGAGAGACTTGGACATCTTGCGTCCCTGGGCGTCACGAACGAGACCGTGAATGAATACGGTAGAGAAAGGCTTTTCGTCCATATGTTCAAGTCCCGAGAAGATCATACGCGAAACCCAGAAGGTGATGATGTCGTAGCCCGTTACAAGCACGTCGGTGGGATAATAACGTTTGAGGTCCTCGGTCTCCTCGGGCCAGCCGAGAGTGGAGAAGGGCCACAATGCCGACGAAAACCAGGTGTCAAGCACGTCCTCGTCCTGATGAACGGGAGCGCCACACTTGGGACACTTGTCAATATCGGTCTTGGAGACGGTCATCTCGCCACACTCGTCGCAATAGAATGCAGGGATTCTGTGACCCCACCAGAGCTGACGGGAAATGCACCAGTCGAGAATATTGTTCATCCAGTTGAAGTAGTTCTTGGAGAAACGCTCGGGAACGAAGTTGATGCTTCCGTTCTCAACCGCCTTGATAGCAGGCTCAGCGAGAGGCTTCATCTTAACGAACCACTGGTCGCTGGTCATAGGCTCGACCGTCGTTCCGCAGCGGTAGCAAACGCCAACGTTGTGGTCGTGAGGCTCGGTCTTAACGAGGTAACCCTCTGCTTCAAGGTCGGCAACAAGCGCTTTACGGCAAGCGTATCTGTCCATGCCCTCGTACTTGCCCGCGTAAGCGTTCATAGTAGCGTCGTCGTTCATGACCTTGATCTGTTCAAGGTTGTGTCTCTGACCGACCATGAAGTCGTTGGGGTCGTGGGCGGGAGTGATCTTAACGCAGCCCGTACCGAAGCCGATCTCAACGTAATCGTCGGCAATAACGGGGATCTCGCGGTTTACGATAGGAAGAAGTACCTTCTTGCCTATAAGATGCTTGGTGTTCTCGTCCTCGGGGTTGACCGCGATGGCGGTGTCACCGAACATGGTCTCGGGACGGGTGGTAGCAACCTCGACATAAGCCTCTTCACCGATAATCGGATACTTGATGTGCCAGAAATTTCCGGGCTGATCCTTGTACTCGACCTCTGCGTCGGAAAGTGCGGTGAGGCAACGGGGACACCAGTTGATGATACGGTATCCGCGGTAGATAAGTCCTTTGTTATAAAGGTTTACGAATACCTCGCGAACGGCTTTGGAGCAGCCCTCGTCCATAGTGAAGCGCTGTCTGGTCCAGTCGCAGGACGCACCCAGCTTTTTGAGCTGGCTTGTGATGCGAGCTTCATAAGTATCCTTCCAGCCCCATACTCTTTCAAGGAATTTCTCGCGACCTAAATCGTAACGTGAAAGACCTTCGTCAACGCGTAGTCTCTCCTCAACCTTGATCTGTGTAGCGATACCCGCGTGGTCGGTGCCGGGGACCCAGAGGGTATTGAAGCCCTGCATTCTCTTGTAACGAACGAGAATATCCTGCAAGGTCTCGTCAAGGGCGTGACCCATGTGGAGCTGACCCGTGACGTTTGGAGGGGGAATTACTATTGAAAACGCGGGATTGTTGTTATTCTTATCAGGCGTGAAATAGCCTTTTTCACACCATTCGGCGTATATTCTGTCCTCAAAATCCGAGGGAGAATACGTCTTCGGAAGTTCGTTGTAGGAATTCATTTTTCTATGTCCTTTCAAATAATTTTCTGAAATAAAAATAAAAAGCGCCCCTAAAATCATCAGGGCGCAAAAAAACACGTGGTACCACCTAAATTACACTCAAACGAGTGTCACTCAAAGGCTCTAACGTCGCCACCGTCGCGGATTACACAGCAAATGCCTTCACCCACGCCGCTCACAAGCTACCTTCGATCGCCGTCTCTGTGAGTTTGCACCAAACACTCACTCTCTGAAAGAGACAAACGACCTAATCCTCTCGGTCTCAGCGTTTAAATATTACGATATATTATACCATTGGTTTTTGAAGTTGTCAATAGCTTTTTTGATTTTTGAAGGGATTTTGTTTCTGCAATATACGGCAAAGACAGGGCATACGCCATCCGCGCATGCCCTGTCTGAAATATTAAGTGTTCTTCATAATGATCGATCCTACACATTCGCTGACATGCTCGCAAGCGTCAGCGCAAGCCTCGAGGCAATCATAGATCTTATACCAGGAAATGGTGTTGAGAATGTCGGTCGAGTTCTTTGTAAGCTCGTGCATAGTGGTAAGATAGAGCTTATCGCAGTCCTCCTCAACGTCGTTACAAGCAATAACGAGAGAGTGGATCTTCTTGGATTTTTTGAAGTTCTCAAACTCGCTCATTATCTCGCCCAGCAGATCGCAAGCTCTTACGAGGTGCTTTGCGTATTCAATAGCGGCAGGCTCTATCTCCTTGACGTTATAAATGTAGAGCTTTTGCAGAACTTCCTCGATAAGGTCAAGCACGTTATCCATCTGCTGGCTCAAAATGTCGAGATCCTCGCGGTCAACGGGTGTAACGAACGCCTTTGCAAGAGTTGAGTTAATCTCGTGCTTCTTCATATCCGCGCTATGCTCGAATGTGTGCATTTCTTCAAGCATTTTGTTAATGTTATTGGCATTGTAGTTCTCAAGGCATCCTACGAGATATGTTGCCGCCTTCTTTGCAAGCGCGGCGCACTCCGAATAATTCTCAAAATAAAACTTATCGCCTTTAGCCATTTATATACTTCCTTTCAATCAATTGAAAATTAACAAGAACAGTTTGGTTACTAAGAATGCAAGCAGACCGCATCCGGGGAAGGTGAGGATCCAGGTCATGACCATCTCCTTTACCACTCCAAAGTTGATAGCCGAAACTCTCTTGACGGCTCCGACACCCATAATAGAGGTGGTCTTTACATGGGTGGTAGAAACGGGGAGACCAAATACCGAGCAGAAAACAAGCGAGATAGAAGATGCAATATCTGCCGAAAAGCCTTGATACTTTTCCAGCTTAACCATATCCATTCCCACAGATTTGATGATCTTTTTGCCGCCCATAGCGGTACCCGCTCCCATAACGAGAGAGCAAACTATCATAAGCCACAGCGGAATCTCAAAAGTAGACGCAGAAGTACCCGATCCTTGCAGAGTGAATACGCAAAGAAGGATGATACCCATAAATTTCTGCCCGTCTTGCGTTCCGTGCATAAATGCCATGGCCGCCGCGCCAACGATCTGTGCGCCCTTGAAAAAAGGCTCTGTTTTCGGGCGATCTACCTTATAAAATATCTTTGTTACAAGCTTACCTATAATCCATGCAAGTCCAAAACCAAAAACAACAGATATTACGATGCCGTAGATTACCTTGAGCCATTGACTCCACACGACGGCTTCAAGACTGTTAAGCGCCATAGCACCTCCCGTAAGCCCTGCAATAAGCGCATGACTCTCACTGGTAGGAATACCGAAAGCCCACGCAAGTGTGGCCCAAATAACGATAGCAAGCATTGCCGCACACAAAACGATAATGATTGTACGTCCCGAGTTCTCGCCAAAGTTGACCATGCTTGTGATAGTTACGGCAACCTCGTTGCTTATCTGGGTCATAACGAAAACGCCGAGAAAATTAAACACCGCCGCCATAAGTATTGCCGCCTTCGGAGGCATACATCTCGTTACAACTCAGGTGGCAATAGCGTTAGGTGCGTCGGTCCATCCGTTTACCAGAATAACGCCGAGAGTCAACGTTACCGCGACAAACAGAAGAGGGTTCGCCGTCATTTGCCCCCAAAACTCTAAAAAATCCATAAACTTCCTTTATTTCACCTCGTATTTCTAAAAGTCTAATTATATAATGTGACGATTTATGTTTAATATACCTTTGCAAACATACCACACATATAATGATCATATTATCAGAAAAAGGGTAGAAAGAAAACTATCAGAAGATTAAACAAAAGCGCCGAGAGTGACCATTTGGTCACTCTCGGTGGTATCATCTAATATGGATAATCAAAGAAAAAAACAAATCCGAACAGTTCCGTCGTAACGAAACAGTTCGAATTTGCTTGTTCTGGTGGAGGTGAGGGGAATCGAACCCCTGTCCGAAAACCTCTTGATACAACTTTCTCCGGGTGCAGGGTGTCTATTTTGTCTTTTTCTCGACCGCGCCGGCACTCAGGCTCGGTCGAGAAGCAACCGTTTTGTGCATGATCGGTTCAACGGTAAACCGCCGATGCATGTTCACCACTAAAATGACGCTCAGTCCCGAGTCGTGGTCCTCTCGGGAGGAACGGGCGGTCCGCAGACCGCGGCACTGCCATCGTTAGCCCCGAAGGGTCAACGATTAGGCAGCCATAGCAACAGTATTGTTGTCGTTTATTTTTTTAGTTTGAGCAGTTTAAGAGATTACTCGGCTCTACCCGCTTATCATACCTCAAAATCCCCGTCGAAACCTTTACACCCCCATGGCGAAAATCGTGAAACGATTTTCGAGTGATGTTTCAAATCGCGGGGGCGATTTGAAGTTATATTCGCGCCACGCGCGAGTGATATGCTTTGCTTACGCAAAGCGTTTGAAGTTAGAATTGCTGCTTTAATTTTTACTTGCAACACGATAGCAGAGGGACATTGATTAAAATCAATCCCATTTTCAAGGACTAAACGGCGTGCATTAAGCCCTTTCTTGTGGAAAGTTTTTGGAGGTGCAGGAACCTTTTTTCAAAAAGGTTCTTGCAATCGCATCCTAACGATCCTTCATTCTGCGCTCGATCTCGCGGTCTGCGTCGTGCTTGGCGATGCTGTCACGCTTGTCGTAGAGCTTTTTACCTCGACAGAGACCCACCTCGACTTTTACACGCGAGCCTGAAAAATAGAGAGATAGGGGAATGAGTGAAACACCTTTTTGCGATACCAGACCGTGAAGCTTCATTATCTCGCGCTTGTGCATCAGAAGCTTGCGCTTGCGGAGCGGATCACGATTGAAGATGTTTCCATGCTCATACGGACTTACGTGCATACCGATAACAAAAAGCTCGCCATCCTTGACATCGATATAGGAATCCTTGAGATTCACAGCTCCTGCGCGCAAGCTTTTGACCTCGGTACCGAAAAGTTCGATGCCCGCCTCATATTTTTCGTCCACGAAATAGTCGTGATACGCCTTTTTATTTTGAGCGATAATTTTGTTCCCGCTCTTTTTTTCTGCCAAAACGGACACCTCCCTCCGAAATTCTTAACCGAAAATCGATCAGCCTTACAATTATACAACTTTTTGACCCTTTTGTCAAGGGATTTTTAGTCGAATAAAGGTTGATCTAAAAAATACCGTCCGCGCCGAAAAACGCAGACGGTAAATGTATCAGATGACTTCAAGATCATCCATCTCTGCCGAAAACTCTAAAAGAGAGCCGTCGAGGTTCTGACAAAGAGCAGAGAACGAGAGTCTGCCGCTCTCAGAGGGCAGAATTTCAAAATGTGCTACTGCCGAGCCTACAAGCCCCTCGTCGAATTTGATGACGCGAGCATTCAAAAGATCGACGCGGCAGGGAACACCCGTGTATTCCGTGCTTGTAGCAAACGCGAATTTGCCGTCTCCGCTTTCCTCGCAAAGCTCGATAGCTGAGTTTGAAAGACGGTTCAAAAGATTTATCTTTTCCCAACCGATCTTCTCGGCAAGCAGTTCGACTTCGGCGTCGTAAGCCTCGGTCACCTGCTCGCAACGGTGATTTACCTTCCCACAAAAGCGAACCAGAGCGTCGTAGACGCCGTAAGACGCGCAACCCAGCGCAAGCACGCGAAGATCGGCAACCTTGTCAAGTATTTCTGCGGGGACGTTGGCCTTGACGTAATCAAGGTTTTCCCTGTGACTCGCCTCAAACGCCGCCTCGGCAGCGTCAAGATCGAATTTTACCTTATTGTGCTTAGCGATAAACTTTTCGTTCTTAATGAACCATTTTTTTTGATCCTTGTAGAGCGAAAGATAATATTTTTCGGATAATTTTTCTGCCTTTGCGGTCTTTTTTACCTGAAAGCACATTTCGGCAAGAACCGTGTCGGCAAACCATTTTTTTGTAAAATATTTCATTTTGATCAATCCTTGTCAAAGAGACTTGTGATACCGATAACGATAGCCAGAACCATAAGACCGCCCACAACTGCAAGAGCTACGTTTCCGAGATTAATTCTGTATTTTCTGTGATAATTTCTGGTTCCCGTAGGTTCTGCGGCCTCGCCCTTGCCGTGTTCCACGACGTTGACGATCACATCATAATCGTTGAATGCGTCGCCCGTTTTTCCAAATATAGCAAGGATGCCTGCCTTCGCCTTGTTAAGTCCGTTGCCTATGCTGCAACCGATTTCTTTTCCGGTCATGTTATACCTCCTGCGTGTATATCTTTAGTTATTATACCCCTTTAAAATATTGGGGAAACACGTTATATAGCGTTTCCCCAACAATGTAGATTATTATTTTGTCTTTACGGTTATGATAACTCCGCCCTCATTGGTGCCGGAAATGGTGTAATCAGCATCCTTGGGAACCTTGATTGTATCGCCTGTCTTGCAGGAGACATAGTAGGTCTTGTAGGTTGAACCTTCAATCTCGATCTCGATAGTCTTGTTGACGCTTGTATTCTCCTTCAAGTATGCGATATAGTCTGCAAGGGAGTTAATATCCTTGCTTTCGCTGATAGACTTAGCGTGAGCAACGCCAACGTAGCGGTAGCCGTCCTCAAAGCTTTCGATAAAGCCGTACTTTGTGGCATTCTCATCGAACCAGTTACTGTAAGATCTATCAAGCTTGCCGTTATTATAATTGGTAAGATATATGAACAGAGCAGTATTGTACTCTTGGCTGTCTGCCTCGTTGTATCCATAGGTGTAAGCAACAAGAAGATCGTCCTTTTTTACCGAAGCCTCTGCCGCGACCAACATATTGTGAGCGGCTTCCATAGCCTCCTTTGTCATTTTCATGGCAGACTTTTCATTCATATAATACTTGTTTATAGGCGCTCCGGACTCGTCTGTGGGGAGATTGTTATCTCTATATGCACCGAACACTTCAAGATCGCTGTCGCTGAATTGATAGTTGTAGCGATGATCGTCGTCAGCCAAAACAAGGGAGCCTGTTTGGAGATCCTTCTCTGTGACAGTGATCTCCTTGAGATCGGTGAATCCATCAGAAATTCCGAAGGGGGGGGCGGGATTCACGCTTGCGATAATTATAACGAGAAGAAGCACTAGCGCGAGAATTGTGAGCGCGGCGATTACGATAAGAGTAATCTTTTGCACCTGCTGTTTGTCGAATTTGTTAAGAAAATCCATCTTGTGTTCTCCTTTCAGCTTTTAAAATTCATGCAAGGGCAGGGAATATCTGCCCTTGCAGTTTGTTTACGATATATCAGTTCTTTGCGTCTCTGATAGAGAAGTCCATACGGCCCTTCTTATCAAGACCCATGTACTTAACTACAACAGAGCTTCCAACATCGATACCAGCGTCGGTAACCTTGTTGATTCTCTTGTCGCAGATCTTGGAGATGTGAACCATGCCCTCCTTGCCGGGAGCGTACTCAACGAAGCATCCAACGTCCTCGTTGGGCTTGTCCTTGCTTGCGAGGATCTTAACGACTGTACCGTTGTAGCAGCAGCCAACCTCAGGCTCGAATACGATAGCGTCGATCATGGACTTAGCGATAGCGGCAGACTCACCGTTGATAGCGGCTATGGTGATGATACCGTCGTCGTTGATGTCAACCTTTGCACCGGAATCGGCGCAGATCTTCTGAATTACAGAGCCGCCCTTACCGATAACCTCACGGATCTTGTCGGGGTCGATCTTGAAGGAGGTCATCTTGGGAGCATATTTGCTTACCTCTGCTCTGGGAGCCTCGATAGCTTTGAGAATAACCTCGTCGATAATATACTCACGGCCTGCCTTGGTCTGCTCGAACGCGCGAGCGATGATCTCGGGGGTAAGACCGTCAACCTTAAGGTCCATCTGAATGGAGGTGATACCCTTCTTGGTACCTGCTACCTTGAAGTCCATGTCGCCGTAGAAGTCCTCGAGACCCTGAATGTCGATCATGGTGTCCCAAGAGCCGTCCTCAGCGGTGATAAGACCGCAGGAAATACCTGCAACGGGAGCCTTGATCGGAACGCCTGCTGCCATAAGAGCAAGGGTAGAACCGCAAACAGAACCCTGAGAGGTAGAACCGTTAGAGGAAACTACGTCGGAAACAAGACGGATAGCATAGGGGAATTCCTCCTCGGAGGGAAGAACGGGAACGAGAGAACGCTCAGCAAGCGCTCCGTGACCGATCTCACGGCGTCCGGGAGATCTGACTGCCTTAGCTTCACCTGTGGAGAAGCCGGGCATGTTGTAGTGGTGCATGTATCTCTTGGAAGTCTCGGAGTCGATACCGTCGAGCATCTGAGCCTCGGAGAGAGTACCGAGAGTAGCAACTGTGAGAACCTGAGTCTGACCTCTGGTGAAGAGACCCGAACCGTGGGTTCTGGGAAGAACGTCAACCTCAGCAGCGAGACCTCTGATCTGGTTCATGCTTCTGCCGTCAACTCTCTTCTTGTCAACGAGCAACCAACGGCGAACGATCTTCTTCTGGATCTTATAAACAAGCTCGTCCATCATACCGGGAAGCTCGGGATATTCCTCGGTGAACTTCTCAAGGATTGCTTCCTTGATGGGGAACATTCTTGCGTCACGAACCGTCTTGTCATCGGTGTCGAGAGCGAACATAACGTCCTTTTCACAGAAGTCGAAGATCTTGTCAAACATATCGTGGTCGAGTTCGCAAGAGGGATAAGAGAACTTGGGCTTACCGATCTCATCAACGATAGCGTTGATGAATTCGAGGAGAGACTTGATCTCCTTGTGAGCGAGCATAATAGCGTCATACATAACGCCGTCCTCAACCTCGTTAGCGCCTGCCTCGATCATAACGACCTTCTCCATAGAGGCGGCAACGGTGAGCTGGAGGTCGGAAACCTTCTGCTGTGCGGTAGTGGGGTTGACAATAAACTTACCGTCGATAAGACCGATGTGAACGCCGCCGATGGGGCCGTTCCACGGAATGTCGGAGATAGCGAGAGCGGTGGAAGCACCGATCATTGCGGCAACCTCGGGTGCGCAATCGGGGTCAACGCTCATAACGGTAAGAGTAAGAGCTACGTCGTTACGAAGGTCCTTGGGAAAAAGGGGTCTGATAGGACGGTCGATAACACGGCTGGTGAGTACTGCTTTCTCGGAAGGCTTGCCCTCACGCTTCAAGTAACCGCCGGGGATCTTACCGGCTGCGTACATTCTCTCGTCGAAGTCGACGGAGAGGGGAAGGAAGTCGATGCCGTCACGGGGCTTTTCGGAAGCGGTTGCACAGCAGAGAACTGCGGTCTCACCGTAGCGAACGAGGACGGAACCGTTTGCAAGACCTGCCATTTTACCGTTCTCGATTACGAGGGGACGGCCTGCCAGGGTGTAGTTGAACTTTTTGAAGTTCTTGAACTCCATAGCGGAGCTTACGATAGAAGTGGACATTTTAAATTCCTCCGTTTTGTTTATTTTTGCACGGAGCTTTAGAACTTAAATACACGTCCGAAAGCAGGTTTCGGGTGCATATTTAAGCGCTAAATCTCACGTGCTTTTACTTAATGTTTGGTGTTTTTACAGCAAGAAGCGGAGTGACAAGCATATCTCGGCACTCCGTTTCTTATACAATTATTACTTTCTAAGGCCAAGCTTCTCAACGATAGCTCTGTATCTGTTGATATCGGTCTTCTGGAGATAGCCCAGAAGGTTTCTTCTGTGACCTACCATCTTGAAGAGACCGCGACGGCTGTGGTTGTCCTTGTGGTTGCCCTTGAGGTGCTCGGTGAGGTTGGAAATTCTGTGAGTAAGAATTGCGATCTGAACCTCGGGAGATCCGGTGTCACCCTCGTGGGTAGCGTACTTTTCAATAATTGCCTGCTTTTCTGCTGCTGTCATTTTCGTATTCACCTTTCGAAAATAAAATAGATTTTTGTTTCACGGACCGCACCGCAACCGAGAGGGTGAAATTCACGCTTTGGGTTGTCTCCGAAAGGAGTTTTACGGGCGTAACTTATAGCCTCGAGAAGCCGTGCCGCCGTTATACAGCGTACATTATAACATATAAAAAACAGTTTGTAAAGGGGTTTTTGAAATTTTTTTCGCTTTTTTGAGAAAAAGCTTGGCAAAAAGGAGGTTAGAAGATGTTTTGGATGTACTTTTCTGTCTCCGTCGACAGAAAAGTACCCAAAGAACGCCGCTTAAGGGGAGAGGGGTCTTACGGACAAAAAGGCAGCAAGCCGCATTTTTGTCCGTTTTAACAGCCTCTCCCCTTAAGAATCCCCTCTCTAATTATTAAAGAGAGATCTTCGGTTTAAAGACAGAGGCTAAACCTTTAAGTTTAGTTCTTTGTCCATCTAAAACATTTGTCTCTCTTTTGCTCGCAAAAGCATATGCGAGCAAGGGTAAGAACCAAAGTCGCGCTTCGAACCACGAAGCTTACATATTTCTAAGAATAAACATTCAACTGGTCTTTTTAGCGGCGTGGTTCGCCGCGCGAGGTGAGTTCCTCACCTTGCTTGCGTATGCCTACGCAAGCAAAAGAAAGACTTAGTCAAAGATAAACTAAAAACTCCACTAAATTGTTCAGCGTGCGGCTACACAATGAAAAATATTATACCTTGCAGAGGTTGGGGGTCACGGGGGAGGAGGATGTTGCAGATTTTCAAATTATGGCTTGCCGTATTTTGAAAATCAAGACTCCTCCTGCCCCCGTGCGGCTTTCCTTTGGTTACTTTCCTGCAGCTGATGGCAGGAAAGTAACATTAAACCATTCTCTAACTTTCCTTTTTTTCAAGCTTTTTCCCAAAAAGCGAATACGCTCCCGAAGCAATAAGAAAAATACCGAATAACTGCCTTAACATCCCCGAATCTATCTGCTTTGCAAGCCAAGCTCCACCAAGCGTTCCAATGACCGCAAATAAAGCCAGCCGTAATATCAGTTTTATATCAACTCTGCCCTTTAAATAATGAAAAACCAACGCCGCCGATGCGGAAAAAACGAAAAACAGCAGATTCATCCCCCTTGCCTGTGTTGCGGTCACTCCGTATACTGCCGTCAGCCAGATAACGAAAAGTCCTCCGCTTCCTACACCCAGTCCCGAAAGAATTGCGATAAAGAACGCTACCGCTGCCGCGACGAGCGCATATAAAGGCCTATCCATATCTTACCTCACTACCATTCTGAACCCTGACCATATCACTAAAGCCGAAAAAATATTGTTGATCCACCTCGGCTTTGCCCGATTCAGTAAAATACTGCCCAGCGCACCGCCAAGTATGGCAGGAATGGCAAAAATTGCGAAATTCGTCGTGTCAAGCATTCCGTCAGCGGCGTATATCAAGCACGAAACAATACACCCCGGTATCATCGCAGCCTGCGTCGTAACGAGAAGCTGCTTGCGATCCTCGAAGCGATGGGGAAGTATGATCCCCATAGCGAGAGTCAGTAATATTCCGCCCCCTGCGCCTAAAAGCGCGTTGCAAAATCCCGATAGAGCGGCGACCAAAAATATCGGAGTTGTGTTTTTTTTCGTTTCTAAGCTTTTCAATGATCCATACCTTGAACCCGCACGTTTGTAAATGTTTTTTGTTTGAAGAAAAAACTCAAAATCCGCGCGAAAATCCCTTTACAAATTAAAACAAATATGATATACTATATATTGTGGTCCGGTTCGTGTTACAGTTATTTTTTCACCGATATATCGAATTTATACTTCAACACAAATACGACTTTGAAAAATCACGGAAGGAATGCTTATAAATGGCAAGCAACAAAGAGAAAAAAGACAAGAAAGTACAGGAAAAGCCTATTCAGAACGCAAGAAAGTATAACGGCAAAAACTCGTTCGCGTACCATCTGGTACCGTACATTTTTGCGGTAGTTGCACTGCTTTTGATGATGTGCTTTATTACCAATCTGTTCTGCAATCCCGGGAACTCGTTGCAAAATCCCTCGGACCATATACTTGGATGGTTCGGTTATTACGTTTGCAATATATTCTTTGGACTGTTCGGCGCTTCTGCCTTTGCTATTCCAGTAATAATGACTCTGTTCGCGGTATTTTGGAAAAATTATTGCCGTCGTTCTTACGTTGCCGTTAATTCGGTTATAGCGCTTCTTGCGGCAATTGTGGTGTCAGCGCTTATACATACGATCACTCATGTGTTCGACGGCGAATTTACTTACTTTGCAAATGAGCTTTATGCTGACGGTGCGGCGCTTATAGGCGGCGGATTTATAGGTGGATTTACTGCGTTTTGTCTCCATGCAGTGCTGAATGTTTTCGGAACTATATTCGTGCTTGTTGCAGTGCTTATTCCTATGGTGCTGTTTCTTTGCGGAACAACTCCCGTGGAAGTGACAAAAAATGTAGTGGCTAAGATCAAAGCGTCAGCAGAGGAACGAAAGGAAAGAGTCGCCGAAGAAAAGGCTCATGAAAAGGAGCAGGCGAAGCTCGACAGACAAGCCGAACGCGAGCAGGACAAGCTTGACAGAGAAGCCGAGCGCGAGGAAAGAAGAAAAGAAAGAGAAGCGGCAAGAGCCGAAGCGATAGCCGCAAGAGCTGCTGAAAAAGAAGCGGCAAAACGCGCGGCGGAGGAAAAAGCGGCTGAAAAGGCAGCTGTCTCCGAAGCAAAGATCATTCTTCCCAAGGAGGAAGATGACGATCAACCCGTGCTTTCCGTATTCTCGTCCGAAGAAAAGACACATATTGACGACATCAAGGATCCCACGACTAAAGTTAATACAGATGCCGAGGATATAGCGATAAGAGAGAGCGAGGCAGAGAATGACGGCGAGGATCTTGACCTTACCACCGTTGTATTCGTTGACCCCAAGGACGACGGTCAGAAGCAGAGAGGACACGCTCCAGTTGACGATCTTTTCAATGAAAGATTTGAAGAAGGCACATTGGTCGACGTAAATACCGGCGAGGTGTTCACTCCCGACGTGCAGAATAAGTCTCCTAAATCTGCCGCTGAGTTCAGAGAGCAGAACGAAAAGAAGGAAGAACATTTCATCGGAGACAAGCCCGAGATAGCGCCTGTCCCCGAATACAAATTCCCACCCGTTGATCTTCTTGAAATGGGTCCCTCGCGTTTCTCGTCCGACCCTGCAGAGGTAGAGAAGAACGCAGAGCTGCTTCGCGGAGTGCTTCAGGATTTCCGCATCCCCGTAAAGGAAATTAGCTGCTCTTGCGGCCCTACTATAACGAGATATGAGGTCAAGCCCGAGGCGGGCGTCAGAGTTCGTCAGATCGCGGGACTTGTAGACGATATTTCCTTGGGACTTGCAAAGTCTGGCGTCAGAATCGAGGCTCCTATTCCCGGTAAGGCGGCAGTAGGTATTGAAGTGCCTAATGACAAGCCTACGGCGGTCAAGCTTCGCAACCTTATCGAGCATCCAGATTTTACCCAGCATAAGAGCAAGCTTGCTGCTTGTCTCGGAGCCGACGTTTCGGGTAATTCGGTAGTTTTTGATATTGAGAAGATGCCCCACGTGCTGGTAGCTGGTACTACGGGTTCGGGTAAATCGGTGTGCATCAACTCGATCATTATGAGTATTCTTTATCACGCAAAGCCGAGCGAGGTAAAGCTTCTGCTTATCGACCCCAAAAAGGTCGAGTTCAAGGTGTATAAAGACATCCCCCACCTCTGCTGCCGTATAGTCAGCGACCCCAAAAAGGCGGCTGGTGCTCTGAATAGCGCGGTGAACGAGATGGAAAAGCGCTTCGAGCTTATCGAAGAAGTTGGCGTTCGTAATATCACGGGATATAACGAGGCTACCAAGAATGACCCCGACAAGCCCTATATGCCAAGACTTGTTATCATCATTGACGAGTTTGCAGACCTTATGATGACCGCAAAGGACGAGGTCGAGACCGCGGTAGTCCGTATCGCGCAGAAGGCGAGAGCGGCAGGTATCCACCTTATTATCGGTACTCAGCGTCCTTCGGTTGACGTTATCACGGGTCTTATCAAGGCAAATATTCCTTCGCGTATAGCCTTCACCGTTATGTCGGGAATTGACTCAAGAACTATCCTTGATACCGTCGGCGCTGAAAAGCTCTGCGGACGAGGCGATATGCTCTACGCTCCCGTTGGCGCGGCAAAGCCCCAGCGTGTGCAGGGCGCGTTCGTCAGCGACGGCGAGGTTGAGGCGGTCGTTGAATACGTTAAGGCAAATAACGCTCCCGTTATATACGACCAAGAATTTGAATCCAACATTGATATTGAGGCCGCTAAGTGCGGTAACGCTCCCCAAGGCTCGTCGGGAGGCGAGATCATCGGCGGCTCTGGCGACGACGACGCTCTGCTCTTTGATGCGGCGGATCTTGCAGTGGATTCGGGTAAGATCGCTACCTCCATGCTCCAAAGACGTCTTTCCGTAGGCTACGGCAGAGCGGCAAAGATCATTGACAGACTTGAAGAAATGGGAGTAGTCGGTCCCTCCGACGGAACAAAGCCTCGCCGTGTGCTTATGACCAGAGAACAGCTTGAGGATCTGAAAAACGGTCAGAGCGGAGGAGACGCTCCATTTTAAAAATTCTTTATTTTAGGAGAATTTATGAACGAAAACAAAAATAACGCTCAAAGGGAATCAGAGGTTGAAAAAGAGACCGCACACATGAGTGTTGACGAGTGCGAAAGGGCGCTTGACGATCTTATGGCAGAGCTTGATGCGTTTTCGGGTGTAGAACCCGAATTAACGCTGAAAGGCGACGGAATTTTCTCGGAAGATAATGCGACTGACAAGGCTTCTGCCGACGTGTCGGAAAAGGAAGGTTTTAAGGATCTTGACGGAGAAAAAGCGTCGGGAGATGCGGTCTTTGCTTTCACCCTCACCGATGAGCCTGTTGAGGAGTTCTCTGACCGATCGGAGGACGAGGACTTTTTAAGCGCTATAACCGCTTTTGAAGAAAAAGCCGGTCTCGCTGAATACGCAGATGACGGCGAACTCTTTTCTGCGGCTGCAAGGCTGGTTGTGGAGGAGGGAGTTACCTCGGTATCTTTCCTTCAAAGACGGCTTGCTATCGGTTACGGAAAGGCGTTGAATATTGTTTCCCGTCTCGAGGAGCTTGGCATAGTTAGTACAATGGAGGGAAACCGCCCCCGCAAGGTGTTGGTCTCTGCCGAAAAGCTTGAAAAAATACTGGCAACGCTTTGATACGGAAAAATGTAAAAAGGAGAAGATATGTACCCTCATAAGATTTTTTTAGGTCTGACCCTTTATGATATACTTATCTGCGTTGGAATAATACTTTGCTTTTTTGTGTTTGGATTTCTTTCCGATAAGCGTAAAATGAAGGTCAAGCATCAAAAGTTTTCGCTTGTGTGCGGTTGCTTTGCTATCGCCGCGGGACTTTTTTCGGCATCACTTTTCCAAGCAATATATAATATCCCCTCAAGAGGCGGATTTGAGTTTCTGTTCAAGATAACAGAGGATGGAAAGATAGAGCTTGTAAACACGGGAATAACCTTTTACGGTGGTCTTGTGGGCGGTGTTGCGGTCTTTCTGCTGATATATTTCATTTTTGGCAGACTTTTTTACAAAAAGACCGACACCCCAAGCTATCATAACGAAAATTTCTTTTCTATGGCGTCCTCTGCGGTGGCATCTATTACCATCGCACACAGCATTGGACGGCTTGGGTGTCTGACTGCAGGCTGTTGCCATGGCGCGGTCACCGACGCATGGTACGGTATTATGATGCACGGTGGCGAGGGATATGCAAAATACGTTCCCGCGCAGCTTTTTGAAGCGATCTTTTTGCTCCTCTTGTTTGCGTTCCTGTTTGTCAACGCGTACAGAGGCGGAAGATACAATCTCCCGATCTATATGTCGGCGTACGGCGTATGGAGATTTATAATTGAGTTTGTGCGAGACGATTACAGAGGCTCGGTGGGTATAGAGAACATCACCCCCTCTCAGCTTATCGCAATTCTTATGATACTTGGCTCGGTAGGTGTGTTCTTCCTTGAAAAGGTCTATACCGACAAGGTTGAGGCAAGATATGCCGAATTGTCGCGTGTCAATGCCGATATCGGCGAGCCTTGTGAAGAAAAAGAATCTGATAGCGAAGAAAATAACTGATTTTACGGTGATTTGATTGAAATTTAAGCTTGATAAACGAAAGATTTGCATAGCGATCACGCTGGTGGCGATAATTGGGTTGTTAGTCTGCGAGATCGTTGGCATAGAACGCTTTTTTGATGGATCGACAGATAAAAATCTGATCGGTTCAGTTGAAATGACGGTGACGAGGGCTATAGGTGGAGTAGTATTTCTTACGATACTGGTCTATCTTGGCTATAAGGTACTGAATCCTGTAAAAAAGCCGTTTTGGCGTCCCGTTTTGTTCTGCCTGCCCGCTTTTTTAGTGGCGGCGAACAACTTTCCCATTTATCCCGTTGCATCGGGACTTGCCGTGATCACAGCGCCGACTTGGCGAATAGCCGTTTTGGCGGCTGAGTGCTTTATGGTGGCATTTTTTGAGGAGACCTGCTTCCGCGGAGTTGTATTCCTTGGATTTTTGAATAAAAGACGGGATACGGTTACGGGCAGATTTCTCGCCATTATTTTCAGCTCGGCGGTGTTTGGAGCGGTACATCTGATAAATATATTTCTTGGCGCGTCGCCCTTGGCGGTGCTTTTGCAGATAGGATATAGCTTCCTTATAGGTGCTATGTGTTCGGTAGTATTGATGAAAACGGCGAATATATGGATCTGTGTCCTGCTTCACGCTATATACAATTTTGGCGGTTCGATAATTGAGGATTGCGGAAAGGGAATTATTTGGGAACCGATAACTGTGACGGTCACGGCGGTGATTGCGGTTGCGGCAACAGTGTATATGGTAGTGTTGTTTTTTAGAATCAAGAGTAACGAGATTGACAGGATTTATAATTGAGTTTTTATTGAAAAAAGGAATGCAAGAAATTGCGTTCCTTTTTTGTTCACTTTTTGTATTAACTTTTCTTGTCAATAGCGACAAGAAAAGTTACAAAAGAAACGCCGCTTAAGGGGAGAGGGGTCTCACGGACAAAAAGGCAGCAAGCCGCATTTTTGTCCGTTTCAACATCCTCTCCCCTTAAGAATCCACTCTCTAATTTAAAATAGGCATTGTTCGGTTTAAAGACAGGGACTAAACCTTTAGGTTTAGCATTTTTGTTTATCTGAACCGTTTGTTACTCTTATTGCTCGCAAAAGCATATGCGAGCAAGGGTAAGAACTAAAGTCGCGCTTCGAACCACGAAGCTTACATATTTTTAAGAATAAACATTCAACTGGTCTTTTTAGCGGCGTGGTTCGCCGCGCAAGGTGAGTTCCTCACCTTGCTTGAACATTCTTGTTCAAGCAAAAGAGAGATTTAGCCAAAAACAAACTAAAAACTCAACTAAATAGTTCAGCTTGTGGCTACACAATGAAAAATATAATACTTTGCAGAGGTTGGGGGTCACGGGGGAGGAGGATGTTTGAAAAATCCGCCTTTAGGTTTTCAAACTGTAGCGTCTTTTGCGGATTTTTCGAACCCCTCTTGCCCCCGTGCGGCGTTCTTTTGGTTCGTTTTCTGTCGCTGTTGACAGAAAATGAACACTAATCATCATCTAACTTTCCCTTTTGCCAAGCTTTTTCCCAAAAAGCGTCCCTCCTTAACAGCTTGTTCTAAAACTCGTCCGACGGTAATATAATGTGCTTGAAAGGGCGGTGAGAAAATGCAGATAATCGAGATGAGAAGAAAAAGAGCGGCAACGGACGAGGTGCCTCAGTCGGTTCTGTCAGCATTGCCGTACCGCCTGCTTGAAGAAATCAGAAGTCGGGCAGGGAACGAGAGAATAGAAGAGATCAGACTTCGCAGAGGACGGAGGGCATCACTGACCCTGCCTCGCGGAAATCTCGTCCTTGATACAGTACTTGACGGCTCGGAGATCGATAGCACACTGACGGGAATGTGTTCAGGCTCGCTTTACGCGTATAGCGACACGATCAATAAGGGATATGTCTCGCTCCCGGGCGGTGTCCGCGTCGGAGTATGCGGCAGAGCAAACTGCGAGGGCGAAAGAATGATAGGCGTGCATGAAATATCGTCTCTTGTTATAAGAATTCCTCACAGAGCGAGACGGACGGGCGAGATCGTATGTGATCTCTTAAAGGAGTTCGAAAGAACAAGAGGAGTTCTTATATATTCTCCGCCCGGTGTGGGAAAGACTACGCTTTTGCGTGGAGTGATTTCTCTGCTTTCATCGGGCGACTATCCTCTGAGAACCGCCGTGGTCGATACGAGGGGCGAGCTTACGTTTTCGGTGGGTGGGAGCGACCTGTGCGTTGACGTGCTTTCGGGCTATCCTCGCTCACTTGGCATTGAGATTGCCACAAGAACACTTTCGTCAGAGGTAATAGTCTGTGACGAGATAGGCGATTATGCCGAGGCTATGGCGCTTGTCAGCTCCCATAACTGCGGAGTGCCGCTTATAGCGTCTGCCCACGCGGGCAGTGTGGAGGAGCTTTTACGCAGAACGGGAATAATGCTGCTTCACGAAGCGAATATATTCGGAGCTTACGTTGGTATCAAGCGCGCGCCAAGGGGAGATTTCAGCTACGACGTACATTACAGAGACCAATTAAGCGTTAATTATTAGGGAAGCTATGTTGATCAAAATAATAGGCAGCCTTTTTTTGTGCGCCTCGGGCGTATTTTCGGCTTTTTCGCTCTGCCGCTACCACCGACGCAGACTTGATACCACCGACGGCTTTATTTCTCTCATTTATTATATAAAGGGTCAGGTAGATTGCTACGCGCGACCCATCGGGGACATATTGCACTCTCTGCCGCCCGAGATACTGCGCGATTGCAACTGCCCCGCGGGTGCAGGATCTCTTGAAGAGCTTGTAAGCGAAAGCAAAATATACCTTGACCGCGAGACCTTGCGCTTGCTAACCTCCTTTTCAAGCGAATTTGGGTCGATATTCAGAGAGGAGCAGACGCGCCGATGCGACCACTACATTTCGCTTCTCCGCGAGCGCCGAGGGGATATTGCCAACCGTCTGCCTGCGGAGATGCGGTCGGGGAGTGCGATCTGTATATGTATCGCCCTGTGTCTCGCGATACTTTTGTGGTAGAAATGCTGCTGTAAGAGGTATGAAAATTGGATATTGGACTTATTCTAAAGGTCGCGGGCGTTGGAATACTGGTCAGCGCGGCGGCGCAGATATTGCAAAAATCGGGCAGAGACGAGCAATCCACCCTTGTGGTTATATCGGGAATAATCGTGGTACTTATAATGTTGGTTGGCGAGATAGAAAAGCTTTTTGAGCTTGTCATCTCGGTGTTTGGCTTTTAATGAGCGAGCTTTTGTTTAAAATATGCGCCGTAGCGGCGGTGTCGTCAATGCTTATTCTCCTTGTAAAAAAATGGGGAGGGGAGCTAGGGGTGATGCTGAAGATCGCGTCGGCAATAACGTTGGCGGCGATCTGCTTCGGGGCGGTGTCGCCCGTTATTGAGTATATAAAAGAGCTTTCGACACTTGGAGAGACCGAGGGACTTGCCGAGTCTGCGGAATTTTTACTGCGTGTGCTTGCGGTAGCCATGGTCACCCACGTTTCGGCAACCGTCTGCCGCGATTGCGGAGAGGTAAGCCTTGGCGGCTACGTTGAGCTTGGGGGTAAGGTCGAGATAATTCTTATGTCCCTGCCATTTATAAAAAGCATGATCGATTTGACGGTCGAATTACTGTGAGATAAGGAAATGAACAAAAAAAAGAGGATAGCATTGTTTTTGACGCTTGTGTCGATCCTGATAGCGGTATCTGCGATAAGCGTCGGAGCATCGGACGGAGATTCTGACCTTGAAACTCTGCCTGAGGAATACCGAGACTTTTTAGACTCGCTCCCCGACGGCGTACTGAACAAACTTCCCCCCGAAGCTCCCGAGGGAGACAGAGAATCGCTTGTGTCAGCGGCAAACGAGATGAGCGGAGTGACCTATCTTTTAGGCGCGCTCTTTGACGCATTCGGTGGGGCTGTGACCGAGCTTCTGCCCACCCTCGCGCTTCTTTTGGGGATCGTGATACTCTCGTCGATCTCCCATACATTCGCTTCAAATTTTGCGGGAGGACTTTCTGCGGCAGTAAGCTTCGCAGCCAGACTTTGCTCCTTTTCATCAATAGCGGCTATATCCGTAGGGACTCTGTCTCGGCTTTCAGAGTATTTTGACTCACTTTTTGGGGCGGTCGCCGCCTTCGTTCCGCTCTCGGGAGTACTTTATGCCATGGGCGGAAATCTGACGGGCGCGGCATCGGGTTCGGTCACTCTTTCGGCAACGCTTGCAGTATGTCAATTTTTCTTTTCGGAGACTGTCATCCCCGTGTTTTGCGCCTGCTTGTCACTGTCCTTGCTGTCAGTATTTGAGGGCATCGGCGCGTCAGCGTCGGGATCGGTTGCGGCGACGGTAAAAAAATGGTACACCACCGCTCTTGCCTTTATAATGATGATACTCACCGCCGCCATAGCGGCGCAGGGAATATTGGCATCAAAAGCAGACGGCGCGGCAATGCGAGGAATGAAATTCGCCGCGAGTAGCTTTATTCCTGTGTCGGGCGGCGCTGTCTCCTCAACTCTCGGAACGCTTGCGGCGTCTGTGGAGCTGATACGCGGCTCGGTGGGGGTCATGGGCGTGGTGATAATACTGCTCATGCTTATTCCCGTCATAGTGGAGCTTGCGGCAATGCGAGGTGTGTTGGCTTTGACCTCTTTTGCCGCGGGACTTTTGGGTTGCTCGGGAGAAAAGAGATTTTTGGACGAGATCGGCTCACTCTACGGCTACCTTGAAGGCATCGCTGCCATAAGCGCGGCGGTATTTATTATAGCGTTTGCGGTCTTCGCGTCCACCGCGGCGGCGGTGTCGGGATAGGAGACAGAGCGACGATGAAGCAATACGTAATTACGGTGATAATAGTCGGAGCGATCGGCTCAATAGTCAGCATCCTTTCGCCCGACGGAGAGGGGGGCGGACTAAAAGCCCACGTCCGCCTTGCCATAGGACTTGTACTTACCTTGGTTTGCATATCACCGCTCATTTCTTTGGTTCAAACTCTTGGAGAGCTTGACGTTCAAGGACTTGTTGGCGAGATAGATCAGAGCGACAGGGAAGAATACGAGAGCATTTTTCAGTCGGGCTATGATGCCGCCGAGATCGAAAATCTCACGGAGGGAATAAAGGCGATCCTTCGTGAAAGGTTTGATATAGCCGCCGACGAGTGCTACGTTTCGGTCGTGACACGAACGGAAAAAGACGGAAAAAGACACCTTGAACGCATTTTTATAAACTTTTACGGTGCCGCGATCTGGAAGAACACAGGCGAGATAGAGAGCTATCTCGGAGAGCTTTTCGGATGCGAGGTGGTCACCGCCGTGGGATAGAGGGGGAATTATGACAGACAGATCAAACGACATAGTTGGTGCTATGAGCCACATGAAAAAGAAGGGTACGCTTAAAATAATAATCATCGGCTTTGTTGTGGGCGTTGCCCTACTGATAGTGGGAAGCTTCGCTTTTAACGAAAAAAGGAGCGAGGGCGGTGAGAGTGATGCGGTAGAAAAGCCGTCGTATTCTTCCTTTCTTGAATATAAGGACACGGTCAAGCGCGAGATCGAGGAGACCTGCCTTTGCGTAAAGGGGGTCAAAAGCGCCCACGCGGTGGTGTTTTTTGACGGCGTGGGCGAGAGCGTATACGCCCAGAATACCCAATCGGGCAACTCGGAGAAGAACGAATACGTAATTATCGGTAGCGGATCTAACTCCCACGCGCTCTATCTTGGCGAGAGCCTGCCGCCGCTCTCGGGCATTGGCGTCGTATGTGACACGGGAGGGAGCGACGCTGTAAAGAATGAGATCGCCGCTCTTTTAGCGGCGGCGTACGGTCTGCCCTTGACAAGAGTTTACGTGTCCGAGGGATAATAAAAGTAGAAACTTTTTTCATGCGTCACACATATATTGTTATTCTCGAAAATATACTGTATCGTAACAAAAAATTTCGGAGGAAATATTTATGGCAATCAACGACAAGATCAAAGCGGTCAAAAACTTTTTTATGAAATCGGGAAAGCGTAATCTTATAATCGTCTGCTCGGTAGTGCTTATCGGCGCGGCGGTCTGGATGAACTGGCTTTTCTTCTCGAACGATGATAACGGCGGCTTCGACTACACAGGCGGCACGGGAATGTCGGGCGAGCTTGACAATTCCAAGAACCCCACCTCGGGCGACGACGGCAACACAAGCGCTTCTACTACCGACAGTTACTTCGCAACGGTTCAGGTCAGCCGTCAGAGAGCGCGCGACGAGGCTCTTGAGGTGCTGAACGCCGTAGTTGACAACGCAAACGCGACCGATAGCGTTAAGGCAGAGGCGGTCGCCGAGATCAAGCAGATCTCCGAGGAGATGAAGCAGGAGTCCGACATCGAGGCGGTAATCGTCTCCAAGGGCTTTGAAAAGTGCGTCACCGTTATCAATAACGGAACCGCAAGCGTCGTGGTCAAATGCGACGGTCAGCTCACCCCCGCCCAGCTCGCGCAGATCAATTCCGTGGTCTACGAATACGCAGGCATCGAACCCGTCAACATCACCGTTATGGCGAGACAGTGATAGAGAACAAGCAATATAAAGCTAATAAAACTAACGCTACTAAAAGAGCCTCTCGCTTGCGCGAGAGGCTCAAATTTTTTATTCGGGTTTGTAGTTGTAAATTATGCTTGCGTCTGTGAGTTCATCATTTCCGAAGGAATAAATGCTGATTGCCGCCCAATCTTCTTCGTTGCCGGTGTAATACACTGTTTCAAGCTTTGAGCAACCGCTGAACGCAACATAACCGATGCTTTTGACACTGGCGGGGATAACTATGCTCGTAAGGCTTGAGCAACCGTTGAACGCACCACCACCAATGCTTGTGACACCGTCGGGGATTTCTATACTCGTAAGACTTGAGCAATCCCAGAACGCAGAATCACCAATGCTTGTAACACTGTCGGGGATAGTAATGCTCGCAAGGCTTGAGCAGTAGTAGAACGCCCTCTCACCAATGCTTGTGACACTGTCGGGGATGTTTATGTTTGTAAGGCTTGAGCAATACTCGAACGCATAGTTACCAATGTTTGTGACACCGTCGGGGATAGTGAAGCTTGCATCGGTTTTGCCGGGTGCATACAGAATAAGGGTTTTACCGTCTTTGCTATACAAATCACCATTTATTGACATATAATTTGCATTATTCTCATAAACGATTATGCTCGTAAGGCTTGAGCAATAGCTGAACGCATGTTCATATATTTCATAACTGATGCCGTTAATATTATCGGGAAGGATCAACTCAGTATCTGTTCTTGTATATCCCATAAGATAATACTCATTATTCTCATCGTCACAGTAGAATATATATCCGTCTTTATTGTGGAGCTTACTTGTACCGCTTGTATAGGTATACACATTTTTAACATAACGACCCACATAGCCATAATCTGATGAGCCTGCGGTTATGTTAAGGTTTGACAAATTGTAAACTTCTATAAGCTTGCTACAATCGTAGAAGGCATACTCACCAATGCTTGTGACACTGTTGGGGATAGTTATGCTCGTAAGGCTTGAGCAAGAACCGAACGCCCTCTCACCAATGCTTGTGACACTATTGCCGATAGTTACTCTCGTAAGGCTTGAGCAGTCCACAAACGCCCAATCACCAATGCTTGTGACACTGTCGGGGATAGTTATGCTCGTAAGGCTTGCGCATTCCCAGAATGCAGAATCACCAATGCTTGTGACACCGTCGGGGATAGTTATGCTCGTAAGGCTTGAGCAACCGTTGAACGCACCACCACCAATGCTTGTGACACTGTCGGGGATAGTTATACTCGTAAGGCTTGAGCATTCCCGGAACGCATACTCACCAATGCTTGTGACACTGTCGCCGATAGTTACGCTCTCAAGGCTTGAGCAACCATAGAACGCAAACGCGCCAATGCTTGTGACACCGTTGCCGATAGTAACGCTCGTAAGGTTTGAGCAATCCTCAAACGCCCAATCACCAATGCTTGTGACAGTATCGGGGATAGTTATACTCGTAAGGCTTAAGCAATTATAGAACGCATAAGAACCAATGCTTGTGACACCGTCGGGGATAGTTATGCTCGTAAGGCTTGAGCAATCCTCGAACGCAGAATCACCAATGCTTGTGACACTGTCGCCGATAGTTACGCGCTCAAGGCTTGAGCAACCATAGAACGCATAAGAACCAATGCTTGTGACACCGTCGGGGATAGTTATGCTCGTAAGGCTTGAGCAGTCCACAAACGCCCAATCACCAATGCTTGTGACACTGTCGGGGATAACTATGTTCTCAAGGTTTGAGCATTTATAGAACGCAACGAAATTAATTATTTTTGTATCGCTGTGTATCTCACATGAGGTAATAGAATTGTTATTTGTTCTAACGAGAACAACGTATGGATTACTATCATTTCCAAGATAATATCCGTTGTCATATTTGTTGTAAACAAGGCTTGAGCAATCCTCGAACGCAGAATCACCAATGCTTGTGACACTATCGGGAATAGTTATGCTCGTAAGGCTTGAGCAATTTCTGAACGCATGCTCACGAATACTTGTAACACTGTCTGTGATAGAGAAGCTTGTATCAGTTTTTCCTATCGCATACTGTATAAAGGTTTTACCGTCTTTGCTATAAAGATTTCCATTTTCCGATTTGTAGTATTCATTGTCTTTATCAACGGTTATATTCGTAAGGCTTGAGCAATAGCCGAACGCATACATACCAATGCTTGTGACACTGTCGGGGATAGTTATGCTCGTAAGGCTTGAGCAATAGTAGAACGCAGTATCACCAATGCTTGTGACACTATCGGGGATAGTTATACTCGTAAGGCTTGAGCAATATTTGAACGCATAATCATCAATGCTTGTGACAGTATCGCCGGTGGGAGATTTACGAGGAATCACGACATCGGTATCTTTACAATCTCCGATTCCGTTGACAGAGCAAGTGCCGTCGCCGTTGGAAACAAATTCAAGTCCTTCGCTTGGCGCGGGATAGGTGTCGTCACCTTCGTCGGGTTCAGTAGCATCACCGCCATCAGTCTCGGTGTCGCTTTCCGTAGTCTCGGTAGTTTCCGTAGTTTCGGTAGTTTCCGTAGTCTCGGTAGTTTCCGAAGTCTCGGTAGTTTCCGTGGTCTCTGTAGTCTCCGTAGTCTCGGTAGTCTCCGTAGTTTCGGTAGTGTCCGTGGTCTCGGTAGTCTCCGTAGTCTCGGTAGTTTCTGTCTTCTCTGTAGTCTCCGTAGTTTCGGTAGTTTCCGAAGTCTCGGTGTCGCATTCCGTAGTTTCGGTGTCGCATTCCGTAGTCTCGGTAGTGTCCGTGGTCTCAGTGTTGCTCTCCGAAGTCTCGGTAGTTTCTGTGGTCTCTGTAGTCTCTGTAGTCTCTGTAGTCTCCGTAGTTTCGGTATTGCTGTCATCAGGCTGAGTAGACTCAGTATTGTCGTCATCGGGCTGAGTGGACTCGGTGTTGCCGTCATCGGGCTGAGTAGACTCAGTGTTGCCGTTATTTTTTCCGAAATCGCACGCGGCAAATATGGGTAAAATAAGGCAAACGATCAGCAAAAGGGCTAAAAGCTTGATCTTTTTCATTGTCTTTCTCCTTTATAATGAAAAAATAAAAAGTGCGCAGCCGAAGCTACGCACAAAAAACACATAACTCCGATTGCTGCCACACAACTTTTCGAATCACTTTTAACAGTACGCGAAAAAAGAGTATGCGTTTTTATCATTTTTATTATGATAAAAACACGTACTGTGTAAACAAAGTGATTCCAATATTTAGTTGTGTGGCAGTATAATTATATCACCTAAATATTGAAATGTCAAGATATATTTGAGCTTATACCGCGGCTTATACCGCAAAAAATAATTTGAATAAAAGAAACGCTCTTTTATTTGAAAATTTCAGGCGAAAGGGAAAACAAACAAGCCGATTTCAGCATAGAATGTATAGAAAAAGGCAGAAAGGACATTTTTCTATGCAGCACCATTATTTTGCCGCGTCAAACTCGTCGGAGGGATTTAAAAGCTATTACAGGGAGGTATTTGAAAGAGCAGACAGAATTTACATAATCAAGGGCGGACCCGGTACGGGAAAATCAAGCTTTATGAAAAAATGCTCCGCCGAAGCGGAGCGGGAGGGCAAAGCAGTAGAGTATTATTATTGCTCGTCTGACCCGTCCTCCCTTGACGGAATACTGATATTCGGCACCGACGAGACGGTAGGCATCGTGGACGGCACAGCCCCCCACGTCTGGGAGCCGACCTATCCGGGCGCCAAGGAAGAAATCATAAATTTAGGCGCGTTTTGGCGGTCAAAGACACTCAGGGAGCAAAAAAACGAGATCTTTGCGCTTTCAAATAAAAAAAGCGCCGCTTTTAAGAGAGCGTACGCTTATCTGCGTTCTTGCGGAAATTTGAGGGTGGTCTCCGACTCGCTTTTGCGGAAAGCCACCGATTTTGATAAGCTTCAAGGCGCGGCACAGAGGCTTGCCAGGTCGTTGGAGCTTGACGAGGGCGAGTTCAGCGCTATTCCTGCTCTGACGTCAGCCGTCGCTATGACGGGCAGGGTAAAGCTCGATACCATTGAGCAGAACTCTAAAAGACTTTGGCGCATAGGTGAATTTTACGGCGTGGGGCAGTGGTTTTTGGATGCGCTTATCGGCTCTCTGCAAAAATATCAAGTGAGGGCGAGGATATCCTACGATTGCATAGATCCCAGATACTGCGACGGAATCTTTTTGGAGCAGGGGGCTTTTGGCTTTGTGCTTGGCAAGAATAACAATGATGATGTAGACGAAGCCGACGGAGAGAGGTTTATTAACACCAAGAGATTCGTCCGTACCGAGAAAATGCGAGAAATAAGGGGAGAGCTGCGCTATGCGTCAAGACTTTATTCGGACTGTCTTGACGGCGCGCTTCATGCTCTCGGAGAAGCCAAGGTCTATCATTTCCTACTTGAAGATATTTATAAGCACGCTATGGATTTTGCCGCCCTCAGCGAGTTTTCTCGCGAGTTTTCGAAAAGTTTGTAAATAAAAAATGTGTCGACTTGAACGTAAAAATTCAAGTCGACACGTTTTTTGTTTTATTTCTCGGGATCAAGATATTTCCACGCGCCTACGATATAGTTGATACCCGAATGGATAGTCAGATATATCATCAAAGCCATGGTAAGTATAGTGAGAGGGGGATATTTAATAAGCTGTTCTGCGATAGAGCCTTCGCCTAAAAAGATCGCCATGATCTTTATAATAACCGGCTCAAGGATAGCCGCGCAGATAGCGATGATCTGCATAACCGTCTTCATTTTGCCAAGCTTATTTGCCGCGATGACCACTCTTTCCTTGCCCGATACGGCGACAAGACGGATGCTTGTGACCGCAAGCTCACGGAAAACTACCACCAAAAGAGCAAAGAAGAAGATAGTAAACATCGCAAGATTGTCTTTATTGGTGAAAAGGATGCAAAGAAGCGCGCCTATGACCATGAATTTATCTGCCAGAGGGTCAAGGAACTTACCAAAATCGGTGATAAGATTATATTTTCTCGCGATCTTTCCGTCAAGCATATCGGTGATAGATGCCGCAATAAAGAGAACTGCGCCGAGGACGGTGAGGATCAAGTCGACCCAAGGATTAAAATTTGTAAAGGTGGGAAGAAGCATTACCACCATAAATATCGGTACCATTATAAGACGGAGAACCGAAAGCTTGTTAGGAAGATTCATTTTCATAATTATGCCTTTCTTGCATTTATGATTTTTTGTTGATTTCTTTCCATCAGCGGAAAGAAACGAACCAAAGAAACGCCGTTCAAGGGGAAAGGGGTCTTCGCGCTTGGCAGGCTTCGCTAACCGAGCTTGCTCCGACATCCTCTCCCCTTGAAGATCCCCTCTCTAAGGGGAGAAATGCAGAGTATTAACAACGCCGTTAGAGTTTATTTGCAACAAGACAGCCGAGGGGGAGCCGATACCGTCACCGTTTTAAAACCCAAGCCGTCTGTAATTTCTACTATCCTTATTGGAGGTTTTTGCCAAGTTTTTTGCCTAAAAAGCTTGCCGCCGGAGGCACGCTTATCCTTGCAGTGCAAATCCGCAAAGGTCGTAGTCTTCAACGCGGCGGACCTTTACTTTAACGAACTCGCCCTGTGCGATCTTCTTTTCGGATTTAAAGAAGACCTTGCCGTCGATCTCGGGAGCGTCTGCGGCGCTTCTGCCGAAGTAGTACTCGCTGACGGGGTCGTAGTCCTCGCAGAGAACCTCTATGACCGAGCCTATCTTCTCGCGGTTCTTTTCCTCGTTGATAAGCATCTGCGAGCGCATGAGAATATCCTCGCGGTCGATCTTGACCTGCTCGTCGATCTGATCCTCTAAATTGTAGGCGGGAGTGCCTTCCTCACGAGAATAGGTGAATACGCCAGCACGGTCAAATCTTTCGGATTTGATGAACTCAGCAAGCTCGGTGAAGTCCTCCTCGGTCTCACCGGGGAAGCCAACGATAAACGTGGTGCGAATGGTCACGTCGGGGATCTCTTTTTTAAGTTTTGCGAGAACCTCGCGGATAAGCGCACCATTTCCGTGACGGTTCATACGTTTAAGCACCCTGTCACTGATATGTTGAAGGGGAAGATCGATATAGTTGAGAATTCTGGGATTGTTTTTCATTTCCTCGATAAGACCGTCGGTGATCTTGTCGGGGTAGCAGTAGAGAACTCTGATCCAGGGAATACTCGTCTCCTCAGTAATGCGGTGAAGCAGCTCGTCAAGACAGTACTTGCCGTAAAGGTCGATGCCGTAGCGCGTGGTATCCTGAGCGATGATAGTAAGCTCCTTGACGCCAAGCTCGTCGAGATCTTTTGCCTCGGCAACAAGCTCGTCCATAGGACGGCTGCGGAACTTACCGCGGATGTCGGGAATAGCGCAGTAGGTACAACGGTTGTCGCAGCCCTCGCTGATCTTTAAATACGCCGCGTAGTCGGGGGTGGTAAGAATTCTGTCGCCGCCAAGCTTGACGGTGTTCTTGTCCTCACGGGAGAAGTAACGGCAGTCAGGCTCATTCTTCTTGCGCTTCTTACCTGCGTTTTCAGCGACCGATTTGACGGCGTCAATAATGTTGTGAATACTTCCCACACCGAGAACCGCGTCAACCTCGGGGAACTCCGCAAGTATCTGCTCGCCGTAGCGCTCGGACATGCATCCCGTGACGATAATGCCTTTGAGAGAGTGATGCTTTTTCAGATAGGCGATGTCGAGAATATTGTCGATCGCCTCTTTTTTAGCAGACTCAATAAAAGCGCAGGTGTTGATTATCACAATGTCCGCTTCGGTTTCCTCGGGAGTGATCTCATAGCCCGCGGAAGCCAAGTGGTGAAGCATAACCTCGGTGTCAAGCTGATTTTTGGGACAACCGAGAGAAATAAATCCAATTTTCATAAAAAATTTGCCTTTTTGTAGATTTTTCCTTGAAAAGCCGAAATTTTGATTTAATACGACTTTTCAAAATGTGAATAGCTCCGTCTGTAAGCCGGGTTCTGTCTTAAACGGTCATCAATCTTTGCTTTTCGTCACCGAAAAGCTCCGACGCTCTCGCGCCGTGCCACCGAGGGGTATCCTTGCGGAGACGGGCGACTTTCCCCTGGGTGTTGCTTCGGATAGGGTTTACAGCAAACCTATGTTACCATAGGAGTGGGTGAGCTCTTACCTCGCCTTTCCACCATCACCTGAGTCGCTTGGGAGGATGTAGAACAATAAGTGTTGCGCTTTTTTGAAAGTTTTCGTCCACCTTTTTCAAAAGGTGGCGCCAATCCAACGCGCGGAGCGTTGGTCGCCATCCGCAGATGGCGAAATTCCTTTATCCTTTCAAAGCGCCACGAAGGGTGAATTTCAAAAGCTCATCGAGCTTTTGAAAGAGGGGAACACACAAGTGGGGGTTCCCCTTATAAAAATTGCGAATGCCATTTGATTAAAATAATCTAATGCTATTTCTGCACCTTCCCAAGCAACTCAGGCAGTCTATTTCTGTTGCACTTTCCCGACGGTTACCCGTGGCTGACGTTATCAGTTATCCTGCCCTGTGAAGCCCGGACTTTCCTCACGCGAAGACCTTTCGGCATGATCGCGCGCGACCGTTCGGCGAAGCTATTCATATTATTATATCATTAAAAAATATGTTTGTCAATTGTATTTGAAAGAAATAAGCCCATTTTTTGACGTCTCCGCAAAGAAAAAACAGACGACGGAAAAACGCAAAATCTCTCCGCCGTCGAATTTTAAGTTATATATTTTGATAAAAATGATGGAAATATACCGTCAAGGAATTCTGACCGTGAATTTTGAACCCTTTCCAATCTCGCTCTCAACCGATATCGAGCCGCCTGCAAGAGTAACTATTCTTTGAACGATGTTAAGTCCTATTCCGTTGCCCTTTGTGGCGTGGGAGGAGTCGCCCTGATAGAATTTTTCGAAAATTCTCGACTTGACCTCCTCACTCATGCCCTCGCCATTGTCCTCGATCTCAAACACTACCGAATTTCCGATACGTTTGAGAGCGCAACGTATTTTGCCCCGTTCGGGAGTGAATTTTATAGCGTTGGAAATGAGATTTATCCAGACGTGAGAGAGCATTTCCTCGTTGAACTCGTACTCTATCTCGTCAAGGTCTATATCAAGCTCAATATCCTTTTCGCTCCAAGACTTTTCAAGCAGAAGAAGACAGTTTCTGATCTGCTCGTCAAGATAAAATTCGCTCTTTTCGGTGACTATGCTCTGGTTTTCAAGCTTGGTCAGAAGCAGGACGTTTTGCGACATAGTGGAGAGCCTTTCCGACTCCGAAACGATAATGTCGATGTATTCCTTCCTTTGCTCGTTGTTGAGATTTCCGCTTTGAAGCTGACGTGCAAATCCGCGTATTGAAACGATAGGAGTTTTAAATTCGTGTGAGAAATTATTGATAAAATCGTTTCGGAACATCTCGATACCTTCAAGATCCGACGCCATCTGGTTAAAGCTCCTTTCAAGGTCGCCAAGCTCGGTGATGACCTCGGTCTCCTTTTCCTCGGGAACTCGCTTTTTAAAGTTGCCCTTTGCGATATCTCTCATCGCCTGACTTATTCTGGTTATTCGCCCTATCCAGATCTTCATGGTAGCGAATGAAATACCGGTTCCGATAGCGATACAAGAGACGCAGATCGCCGTGATAAGAAGTATTCTGTTTTGGATAAGAAACTCAAAGAAAGGGAATTGGCTTAATACGTAAAAGATCAGCGCGGTAATAACGCCCGTAATGGCAAACATTACGCAGACGGTAAAGGTAAATCTCGTCCTTAGCGTGTTGATCTTTTTTATGCGCTTACCCGAAAGCGAAAGCAGGACGCGCACCGTTTTTTTCTTTCTTCTTCGCTTTTTCTTTGCGGAGACTACGGCTTCGTCGGTTTTTCTTTTTGTCATTTCAAATGTACCGCCTTATAGCCGAGACCGCGAACCGTCACGATCTCAAAATCGGGGCAATTTCTGTATTTGTCGCGCAGACGGCTGACGTGAACGTCAACGGTTCTCTCGTCGCTCTCGCTGTCCATATCCCAGATCTCGTCCATGAGCTGACGGCGGGTGAATATTTTGCCGGGATAAGAAAGAAGCTTGAATAGAAGCAAAAATTCCTTTTGGGGATGCTCGTGCGTCACGTCTCCGCACACCACGGTGAATGAATCGTAATAAAGAGAGGTAGAGCCGACAGTCAGCTTTTTCTCGCTTGCGATCTTGGCGCGACGGAGCAGTGCGCCGACGCGAAGCACCATTTCCTCCTCGTCCACGGGCTTTGTCATGTAGTCGTCGGTTCCAATGATGAAGCCCTTGCGCTTATCTACGGGGGAGGTCTTTGCGGTGACCATCAGTATCGGAATACTGCTGCCCGATTGACGAATGGTCTCGGTGAACTCGAACCCATCCATTCTGGGCAGCATAATATCAAGAATGATCAAGTCTATGTGCTTTTTGTCAAGCTGATCGAGAGCGTCAATGCCGTCGGTTGCCTGTGTGACGTTGTAACCGTACTGCTCGAGGACTGCCGCCATCAGCTTGCGCTGGTTGGTATCGTCCTCAACTATCATTATGTTGAACATAGTGCCTCCATGTAAGATTTTGTTGTCTTTAATTGTATTTTAACACGAATTTATTAACTGAACATAAAGGTTTAGCAATTTTCGCATAATTTTTTAATTTAATGAAATTGTTGTGAAATGGTTATTGCGTACAGAATATATACTATATTAATTGCTTATTTTGTCGAATTTTGCCATTGAAAAGCACGAGGTAAAGTAGTATAATATATCCATAACCGTTGAAGCCCTCGGAACTTCATAGAACCGGTGGCGGAGGGACTCTGGAGAATCTCGCATAACGAGTGCCGAAGGTGCAAGGTCATATAGACCGAATCTCTCAGGCAAAAGGACAGAGCAGGCGTATAATAAAAATATGTCTGTGATACTTTGATTCAGAGCCGCTGAAATATTCAGCGACTTTTCTTTTTTATCGGTTTCGAAAAACGGAAAAACACATCTAAAAGGAGAAATTATGGACGTATTTTTTGACGCACTTTTGAAGATAGTGCAGACTGTCAACGCATATCTTTCGGATTATATCTTGATATTTTTGCTTGTTGGCGTAGGTATTTTTTACACGATCAAAACAAGATTCGTGCAGGTTCGTTGCTTTGGGGAGGGATGTAAGCGAGTATTTGGTGACTTCAGTATGAGGGGCGGCAAGCAAAAGGGTGGTCTTTCGTCCTTCCAGGCGTTGGCTACCGCTATCGCCGCACAGGTAGGTACGGGTAACGTGGTTGGAGCCTGCGGTGCTATACTGCTCGGAGGTCCCGGTGCGATTTTCTGGATGTGGGTCATCGCTTTCTTCGGCATGGCAACCAACTATTCCGAGGCGGTGCTTGCTCAAAAGACCCGTGTAGTCAGCGAAGACGGCAGTGTTGCCGGTGGTCCCGTTTATTATATCAAAAAAGCCTTTAACAATAAATTCGGAAGCTTTCTCTCGATATTCTTTGCTGTCGCTGCGACCCTTGCCCTCGGATTTATGGGTAGTATGGTGCAGTCCAATTCTATCGCGGAGAACATCACGAGCGCGATGTCGAATTCCTTCGGAATTGATATACCCGGTTGGGTGATCGGTATCGCACTTGCCTTGATGTCAAGCTTTATCTTCCTTGGAGGAATACAGAGAATAGCGGCGGTCACAGAGAAGATTGTGCCTATAATGGCTACACTTTATATCGTCGGAGGTCTGATAATTCTTGCAATTAATATCAAGGCGGTTCCCGAGGCGTTTGGTTTGATATTCAAGTACGCGTTCGTTCCCAATGCCATCATTGGCGGTTCTATCGGTTATGCCTTGAAGCAGGCGATCAGCCAAGGAGCAAAGCGCGGTCTGTTCTCTAACGAGGCTGGTATGGGTTCTACACCTCACGCTCACGCTATGGCGAACGTCAAGGATCCTCACGATCAGGGAGTTACCGCTATTATTGCCGTGTTTATCGATACCTTCGTCGTGCTGACGATGACCGCAATGGTCGTCATTACCGCGCTTTACACCAAGGGAGGAATACTTGAAAGCGGAGTAGCTCCCGAGGGCGTTGACAAGACTAATATGGTTCAGATAGCATTTGCCCAGACCTTCGCAAAGCTCTTTGGAGAGAGCGCGGGACAGATTATCGGTAGCCTTTTCGTAGCGGTTTGTCTCTTCTTCTTCGCGTTTTCAACCATTATCGGTTGGAACTTTTTCGGAAAGGTCAACGCGAATTACCTTTTTGGTAAGAAATCTACACTGATCTATTCCATCATTTCGGTATCGTTCATTTTCCTCGGCACTTGCCTCTCTAACGACCTCGTTTGGGAGCTGACCGATATGTTCAATAACCTTATGGTAATTCCCAACGTCATAGCGATGTTCGCACTGTCGTCACTTGTGGTCTCGGCGGTGAAATTCAAAAAGAAAAAGGGAATTGACAAAAGCAAAAACAAATAAAAACTGAATTTATATAAAAAACGGATATTCTTTACCTTGCGGTATTGAATATCCGTCTTTGTATTGCAATTGTTTGTCGCGATTTAATTTGACGCGTTTTGTATCATAGTATCGATTACTTCATAGATCTTCTTTTGTTCTTTAAGAGGAAGAACGTTGAGCTTTTCAGAGAGAAGATTTGATCTGACCTTTGACGAATTTTTGACTACGTCCTGAAACGCCTCGTCGGCAGAGCAATCGAGAGCGTTGAGCATTTTCACGAGCAATTCAAGCTTGATGTTGTAAACGCCTCTTTCGAGAGCAGACAGATAGTGAGGGCTTATTTCAATTTGCTCCGCAAGCTGTTCTTGTGTCAGTCCTTTATTTTTTCTGATTTCTTGAATCCGATTGCCAATTATTTTTTGTGCCATTTTTAATCGCCCTCCTGATCATATCATAATAAGTATAATCGGAGTTCGATTATTTATGAAGGACGGTATTCGATTATTATAACGGCAATTTGATTACATAGCGTTAAAAAATAAAAAGACTTTTGATAGGTCTTGGAGTGAAATCATTAATTATTAAATTTAAATCTCAATAATTTTGCAAGGCTTATTTTCTTGCCTTGCACTCGATCATACTTTTGGTTCCGCGTGATTCGCCATCCCAAAATACAATAACTCCATCGGCGACTTTTGCCATTTGCGAGTTTCTTCGTGGGCCTGCGAACTTTCCGTATTTTTCCCATTGGGCAGGGTATCTTTCAATTTGTAGTTTATGCTTTTGTGCAAATCTCTCACCGAGTGCGTCAGCCCCGCTTGCGCAACCGCTTACAATAATGATTAAGTAATCCTTTCCAAGTGTTTTGATGTATTTTTTTACTTCTCGCGAAAGTCGAAAATAGTTATTGTAGCTACGGCATCCCGCTATAACAAGTCTATATTCTTTCATAATTGATTCGTTAATGAAAATTTTCTGTTCCTTTTTCGGAAAGCTTTTGGAAAGGGGTGCGGGGAAAACACCTTTTTTCAAAAAGGGTTTTCCCCGCATATCTTTGCTAAAAATTATTACTTCTTAAGAGCTGCCTGAGCTGCTGCAAGACGTGCGATCGGTACTCTGAAAGGAGAGCAGGATACGTAGTCAAGGCCGATCTGGTGGCAGAACTCAACGCTTGTGGGGTCACCACCGTGCTCACCGCAGATACCAACGTGGAGGTTGGTGTTTACGGGTCTGCCGAGGGTTACTGCCATATTCATGAGCTTACCAACACCGGTGGTGTCGAGCTTAGCGAAGGGATCGTTCTCGAAGATCTTAGCGTCGTAGTATGCGCCGAGGAACTTACCTGCGTCGTCTCTGGAGAAGCCGTAGGTCATCTGAGTGAGGTCGTTAGTACCGAAGCAGAAGAAGTCTGCGTTAGCGGCGATCTCATCAGCGGTGAGACAAGCTCTGGGGATCTCGATCATGGTACCAACCTCATACTTGAGGGTAGCGCCAGCTGCTGCGATCTCAGCGTCAGCGGTTGCAACGACTACGCTCTTAACGTACTTAAGCTCCTTAACGTCGCCAACAAGAGGAATCATGATCTCGGGAACCATGTTCCAATCGGGATGAGCCTTCTGAACGTTGATAGCTGCACGGATTACAGCCTTGGTCTGCATAGCTGCGATCTCGGGGTAGGTTACTGCGAGACGGCATCCACGGTGACCCATCATGGGGTTGAACTCGTGGAGAGAAGCTATGATAGCCTTGATGTCCTCAACGGTCTTGCCCTGAGCCTTTGCGAGAAGAGCGATGTCCTCCTCGGTGGTAGGAACGAACTCGTGGAGAGGGGGATCAAGGAATCTGATACAAACGGGATGACCTTCAAGAGCCTCGTAGAGCTTCTCAAAGTCGGACTGCTGGTAAGGAAGGATCTTATCAAGAGCAACTTCTCTCTCAGCAGCGGTGTCGGAGCAGATCATCTCACGGAATGCCGCGATTCTGTCTGCCTCGAAGAACATATGCTCGGTACGGCAGAGACCAATACCTTCAGCGCCAAGCTCGCGAGCCTTCTTAGCGTCAGCGGGAGTATCAGCGTTAGTTCTAACCTTAAGGGTTCTGAACTCGTCAGCCCAACCCATGATAGTGCCGAAGTTACCGGAGATCTCTGCGTCAACGGTAGGAATAAGACCGTCGTAGATAGCACCGGTGGAACCGTCGATGGAGATACAATCACCCTCGTGGTAGGTCTTACCGTTAAGAGTGAACTTCTTGTTTTCCTCGTCCATAGCGATGTCGCCACAACCGGAAACGCAGCACTTACCCATACCACGAGCAACAACTGCTGCGTGAGAGGTCATACCGCCGCGAACAGTCAGGATACCCTGAGCTGCCTTCATACCGGTGATATCCTCGGGAGAGGTTTCGAGACGAACGAGGACAACCTTCTTGCCGGCGTTCTTCCAAGCCTCTGCGTCTTCTGCGGAGAATACGATTTGACCGCAAGCAGCACCGGGAGATGCGCCAAGACCGCGTCCAAGAGGAGTAGCAGCCTTAAGTGCTTTAGCGTCGAACTGGGGATGGAGAAGCGTGACAAGGTGTCTAGGATCGATCATAAGAACTGCCTCTTCCTTGGTCTTGTGGCCCTCTGCTACGAGGTCAACAGCGATTTGGAGAGCTGCGGGAGCAGTTCTCTTACCGTTACGGGTTTGGAGCATATAGAGCTTTTCATTTTCAATGGTGAACTCCATATCCTGCATATCGTGATAGTGGTTTTCGAGAATTTCGCAAACCTTTTTGAATTGCTCGAATGCTTCGGGGAACTTGTTTGCCATTTCAGCAATGGGCATAGGAGTACGTACACCTGCAACAACGTCTTCACCTTGTGCGTTGGTCAGGAATTCACCCATCAGCTTCTTTTCGCCGGTTGCGGGGTCACGGGTAAATGCTACGCCGGTTCCGCAGTTGTCGCCCATATTACCGAATGCCATTGCCTGTACGTTAACGGCAGTACCCCAAGAATAGGGGATATCGTTGTCGCGGCGGTAAACGTTTGCACGGGGGTTATCCCAAGAACGGAATACAGCCTTGATTGCACCGATCAGCTGAACCTTAGGATCGCTGGGGAAATCTTCGCCAAGCTTTGCCTTGTATTCAGCCTTGAACTGGTTAGCCAGCTCCTTGAGGTCCTCAGCGTTCAGCTCAACGTCAAGCTTAACGCCCTTCTCTTTTTTCATCTTATCGATGAGCTCCTCGAAGTACTTCTTACCAACTTCCATAACAACGCCAGAGTACATCTGGATGAAACGTCTGTAGGAGTCGTATGCGAAGCGTGGGTTGCCTGTCTTCTTAGCAAAAGCTTCAACAACTTGGTCGTTAAGACCGAGGTTGAGGATTGTGTCCATCATACCTGG
>JAZSRA010000086.1:0-2098 GCA_045538195.1 Eubacteriales bacterium | reverse complement strand
TTGTTTGCAGGCCATTGTGCGAGGCATGTTTGAAGATTAGCGCGGGTATAAATTATTTTCAATATAGCCGCGCTAATCAAGGGTCCGCAGCACCCTGCAAACAAGCGAAAGCCTGGAGTGGCAAGCAAGCGCCCGACCGAATGCTCGCCTATGGTGGCATGAGCAAAGGGCGCTTGTGACGATTTTTTCCGAGTGCCGAAGTTTTTGGTACTTTTTGCGCCAAAAAGGACAGCAAGAACGACTACAAAGGAATACACGGCAACAGATTAAGGGTAAAAAGGAACAAGGAATAATACTATTACACCAAAGTTGTGTTACCACAGTAGATTTCTACTGAACCTTCTTTTTTCTCTCAACTTTTTTGCCCTTAGTGCGAAAAAAAAAGGTCAAACTTCTTCGTTATGTGACAAATAAGTAATAAATTTGCATCCGATTTTGAAAAGTTATGCCCGTAATAGGGCTTTTATAAAAGAAAGGACTTATACCATATTTAATGAAGAACGACAACCTGAAGAACCAGTATCGTGTAAACGAACAGATTCGTGCCAATGAGGTACGTATTGTAGGCGATGACGTAGAGTCAGTAGTAATGCCTTTGCACAAGGCGCTCGCGCTTGCCGAAGAGAAAGAATTGGACCTCGTGGAAATATCTCCATCAGCAAATCCCCCGGTGTGTCGTCTGATTGAATATTCAAAGTTCCTTTACCAGATGAAGAAACGTCAAAAGGAGCAGAAGGCAAAGCAGGTAAAGATTGAGGTCAAGGAAATCCGTTTCGGTCCGCAGACCGATGAGCATGACTACAACTTCAAGCTCAAGCATGCAATCAGCTTCCTCAAGGACGGCGACAAGGTAAAAGCATACGTTTTCTTCAAGGGACGTTCAATCCTTTTCAAGGAGCAGGGCGAGATACTGTTGCTCCGCTTTGCGAAGGACCTTGAGGAGTACGGCAAGGTCGATTCGATGCCGGTGCTCGAAGGAAAGCGAATGACAATAATGCTCTCGGCAAAGAAGACCGCTCCTGCCAAGAAGGAGAAGCCTGCAAAGCCTGTCGCAGAGCAGCCAAAGGAAGATTAAAGCGAGTAACGTTGGATAGTACGTTACCGATAATTGTTAACTAATAATTTTTTTAAAAAATGCCAAAAGTTAAGACTAACTCCGGTGCCAAAAAAAGATTCGCTCTTACCGGAACAGGTAAAATCAAGAGAAAGCATGCTTATCACAGTCACATCCTGACTAAGAAGACAAAGAAGCAGAAGAGAAACCTTGTACACTTTACAACTCTCGATGCTGCAAATGTCAAGAGTGTTAAGGAATTGTTGTCATTGCGTTAAGTATTGTATTATTAACCGAGTGTATTTAGCATAAAAGTTCGCCACAGTGCGACGCTAACATTCAAAAGAATTTAAAACTATGCCAAGATCAGTAAATCACGTTGCTTCAAGAGCAAGAAGAAAGAAAATTTTAGGTTTGACCAGAGGTTACTTTGGTGCAAGAAAGAACGTATGGACCGTTGCCAAGAATACTTGGGAGAAGGGTTTGACATATGCATTCCGTGACCGTCGTAACAAGAAGCGTGAGTTCCGCGCACTTTGGATTCAGCGTATCAATGCAGCAGCTCGCCTCGAGGGTATGTCATACTCTCAGTTGATGGGTGCTCTTCACAAGGCCGGTATCGAGATTAACCGCAAGGTTCTCGCTGACCTCGCTTTGAACAACCCCGCTGCTTTCAAGGCTATCGTGGACAAGGTAAAGTAATTGCCGGCTTCAGTAACTTTGATAGTGATTTATAAGCGCTGCCCGAAAGGGCGGCGCTTTTTTCATGCTTTCGGATGATGTTTTTGAAGGCTCAATGTAAAAAGTTGAGGGAATGCTTTCTATGGTAATATCGGAATATGAATAAATCTCTATCTTGTATTATCTCATACAATTTACCCTTAATCTGTTATCGTATATTCCTTTGTAGTCGTTCTATCATGTCCTTTTGGCGCCCAAAAGATACGATTAAACGAGTGAAACGCTAAGCTTGCTTAAGCGTTTTGTAACGAGTGCAAGTATCTTATCTAAAGGACCAAAAGGCCCGGCACCGGCAAAAGTGTT
>JAZSRA010000016.1:0-6466 GCA_045538195.1 Eubacteriales bacterium | reverse complement strand
TCATCCACCGCTGGCGCGGTCCCCCTTCTCCCACAGGAGAAGACTTTTTATAAGTTCAACGTTCTCTTGTAGAGGTTTTGTTCCATCAAGTCTAATGGCTTTACACGATAATGTTTTAAGCCAATTCTCTATCTTCTCAGGAGTTCGTTTTTCTGCATATGCAAAAAACTTTTTTTCTTGCTCATACATATCACCGCCCGGAAGAACCCTATCGCCGATTTTATCAATCGCTCTTTGTCTGTTTCTTTTCTGTCGTATATTGAGAGGAGCATCAAGATAAATAACTAAGTCATAATGTTTATTTATTTCTGTTGTCATATTGCCGTTAACGGCAGAGAAAACAAATCGGGGATTTTTCTTTATATCTTCTAAGAGCAACCGCTCAACTTCTTCTCTTGTTCTTGATGACGAATACGGATTATCTGTGGAAATGAAATAATATTGTTCTATATCCATGTGCTTGAAGTTTAATTCTTTGGCAAGCGCATCGGCAAGTGTTGTTTTACCGCTTCCATTCAGTCCACATACACATATTCCACACTTCATATACCGCCTCCGTATTTATCGCCAGTTTCGCATTTGTTTTACAAATGCATCGGGCTATGCCCATACCCATATTTCATTTCTCCGCTAAGAACATCACACATTTCGTCGCAATCTTTTGTTAATTTTATTGTATGGGTGCTTCTCCCAGTGTTATGCTTACGTCGATGTACTTGCCGTTGCGGAAAAAGGTGATATTCACTTGGTCTCCTCCGTGAAGCTCGTTGAGGACGCTCATAAGCTGCTCGGACGTGTAAACTCTTGTGTTATTTATCTTGGTTATTATGTCACCGGGTAAAAGCTTGCCGTAGGAATCGGTTCCCTCGGACGCGAATTTGACGTAAACGCCGTCCTCCTCGGTGTAAAACGCTGTGCCGGGATTTGCCATGGCGTATTCCTCCGTGACCATCATTATTCCGTCCTCGGTGTTTACGTACCAATTGTCCTTCTGCACGCTTACGCAGGTCACGCCTATAAGCGGTCTGCCGCTTGCGATAGTTGATTTTATGCCGTCGGTGTTGCCGTTGTCGATTATTGCCTTGACTAATTCAAGCACGCCGTCGGAGGGGAGAGCAAAGCCCATTCCAGCGGTGTTATCCAGCTTTAAGGTGATGATACCTATGACCTGTCCTGCCGCGTTTATGAGAGGTCCGCCAGAATTTCCGGGATTTACAGGCGCGTCGGTCTGGATAGTACGTAGCTTTTTCTTGAGCGTTCCGCTTGCGTCGTATATCTTGATCTCTCGGTTGACGGCGGATACGATGCCGCGAGTCACCGTCCAGGAATAATCGGCTCCCTCGGGCGCGCCGATGGAATATACTGTCTCGCCTTGACGGCACTCGCCGCAGTCGGCGACAAGGGTTGCCGGACGAAGTCCGCTTTTTCCGATCTTCAGGACGGCAACGTCGTCATGCTCTGCGAATCCGAGAAGCTCCGCTTTGATAAAATCCGAGGAGCCGTAAAGCTTGACGTATATAGTTGTGGCGTCCTTCACTACGTGATAATTTGTGACGATATAGCCGTCACTGCTTAAAATGATTCCGCTGCCCGTGCCTGTTCCGTCGATCCTGTCAACGCTTACGACCACTACCGAGTTCATCATGTCGGAAATCATCTCGGAGTCGTCTGCCTCGGGGTTATGATAGGGGATTCCTACGACGGGAATAAAGACGGTTTTGCCGTCTCTGCCCAAAAACGCGACAAGAACGCAGCTGGACACGGCGATCATCACCACTATGGCAATAGCCGACAAAAGTATGCCGCCCAACAAAAAACCGTTGGTCTTGCGAGGCTTGCCGCTGTCATTTTTTTCGTTGTCTTGTTGGTTTGAGACGTAGCTGTCGGGTAAAGCTTCTTCAGAAAAGCTGATCTGGTTTTGCTCCTTTTCTGCGACCTCTCTGCAATCGCACGCCGCGTCTGCCATAGAACCGTTTTTGACGGCTATCCGCTGGCCCTTGGAGCTTATTCTTTCGCTCCGCGCGTTTATTTGTTTTTCCTTTTGGAGCGTCCTGTTTTCCATGTTTGACGGCGAAGCTGCCGTCACGTCTCCGTGTGTGCTTCCGTTTTCTTTCATTGATCTCCTCTTTGAATCAAGTAACGAGCGCCAACCCAGACCTTGAGTTGGCGCGTTTTGTGTAAATGAACCTATCAGTTGAGAAGCTCAAACTTGTAGCCTACTCCCCAAACCGTCTTGATGACCCATTTATCGCTGGAGCCGTCAAGTTTTTCGCGCAGACGCTTGATGTGAACGTCAACTGTGCGGGAGTCACCGAGATAGTCAAATCCCCAAACCTTGTCAAGCAGCTGGTCACGGGTGAATACACGGTTATAGTTGGATGCAAGGAAGTAGAGTAGCTCAAGCTCTTTGGGGGGAATGTCAATGCTTCTGCCGCGAAGTTTCAGCTCGTATTTCTGGAGACTGATCTCGATGTTTTCAAATCTGATCACCTCATCGTCTGCCTGAGGAACGTGAGATTGACAACGGCGAAGCACCGCCTTGATGCGAGCCGAAAGCTCCTTGTTGTCGATAGGCTTGACCATGTAGTCGTCAGCGCCAAGTTCAAGACCCAGTACCTTGTCAAAAACGTCGCCCTTGGTGCTTACCATAATAATAGGTTTCGCGCTGTTTTCGCGGATCTCGCGACAGACCTGCCAGCCGTCCTTTTTAGGCAGCGTTATGTCAAGAATTACGATGTCGGGGTCGTACATTTTGAAGAAGCTTATGCCCTCGCTGCCGTCTGTAGCTACCTTTACGTCGTAGCCCTCGTTTTCAAAATATGTTTTGATAGGCTCGCTGAGAAACGCCTCATCTTCAATAATAAGAATTTTTGTATCCATCATTTTTATATCCTCCGGTATTTATCAAGTGTTAACGCTGAATTTAAATTGTTGAACCGCCGAAAAACGGGGAAATAACCTCTTTTTAGATTATAATTTATCAATTGGGCGGTTATGTGAAAAATGGCTGAATTTTGAACGAATTTTCAATAACGTTAAATTTGCGGTCACACTAAAATCGATTAATTTTTATCTCTTGTTAATAATTATACCACACAAAAACCGATTTGTACAGTATTTTTGAAAAAATTTAGATTAAATTTTTAATATTTTTGGGATTATCTTTAAATTTAATTAAGATATTGCTCTTGAATTATTAAAAAATATGTATTATAATGTATTTTATAATAGGTAACTATGTGTATTTTTACGGAAAGCAGGTATATTTTATATGAAACTTGGTATCGTAGGACTTCCTAACGTTGGAAAATCCACACTTTTTAACGCGCTGACCAACGCGGGCGCGGAGAGCGCAAACTATCCCTTCTGTACCATTGAACCCAATGTGGGCGTGGTGACGGTTCCCGATTCGCGTCTTGACGTTCTGGCGAAGATGTACGACCCCAAGAAGTACACCCCCGCTATCATTCAGTTCGTTGACATTGCGGGACTTGTTAAGGGCGCGTCTCAGGGCGAGGGACTTGGAAACAAGTTTCTTTCAAATATCCGCGAGTGCGACGCGATAATTCACGTCGTCCGTTGCTTTGAGGACGATAATATCATCCATGTCGACGGCTCGGTCGACCCTATGCGTGACCTTGAGACCATCAATATGGAGCTTATCTTCTCGGATATGGAAATGGTTGAGAGAAGAATTGATCGAACCAAGAAGGCTATGAAGGGCGACAAGACTCTGGCGGGCGAGCTTGCTCTCTTTGAGAGAATCTACGCGACCCTTGAAAGCGGTCTTTGTGCGAGAACTATGGAGCTTACCGAGGACGAGCTGGCTTGCCTTTACGACACCCCTCTCCTTACAATGAAGCCTGTCATTTACGTTGCGAACGTTTCCGAGGACGACATTGCGGGCGAGCCTACCGATAATGAGGCGTACATGAAGCTGAAAGCGTTTGCAGAGACCGAAAAGAGCGGCGTTATCGCGGTTTGCGCAGGAATTGAAGCCGAGATCGCCGAGCTTGACGGTGACGAAAAGCAGATGTTCCTTGAGGATATGGGAATTGAGGAGAGCGGTCTGGACAAGCTTATCAAGGCTAGCTACACACTGCTCGGTCTTATCAGCTATCTGACGGCAGGACCCGAGGAGGTTCGCGCTTGGACTATCACACGCGGCACAAAGGCTCCTCAGGCGGCAGGTAAGATCCACAGCGACTTTGAGCGCGGATTTATCAGAGCCGAGGTCATCGCCTTTGACGATCTGGTCGCTTGCGGAAATATGGTAGCCGCTAAGGAAGCGGGTCTTGTCCGCTCCGAAGGCAAAGAGTACGTTATGAAGGACGGCGACATCGTTCTGTTCAGATTTAACGTATGATGATAGGATCGCGGGGAGAGGGGGAACTTTTGAAAAAGTTCCGCCCTCTCCCCGCCCCCCTCACCCCTTCAAAACTTCCCAAAAAGGATAGGGGTATGAGTTGTATTAAAGAGTGTCAATTAAAAGATTAGGAATAAAAATATGAGAATGAGAAAAAAGAAGCACGGCGAGGAAAGGATCCTTGCCTGTGCAGAGTTGTTGATACAGGAGCCTGCGATTTTGAAGGACGACCCTGCGTCGCCCTTTGCCGACAAAAGTAAAAGGCTTTGCCTTGAAATAGGTTGCGGAAAGGGAAGCTTTGCCGTCAAGATGGCGGAGAAGAACGCCGATTGCAATTTTATTGCTATGGAGAGAGCGCGTGACGTTTGTTGCCTTGCGCTTGAAAAAGCTATGTCTTGTAAAGATAGCAGAGACGACAATCTCCGATTTATTATCGGTGATGCCGATCATCTTGAGGAGTGGTTTCCCGAACATTCGGTGGACGTGCTTTATCTTAACTTCAGCGATCCTTGGCCCAAGGCAGGCCACGCAAAGAGACGTTTGACACACCGCAACTATCTTGCTAAATACAAAAAGCTTCTGAAAGAGGGCGGTCTGCTTATTTTCAAGACCGACAACGTAGGTCTTTTTGACTTTTCTATTGAGGAGTTTGCAGAGTTCGGGCTTAATATCGAGTGGATGACCCGCGATCTTCACAACAGCGAGCGTGCCGAGGGCAACGTTATGACCGAATACGAGAAAAACTTCTCCGAAAAAGGCTTTACCATTAATTCTGCAATCGTTAGATTTTAACATGATTTTTATGTCATTTTGAAACTCGAAAAACAGGTTAAATTACTATCCTTTGGGGAGTTCTTTTGCCTACTTTTCTTGCAAGAAAAGTAGGAGAAATTGAGGGGAAATGAAACATTCTGAATTTGACAATCTACCGGGCGGCGTGTTGGCGGTGCATAAGTGCGAGGGAATGACCTCTCACGACGTAGTCAACAAGGTCAGGCGGCTATATAATACCAAAAGAGTGGGTCACGCAGGCACTCTTGATCCCCTTGCCACGGGTGTGCTTGTCGTACTCGTAGGCAGAGCGGCGAAGGCCTGCGAGTATATTTCGTCGGACAGAAAGACATACAGAGCTACTTTGCATTTAGGTCTTACCACCGACACCGAGGATATTACGGGCGAGATCTTGACAAGGAGTGAAGAAATGCCCGATGCCGAAACGGTTTCGGCGGTCTGCCGTGAATTTGTCGGCAATATCAAGCAGATACCACCCATGTATTCGGCTTTGAAGGTAAACGGTCAAAAGCTCTACGATCTTGCAAGACAAGGCGTTACGGTTGAGCGCGAGGCGAGAGACATTACCGTCTATGCTCTTGACGTTGAGGCTACCTCTACCGCTACCGACTATATTTTGACGGTTACTTGCAGTGGCGGCACATATATCCGCACGCTTTGCGCTGATATTGGTGCAAAACTCGGTTGCGGTGGCGTTATGGCGACCCTTGAAAGACGCGAGGCATGCGGGATCTCTCTTGACGAGTGCAAGACACTTGAAGAAATTGAAAACCTGGGTGAAAACGAGCGTCAAGGATTGCTTATACACACTGAAAGGCTTTTTGACGACCTCGAAGAAGTCAAATTGCCCGCGTTCTTTGAAAAGCTGTTCCGTGACGGCTGTCCGATCTATCAAAAGAAGATAAAAACCGACTTTCCCGTCGGTTATCGTGTGAAAATATGCTCCGAGGACGGTCACTTTTTTGCCCTCGGCGAGGTGGTCGAGCGCGAGCAGGGAACGGCAATAAGATCCGTTAAAATCTTTGAATTATAAGTAAAGGGGCTGCTTCGTTTAGCGCAGAACAAAAGCCACTTTTAAAAAGCAAGGACAAAATTAGGTTAAAAAATATAGTTTTTAACTATATGTCGAAATCCGCCGCCGCATCGGCGTTTTTCCCCATTTTATGTGGCTTTTTAGTCGCGTTTTGGCTCTCTGGCGTACCCTCGTACGCCTACGAGAACCAAACCACGCCTTCTGCATCTAAATGACCCGGCCCTTTTGTATTATTTGGTTGTTAATTCTGTAAATTTTGCTTCACCCTTAAACTG
>JAZSRA010000003.1:0-2070 GCA_045538195.1 Eubacteriales bacterium | reverse complement strand
CTGCGTTCGGTAGTGCTAACTATGATGGAGATATGTGTTACATTGTGGATAATGAACCTAAGTATTATGATTTCTCAAAGTACCCATATATTCAAGATGACAATATAATTAATAAAAACCATTAAAATAATACGAGTATATGTCAGAAACCAACCGCATAGAATATAAAAGAGAATTGACCCCAGAGCTTGATATTGAGAAAAGAGTATAATAAAGATAAAAATAAAGGATGTTAAAAGATTGATAGCATATGTCAAAAATATCCGTTCGATTTTATAATGACCGAGAGGTTCGAGCTGTTTGGGATGAGGAGAATTCCAAGTGGTGGTTTTCTGTACTCGATATCGTAGGGGTGCTGAACGACCAAGACGACTACCAGAAAAACCGCAACTACTGGAAATATCTCAAAACAAAACTCAAAGGCGAGAATAGCGAAGTGGTTAGTGGCACTAACCAGTTGAAATTGCTTGCACCTGATGGCAAGCGACGACTCGCTGATGTCCTCGACTACGATGGCGTTCTGCTCCTCGCAAAGAGTTTTCCCAACGCCCGTGCGATGCGTTTTGTCGAGTGGTTTACAAATAGCGACGAGACCATTGACGGCAAGAGCAAGTCGAAAGCATACGCCCTCTTTGAGAGTAGTCTAATCGACAATATCGAGGTCGGTACGGTCAAAGGCTTACAGCAGATCCACGCCTACCTGTTTGGTGGTTTGTATGACTTTGCCGGGCAGATCCGCATGGTAAATATCGCAAAGGGTGGTTTCCAGTTTGCGATGGCGCAATTCCTTCCGCAGACACTCGCAACAATCGAGCAGATGCCCGAAACGACTTTCGAGGAGATTGCTGACAAATATGTCGAGATGAATATCGCTCATCCATTCTGTGAGGGCAATGGTCGTGCGACGCGTATTTGGCTCGATTTGATTCTCAAAAAGCAGTTGCAGAAATGCGTTGATTGGAGCAAGATTGACAAGAATGACTACTTGAATACGATGCAAAAAAGTGTTGCTGACTCGTCGGATATTAAGCGTCTTTTGCAGTCTGCTTTGACCGACAAAATCAACGACTGTGAAACCTTTATAAAGGGTATAGACTACTCATATTACTATGAGCAGGAGGAGTAATAATTCACTCGTCATTGGCGACCAAAATGACTATGCAAGTCACCAAGCAAGTGCTCAAGTAATAAAACTTGTTTATAGTAGTCAGAGAGAGTTTTTCGAACCGAATAGTTGCAATATAAATGAACTCACAAGCGAGACTTGTGGGTTCATTTGTTTTGAGCTATCAAGAATTTCTTTATTGTTACATTTATATATTATTTCACTCAACCTATCATAAAATAAAGAAAAAGTACTATCTTTGCATATTATATGATATGTTGAGGTTATGGCAAAGAGTACAATGGGGACAAAATTACCCCGAAAGTTAGAGCAAAAAATGCAAATAGTTGGCGAGCAAATAAAACTTGCCCGCTTGCGTCGTAATCTGAGTGTTGCACAGGTGGCGGAGCGTGCTACTTGTTCGCCACTTACGGTATCACGCATAGAGAAAGGTGCGCCAACGGTGGCAATTGGTATCTATCTGCGTGTATTATATGCCCTGCAACTCGATGATGATATTCTCTCTTTGGCAAAAGATGATGAACTCGGTAGGGCGTTGCAAGATATGAATTTGCCACAGCGTGAAAGGGCGTCTAAAAAGGAGTAGTAGGCTAAGAAGAAATTGTATGTATATGCCGATTTTGATTGGCTCAAAGAGATTGAACTTATTGGAGAACTGGGCTACGGATCGCTTCGTGGCTCGGACAGTTATAGTTTCAAGTTTGCCGATAGCTGGATAAAGAAGTACAATGCCATTGCCCTCAGCGAAGACCTTAACAACTATCCTGGGATACAATATACCCAGCCGAATAAAGATATTTTTGGTTGCTTTGCCGATGCACTGCATGACAGATGGGGGCGCACTCTCCTTCTCCGTCGGGAACAGATCTTGGCACAAGAGGAGAATCGCCCTGTTCGCCGACTATCATCATTTGACTTTTTGACGGGCATTGATGACTTTTCCC
>JAZSRA010000109.1:0-39366 GCA_045538195.1 Eubacteriales bacterium | reverse complement strand
CGCGACAGCCGATGTGCGCGTTAGAAGGCGCGCCGTCACAGCGCCAGCACACGGGACCCGAGCCCGTCCCGTTGCTCCAATTACCCCCTACACGTGCTCCACATACAGCGTAGCGCGGGTAGTAGAAATAGTCGGAGTAATACGTAGTAGCTGCAGCTCCTATTTCTTTCGGATAAATGATGTGAGGATATCTTTCATCTACCTGGAAAGATTTTACATATCCGTCTGCGTTCGGAATAGTACCTCTTAATTCGATGTAATCCGAGGTAATAGCGCCTGCAGAATACTTACGAGTATCTGGTAAGTAGTACATCTTAAAGCCGTCGTTAGAACATAGCACATCTGACAGCCATTCAAAGCAGTTACCCCAAGGAGATTCTTTACCTCTGTAGATACATTGGTACTTACCAGTATTTGCATATGTTCCGCTTGTGCAAAGCTCAGAATATGCATCACACTGTCCGTTTTTATAACTTAAAGAAAATACTACAGCATTCTCAGGTATACTAATATTTTGATCGATTTTGTATATACCAGGACCTGCTGGCATTACTATAATAGCATTATTGACTATATCCGTTGAGCCTAAAGACGTACCTATGCCTATTGTTTGGCCGACTACAAAAGTACCGTTATAAGCAGAATCTAAATTGACCATTCCAGTCCCGGCACTAGTAGTCAGTACACTTGCACTGTACGAAAGAGAATCTACACCCTTCATGATTGCCTGGAGATTGCGTGTAGCAAATTCTACATACATGTAAAGCATTTCTGTATACTGCTCGGCCGCAGTACCTGTACGATAATTCTCATTAACAGCCTTAAGCCTCGACATAGCACTGTTAAGAGAAATTACATCTGGAAATACACCTGAACGAGATGTAGGTACTCCATCTACAAAAGCTAAAGGATATGCGGCCGTATAAGCTTTCTGTAAAGGCGCTTCATCGCCTCTATCGAAGATAGGTGCCGGACGGAATCCTGCCATAGGATTGCCAGAAATAAGATATTCTTCAGTACCAGCGGTCTCGTCAACGATGCGTTTATAGTAGAACAAAGAATGTTCAATCCACACTTCGCCGTTAGAACCATCTACAGCATATCCCGGCTCACCTTCGTAAGCATTTACGACAAATTCACCAGATTCATCCCAATAGCCACAGCAGCGTCTGCGAGCACTCCAAGGATAAATTCTGTCAAAGTCATTTTGTACTGTTGCAGGGTCTCCTACACACACATTTGCTACAAGGTCTTGTGCTGCATAAGTACGAGTACCAGGATTAGTGCCTCCTGTGAACTTTACACCATATATAGAAGCTACGCCAGAAGCAACTGCTGCAGCGCTCTCTGCAATTGCTGCATAGCTTCTCGCTTCCGTTCTTGCTTGTTCTGAAGCGCCCTGAGCCGCAATAGAGTCTAAAGCTGCTTGCTGGGCCTGCGCTGCATACGTTGCAGATTCAGCTACAATCCCAGTATCTACAAACATGTTTTGCGCGATATCCCATTGCATCCAAGTATTTGTTTCCTCATTGATGTAGGGAGCATGCATAGCCTCGATAGCTTTCTGAACCATTGCTACGAGCTGCTGGTAAGGAATTGACTCCGGATCAGGAGCAATCTCTTCCCAAGTATCGTTCGACTCCTCTAACAAAATCGTGATGACGTTAGTAGGTACGAATTGATTTCCTCTAATACCGCACAAGGTAATCGAGAAAGAGTTTTGCTGTGTATAATATATAGGAACCTGTACCGGAATACCCTTTTCAACAATGATGCCGTCTGAATAAGTTTCATTAGACACGTACAAGGTCTTTGTCAAACCTGTCCAGTCGTCAGAAAACGTAAAGGATAAGTACAAGTACTCTCTCGAACCTTTTCGAGGTATAGAGGTAACAGCCGAACGAGAAACCGTTTGCTGATTTACGTCAAACGAAAGAATCATGATCTGTTACCCTCCTCTGAATTATTTGACCCCGTTTTGTGTGGAGTCAGGTTAGACCCCTTTTTCATAGGGTTTACACCTGTTTTAGAACCCGGTCCTTTATCGACTGCTTCTCCATCTTCTGGATCTTCGTCTTCGGACTCCTCAGGCTCAGTTACTTTTTTCAACATCTCGACCCATTTTAGAGCTTCTTCGTGAGACAAGTTCAAATGCTGTTCGAGAGCTTTAACCAGCGGCATTATTTTAGCCTCACCAGTAAGCAACTTAATCAACTCAGCCTGTTCACGAGGATCGTTAGGCAAGCCATCTTTCCAGACAACTGAGATGTTCTTTCGATCGAGAACTTCATCATAACCTCTTTCCGAAATATCTGCAAATAAGATAGTTACGGGCTTAGTAAGGTTATTCGAAATTCTACGAACTTTCGCAAGAGGATTTACCATCTTAAGACGAAGAGCGTTACCAGACACTGCCTGGCTTCCACCGTCATTCGCACCTAAGAGAGCTGCCCCCATCTCGCTTAAGATATAAAGCTGATTGATAATCTCTTCGCACTGTTTGAAAGCCGAATCCAACTGACCATCCCAAGTAAGATATTGAGGAGGAGTTTCTCCAGGCGTATAAGCGTAAAACTTACCTTTCTTAAAGTACAACTCGCCTTTTTCATCCTTAGACAGCATAGACACAGGACCTGTAATAGAAGGATCTGCATGCTTGTCCAAAATATTACTGATCTGGGACATTCGAGTCATCAACTCAACAACCAAAGAATCAATAACCATGAAATCGTCCTTACCGTACACTGTGCCGTTTACTTTATAAGGACGCAAATGCATTACAGCGTTATCCTTAAAGCCTGTATTAACCCTCTTAGGCTTTTCAAGCATTCTACCTATAATACCCATAGAACCGGAAGTATTATAAGGATAAGGACGTGACGCATCCGGTTCAAAGTACTGCAAAGTAAATGCAAAACGATACTTGGTATAAAAACCTTTCTCATGAACTTGTGCATGCAATTCGTACTTCAGCTTCTCCGGATCTACACATACAGGCCACGCAAGTACGTGAGCTTTTTCCGTAAATGTACCGTCCTGAGAAACGATAGGAAACCACTCTGTAGGCATCCAGTTACAATATGTATTACGGTTCTCGCCCTCTACTTTGTACTTACGCCAAATAGCATCTCCAAAGCGAGACAAGTCAAGAACGGTTGCATAGAGATTATTCTCAAAATCCGTATCATAACGAATCTCTTGAATCGTGGCATTTCCTTCATCACTCGAATACGTAATAGTAGGAAACTCTCCTGCCACTAAATCTGCGGTTTTTAACGCAATAAGCCTTTGATAATTATACAGAACCGGAAAACTAATATAAGAATCAAAGTTTCCGATAATACGCTGTATTCTCTTAGAAGCTTCCAAATAGATGTCGTTCTCGAGAGTCCAATGCTCATTATCAAAAATTTTAATATTTTGCTTATAGCGCCCAATACGCTCTCGTTCGCAATCCGGAGGAAACAGCTTCCCCGGCGCCAACCATTTTAAGTCGTAAAGCAATTAGTACACCCCCGATGCTCTATTTTTACTAATAGTATACAATACGTATCTATCGCTATCACAAGTGTGGTCAAATACCTTAAGAGGCTTGTCCACACCTAAACGCTGTGCTTTTTCATCCCAAACATACGATTCATACTCTTTTTGTGTAAATTCACAATCCGGATCAATGAAATAGTTTGAAGATTTTAGTAACGACCCAACTTCTCTAATGCCGTTAATTACGTCATTATCGGCATCTAAAACAATATAGCCTCTAAAACGTAATTCTGCTTTCCACGAAGCTGCTGACGGGTCACAATAAATATGTAACAACGTAGTATTTATATAGGGTATAGACTTTACAAACGAGTCAAACAAATCTGCAAATTCCCTATCAGTCTTTTGATTGCCTTTTTTTCTGGCATCATAGTAAAACTCTTTGAACTTATAAAAGCCTTTTCCAGGAATAGCAGCAATGGCCGACCACGACATTACAGTAGATGTACCATAGTCACATCCTATATAATAAGCACTTGGCCTATTTTCAGGCAAGTTCAAATCCAAATATCTTACGTGCAAATCCGGATCGTACATATCGTAAATAAGACCATCCGCGGCACACCACTCGCCTTCGATAAACCTCTTGTAAAAGACTCCCGTGTACATTTGCTTCAAAGAAGCTACATATTCGGGGTCCAGAGATAAGTTGTCATCCATCGTAAAGCGCCAACGCTTTTTGTTCGTAATCTCCTCATTCATTATATAATCGGTATAAAACCAATGATAAGGTGAATCGGGGTTACAGTTACAAAAACATTTAGCACCCGCAATAGATAAACGAGCCATGAGCTGTGCAAAGAAGCTTTGAGGATACAAGTTTGCCTCGTCGCAATACGCGCCTGCTAACGTAGCACCACGAATCTTCGACTCTGCGTCCTCGTTATTTGCTCCTATACAATATACACGACGATGTAAAAGTCGTAATTCCCCTTGCTGGCGGTTAGTCCATCGTGCATTCTTAGGACCCAGAATGTCGAAGATATCGTTTAATACGTTTCTCTGGAGAGTAGCAATGGTCTTACCGCACATTACTAAATCTCCAGGAGGACCATCGAGTAAATAAGTTAACCAGCGCACAGTGCAATTGACCGTTTTTGAAGATCGTACAGAGCCATCCAAAATATTCAAACGCGCATCAGAGTTTTGAATGAAATCTAACGCCTTCGGACTGAATGGCTTCCACTGAATCATTCGTTATCGCCTCTGTCCTTATCTCCGCGAATAGCATTTACAAGACCAGCCAAAGCGCTTAAACCAGAATTGTCTTCTCCGTTAATGGCCTGATTCATCTTTACAAGACAATCAGTAGCATTTCGAATCTCAGCACCTGCACCTAAATACAGGTCCACAACACTCTTGTTAATAGAACGCAGTGTACTGTTCTCATCTGCAATTTCCTTATTGATACGCGTACTAAGGTTTTGCAGCGTGATGTAATAATTTGAAATGGTCTGACGAAGCGCATCTGCTTCTACCATATTTATCTTCTGTGCAATCGAAGCCGACTCTCCAGAAACCTGCTGTACAGGTAAGTGCATAAGAGCATGCACCTGTAAATCGCGCACAGGTACGCCGTATTTTTCAGCGATGCTCTCCAGAGTAAATCCAGAGGCACCCCACTGACGACAAAGCAATTCATTCTCAATGGCTACTCTATCAACATGCTGACAAACTACACAAGTCATATTAGGGCCCCCTTTCAGTTAAAAATTTGAAGTTTTTATATTTCTACGCTTGCTTTTTCTCTACCTTTATTATATAATAAAAATGAAAGGAAGGCAAGAGTACTAATATGAAAAATTTTAATTTTTTTTCTAATTTCGGAAAATATACTGCTAACCTTGCGGGCACAGGAAGATTTCTACTTTACCACGCGCAGCGCGGTACGTTGCCCAGGGATGGCGTGCAAGAATCTTTCGATATTTTTTTCAGGGGCTGGTGCGAGGAGCATCCTAAAACAGCGAGAGCCTTCTACGCAGGCACGCGTTTATATCCTAATAGTATATGGGATACTACGAATAGGGAGATTCGTCAGCTCGGAGCGCCTGTGCCTGTGAGTTTCACTAATGGCGTACAACTCTACTCGCTCAACGGAACTGGAGGCGAGTTACGCTGGTTTGAGGTCGCAATGTATGTTAGTATAGCCCAAGGCTTTCTGCGTAGAATCTCTGAGGGCAGCAAGTAAGACAAAACAAAATAAAACCAATGAGCTCTGAGGGTTTTCGGAGCTCAATTTTTTTTTTACCCCTGGGTGTTTTATATCAGTTCATTTTTTGAAGTCTTTTTATATCAATGTGTGCAAAAAGTTTGAAAGGGTCTCCCACCGTGCGATTGCACCCCATTAGGGTAGAGTACTAAAGTGAGTCTTTTATCTAAAAAACCAATCGGATATTTAGTACTTTTTCCGGGGTGATATTTTTAGCTTTTGGGAGTATAATATAAATAGAAAGAAACGAGAGAGCAATGAAAAAAAAAATAAAAAAAAAATTAAAAAACCCGTTGCTTTTTCTTTCAAAGTGTGTTATAATATAGATAGAAAGAAAGGAGATATTAAGTACGTAAATGAATACGGGGTTCTGAAGGGTGTCCCCTAATAAGCCCTATCCCAAGCGCATAGCGCTAAATAAAAATAAGCAGGTACGGCTGCTACTAATGAATCCGTGCGATACAGAAAGGAGCCTACTATGGCAAAGAAGGAAATCAGAACTCAGGAAAACACTACCCCGAAGATGAGCGTAAAAGAAGCGCTCGAAAACACCCCCAATTTAAGCCTGCGCAAGATCGCGCTCGCAGTAGACGTAAGCTATGGCGTATTGCTTAAGGCGTCTAAGAAGCCCATCGCTGGAATCCCTTATGATCCCGCTAACGTAAACTATGAAGAAGTCGACGCGGTCCTCGCTCGCAAGGAAATCGATATCAGTACTCTCGATCTCGTTGCCATAGCTGGCGAAGTTCGCGCAAAGGCGACTAAGGAAGTAGACCTTGCAGTAGGCGATAAGTTTACAATCCGCGGCAGAGAAGAGCAGTATGTAATCGTGGCCCTTACAAAGACCCACATCTGTATCCAAGCTACTGAAGCTAACGAATACGGCGAAGAAGTTCTCCGCTCGATGTCTATCGCGACATTCCTGCATCAGACTCCTAAGAAGGTAAACGGGGAGGCGTAAAGCCTCTCCTCCTTCCTAAGGAAGTTGACCCAGCCTATACAAGCGCGGCTCATCCAGAAGGGAACCTAAAAAGGCGTAAAGCTGAAAAGCTAAAAGCTCACTCAATCAGTTTAATTTTGGAATCCTTTTTCTAAAATAGCGCGCGCGAAAAAAAGCCTCTATATATATTTATCAATTTTCCTAATTGACTAACTAATACTACCAATCAATTTGTCATATTAGTTACTCTATTATCTAAAAAAATATAGAAGACGGATAAATACATTTTTGTGTGTGTGTAGGGGAAGGGATTACTGATAGGAAGGAGTAATAGGTTTTAAGAACCCTAAAAATGGCGAAAGGAGTCGACACTGTAAATGTATCATATAGCACTATTCTTCAAATGGGTTGTCTATCCGGTTTGGTGGCTGTTGAAAGTATTCTTCTGGTCCATCCCGGTAGCTCTCATAAAGCTCATTAAGAACTCATAAGCATAAGCACAGGGGCGCAGGTGTCCTACCCACAGCGAGAAACTACGCTCGGAAAAACTGCGAAGCCAAGGACACCAGCCCTGTGCAATAATCAGAAAGGAGACACATCAGATGTCAACCACAGAACTTGGAAAGCTCGCGTCAGCATACGTGACGTTGAAGCAAAAGGAGAAACAGATTTCAAAACAGCTCGAGGAGCTTAAGGAACAAATCGTTACGCTGTCCGCGAATCCCGAATATCTCGGGCCGGAAGCCGATAGGTTTAACGAAGGCGAAGCCGTTATCGTATCTTGCGGTGCGAAAGCCTTTACCATTCAAAACGCTATCGTAGTACAGTCACGTTTGGATACTAAAAAGCTAAAAGCTGAACACTCAGACTTGTATGCGGAATACTGCGTGCAGTCCGTTCAGAACAGATTTACCGTAAAATAAGGGAAAGGAGGGCCCCCCCCCATGAATAATCAAGATGCAACATTTATTATAAGACGCTTACCTTGTCTCATTAAGGGAGCAGAACGTAAAGGCGACTATGAGGACTACCTTCGTAGACTCACTACAGTAGTTATCGAGACTCACTGTACTACGCGACAAGCGGCAGAAGCCTTTGGGTATTCACAGAGCACTATCTATAGGGACCTTACTCAAGGTCTCTTGGATAACGCCCTCGATAGGCAGTACGTAGACATTCAAATCATCTTCCGAGAGAATCGCGAAGCTTGGTACCGTAGAGGGAGGCGTGTTAAATGATGACTTGTCCTTGCAAAGGATGCGAAGCTCCTAAAAGACATCCAGGATGTCACTCTCGCTGTGAAGCATACTTGGACTGGAAAGAGTTTAATGACCAGTGCAGGGAAGCGAGTAGACTCGAATCTCAAAGGCGTGCTGAGTATACTAAATCGCTTAGGCAAATCAATCCGTCACGTATCAAAAGGAGGAAATACTAATGGGTTTATCCGTAGATGCAATGCGCGATACTGTGCGCACAGCTTATCCTGGAGATAAGTGGAAAGCTAAAGTAGACAATATGTCTGACAATCAGGTAATGGCTATATACTTTCGTATGTGCCGTGAGCCGAGCAAAGCTGGTAAGCACTCTCGTACAGCTACCAGATGATATCCCGTAAGTACATACTGACTATTCAGATCAGTGTGCTTTAGAAGGCGCAACAGATTGCGGGAGAGGGATTAACCGTTGTCAACAGCAAATTCCTTAATAAACCTGTTGCTTTTCTAAAGAAAGTATGTTATAATATTATTAGAAAGAAGAGAGAAATCTCATATTTCACCATTCCAAAAAATAAAAATTGAAAGGGGACTGTATTATGTCTAAAAAGGAAATGGTAACTAAAGAAGGCGCAGCTATGGAGGCTGCAAAGGTAAATCAGCTTACGGCGGCTATTGACGCTGCTATCGAAGCTGGTGCGATTACGGAGCATCCCTCTTTGAAGGCGATTGCCGCTGTGTTTGATGTGAGCCCGACTCGTATCTACAGCGTAGCAAAGCAGCCTAAAGAAGGCGAAGTGTACGACGCTCGTGTGTACAACTGGGATGCCATTGAGCGCTTTGTTGAGAAGCGTCTTGACGAGGGCCAGACCATGGAAGATGTGGTTGCTGCTGCTATCGAGAAGGATGCAGAGTTCAAAACCGCAGATCGCAGAACTGGTCGTAGACTCTCTGACGAGGAGAAGTACGTTAAGTGCTCTAACGGTTTGATGCCTAAGAGAAAGTACAACATCGAGCTCGGTCAGAAAGTTCTTACCAAGAAGGATAAGGGCGTTGTGTTCGAAGTCGTGTACATGACTGATACTCACATCGTTCTGCAGGCAGAAGGCACTACCGAACTTAAGGTATTTGCTAACTGGACTGCTAACAGCCAGCTCATTCCTCCTTCTCGCTTTGATGAAGTGCTCGCAGCACGTCAGGCAGGCGAAGAGGCTGTAGCTGAGGAAGCTGCTCAGTAATCCATAAACTTAATCCCCGGGGGAGACTTCCCAAAGTACGCAAGTACTTATCCCTCGGGGATTAAAAATAAGTTGAAAAAAAAAAAGTCTTAAAATATAAGACAGGAAAGGAACCTATAGCTATGGCAAATAACAATGATGTAAATGCAAATGTGCATATCAATGACGATGTCGTTACTGTTCCTCGTGACGTATATGAAAAGCTTTTGCATGCTGTACAGACTTTTCGTAGTATGTTTTCTTTGTACCACACAACGTGGTCAGAAGACAACTGGGGACTGAAGTTCTTTGCTGGTAACAAATATCAGAGAGCTCTCTTAAAGTCAATATTTGAAGAGGAGGTAGATAACGATGCACTATTCCAAAATCTCATGGAGACGTGTACTCCTAAAGAATCTTGGGAAGATACTTTTTATATGTATTCTCGGCCTAATGATTCTAATAGGAGCTCTGATTCCGAATAATAAAGATGCAGAACTCCCTATCGTAGATGACACCTCTTCAAATACAAGCGGCGTTGTTATTGTAGTACCTCCCGTAACACAAGATCCTTCTAAGGATACCTCTGTTAAGATACCTGAGGTGATTGTAAGCCAGACTGAAGAGAAGGTAGAGTGGAATCCCCCATTTGAACTTTCTGAGATAGATCGCAAGTACATCACGTTGGTAGTTCTTGCGGAGGCACGCGGAGAGAGTGTTATTGGACAGATGGCTATTGCACAGTGCATTCTCGACGGAGCTCTTTATTACAATACAGACCCTGTATCCTTGTGTAAGAAATTAGGATATGCAGCTCCTTGGGATGGTTCTGGAGCAGATGAGGCAAGATATGCTTCCTTGTACAGCATTGCTTCTGATGCGGTTGCGAGAGTGTTTGATGATGGCGCGCGTGCAATATATTCACGTGTAATCTTCTTTTACGCACCTAAGCGTTGTGAAAGTAAGTGGCATGAAACTCAGAATTATGTAGCCACTATAGGTAACCATAAGTTTTTTGATATCAAAGAAAGTGAGGACTAATAATGGTACAAATCAATTTTCCTAATAATTATGTGCAGTGTGTGTTTGACTGCGGCGTGCAGGGATGTTCTGCATATACTAATTCTCAAAAGAAGTACACCTTTAAGGTGCCTAAGAATCTTATCTCTGAAATCAAAATCGGAGATCGTGTAGTCGTTGATACTTCTAATGGCTTTCAGGTAGTTACTGTTGTAGGAGCTTCCGTAAGTGCTTATCAGGCCACCAAGTACGTTGTAGATATCGTACATATGGACGCTTATGAAAAAGCTCTTTCCGACGAGAAGCGTGCCAAGATGCTTCGTGAACAATTAGAGCAGAAGAAGGCTAAATTTGAAAAGGAGAAGATGTACGAAATGCTCGCAGCCTCTGATCCTGAGGCGGCCAAGCTGTTAGAAGCTCTTAAAGAATTGGAGGGCTAAATATGCGTATAGATGTTTCCGAAGTAAAAAGCTTCAGAGAGTGCAAACGTAAGTGGGCGTTTAGTAGTCGTAATATGTGGCACTTACGTACTCGAGCTCCTAAGCCTGCTCTTGCGTTTGGCACTCTCTTCCACGAAGGCCTGCACACGCTATATCTCTCAGGCAATTTGGATAAGGCCCTTGAAACAACTCTTCGAGAGCTTTCAGACCCGGCAGAAATCCGCACCATGACAGCCATGTTAACCGGCTACGCCAATAATGTGCTGTGCAACGATCTCGAGGAATACAAAGTATTGGATATTGAGCATAAGTTTGAGCTTGAGATTCCGCCGTTCTCTGAGAAGGGAATTGTACTTTGCGGTTCCATAGATATGATTGCAGTAACTGCAGACAACATTGTTTGGGGCTTTGAACACAAGAGCTGTGGAAGGTTTAGAGACCCTCTGTATACTGCAGTAGACGAACAGCCCAGACTATATACTGTAGCTCTTAAGCAGTATATCGATATGCTGAACATGGATTGGGCGTCTAAGCATGATGGAGAGTATGGCCCCTATACTTTGGGCGGTATCTTCATCAATGAGGTTCGAAAAGTTCAGAGGTCTTTTGACCATAAGAGAACTCCGTGTACTTATACGGAAAAAGACCTTCAGCGCTTTATGGATGGCTTTTATATGAGCTGCTCCGGCATTGTACAGAGTCAGGTTGATGGATATATTCCGGATCCTGAACCTGGGTATATGAAGTGCGGTATGTGTGACTTTAAGGAAGTATGCGATACTTATAAGTACACTGAGCCTGTACTGGAAGATGTTTTGGACGAGTTTTCTGAAGAACTGATGGTAAGAGATACCGATCATTTGGACGAAAAATTAGAGCGTTCTGGAACGGAGGAAGATGCATGAATAAGCAGTCAAAAATAAATAAAGTCATTACCTTTATAGGCGCTTTGTTATTGCTTCTGTGCTTTCTTGCCATATGTGTATTTGCTACAGCTGTGCTTGTACGTATATGTGTGGCTATATGGCTTTTGGGTTGGAACTTATTTCCAGCATTGTAAGAGCTTGAGTATTTTACGATACAAATAATTTTTGCAATTTGTTTTAGTACTCTTGCTTTTATAAAAAAAAAGTATTATAATATAAATGAGAAAGGAAGTGATATAGGTGCAAGTAATTGACTTAAATGATAAGGTCAACTTGAAAGTATTTGCTCTTGTGTATGGAGCAAGCGGTACCGGTAAAACACATTTGATGGGTACCGTAGGTGCTTTAGGTAAGACGCTTATTATCGATATCGACCAAGGTATCAAGACACTAAAGTATGCACCGGATTTACAGAGTAGTGGAGTGTTAGACAACATTACAGTAGTAAGCTTTGACCAGTTTAGGGACTTGAATGAGGCCTACAAGTTGATTGAAGCTAATGACCCTAAGCTGTGGTCGCAGAAATTCGGTACCGAAATTACTCAACCATTCGATTGGATTATTTGGGATACTTGGTCAGAGATTCAGTGGTACATGCTTCAGGAAGTTCGTAAGAACGCAGATCGCTTAGGAGGCGGTAAGCTGGACTTCAGAAAGAATATTGAGATTCAGCACTGGGGTATGCTTACGGACTTAAATAAACTGTCCATTGAGTCGTTTAGAGACTGCAAAGTAAATCAAATCTTTACGATGCAGGAAACGCTCTCTAAAGATGAATTGTCGGGTACAGTTTATGGCGGACCTGCAATTCATGGTAAAATGGTACAAGAGATGCCTGCTTATTTCGATGTGGTTGTACATACCTACACAGATATTTCCGGCAACTATTGTGCTACGACTCGCAGTAAAGGTAGATGGCCTGCCAAGACACGTTTTGGTGTTGGTGAGGAATATAAGAATCCTACTGCGAAACAAATCTTTTGTCGTTAACGCCTGGACGTTTACGAATATAATTTTGGGTGGCGGCCATCGCTAAGGAGGACATACATATGTCTATCAATTTGGATTTCAGTTCTATTCCCAGCAGGGAACCCCTCGCAGAAGGTGTTTACACCTTTGAAGTGAAGAAGGTCGAAGAGAAAACTTCGTCTTCTGGTAACCCGATGCTCCTCATTCTTTTTGAGGAAATCGAAACTAAGACCGGCGTCTTTGAGAACTATGTTCTTACTGCTAACTGCCTCTGGAAGATGCAGGAGCTTTTGAACGCTCTCGGCATGGACGCGTCTGCAGATGTTTCTTTCGAACCTGAAGATCTCGTTGGCCAGGTTGTCAAGGGTAAGGTCGTTCAGGAAGAGTACGACGGTAACATCAAAAATCGCATGAAGAAGATTTACGCAGCCTAAGGTCTATTAAGCGGTACGGGCCTCTGACTCGTACCGCTTATAATTATTTGTTTGGAGGTATAGAATTTTGTTTTACGAACATTTTGTAAGATTTGACGCCTCTAAACGTAGTGGTTCACAAGAGTATGCTATCTGTCCTTTTCATGCAGATACTAATGCATCCTTTACTGTAAACACTGAGACCAATGAATGGTATTGTCACGGATGTGCAACAGGGGGCAAAGAGATTAAATTCTTGGAAATGTTCTATGATGTCGATAAGAAAACTGCGGAATATGCTTTCTCTTTTATGGATAAAAAAGGAACACTTCCTTTCCCCTCAGAAGAACAGATTGAAGCTTACCATAAGAAACTTTTGGATAAGCCGAAGGAGATTGAAGTACTTCACGATTTTGGCATCACGGATGAAACTATTAAGAAGTATCAGTTAGGCCTTGAAGATATTCGTATTACAATTCCTATTAGAAGTCGTACGGGCAAGGTAATAAATATACGAAAGTATTTACCTCCGCATAGACGTGTTGTAGGTAGTAATAACGCTAAAGTCATTCAAATAAGAGGGCTGGGCGATAAGAGATATTTTCCATATGAGGCCTTTAACGAAGAGCAGGAAGAGATATACATTGTAGAAGGTGAGAAGGACTGTTTAGCAGCCCGTTCGCAAGGTCTAAATGCTGTAACGTGTACGGCAGGTAGTAACATTCCCACAGAAGAGCTGGCCTTATTCCAGGATAAGATTGTCTGGCTGATGTTGGATACAGACGCTACGGGAAGTCGTACAACTAAGCAATATATACAGTTATTGAAACCTATTGTAAAAGAGATTCATCTTATTCAGCTGCCCCTAAAAGATTTCTCTGATTATTGGCAGAGGTATCATGACGCAAATGTCAAGGACTATGAAATGGTTGTTAACAACTATGAAAAGCCCGAGGATACTGATGTAACACAGGTAAGTCTTAATAGGTCGGAATACGTTGAGAACCTAAATTCGTGGGTACGGTTGGAAAATATGTCTGTAGTGGGTACAGATCCTAAAACATATACAGTTCCGTGCAAGCTTAAAGTTCTTTGCCGAGATGTGCATTGTACTAAACCTTGTGCAGTAGGTATGAGTAAAACGCCTATTGACATCGAGGTTGACCCGAGACAGCTTTTACAGTTTGTTGATTCTTCAGACGCCGCACAAGACGCTTATCTACGTAAGATATTTGGTTGTAAATCTATTGTGTCAGAGCCGTCAGAGTATACGAACATTCAAAAGATTCTGTTTCAGGAAACTGCATCGTTTGTAGAAGGCCTTGAAGATTCTACGTTCGATCATCGCTACGGAATGTACTTATATGAAGAAGGAAGACTCTTACCCACATCACGATATAATTTTGAATCTTGCAGAGTTACAGACCCACGAACTCAACAGAACTACTATGTAATTAGAAATGCGCAACCAGTGTCCAACGACTTGGACGAAACATTCAATACAGATGCTCAATACTTTAGTGCTTTGGCATCTGATTGTGATTCCTTTATGGACCTTATAAACAAGCACTATACCATATGGGCACCTAAATTAGGTATTGAAGGGCGTCCGGACTTATTTGCGGCAATTGCTCTTACATATTTAAGTGTTACAGAAATCAACTGGAAGGGCGGTAAGCTTAAAGGTTGGCTGGACACTATGTGTATTGGCGATACGCGTACAGGTAAGTCTCAGATGGCGCAACGCTTCGTTAAGGTACTTAACAAGGGCGCATATATCAACGGTGAGAATGCTCGTAGAACGGGTGTTATCGGAGGTGTACAACGCTTCGGCGATAGCTGGGTAATTACATGGGGAGCAATTCCTATGAACGATAAGGGATTACTTATTATTGATGAGGCATCTGGATTAGAGGTTGAAGACGTTAAAGAGCTGTCTGCAACTCGTTCCAGCGGTGCAATAACTATCAATAAAATTGCTAAAGGTGAAGCTAAAGCTCGTACTCGATTACTCTGGTTTAGTAACCCACGTTCTGGTAGAAATCTTGAAGATTTTTACTGGAAAGGATATGGAGCATTTCAAGAGTTCATTCCCGTGGTCGAGGACCAAGCACGTTTTGATTTAGTGCTTACAGCTGCTCGAGAAGACGTAGGCAGACTCAAAGGATTACCTGAGACGTCTAATATACCTACGGAGCAGTGGAAAGCTTTGGTCAATTTTGCCTGGTCCGTAGAATCCGATAATGTAATTATTTCGGAAGAAACTAAAAAGGCTATTACGCAACGCGTAGAGGAATTGGACGATGATTATGGCGGAGGGCCCTTAGTAGTAGGCGTAGCTGTTCACGAAAAGCTTTTACGTATTTCTTGTGCAACGGCTGTATTGTGCGGAAGCATTAAAGAAGGAAAGCTTTACGTACTTCCTAAGCACGTACAATTTGCAAGTGAGATGTTACGCGTAACTTATGATAAGCCTTCTATGGACTATAAAGGTTACATCAATGAGTACAAAAAAGCACAAAAGAACAAGAAAGAGAATAATGACTTTGTACGCTCGTTATGCGTAATGCATCCTGCTTTGAAAGTACTTCTATCTTCCAATATGTTTAGAGGTACTCAAGTACGAGAAGTATTAGGTATTGATTCTCTTGAGGCATCTAAGATTGTTTCTGATTTGTTGCGAAGAGGTTTAATACGTATTACAGGTTCAGGTGCATATGCACCAGATAAGATGCTAATCGATATGGCAAAACAAATGGAGGTGACTGTATAAATGTCGATACAAGTATTTAAGCCAGAGCTTGTTGAACCTATCTTAAAGAAATATCCAGAGCTCGATATCGCATTACGTGCCGGTATTGTTAGCTTAAAGATGGTGCGAGATCTTCTGGGCATTGATAGGTGGCTTATGCAAGAAGTGTATAAGGAACTTATTAAAGCGGGAGCAGTTGTTGGAGTGAGTAGCAGTTGCTTTCGTGCGAGTCCTGCGATGCAGGAATATCTAAAGGAGCGTGAAGCTGTATGAAAAAAGCTATAGTACTTAGTAGTGGCGGAATAGATTCTACTACATGCTTGGCCATGGCAGTAGATGAATTCGGTACAGAAAATGTAGTTTCTGTTTCTGCTATTTACGGACAGAAGCATTCTAAAGAAATTGAATGCGCTCGTAAGATAGCTTCTCATTACGGAATTACGCACAGAGAACTTGATATTACTTCCCTGGATATTTTTAAGGGAAGTGCATGTACCCTTTTACAAGAAAACGCTGAGTCCGTTGCCCAGGGAACATATGCGGAGCAGGTTAACGAGGGTATAGTAAGTACATATGTACCTTTTAGAAACGGTGTACTACTATCGCTTGTAGCTGCAATGGCTCTATCAATGTTTCCTGAAGACGAAATTCTTATTTACGTCGGCGTGCATTCGGACGATGTTGTAGGAGCAGCTTACGCGGATTGTTCATTTCAGTTTGTATATGCAATGAACGAGGCCGTGCGTACAGGTACTTATGATAAAGTAGGTGTATTTGCGCCGCTGGTAGATTGGACCAAGGCTGATGTTGTTAGGGTAGGACATCAGTTAGGTGCTCCTTTTGCACTTACGTGGTCTTGTTATAACGGAGGAGAACATTCGTGCGGGACTTGTGCAACGTGTCTTGATAGACAAAAAGCGTTTGAAGCAAATAATCTTAAAGACCCTGTTGTATAATAGGGCAGTTGTATGCAACTAAAGCAACTATAAAAATACTACGATTGGAGATATAATAATGAAAAAGACGAATAAAAATTTGGTGCTATTAAGTATGCTTTTTGTAGTGTGCCTTGTAATAGCAAATGTAGTTACAGGAAAACTTTGGGCCACAGGTGTTTCTCTTTTTGGAATTCCTGTGACACTTCCCGGAGCAGCTGTGTGCTATGCACTTACCTTTTTATGTACTGATGTAATCGGTGAGATTTGGGGAAAAGAGCAGGCTAACGTAGTTGTTAAGTGGGGATTTTGTGGTCAGATTTTAGCAACTTTACTTATCGTTCTCACACAGTTTTTACCGGCGGCGGATTCAGCAATGCAAGCTTCATACGAAATGCTGTTAGGACAAAACTGGGTGTTTGTAACGGGTAGTTTAGTAGCTTACATTATATCACAGAAGTGGGATGTATGGTTCTTCCATAAAATCCGAGATAAGTATATTGCAAAGCACGGCAGTACAAAAGGTGGTAGATGGCTTTGGAATAATGCATCTACCGTAACAAGTCAGATCTTGGATACTGTAATCTTTATTGGAATTTCTTTCGGCATTGGTTTCGGATGGTTCTGGAATAAAGAAATGTGGCCTACCTTAGGCGCAATGATGATCGGCCAGTATGTATTCAAATTTATTCTTGCGCTGCTTGATACACCGGTATTTTATCTCCTAACAAGAAATTCCTCGAGGGAGAAATAATATGACATTGAATGAATATCAAGAGTTTGCATCTCGTGGTATTCTTCCCGCAACGCTGGGGCAGCCTACACCAGTTGTAGGCTTTGCCCTGGGGTTGATTGGTGAAGCTGGCGAGGTAGTAGACGACATTAAGAAGAGGGTATTCCACGGACGTGAAGTACCTGTTGAACATACAGCTGAAGAATTGGGAGATGTTATTTGGTATATTGCCAATATTTGTACCCAGTATAATCTTAGTCTTGAAGACGTACTTCAGCAAAATATACAAAAATTAAAAGCCCGATACCCCGACATGTATCGAGAATAGGAGTAAGATATGGGAAATGCAGTTAACCATCCTGACCATTACACTAAAGGTAAAAAGATCGAACCTATTAAAGTTATTGAAGACTGGGGTTTGGGCTTTTGTTTAGGTAATGTAATTAAATACGTGAGTCGTGCAGGTAGAAAAGACCCTACTAAGGAAATCGAAGATTTGGAGAAGGCGCGTTTCTATCTGGATAGACACATTAGTACGTTAAAGAAACAGAAAGGAGAATGAGTATGAACCTTATTCATATAGTACCCCCGGAAAATACTGTGCAAGTTACACAGCCTTATGAAATGTACCTTGCTCATACTCTTGTAAATCGTCCAGATTTACAGCAAGCTATTGCGCAAAAGGATTCCTTTAAGATTTTAGATAACGGCGCTTATGAGTTAGATTCCAGCATCTCTATAAAGGATATTTTGGATATTGCACATAATATAGGTGCCGACGAAATTATTTTGCCAGATCACATGTTTGATTGTGACAAGACGGTTGAGGCTACCCTAAATGCTTTAGAAGAAATTATTGTAGCCTATGAAAAGATTCCTTTTAAGCTTATGGCCGTTATTCAGGGAAAAACTCCTGACGAGTACGATTATTGCTTACAGGTATTCAAGAAGATTAAAGAGATAAGCACTATCGGTATTCCTAAAAAATTCTTAAGAGAAAGCCATCCAGGAATTTCTCGAAGAGTATGCGCCTTGGAAAGAGCAGGCTACGCACGCTGGATTAAAGAGCATGAAATTCCTGATAAGGATATTCATCTTTTAGGTCTGTCTTGGCATCTTATGGAACTCCAGTATTGTAAAGACGCTGTACGCTCTTGTGATACAAACCTGGTAGCTGAGGCTACTAAACAGGGCATTAGTATTTTTGAAGGTTGGCATAGAGCTGGATGTACCTCTGAAAAATATTCATTGGAAAATCCGTTTACCCCTACAGAAATGCGAAGCTTTGTTTTCAATATGCAACATGCGGAGGATTATATTCATGGCAACGATTAACGATTTGGTAAAAGCTGTTTGTCCTGAAATGCCTGATGACAGACATGTATCTATTACAGGTGTTCTGGATAAGTATTATCATATCAATCTTGCCGAGAAAACGCTCTTTGTACCTACTCCTGAGGTACTTAGAGCAAATCTCTCCGAGGTTGATAGATTCGCAGAAGCTTGTCACGCTTTTGCTAAAATTACCAACTGGGAAAGTAAAGAATACCAGTGGGATAATTTAGGACCTTTCGATCATTGCGAAACGGTTCAAGAAGCAAAATATGCTTTGGAAAGCATCATAGATGGAATTCAAAACGGTTCTATAGACTCTTTCATATCAGTGGATATTGAGACGCGACAAGTACATTGGGAAGACAATAGACTTCTGTGTATCGGTATCGCGTATATGGGAATCCAAGGAGACGAGCATACTCTCTCTTTTGAGTGGCCAAGCAGAGATACAGAATATTTGAATTACTTCTTCGGACTTACAAAACCTAACTTTATCTGGCATAATGGAAAGTTCGATATTGGACGCCTGAAGTATTTGAAAAACGTAGATGCTCGAGTGGATGAAGATACTATGCTTATGCATTATATAGGCATTAACGAACGTCGAGGTACACACGGTTTGAAAGACTTAGGTCCTTTATATCTGCAAGCACCTAAGTGGGACGATCAGCTTCAGGCATACAAAAAATCTTGGTGTGCTTCACATAAAGTTAAGCTATCCGATTTTATGTACGATGACATTCCGCTGGATGTTTTGATTCCTTATCTTCATATGGACTGCCTCGCTACTCTTAGACTGTATCATAAGTTTAAGAACATTATGCGTCCCGGCAGCGAGAAGATTTATCGTATCCTTATCGAAGCTTCTAACATTTACAGCAAAGTAGAATTGAACGGCGTATATATGGACTCGGATTACAATGAGGAGTTGCGCATCAAGCTCGAAGAGGATATTGCTCAAGCAGAAGCCCAGATGAACATTGCGGTTGAAGCCCTGTGGGATCCTATCAAGTATGTTCGCAAGACTGGAGCGCGCGCTGTACCTAAAGCATTTAATATGAAATCTCCGAAACAACTTAAATGGCTCTTGGAAGAAATTCTACAACGTCCCGTACCTGGTACTGGCGCAGATATTCTCGAAGAGCTTGCCGAAGAGGTTGAGGGCGATGATCTCGGTGCACAGTTCATCAAAGGAATTAGTGCAATGAGAAAATGCAGCAAGTACCTTGATACGTACGTAACCGGTCTACAGCAAACCCTGTGCAACGATCACCGCATCCGGTGCTCTTATAATTTGCACGGTACAGAAACTGGGCGTTTATCTTCTTCAGAACCTAACATGCAAAATATTCCGCGCGATAAGCTTATTAAAAACTTGTTTGTCGCTCCTGCAGGTAAGAAACTAATTCAGTTGGACTATTCGCAGGCTGAACTTCGTGTACTTGCCTATTTAAGTGATGATGACTGGCTTACTGACGTTTACGTAAAGGGCGATGATCTTCACGATAGAGTAGCTCTGCAAATGTTTGGACCTGACTTTGATAAAGAACAACGTGTTATGGCTAAAACTATTAACTTCGGTATTGCATACGGTAGAGGCGCACAGAGTCTTTCAGACAAGTTTGGTTTGAGTAATGTAGAAGCTCAAAAGCTTATTGATAACTGGTTTTTACCTATGCCAAAAGTAAAATCTTATTTGTCGGAAAGCAAGAGAAAGCCTTTTAAGAACATACCAGTAACTACAGTTTTTGGAAGACAGCGTTCTTTCATTATTACTTCCGAAAATAGATACCATATTCAAAACGAAGCAATGAATATGCCTATTCAAAGTACTGCATCAGACTGTACTCTAATAAGCCTCTGTACTATCCACAAATGGATACAAGAACAAGGTTTAGAAGATCGCGTAAAAATTATCATTACAGTACACGACTCTATTGTACTCGAAGTAGATGATGATGAAGCATTGGTAAATAATGTAGCGCAAAGCTGCATAGATATTATGGCAAATGTTCCTAAAAAATATTTACCAGGTCTTAGAGTACCGTTTGTAGCAGACGCTGAAACAGGCTACAAGTGGGGTGAGTTATCAAAATGGACACCAGTATCAGATGCACAAATAACAGAATAATCGCTGAAGGTCCTATGATAGGTCTTCGCAAAGAGCTTATGGAAGTTTGGGGATGGAAGCCTCGAAAAGACGATACGTTCAATGTCGAAGACACCTATGTGAATAGACTTATTTTAGGAGTACCTATTAAAAGGCCGGAGTACGTTGCCCAGAATGCTGTAGACGGTTTACTGGACTTTCAACGCGGAGATGTTCAAAAGCTCTCAAAGTACGGTAATATGTTAAACGCAAATGCTATGGGCCTTGGTAAGACTATCGAGGCCATAGCTACGCTGAAAACAAACAACTGGACCCATGCAGTTGTATTTACACCTAAGAGCTGTATCACACAGTGGGCAACGGCGCTGCAGAATTGGTTTCCAGAACTTCGAGTATTTTGCTTTGCCTCTACAAGTAACAAGTTACCTGTCTTGGAAAATATTGACATTGTGGTTACTAACTATGAAAAGATTCAAGGGCGAAAAGAAGATAAACGTACTACTACGGGGGTAGCTAAAAAGGTAACTACGTTGAGTGGATTCGGAGAATGGCTTTGTCGCAGACGCTGGGATGCTATTATCCTGGACGAGGTACACTTGGTAAAGAATCATCAGGGAATCCGTCATAAGCTTTTGCAGAGACTTCCAAGGCAGTGTACCATAGGAATGTCTGGTACTCCTATTACAAGATACGCAGATGATTTGTACGGAGTGTTTCACATCATAGACCCTAAGAGTGTAGGCAGTTCCTATTGGACATTTGTAGACTATTTTTGTGAAGTAGAGGATGGCTTTTGGGGACGAAAGGTTACAGGACTTACTAAAAATCCGAAGAAGTTAGAAGTACTTTGGAAACTGTGGGATTTGCTCACTGTGCATCATACAATGGAAGAGGTACTAAAAGACTTCCCCGAAATTGTTGAAGAACGTATTCTCGTGGATATGGAGCCTAAGCAGCGTAAGGTGTATAAAGACGTTGTAAAGCTTGTCCTGGATGACCTGCCCGAAAATTGTACGGTTCAAAACGGTATGATGAAAGCCATTCGAATGCAGCAAATTACCACCTGTCCAAAACTATTCGAGGGGCTGGGCTGGGGACCTAAGTTTGAGTTCATAGGCGACTGGTTGGAAAATGAGCCCGAGCTTAAAGTCCTGATAGGAAGTCCTTATGAAAGACACATACATCTTTTGCACGACTACCTACAGAGCAGAGGCATCGAGTGCGTAATGTATTCGGGAAAGCTTTCTGACAAAGCCCGTGAAGCTTCTATAAACAGTTTCAAGGAATCTGGTGCCCGCGTTATCTGTGCAACGATCGGCGCCATCGGCACTGGTACAGATGGTTTGCAGTATTCTTGTAATACGGTGCTTATGTTAGACAGGTCTTGGGGGCCCGAAGAAATGCGTCAGTTTATTAGTCGTATTCGTCGTTACGGACAGGCTAAAACCGTACAGGTATTTTATCTTGAGTGTGCTCAGAGTTCTGACCAACGTATCGGACGCACGGCAATTGCTAAGTTGTCAGATATTAGAAAGATTGTTTCGGGAGAAGGATATCAGGAGGTGTCTAAAAATGATTATCGCCTGTTTTGATCCGGGCAACCATACTGGGTGGGTATTAAAGAATACTATCACTGGAGAACTCATAGGAGGTACTTTTTTAGAAGCTGATATGTATAGGCCTTTAGCTTCCTTGTTTGAAGAGTTTCCTATAGACTTGGTAGTATATGAAACTTTTAATTTGTATCCGGGAATGTCTAAACACTTGGCGTGGAATTCTTTTTATCCTGTAGAGATTATAGGTATCCTGAAATTTATATGTTGGGATAGAGGCATTCAACTAGTAGGACAAGCGCCTTCTATAAAGAAGTTTGCAGGCACCTTAAATCCTCAGGATATAAAAGACATAAAAGCTTCTGAAAGAGGATATACAGAGCACACAAAAGATGCATTACTACACTATATGTATTACGCGCGAAATAACGCGATTTAACAAGCTTTTTATCGTAGCTATATATTTATATGCAGAAGAAAAAATCTCTTGAATTTGCTATGGTTTTGCGCGCTATACAAAGCGATTTTTAACAGAAAACAAGCCCATTCTACAACAGATAGAATGGGCTTGTTGTTTATTTAATTATTTAGTTTTACTGCGTTCCCAAAGCTCTTTAATCTTTTCCCAACCGTACATTGCTACGTAGGACACAACGAGACCTCCGAAGAAGGTACCTACATAAAGATACCAGGCAGGAGTAATGCTCGCGTATTGGGCGTAGATTACTAAAGCGAGTTCGCTGTATACAATAGACAAAATCATTGTTACAGCACTTGTGGGCACTTTGTTAATGAGAGGAAGTTCTTTGATAAGTTGAATGGTCAACTGAACCAAGAATACTAAACCTCCAGCGATTGCAAGATATTTTTCCATAATAGCCTCCTATTTGTTGATAAGATATTCTCGTAATTCTTCTCGAGTCTTTTTCAGACCTTCGATACTGTTTCCTGTGATTTCGTGATCAAGCATAATGAACATTACTTTACAAAGCAAATGTGTACATTCTTGTAAGTCTTCTGAAACTTTAGCATGTTCAGTTCTATAATACTCCAAGGACTTAAGACGCTTCTTCATGTCCATTAAAGGCTTAATCCACTTTGCAATTATTGTGCCTACGGAGCCAATCAGAAGAATGGCTCCTACGGCACATGCAATCCAGGCAACTACTAAATTGTCTGGCATGTTTGTTACCTCCGAAAGATTATTTTACAAGGGTCAAGAACTCCGCGGAGATAGGACTCATAATCGCGTTTTTACCTGACACGTTTTTGTTGATGACAACGCGATCGCTTGTCACGGGCTGGTCTTCGTGTACGATCCAGGTATCTTTCTGAACCCATCCAGGAACAGTTTTACCAGACCAGTAAGAAGCGCCTGCCTTGATTTTTACCTTATCGCCTTTTTTGAACTTATAGAAAGTGTCTTCAGCGATAATAGCATCTTCGTCTACCCAGCCGTAAACATTCGAACGAGAGTTCGTATGAACTACGTGATACGGATGTTTTCCTTTAGGATAGTATCCAGTTACCTTAGCAGGTCCGGGAGCTTGCTTTTGTCCAGTAGGACTCGTAGCATTAGAACTACGATAATGGTAACCGCCTTCAAACTGCACAATATCTCCTACCTCTGGTTTCTTACTAGGGGCGGTAGGCGCAGCGGGCTGCGTAGGTTGCGCAGGAGTAGGCGCCGCAGCTTTTACGAGCTTTTCAACTTCGTTACGGAACCAGTCCATATCCTTACCGAAGCGAGAGAGCCAGTTAAGAGGATCTCCGTGATTGCTGCCGTAACCCAGTTTATGTGCTTCGTAGTGTCCCACGATGTTCTTGATGGGGATGTTGAACTGCTTGACAAGCATTGCGCAATACTCTTGGGCAGTCTTCATTACAGCGTTGAAGTACTCTTCATTGGTAAGAGCGTCTTCGCACATTTCAAACTGGATGTACGCAGGGTCGTAGTTGTAGGATCCCTTTGAACCTTTGCCAACACCCCAACAACAAATGTCGTAAGGAAGAATTTGGGCAACTGCTACTTCCTTGTTTAGGGCATAGCCGATAAAGGCGTGTACACATACTTCTCTGCCGAGTTTCGAAGAGGGCTGATTCCAGTGGTTACCGTACTGGTTTTTACCCACTTCTTCAGGAGCGTCTACATACCTCTTCAAATAGGGATTGTTGGCTCCTGTGGAATGCACTACGATACCTTCAGGGCCTCGAGGCATTTTCTTGGCTGCTTTATAGCAGTCATTCTGTGTAGCCATAGCTGTGATGATTTTCATTGCGTGTACCTCCAAATATTTTTTTTTATACTAAAGCATTACGCTATAGTAACATAGGTCCATTTGTTAATTTCGACTACATCATCTGCAACGGCACTTTCCTTGGTAGTGGTAGTACCTTTGCGAAAACCTGATGCATCAAAGATATAACAAATAATTGTTTCAGCGGCTGATACGTCAACAGCAGCTCGAATATCCCCATTAGCATCATAGTATATTTTGTCGTAAAATGCTACGGGATTTTCTGAAAAACCTCCGATATGAGAGGCTCCATCTAACTGTACAAAAGGATTTGCATGTATCATAAATGATGTAGCATCTCCGGCAACGGCGTTAATGCCTACGCCTTTCTGACGTACAGTTAGTCTTGCGGCATATCGTGGTATTACGTAATACACAGGTACAGGAGTTAGACCCATTACAGCCGCCGTCTGGTCTGTGCCTGAAATCTCCAATACGTATGAAGTAATTTCTGCATCTACGTCCAGTGTTTTTACAGGAGTAGTAAACTGTGTCGTACCAGATACATGTGATACATTAAAGGTAAGTAAAACATCTCCATCTACTTTCTTTAGTACAAAGGTATCTTCTCGAAGAGTGTTTGGTAAAGAAGTATTTTGTTTTACTTTCCACTGTATTGTATAGTTCTTAGGATTTCGAATCACTACAATATTTTCCAAAGTAGGAAGGTTATAATAGTGAAGCGTGATTTTAGAACTATCCCCTTGTGTAACTGTACGTTCATAGGCATAAGTCGTAGAAGCTTTTACACGATATAAGAATGTGCAAGATCTGTTTACGCCATTACCTGTATAGTTACAATACGTATTAGTGGTTGTAGTATAAAGAGTCCATTCGCCCCCGTCAATGGAGACATATACGCTATAGGTAATTGTACCTCCTAATAAGTCCGAAGAAGCACTCCACGACAATCTTATAGGCTTTTGGTTTATTACGTAATACGTTCCAAACGAAAAATCATACGTACCTGTGGGAGCGTTTAGAGAAAACGCTGTCGGATTTTGTCTTAAGTTTACTGAAACGCTTTTAGTAGTTGTCTTATATGTACCATAAGCGTTCGTAGTACGTAAAGTCAACGTAAAACTACCATAGTAATTTGAGTTGCGGAAGTATGCTTTAATATCGTCGAACCTAATATAGGCACCGCTTGGAGTAGGATCTCCTGTTCTCCAAATAGTAAGAACTAAAGAAGTATTTGATGCACTCCAAGTACCGTTATAGATGGTAATATTTCCCGTGAGAGAGTAGGTAAAAGTACCATTACCGTTTGTATTTGTTCCCGAACCTCTTACTAAGGTAATACTTTGAGTATCAAAATATATCGCAGGGGCCGTAGTTATAGACGCGCCTGTTAACGTATTTTTAGTAATAGTATTCGAGGTTTTAGCGTTAGCGTACGACGTTAAAGAATCCTTTATATCTACAATACAGTAAAGAGCTTGGCCCGCCGATACGTTTGACCAACTATATGAATCAGACTTAGAAGTAGTTTCTTGAGTACGTACTAAAGAACCTGCTCTGTACCATCTGTACCTATACGTAATTGTATTGCTTTGATCGTCTTTGGCCCCAGAAGTAGTTGCAGTAATTGTAGATACATTTTCTGCGACAGTACCTGTATAGTTAAGACTAAAGGTAGCTCCCGAGGGCCAATATGGTGCTGTGTTGCCTACTGCAAAAGAACATGTTCCTGAAAACGTAGTATCTGCTCTTCCCGAGTTAGTCTCGGTATCGATATACGCCGTCATAGTAGTCGTAGCTGCAGAGGCGCTTACAGTATGCCAACCAAAGTCGTACGTAATTGCGGAAGTCCATTTATTAGGAGAATTGTTCTTAACCATACAATATCCGCTGTTATAAGAGCCATAACGACATCTTAGCTGGATATTATAGCCATAATACGAACTACCATAAACAGCGCTTACCGAAGCTACAACGCGAATATCTACAGTTGTAGACGTTCTATTACGTGTTTCGTACGTAGCTGAAATATATATGGCAGGATTCGAATCTGTCCATCTTGTGGAGTTAAATAAAGTTGCCATAAATGTCCTCCCTTCTTAGATAAATACAAAATCAACGCCTGTGTTTCCGGCTTCATCGTTTTTTCGCTGAATACGCATATCGTCATAAATCAGAGAATCCATAACCTCTAAAGAATCTTCTATTCTAATAGGTAACGAATGCCTGATTGTCAAAGGCCCTACGACGGTCGGTACAGAACCATTAGCAGCGTGCGTAATGTCTTGCCCGATATATGCGTATGTAGATCCATCATTAGATGCAAACACTATGCGTAAGGCAGCTGTATAGTCGCTCGAATCACTTTCATCGGCGTCTATTCGAATATACGCTACAGGCGGCTTCGTAGGTACGTGGGAATTCCAATATTGGAATGTGGCCTCATTTCCTTCAATTGTGGTTGAACCTTTTTCAGTAACTGCCTTAAATTGGCCGTTCATAAGGTCAATCGTTAGAAGATTATCAAGAGCCGCAAGAACGCCTGTCTGAATCATATCTGCCGTAATTACTTGTGCAACGATAGTATCACTTGATGTCCAAGAACTTGTGTAAGGACCTGCAATACCCGTATGCGATACGCCTATACCTGTAGATGTGAAGGCCCATACAGTAGTGTCCTCAGTATCTTCAGGCGTACTCATAAGATAATAGGCCTTGATACTTCCATCAGCATTATAGTCAATTTTAGGCCAAAAGCCTAAAGCCGAAGTAATGAGTTCAGTTTGATTCAAGATGTTTTGCTGCATATTAGTGAGGCCAGCATTCAAGTCTTTCTTTGCTTGCGTCTGAACTTTCAAAAGCTTTTTAGCAGTTGCCGAGAGTTGGCTTGACTGCTCTGCGGTAGTACCCTTTGTTTCTAAGGTTCCGGTCCCGCGGAATTTGTAGCTGTGCAACATAACGGGAACCGTTACATTACTAAAACCTTCTCTAATATGCTCTACCACATCTCCTGCTTGCCACGAAGGATCTCCAATAAACAATACGTTACAAGGATGGTAAGGAATCTGAATAAAACGTTGCAAATTAAGGTTTGCTGCATTTTGTGCAATGCCTTCATTTTGAATTAACGGATTTAGTTCAAATTCTATTACGTAAGAATTTTCACCAGCCATGTAAGTATTCGAGGAACTATCCGTAATCGATACCCCTGTAACTGTTACAAGTGAATCTTCGTACGAACCGTTTCCTACACGAATATCAGGATCCGTGGTTTGTCCGGAATTTTCATACCAAAACGATTCTAAAAGGCCTTGACGATTTATGCGCAAGTTTTTTGCAAGAAGCACACCCATAAATCCAAATATATCACGTACCGAAAAATCTTGTTCTTCAAACGAATTTACTAATATATTTAGCTCTGCGAGCTCGTTGCGCAGGGATGCTGTAGACGAGATTCCGCATAAAATACAAAGTAAATCAAACATCGCTTGGAGTGAGATTGGATAGGTCATGTGCAAAGACGACAAAGCTTTGTTTGCTTTATACATATCGTCCAGACAACTAAAAGGAATTGTAGATAACTTTTTACCTGAAGTTACTACATTGAAAATTCCTAGCGGCACGTACTCGAAGTCTATAGAGGCTTCTATAATTAGATTCGCAAGCATATCGGGATTGGGATACCAATACTCGCTTGAGACGCTGTTCCAAAAACCATTCATAGCAGCCTCGACCGCATCGTAAGTCATAGAACCTAAAGGAACTCCGAAATATTCAGCAGAGGCCCCTATTTTTAAGTAGCTAATGCCAAAGTCTTTAATGGTCGTGTCGGCTGCATACATCTGTAAGGAACCTGCAAGAGGTGTTTCGAGCTCGAGAGTGAGTAAGTTTTCGGAGGTCGAATAATCTTGTACAGTTACGTGCGTTCCTTGACAAAGTACTTTAACACCTACAACGCTTTCGGGCAATGAGACGCTGTGCTCAGTTGTCGAAGGCTCTATAAATACTAATTGGCGATTAGCCGCATAGGCCCAAAGTTCAAAAGATTCAGTAACAAAAATACACTGGTTCTTCGGAACGGGATATGAGATTTCGGGGAAATGAATTTCTAACATCTCTCCCGATATAAGTGCTTCTGGTATGGGGCAACCTACTGCGAAAGCAGGTTTAATAGCGTATATAGGATTTCGGGTTACTTGTAATCCTACACGTGCAGTTACTTTAGCGTTACTAAAATCGTAATCAGAAAATTGAGCACGGTCGTTAACTAAAGTAAAGTCAATACCATTAGCATAAGTGGAACCTGTTTGTATCGAGTCTCCGCACGTAGAGCCTTCCTTAAAAACGAATGATCCTTGGACGATATCCGTTTCAGTAAGAGCCAGCTCTACGCCGGAGCGAAGATACATATGCAGGTCCAGAGCCCAAGTCCTGTCAAGCTGTCTTATAGCTCTTAAATATTCTTTGGATACTGGATACATATGGTCCTCCTTTAATACTCGATGAAATTCATTTTATACTCCCAAAGGATTTCGTCGAAATCCATGTCGGGTGTATATAGCTTCATTGTACAAGTACGATCACCTACGTACATTGTAGCGTTTCCGTAGTTGTACGTTTTCGGGTCGAAAAACCTTACAGAAAAAGATGCTGGAGTAACCGCGGCCAAGAGAGCTGCTATCTCTGGACTCCGAAGAGTCCAGGATAGATTTATTTTTACTGCACCTTGTCGCACTCTATTACGAGTCATTATACCGCGTTCGTTACGAGCTGTTTCGGAGCTATCAATGTCTAAAACAGTTACATCATATTGTGTAGGATTAGGCAATTCGACGCCATCTACATATAAGAGAGCTTGTTTAGCCATATAGATTAACCTCCGTTCGTTTGTAATTCTCGTTTACGTTGTACGCTATATACGTACTCGTCAAGCATTTCGTTTCCTATGAATACCTGGATAACCGAATCGGATTGACTTTCTGGTCCGCCTCGAGAAGCTACAGCATCGGCGATTTTAGAAACAAGATCTCGCATCTGAGGACTTTCTCCTAATGGAATAATTGCTTCGTCATATCTACCTTCACCGGCTTCAAGAACCGTAGCACTGGTTACAACACCGCCCATTGCCATCTTAGGTATCTTAGGTATTTCGAGTTTAAGATTTGGAATATCTACACCAGGTATCAGATTTAAGCCATCGATGATAGCGTTAAACGGACTTAAAATGCCTTTAATGAGCAGGTTAATACCGTCAATAACCTTATTAACAACCCAAATAATTCCGTTAATAATTCCTTCAAATACGTTAGAAATGAAGTCTCCTATTTTTTGGAATACGTCTTTTATGGTTCCCCATAGCTTGTCTTTTATAAAGTTTATAAAACTCTTAAAGACATCTACGACGCTCTGGAATATGTCAATTACCTGGCGTATTACAGACATTACTACGTCTTTGATTCGATTGAACACTTGAACCACGATATCTACTACTAACTTCACAACGTCAATAATGACCTTTAAGATAGTAATAAACGGTTGTAGTGCAAAATCGATAATGGACACAATAACGTCTATTATAGGTAGCAGTACCGCTAAAAGAATTTCGATAATGTTAATTACGACTTCTAAGATAGGAGTCAAAATTGTAATTATGATGTCTAATAGAGGTACTAAGCACTCCTCGATAATTTGCATAATTGGCTTGATAAGGCTTGTTACAATATTTATCAGAGGAGGAAGTACGTTAGTGAGAAGCGGCATTATAGCGGCTAACAACCTATCGACACATTCGATAAGGGGAGGTAGCAATGCACTCAAAATATCACTTAACGGTACGATAAGGGCTTCGAACAATTCGATAAGAGGAGGCATTATAGCCTCGATAAGCTCCGTCAGGAAATCACCTAAGTGACTTATCAAATCGATAAGAGGAGGAAGTACGGCTTCCAGTAGCGGCGTAATTGCTTCTATAGCTATTTGAATAATCTCAAGCAGCGGCGGCAATAACGCATTAAGCAAGTTTCCAAGAATGGTAACTATGACGCCCAACAATTCGTTTATAATAGGCATTATAGTCGTTATAAACGGATTAAGAGCTTCGATAATTCCTGCAAGGAACGTTGCTAAAGGAGGAAGAATCGTACTAATAAGGTTGCTCAAAAGTGTACAGATCATAGGAAGCAAAGTAGTTCCTAAAGTAGTAAACAATTGAGTTAAGGGAGGGCCTACTGTACTTATAACAGTTGCCATCGTACTGTTCAAAGTAGAGAACAAAGTTATAAGAGATGGACCTGCTGTTTTAGCTATAGTTTGAATACCTTCTACTAAAGGCTGTAACAAATCATTGTGAAATGCTGTGCCTAAAGATTCCATTGAAGGCATTACACCTGCAAGCACTGTAGCGAATACTTCGACTAAAGTACCTGCTACTGTAGCAACCGTGTTAAACGAATTAGCTAAAACAGGTAACAACGTATTTGCTAAACTAGTTAACGGTGGTAGAATAGTATTTAGAGCCGTTCCCAAAGAAGATAAGAACGAAAAAATACCGCCGGTAATAATTGTCTGTAATCCAGAAGATACTGTAGGAAGCACCGCTGTAGCAAAATTACTAAAAGCAGTGCTAACAGGAGCCCATGCGGATTGTACAGTAGCAAACGCTGTTTGGATGGGAGCCAGCCAAGTCATGAAGGAATTAGCAATTTGATCTGCTTCCTCCCTCAACTTAGGCATGAAATCGGAGAGCGCTAATAGGTTATCATACGTAGGTAATTCAATACCTAAATCTCCGCCACCAACTCCACCGCTACCAGAACCCGAAGAAGCATTCGGATCTTGCATAGCGTTTATTTCATCAAATCCACCCATTAGGTTGTTAAGCTTCTTTTGCTGCTTTGCCGCTTCTGCGGTATTATCCGCAACGGCACCAGCGCCAGCTGCTGCATCCTTATATGCACCTGCATCAGGGGCCGCCGTATCAGGAGCTTTATATCCAACTAAAGTAGCTAAAGCACTTATAACGGTTTTTATAGCTAACGTGAATTTGATTAGTACGGGAAGAATGGTTTGCAAAACAGGCTGGAAAACATTTCCAATAGCACGTCCGACTTCCAAAACCTGCTCTTTAAGGATCTTGAGCATATTTGCAGGTGTTTGAATAGTACGCGCAAAGTCTGTTTGTGCAAGAGAAGTCTGTCGAATAATTGTAGCATATCGCAACTGCATCTTTTCTGCCTGCGACATGTTTTCTACGCTCTTTTGAATACCATATGCAGCAGCAGTTTCAGCAAGAGCGGCTTCCGAAATATCGATACCGTACTTACGTACTGCACGTGTCATGCCTTGCATACCGGATTCCAAATCTTCCATAACTGTTTGGAAATCTTTATTAAACAAAGATGACAAGTCAACAGCTGCGTTGGTTAAAGAGTTCGACATAGTGGCTGCTTTGTTACTTGCCACGCCCATTTCTGTTGCAAGTAACTTAAAAGTACCTGCAGCAGTCATAAGAGTCGAAGGAGCAAGACCGCCATAATGCTCAAGAACATCTATATTTGCCTGCATTTCGGCCTGCATATCGCCTGCGGCAACTTTGAACAAGTTTAACGATTCGATGTATTCGTTTGACTTGGTAATGGCTTCGCCGAGTACGTTGCCCAGAGAGAGGCTGCTGCCGAGGATTCCGAGAGTTGATGCGAGGCTACTAATTGTAGAGCTCATACCTTTGAAGGTACTTTTTATAGTGTTTCCAACGCTTTTAGCGGCATTTGCTAAAGAGTTGAATCCTGACGTAAGTTTTTTTACGCCGGCAGTACCTGCGGTAGTTTGCTTTTGGGTGTTCTTGATTTCTTTGTTAGTGTTGCCGATTTTTTGACCGGCTGAATTTGCTGCGTCTCCAGTTTCTCCGAGAGACTTACGCGCCTGGATGATTGGCGTAAGATATTGTGCAAAGGCTGCTCTACCTTCATTCGCCATAGTAGACGTATAAGAAAGGGCTCTTGCAACAGGATTCATTCCTTGCGTAAAGAGTGTTGCGTAACTGGACACCTCTTTCATACGCGAAGCAAAACCTTGAATAGCCTGTTGTGAAGTTCCAAACTTATTTTGAATCTGACTTTGGATAGAACTTCCGAGCGTATTTAGAACAGTAGAGGCGCCGGAAGCAGCTGACTTTATAGCATTCTGGGAGCCGCTAAAAGCATAGCCCGCGTTGTATGCGTCTTTCATACGCATAGCCATAATAGCCAAGTTGTTCACAGCGCCTCCCAATGAACCTTTTAGCGATTCAGAAGCTGCACGTGCACTATTTATACCTCCGGAAAACGCTTGCTGGGCTGCGCGTACTGTAGTTAACTGATTGTGCAAGTTATTTAGAGTATTAGCAATCCCATTAAACGGATTCGAAGACGCGAGCTGATTTTGAGCTTGGTCAACGCTTCGCATAGCGTCGATAGCTTGTTGAGCGGCTGAAATTAGGCTCGATGCGTTACCTTGAAAGTCATATAAAATCTTTTCATCAGCCACTAAAATCACCTCACTGTTCTTTTGATTTCAAATAGGCTTGTCGCCTTTTTTCACGAGCAAGGTATGTTTCAACGTCAGGCGCAGGTTTCTTACCACCATGCTTTTTAACTTCTGCCTTCATCTGCATCTGCGAGATAATCATATCAGGTTTTTTAGCATGTTTTGTATTATTATAGTAAGCCACCCAGTAGCCTGCTTGAACATTTAGGGCGCTTAAGTCTTGCATACGATCCGAGTATCCTAAACAACACGCCCTGAACATCCAATAGTCCATATCAAGCACCTGGTCGGGAGATAATCCGATTTTAGCACCTGTACGAAATATATCATTCCAAGACTCGCCTTTTAACTCAGGTGTTACATCTGAGCTTGCTGAATCGCTGTCTGGTTTTTTACCTCGGCAATCTCCTCGTCGGACATACCGTTAAAGGTAATAGCCTCAACCAACTCAGCCACTTTTCTGGTAATCATATTAAGATTCCAGTTATCAAGCACTTCGTCCAAGAACTGCTTTTCAGTAGCCGTGTTAGGATTCTTAAGATCAAAGGCCACAAACAACATTCTTACCTGCTCTTCCAGCTTCATGTTTTGAATGTCCTGGAAAATCTGCATGTAAGGTTTGTGGTTAAATCTACCCTGAATTGTAAAGGCTACACGAAGAGTGGTAGATACTTCATAATCTTGACCCTGAAATTTAATGACCATGAGATGTTCTCCTTTCTGTGAATAAGGGGCGGTTAGCGGTTACTAACCGCCCCCGTGTTTAGATTTATTTTTACTCTTCGGGAATGTGGGATACTACAGCACCGCTACCTGCGATTTCACTCGAGAGAGTAATTGCATCGTCAGGAGCACCTTCGATATCGAAGCTGGATACATAACCAGTACCTTCGAAATAGGTAGTTTCGCTAAGGTAAATACCGAAGGTAAGAGGCTCGCCGCTTTCAAAAGCTTCCAGAAGCTTTTCCTGAGAACCACCCGAAGCAAGTGCTACAGTGCCGTCCACAGATGCGGACCAGTCTTTGATGGCAGGTACTTTTTCTTTGTACTCCATGCCAAAGGCGAGGATCTCGATAATATCTTTAGAGAGACTCAGAGAGAATCCGGAAATATACGCGAGAACCGTTGCGGACTGTCCAGTACCTAATTTAACAGATGCGGTTAGACCGGTAAAAGGCTTTTCTGCCATAGGGGATACCTCCTTATTGATTTACAAGTGTTCTATAATTGAGTTCAAACTCGGTTCGCTTAAGCTCGTCCTGCCCCAACGGAACGATATCGCCATCTGCAAAAACACCAAGTTCATCACCCTGTTTGAAGCCGTTCAAGGCTTCCCGTATTGCTACGGCTTGTTCCCAAGCTTTAGAATATTGAAGAGCTCTTACTCTTATGCGAAAGCGCGGACGAGATATTCCTGAAGTGCTTTTTTCAAAGTACACATTAGGATCGTCTCCTTCGAGGTAATAAAGTGCAATAGCCTCTTCGGGTTCATTTGCTAAAAAGCCTAATTTAATAGGCAGTAGAATCTCGGAAGATTGTAGATGCTGTTTAACAATATTCAAAATGTCAATCATTTTATCTTCAACCTCCTTCTTACTCTACGCTCAAATAAATCGAGCTCTTCTTTCATAGCTTTTGTAACGAATAAGTACTCACCTACAGGATGTTCATACTCGGGATTATTGTGTTGAATCAGCGCGTAGTCATACCCTGTTTTAGGATTCTTTGCGTGAATACTAACTCGAAAAGTACCTCGTCGAGTACTCGTAACACTTATTCCTTTGCGCAACCTACCCGTGTCTAACGGAGCACGATTACGTGCATTTCGTTGTACACGGACCATAAGTTCATTAGTCTCTTCACCTATAATTTTAGGCACCTCTGCAATGAATCTTTTTAAGCGATCTCTTTGGACTTGGGAACCTGAAAGTTTCTGGGAAGGCATTAGGTGGTGGCCTCATAGCCTTGCACAGAACCGTCACGCCAAATATAATCGCTTACGGTAAGAATCTCAGAGCCGTTTATTTTATCTCCAGGAAAGATTTCTCTATCCAGATAAATAACGTTCGTAGCTCTTCGAATACTTCCATCAGTGCGCTCTACCCTTTGAGTTTTGCGCTCGATTCTTGCAGGTATTGTAATAGGGGCGTCGTAAGTGTATTCGGCGTAATCATTGTTTCCTGTACACTTCTCGTAAGTTACCTTCTGATTCAAAAATTTAGTTATCTTCATCGGATATCTACCCCACTTACCAGATACGGTTGAATCAGCAAAGAAGCTACTGTAGAAGTCAGAGACCCTGTACGAGACTTATCAAGGGAACTATTTCCTCCACCATTCCACTGAACAAGAGTCTCTGACATATGACCTACAGAATAACTTGCTATGCCAAATGTACGCATCTTTTGATAGAAAGCTGCATCTTCTGCTACCGAAGGATCTGCGATAGATAATGCATTCTCTATTTGGGCAATTTTGATATCTTCAGGAATCTCTACCGCCTGACGCATCGGACGGCTTGTTTGAAGAAACCTAGGAAACGCTAATGCTTGCTCGGGTACACACTTACGACCTGTATAAGCCAACGAGTTCATTTCACGTGCACTTCTACGTAGGAATATTTCTTTCTGTACGGCCTCTAAACCGTTCCAGGTTGTGAAGAAAGCTTCCGTAGATAAATAATTACGCGTTACATACAAGTCAGCCTCTTCTACTGATACATAAGTATCTACACCGATTGTAAGCATTTAATTACTCCTCTCCACCTGCGTCATCATCACCCTCGTCACCTTCGTCAGGATCGATCTCTGCAGTAGCGTAAGTAACCTTAGCAACTGCAGCTTTGTTGTCGTCGAGGATGTACTGGCCGCCCTTACCAGCTGCCTGAAGTTCTACGCCATCGAAATCCGTAGACTCGATAGTACGTGCGGTCTGAATACCTACGAAAGGAATGAACACGCCGTCCGGAGAGAAGTAAGCAATGTCGCCTTCTGCGAAATACTTAGAAGCTTCCTTCTGAATAGTGAAGCCCTTAAACTCCGAAATAGTGTTCTTGTCAATGTTAGCACCACTGTGCTTAGCAGTAGTGGCGAGAACCAAATCAACAATAGCGTTGAAAAGCTCAGGCTTAACGTAAGCAGTCACAGGCACATCGACTTCCAAGTCGGTGTAGTAGGTGGACATAGCGTTGAACAGCGCAAGGATGTCTGCATCAGCCATAGATGAGAGAGGCGCAACTTTACCAGCGCTGGTACTCATAAACGCACCGTGGCGAGTATTCATACCGCGAGTCTGCGCTTCAGACTGAAGCTTAAGACGATCGGCAACAGCAGCGTTCAGATCGTTATTCACGGTAAAGCGATCGAGGCCTTCGTGAATAGCAAGAGTATAAGAATACTCTACGTCGGTATCTGCATAGATAACCTCAGTCATAGCTCCGAAACGAGAGCTGTTGGCAGTGCCAGTACCAAATGCGACACTAGCACCGGTGTCATAAGTACCGATAACCACAGGAGTGTTACAGGTCTTTACGGAGAACGCTTTGGCGTTCTGCTGAATGCCGTCAAGAGTCTGGATAGGAGCAAACGCACCACCAAACGCCTTACGCGCATTGAACACAGTACTCAGAATTCTGCTGTACTGCTTGATGTACATACGTACCGGAAGATTCTGATTATTAGGCATAATCTCTAACTCCTTTTCCTATTTTTTTTTAGTTTACTTAGAATACGAAGCAATAACTGCTTCAAAGGGATCTGTCTCATTTCCCTCGTCCGAACCGCCGTCTTTACCGGTGCCTCCAGAGACATCATCGCCTGCGGTCTGAAACAAGTAATCATGAGACTCTTTTTTGGCTGCCACCTGATCTTCAATTCCCTGAAGGGTTTCGGATTCGTCCAAGGTAATCTTGTCCATATCCAACATACCCAACACGAGCTTAGGATCACGCGCACCCTGCGCACGTAAATAATCGAGGACTGCGTACCTCTTTGCAACATTCTGAAGTTCGGTAGCGTGCTGAGTCTTCATAGCCTCTACATCTACGCCTTCGTCCTTCTTCTTGCCGCCCTTAGTACCTTTACCAGCACCGTTGGTATCAACATCTTCATCGTCGTCCTCTGCAGCGGCCGCGTCTGTAAGATTTTGTACCTTAATAGAGAGCGCATTTCGCTGTCCGATTACTTTGTTCAATCGAGAACGAGGAACAAAGTCCCAATCGAAATCATCGCCTACAGCGTCCTCTACTTGGCCCATGAGTTCAGCACCAAGTTTTTCGCGAAGTTTTTCCAAAAGTGTCATACTAAAACCTCCTCGCAAGTTAACGACATTGCGTGTCGAAATATTATATAGAACGCTTACGCGTATCTATCAGTCTTTAGGTTTTTCCGGCCATTGAATATTGTACGGAAAACCTTCTTGTTCCGGCAAGTCTCTTAAAGCCTTGCGGTACGTTGCCCAGCTTCCTGTCAGAGCGGAAACGAGGCCTCTTAGGAATTTAAGCCAAGATGTAAAAGATGAACCGCCTGAAACATCGAGGCTCATTCTATCAAGAAGCATTGCGGAGTCACTTTCTACAAGTAATTTATCTCGCAATGTTCGAGCCTCTTGAGACAGCGTTTCTACTTCTAAAAGTCTTGCCTTATCAAGCCATTCACTAAAGTGCGCTTTGATTCTTTGTTCAAGATTTTCAGAGAAAGGTACGATTAAATCATAGGAATTATATTCGTACTTTACAGCAGGCTCTCCGTCGGGAGTCTCTACCTGCACTTCTTGAATATCTGCACAAAAAGTAATGCGCGCGGAACTATGTGAGAGCTTGAAGATTTCGAGCTCGTTTGGTCTGATATTGCTTTCTGTCCGCATGTCCTATAACCTCCTTTAATTTCGTTATATCTACATAAGGTCTTATATACCTCATATAAAACTTAAATGAGTTGCTATAAATAATCCAGCCCCAATAACTTAAGAACGCACGTGCATCGTGAACAATAACTTTTCCTTTTTGATATATGCGAACCGCGCGTCTGCGTATGCGCAACGAATTCGAGCGCCTCAACGTTGTATGCGTTCTATAAAACTTAAAACCCATAAAATCTAATGGACGACTATCTGTAAGAAAGATTTGCCAGTTATCTTTTATTTCAAGTTTTAAGTCGGTTAGATGCGTTTTGATTTTGTACAAAGCTTCTCGCAGCTCCTCAGCGGAAGATGCAAACAAAACCATATCATCCATATAACGAACATAATAAGGTACGTGAAGAGTCTCTTTTATAAAGTGGTCAGTACCCTCTAAATAGAAATTTGCCCACCATTGAGATGTATAATTACCAATGGGTAATCCCGCATCGTGACTGTATACAATTTTGGATACAAGATTTAACATCCGTTTATCTTTTATACGTGCGTTAAATTTTTGCATCAAAATGTCTTGGTCTATATGTGGATAGTACTTTTTGATGTCTATCTTCAAACAATATTTCGTATTTATTGGGTCTCTTCTTAACCAGCGTTCTATATGTCTTTTACCATAATGTACGCCTCGGTTAGGAACGCTTCCGCAAGAAAACTCGTACATGCTTTTAGAGAAAATAGGTTCCATTACAAGCATGATTGCCCAGTGGATTATCTGATCCGGATAAAATTCAGGACAATATATTGTACGTGCTTTCTTTCGAGGACCATCCTCTATATTAAAAGACTTATAAGGACTCGGTACGTAGGTCTCAGACAAAAGCATCTTTTGTATCCGAAGAGCCGTAGCATCTACATCTGCTAAAGCTCTTCGAACACATCTACGTTTTCTCTTTCCACGCGAGGCGTATCGAATTGCTAACTTTATATTTTCAATATCAGTTACCTTTTCGAATAAGTAGCCAACGCGTTTCATTGAGGTTGTTTGTCCTTTCTTTCATCTCCAGGACGTTCAACAATATACATAGTTACTAATCCCAGTTGAGCGATTTATTTTTACCAAGAGGTAAGGACTATGGCGTGCCATAAAATTTATTTCTTATGTAAAGAAGGGAGCGCGCGATAGTTGATGTTCGTGTTAGAAGGCGTGTTGTTACAGTTCCAGTACGTGGGACCTGAGTTCGTCCTGTTGTTCCAATTACCTTGCTTTTCTATCGCGGCACACCATATCCCTATATATTTTATTCAGAGCGCCTTACGGCTTTCTGAAAGAAAGTCGCGCGCGACAGCTGACGCCCGCGTCAGAAGGCGCGTAGTAACAGCGCCAGTACGCGGGACCCGAGCCCGCCCCGTAGCCCCAATAAC
>JAZSRA010000080.1:0-10622 GCA_045538195.1 Eubacteriales bacterium | reverse complement strand
CGACCTGACCCAGACCGACCTGCCCTCGGGACAGAAATCCGGACTTGCAGAGGTGGTCAGAATCCTGGACGGCATTGACGACATTGCGCTGCACCGCTTTACCGAAAAGGACGTGGTGCGTCATCGTCTTGTACAAAAGATCATTCTTGCTTACGAAAAGTACGATAGAGAAAAACAGGAAACACGCACCAAAGATAAAAAATACCATTATGCGAAAAGAGAGGATACACGTAAATGAGACGCAAAATGCTTTTGAAGATTTATTTTGAAAATGAGCAGGATATCATGCCCGTGACCTATCGCTTGAAGATTCTGATGCGCCGCGCCATCGAGGCGACACTGGATCACGAGCAATTCTGCAACGGCTGCGAGGTATCCCTGACCTTTACAGACAATATGGGCATTCGCGAGCTGAACAAGAAGTTCAGACAAATTGACCGCGAGACCGACGTGCTGTCCTTCCCGCTCTTTGATTTCGAGGGCGAGACCGAGGAGCCTCCCATCGACGAGATAGTCCATAACCTTGGAGATATAGTGATCTCCCTTGAAAAAGCAAAGGAGCAGGCAGAGGAGTACGGTCACTCATTCGAGCGCGAGGTCGCGTTCCTTTGCGTTCACTCGATGCTTCACCTTCTCGGCTACGACCATGAGAGAAGCGAGGAGGAGGACAGAGAGATGAGAGCAAAGCAGACCGAAATCATGAAAATAATGGGATTGGAAGTTAAATGAAACCAAGTGAAAGACGAGCGCTTGAAGCCGAAAAGCGCGCCCAAAAATTAGCCGAGATGCGCGAGCGTGAGCTTGCGAAAGAAGCAAAAAAGGCAGAAAAGGAAGATCGAAACACGTCTGTTGACAAGGATGCTCCGCCGAGAGAAAACCGAGGTATGGACCCCGAGGCAACCTACAAAAAGCTCCCCGAGGAGGAGATAAAGGTCACGGGTGACGGGTATCACCGCGAAAGCTTTTTCTCAAATCACGTGCAGCTTATTGCCTTTATCATTACTACTGCGGTCGTTCTATTTGTGGTAGGGCCTCTCGGATACGATATTTATCTGAATATCAAGGACGCACAAAATCAAGCGATGAAGGTCGAAGGCAAGGCTATGACAATTGAGGATCTTAATTATATTATAGATCACGCAGACGAGATAGGGTGGAGCAGTCTTACAAAATTCAAACATTCCGACTATGGCGACGAGAGAGAGTTTTCCATTGACGGAACGGCGCTTACTTTGCGCGTGGGGAAATCCAAAACAAGTGACTATCCCGAATATATGCGACTTATACATTACGGTAGCGGAGAATATATCAAGGAAATAAGAAAAGCATCTGCGTACGAAATTGATGAGTTTATAGAAAAGCACGCTAAATAAACCAAATAAAACTTAAGGAAAGATACATGAAAAAAACAGGATTTATAGCAATAGTCGGTCGTCCCAACGTGGGAAAATCGACGCTTCTTAACAGTATTTTGGGCGAAAAGGTTGCCATCGTTTCCTCCAAGCCCCAGACCACGAGAAACAGAATTATCGGTATACATACTGTGGGTGACGATCAGTTTGTTTTCCTCGACACTCCCGGTATCTTCAAGCCCCGTAATTCTTTGGGCAGCTTTATGGTAAAGACCGCTAATTCCTCAATGCAGGATGCCGACGCGGTCATTCTCGTCATCGATGCAGGCAAGCCGATCAGCGAGATCGAGAAAAACGTTATCAAATACGTCAAGAATACCGAGACCCCCTCGGTTCTCGTTCTCAATAAGATCGACCTTTACCGCCGCGAGCAGATAGCCGAGACTATCTCCGCTTACGCCGCACTCCACGACTTCAACGCCGTCGTTCCGATCTGCGCGAAGAACGGTAAGGGTGTTAGCGAGGTGCTTGACGAGTGCAAGCCCTTCCTTGGCGAGTCTGAATTTTTCTTCCCCGAGGATATGGTCACCGATCAGAGCGAGAGACAGGTTGCCGCAGAGGTCATCCGCGAAAAACTGCTCCGCACGCTCAATAAGGAGATACCCCACGGTATCGCCGTTGCTATCGAGGAGTTTAAGGACGAGGGATCGCTTATCAGCATCCGAGCCGAGATCTTCTGCGAAAAGGCTTCGCACAAGGGAATTATCGTCGGTAAAAACGGCGAGGAGCTTAAGCGCGTCGGCTCTTATGCCCGCGCGGATCTTGAGGCGATCTTCGGCGCGAAGGTCTATCTTAACCTCTGGGTCAAGGTCAAGGAAAACTGGCGCGATAGCCAGCGCGGAATTACCGATTTCGGCTTTACTGAGGAGTAAGGGTAGGAAAATGTGGGGGAAGGAAAAACTTTTTGGGAAAAAGTTTTTCCTTCCCCCTACACCCCCCATCCTTTTCGAAAACTCTCAAAAAGGAGAATTGTGGGGATCTTTACTCTATAAAAGTACTTGCAACACGATAGCAGATAGGCGTGTGCTTTTAGGTTAATACCGTTTAAAAACCTAAACCGTCTGTGTTTGTATCTATCCTTCGGGAAGTTTCTTTGCTTACTTTCTTTTCAAAGAAAGTAAGAGAATTGGAGTGTGTATGACTTTTGCGACTGATGGACTGATAACCCGCGTTCATGAGGTGGGAGCGAGCGACAAGCTTTTAAATATCATAACACCCGACCGCGGACGCATCGGCGTTATGGTCAAGGGTGGCAGGTCGCCGTCAAGCAAGTTGACGCCTATTTCCCAGCTCTTCACTTACGGAAATTTTGAAATATACGAGAAAAATTCAATGTATTGGTTGAGGGGTGGGTCTGTGACAGATTCGTTTTATAATCTTTCAACCGACATAGGCAAGGTGTCGCTGGCAACCTATCTTTGCGACCTTGCAAACGAGCTGACCGACGAGGATGAGGAGTGCGGAGAGCTGCTTCGTCTCTTGCTCAATTCGCTTTTCTTGATTGGAAGGGGAGACAGAGCGCAGGAGATAATCAAGTCCGCGTTTGAGATGCGAGCCGCTTCTATTTCGGGATATCTGCCCGAGCTTTTCGGTTGTGCCTATTGCCATAGTGATAGCGCGGAGTTTTTGTATCTTGACGTAATGGGCGGAAAGCTTGTCTGCACCGAGTGTCAAGCCAAAAGAGGACAGAGAGTGCCAAGAATATCAAAGGATTTTGACGACGTTCCCGAAACCAGCGTGCTTTGCGGGATGTCGCCCTCGACCCTTGCGGCGCTTCGTTACATAGTCAGCGCGCCTGAAAAGAAGCTTTTTTCCTTTGACTTAAAGGATGCCGACGATCTGCGTGATCTCTCCCGAGCCACGGAGACCTATATAATAAACCACCTCGGCAGGAGCTTTGATTCATTGGATTTTTATAAGGTTGTGAAATAAATAATAAAGGGGCGAATTTGCCCCTTTATTTTTGTAGTTTTGGAGATGTAATTGCAATTTGTCTGTGTGTTTTTACTAACTTTTCTTGTCATCAGCGACAATGAAAACTGTCAACAAGCGCAAGCGCTTGATTGACTCGCAAATGCAAGCATTTGCTGTTACAAAAGAAACGCCGCACGGGTGATAGGGGCGGGTCTCACGAATAAAAAAGCAGCAAGCCGCGTTTTTATTCGTTTCAACAGCCCCTCCCCCGTGTCCCCCAACCCCATTGAGTTGATATAGGGGAGTACGGCTTACAACCATATAAAACTTTTAAATTCAAAGAGGCTTTCCCTTCGGGAAAGGTCGGCTTCGCCGACGAGTTAAGGTGGTGTATTTGTATACATCAACTTAAATAAACTATAAGGTTTAGTTAAACTTTTTGGCTGGGTTCTAAACTGTTTCAAGAGTGTTATCTCAGTAGGCTGAAATTTTGTGTGCAAAATTTCAGCGTCACTATATGCAACGTGAAGTTAAACTTAATTGTTAGTCAAATTGTTGCAAACCGCTGCTTGCAAGCAGTCCGAGTTATATCATAAAACGCACATCGGCGGTTAGAACCCAAATTCGGGGAAGCTTTTTGCCAAGCTTTTTCTCGAAAAAGCGGAAAACGCATCCCCGCATCCCCGCGTCCCTCGCATCCCCTGACAAATCAAAATTTATCTTCCAAACCGTCTTTTGCCGGGTTTTTGTCGTCTTTTTACGTTCCCTGCGAAAGCGCCGAGGACCGAAAAGGCTATCGCCGCGGTGTGAAGCGCCGCCGATTGCCAGAACGCATATCCCGACGAAGGAAGTCCGCGCAATACGATCCCTAAAAGCATCGTAATGAGGGTTATCATGCCGCCTGAAATTATTCCGCAGAGCAGGGGCGCATCCTTTACTTTTTTAGCGGTGACAAAGCCTCCCGCAAACATCGACGGAAGAAGCGATAATAGCGACAGGGCGGGAATGAGCGCCGAGGGATTTGGGTTTGCATACGCGACGGCAGTGGCAACTGTAATTAGTATCAATCCCGCTCCAAGCGCCGTGGCAACTCCCCAAAGACCGCTTTTGAGTACCGTTAGAAAAAGCGGAGAATCGCTTGTCTCTGCCGTTCTTGATGCAAGGGCAGTTGGACGGGTACGTACAAGTCCGCCCCCTCTTTTTTGATTTTGAGTCATAATAAAAACGCCTCCGTAACACATATTTTTTTGATAAAATATATGTTTTGTGAGGCGTTTTTATACTTGAATAAAACGGCTTAGTCTGCTGCGTCCTCAGCCTTAACGTCAACGCGGCTGATAGCGCTCTTGAGAATACGGATCTTGGTGCAGTCACGGCTGGTCTCGATAACGCAGGTTTCGTCCTTGATGCTGACGACCTTGCCGATGATACCGCCGATAGTGGTGATCTCGTCGCCAACCTGAAGGTTGTTTCTCATGTTAGCGACTTCTTTTTCCTGCTTCTTCTGAGGACGGATGCCGAAGAAATAGAAAACTACGACTACAACGACGAGCATACCGATGGTGAGAAGCATGCTTCCCGTGTCGCCACCCAAAAGATTTGTAAGAGCTACTGTATTGAACATTTTTAATGATTCCTTTCTTGAATTTTAAGATTTTTACATCCTTATAATTCTACAAGTAAAAGCGTATGTTGTCAACATCGAAATTGTAAATTTTTTTATGTATTGTATGATTTTGCCTGATAATATGACAAATAAATTATTGTTTAGACGATGTGAGGTAAAAAAATTCCTTCCGCATATTGCAATTTAGAACAATATGTGGTATAATTTATAATGTATAGGTATTTTTAATCGTGTTTTTAAGCATTGACAAAAAAGATAGGATAGATACATGGCAAAAAAACAATTTCTTGAATGTGGCATAATTATTAATACTCACGGTGTCCGCGGTGACGTTAAGCTCGAATCTCTTTGCGATTCTCCCGAAGTCTTGGCAGAGCTTAAACGGGTATTCGTTTTGGAGAACGGACAATACCGCGAGATAGAGGTCAAGCACGCGTCGGTTTTCAAGCAGTTCGTTTTGGCGACTCTTGACGGCATCGACGATATGGACAAGGCGGCGGCTATGAAGGGAACTACGCTTTACGCCTCGCGCCACGATTTTGTTCTTGGCGAGGGTGACTATTTCATCGCCGATCTTATAGGTCTGCCCGTCATCGACAATATCGATTGCAAGGTCTACGGCAAGATCAAGGACGTCATCAACTGCGGCGCGTCCGACATTTACGTTGTTACTACTCCCACGGGCGAGAGAATGATGCCCGTTGTTGAGGAGTTCGTAAAGAAAGTCGACGTTGAGAGCGGCGTTTACGTTGAAACGATTCCCGGACTTTTGTCCGACGATTGATTTTTGAGGAAAATATGAGATTTGATATAATGACCCTCTTTCCCGATCTTGTTAATACGGTCTTGGGCGAGAGCATAATCGGACGCGCGCAAAAAAGCGGCGCAGTCGAGATAAATACCTACAATATACGCGACTATTCCGAGGACAAGCACAGGAGAGTAGACGATACCCCATACGGCGGCGGTAAGGGCATGCTTATGATGGCGCCCCCTATCTACAACTGTTACAGCGCGATCCTTGAAGAACAGAAAAGCGCGGGATTTGAGGCAAAAAAACGCAGAGTGCTATATATGTCCCCTGCCGGGAAGGTGCTTAATCAGAAGAAAGCCGAGGAGCTTTCGCACTACGACAATATTATCATTCTTTGCGGACATTACGAGGGAGTTGACCGACGCATTATCGACGAGATAGTGGATGAGGAGGTCTCGATCGGAGACTTCGTGCTTACGGGCGGTGAGATACCCGCGACCATACTTGTGGATGCGGTTTCAAGGCTGCTTCCCGGAGTGCTTTCCGACCCCGAATGTTACGAAAAGGAGAGTATCTCGTCGGGTATGCTTGAATATCCGCAATATACCCGCCCTTATGAATTTCACGGCGTAAAAGTGCCTGACGTGCTGATCTCGGGGCATCACGCCAACATTGACAAATGGAGAGACGAGAGCGCGAGAGAATTGACCGAGCGCAACCGTCCCGATCTGCTTGAAAAATAATTCGCTTTAAATAGAGTATCCTGCTCGGAAAGGAGGATAGTTTTGGCAAAAGTTAAGAAAAGATCCCGTCGCCACGGCTCGTTTTTCATGGGCGTGATCGATGCGTTTACCTCATTCGTTTATTCCATGTTTTCTAACGGAAGACTTGGTACATGGTTTTCGTCGGGAGACAAAAGCTATAAAAATAGTATATTTTCAAGGCTTTTTGATAAAGTCATCAAGTCTTACAGGTCAAGTGCGCTGTCAGACAACGTTGATCTGGTAATGAAAAAAAGCAAATTCGCGAAAGCTACCGATGCTATAAGAAGCTTTCTTTCAAATCTTAGCCTCGGCGTGTACGGACTCTTCCTTCTGGTTTACGGGGTAGTGTCCATATTCGTTTATTTTGTCCCGATACTTATCGGAGGGGAAAATCTTCATGGTGACGGCGCGCTTATTACCGCTATAATTACAGCGATCTGTGCTATACCTATGACGGCTGCTTCGGGGTCACTTCTCACTCAGGTCTCGGAGAGCGGTGTTTTAAGAAATATCGTAGTGTTGATTTTTGGGATTCCTGCCGAAAAACTCAAACCGGGAAAGAAGCTCGGCGGACCGGGATATATGATGCTGGCGGCAGATTTGGGTCTTGCTATGGCAGGCTTGACCTATTTCTGGCATCCCGCATATATTTTTGTCGTGATCGGAGTTGTCGCAGTACTTTGTCTGATATCGTCAAATCCGGAGGCGGGAGTAGTTCTGACACTTGCGGCGGTGCCGTTTCTCCAATATACCGTTGCTCCCGATGCTATACTCCTTGCGTTGATACTTGTTACGGTATTCTCCTATTTTTCCAAAGTGGTGAAGCGAAGAAGAATAATAACTTTTTCGATCGAGGGCTTGATCGCTTTCATATTCTGCGGTTTCGTTTTGGTTGCGGGAGCGATTTCGGTTGGCGGATTCAGAACGTTTATCGATTCTGTGCTTGCAGTAGCCGTAATTCTGGGAGCGTTTGTGACCACCTACAATCTCATACGCGGAAAACGATTGCTCGGCTCTTGCGTAAAGATCATAGCTATATCCTTCGTTATTTTGGCGGTGTTGGGTGTATGGAACGTTTTCTATGACGGAATAGTTGACGGAGTTACCTATTCTATCCGCGATTACGTTCAGCCTATATTTGAGGGAGATAACCTTTACATAGTTGATGACCACTCGGTTTTCAGCGTACTTGCTATCCTCTCTTTCCCCATGATGTTTTGCTTTATGGCAAGGCAAAAGACGGTTAAGAACTTTGTTGGACTTTTGTTGGTTTCGCTGGTCCTGATGGGCGCGTGCTTTATTTACGGTACATACGAGACCGCTCTTGCGATAGCAATCGAGTTTTGCATTTTCTGGGTAATCTATTCTCACAAGACCTTTAACTTTATTATAGTAGCCCTCGTGCCGTTGGGAATTTTGGTTATTATGTTCCCGTATATAGCCAAGTTTTTTGACGTTGCGGAGGTGGCGAGTGCGATAGAGCAGTATCTGCCCATATCGTCTCCCGGATCGTCTTATTATGTTGGCATATCAAACAGTACCGTTATGATGCTAAATGATTTGAAGGGCGGTATCGGAGCAGGCAAACATGCCTTTATGACTGCCATTGAGCCTTATCTCGACGCTTCTTCTCGCGGAGCCGAGACTCCCGGCAGCTTTTGGCTGCAGGTGGTCTGTTGGTCGGGCATAGGCGGCCTTGTAACCTTCCTCATATTTATCGGATCTGTACTTAAGAACAGTCTTGGATTCCTTGCTGTGTCAAGAGACAAAGAGCTTCGCGCGGAAGCCTTGGCGATTACTTGCGGCTTGATCGGAGCCATTGTGTTCGGAGGAGTAAACTGCTTGTGGGACGATATGCGTATGCTCTACCTTTTCTGGGCAATGACAGGATTGCTTGCAGGATATGTAAGAGAGGGCAGAGAGATGGCTGAAAAGAGAGCGGCAGAATTTGCGGACGAGCTTGACAGCTCCGACGTTGAGCTGATATTCCATAAATAATTAATTGAAAGGATCGTATATATGCCTGATATTAAGAATTTTGATAAAAATGAAGCCGACATTGATCTGAAGCGCGCCGATGCTGAAAAATCAAGCGGTGCTATGAATCAATTTGTGGGTATAAATCTTCACAGAGCCAAGAAAAGCGATGATAACGTATTCCAGACAAAGCAGGTAGCAAGAAAGAGACTTCCTGTGGTTGTGGACGTAATAATTGCCATACTTTTTGTAGCTATATTTTTGGGAGTCATAACCGGTGCGTATTTTGCGTTCAGAGCGTTTGCCGTTGACTACGAAAACGTTAAAGTTGAATACGTTCTTTTGGTTACTTATAATGACGGTGTTAATTATTTGGATCTCGACTACAAGAGCGTATATTATGAAGATGTTAACGGAATCGAGCATTTCGGAAAGATCCAAAGCGCTTCCGTGTCGGAGAAGAACCGAGTGGTTCTGATAACCGTGGCGGCGACGGCTCGATTTAAAGAGGGCAGTGGATATTCCTTTGGGGATATAAAGCTTGCGGTTGGTCAAAGCTATGAGCTTCGTGCTGAAAACGGTAGCATGATCACGGGAACGGTTGTAGAGCTTTTTGATAATACACACCCTAAAGCGTCCGAGGTACAACTGCCTGTGAATACAACCGTTTTGGATGCGGAAGGAGGAAGATGATATGGCAAAGAAGCTGAAAAAGAAGAGAGAAAGAAAAAAGCTAAATCCCTTTGACGTAGTTGTCGTTCTGCTTATTCTTTGTCTGGTCGGAACTCTTGGGTACAGAGTGTATCAGGGAGTTGCGGATCCTTCGTTCCAAAAGGACTCCAAATATGTGGTTACCTTTGAATGTGACGAAGAATATAACAGCGTTGTAAAGTATCTTGAAAATAACGAAGCCGTTTATTTCTCGGCAAACGGAGATCTTTTTGGAAATCTCTACGCCGAAAAGGCAGGCTCTGACATAGTGTCGATAATTACCGAGGCTGATACTGATGCTGCCGAGACAACGGATACAGAGTCGACTGACGATGGGGATACGTCTTACCTTTATGAAAAAGTGAAATTTACAGGAAAACTTAAGCTGAATGCCGACGCGGTTTTCGTTTCGAGCGGCAATTATTATACTGTCGGCGAGATTAATTTTAATAGGGGAAGCGTTATAGAGGTCTATACCGAGGACGCGGTATTTACCTTAAGGGTGACGGGAATAGCCGTTATCCAATAAAAGGTTTAAAGATAAGCGAAGATGCCGAATATTGTGCAAAATGCCCTAATTTGCATTTAATTTTACATCAAAAATATATAGTTTTGCTCTTGATTTTGCTTTTGTTTTTTGTTATACTATTGGTAACCGAATTTTTCGGTATATTTTGTTATGTAAATTTTACATATTAGTATAATTAAACCTACATATATAGGAGTAGAATCGGATGAAAACTCGTGATGTTGTAATAACCAATGCAAGCGGTCTCCACGCTCGCCCCGCTACATTCTTTATTCAGAAGGCAAATAGCTATAAGTGTACTATCCTTGTTGAAAAGGATGACCGTAGGGTAAATGCAAAGAGCCTTCTTGGTGTCCTGTCTCTCGGAATTGCAAAGGGCATGACCATCAAGCTTATAGCAGACGGACACGACGAGGAAGCTGCGCTCAGCGGTCTTGTATCTCTCGTGAATTCGGGATTCAACGAATAATTGTGTAGTTTGAAAAGTGCGGAGGCGTCTTTCTGTCGGAAGACCGTTCCGCACTTTTTGTTTTTGTGATAAATTGCAATTTAGCGATTTCTTATATGTACTTTTCCTGCCACCAGCGACAAGAAACGCGATTTATTGTTCATTTCTTCTCATCAGCGACAAGAAACGAACCAAAGAAACGCGAGGTATTGTTCATTTCTTTTCTTCGGCGAAAAGAAACGAACCAAAGAAACGCCGCACGGGGGCAGGAGAGGGTCTTACGAATAAAAAAGCAGCAAGCCGCGTTTTTATTCGTCGCGACATCCCCTCCCCCGTGACCCCCAACCCCATTGGGTTGATATAGTGGGGTATGGCTTATAACAATATCAAACTTTTAAACTCAAAGAGGCTTTCCCTTCGGGAAAGGTCGCTCACGCGACGTGCTAAAATTTTCAATAAGATCACGGCTACAAATCGAAATTATAA
>JAZSRA010000062.1:0-7798 GCA_045538195.1 Eubacteriales bacterium | reverse complement strand
CTTATTTGAAGTTTTTGAAAGAATGGGGGTGCGGGGGAAAGAAAACTTTTTTCAAAAAGTTTTCTTTCCCCCGCAAATCACATTACTTAAAAACAACTTTCATATAAGACTTCTTACCGCGTCTGAGGAGCTTGCCCTCGGCGAGGTCCTCTTTGGAGTAGAAGGTCTTGATGTCGGCGATCTTTTCGCCGTCTACGGACACGCCGCCCTGCTGCACTGCCTGACGAGCCTCGCTCTTGGACTTAACGAGACCGCTCTTTACGAGCATTGTGAGAATGTCGGTCTTGCCGTCGAAGACGAAATCTTCCTCGGAAAGCTCGACCGTGGGAGCATCAGCGCCGCCGCCCTGACCAAAGAGCGCTTTTGCCTGAGATTGAGCCTTTTCGGCTTCCTCCTCGCCGTGAACCAGCTTTGTAAGCTCGTATGCGAGGATCTCCTTGGCGGTATTGAGCTGACTGCCCTCCCAAGAATCCATTTCGTTGATCTGTTCAAGGGGCAGGAACGTCAACATTCTGATGCATTTAAGCACGTCAGCGTCGCCGACGTTTCTCCAATACTGGTAGAAATCGTAGGGGCTGGTCTTGTTGGGATCGTGCCATACTGCGCCCGATGCGGTCTTACCCATCTTCTTGCCCTCGCTGTTGAGCAGCAGGGTAATGGTCATAGCGTGAGCGTCCTTGCCGAGCTTACGTCGGATCAGCTCCGTACCGCCAAGCATATTTGACCACTGGTCGTCGCCGCCGAACTGGAGATTACAGCCGTGGGTCTGGAAGAGGCGGTAGAAGTCGTAGGACTGCATTATCATATAGTTAAATTCAAGGAAGGAGAGTCCCTTTTCCATTCTCTGCTTGTAGCATTCCGCGGTCAACATTCTATTGACAGAGAAGCAAGCGCCGACGTCACGGAGGACCTCGATGTAGTTCAGGTCAAGGAGCCAGTCGGCGTTGTTGACCATTTCAGCCTTGCCTTCTCCGAACTCGATAAATCTCTCCATCTGCTTTTTGAAGCAGTCACAGTTGTGCTGGATAGTCTCGCGAGTCATCATCGATCTCATGTCGGTTCTGCCCGAGGGGTCGCCGACCATAGCCGTACCGCCGCCGATCAGCGCGATAGGCTTGTTGCCTGCCATTTGAAGTCGCTTCATAAGGCAGAGCGCCATAAAGTGACCTACGTGCAGAGTGTCAGCCGTAGGGTCGAAGCCGATGTAGAAGGTAGCCTTACCCTCGTTGACCAGCTTTTTGATTTCTTCTTCATTTGTTACCTGCGCGATAAGACCGCGCGCGACGAGTTCTTCATAGATTTGCATAATAAAATTACCTCCAAATTTTAAACATATATTTTTAAAAGTTTTTGCGTCTCTTTTTTCAAAAAGAGACCGCCGATCCAACGCGCGGAGCGTTGGTCGCCGCTCGCAAGCGGCGAAATTCCCCTATCCTTCGAGAGCGCCACAGAAGGGGGCTTTGCCTTTGGCAAAGCGGGGAACCGCACAAGTGGGGGGTTCCCCTCTTGCTATGTTGCTAATATTTCTCACTGCGCGAGAAAAAACAAAAAGCCCTTGCTAAAAAGCAAGGACGACAGGCACAAGTGCCGCGTGGTACCACCCCGATTTACTTATCGGTCACCCGATAAGCCTTAAAGCTCCCAAAAGAGCCGCTTGATATAACGGTCAACCCCGCCGCCGCCTACACATCTTTCAAAAAAGACTTCGGAGCAGCACTCGCGAATGTATTCGGAGGTCTCCTCACGCGCCTCTCATCAACCGGCAGCTTTCTGTCTTACGGACGATCTCTTACTATTTTCGGTCACAGTGTTTTAAAAATGTAAGGATAGTATATCACACTTTTTTTGACTTGTCAACTCCTTTTGAAAACTTAATTTAAGCAAAAAAGCCAAAAAAACGCAAATTTGCGATCGCATAAAAACCGAATATGAGCGAAAAATAATAACAGCCCGCAACTCGGGCAAAGAAAAGATCACAGGTCAAAAAGCCGTATTTTCGAGGGAAAATAGGATTTTTTGGCTCGGAGAGGTTTTATTATGATGATAATAGACAGAATAGCTCTTATTCTTACTGTGATCGGAGCTCTTAACTGGGGAGGCATCGGTATTTTCGGCTTTGACACTGTAGCGTGGATCTGCGGCGGACAGATGTCGGTTCTCAGTAGGATCGTATATACAATCGTTGCTCTTGCGGGCGTTTGGTGCATTTCGCTCATTTTCCGCGAGAGAGAAAGCTTTGATGCGATAGAAGAGACCTGATCTCAATTTTCAGGGGCGGCGCTGCCGCCCCTTTTACTATATAAAAGTAATTCGGCAAAAAATTCGCCTCTCCTGCATAAATCAGCCAAGCGGGGTAAAAAATATGACTGTAACCACTTCCTACGCGTGGTACTTCATAACAAAAAAGGAGATTTTATATGTGGGAAAAATTTAAGGAAAGCAGATTTGCACAGAAGTGCAAGGAATTATCACACAAGGGCGGCTTCGTGGCGACGGTAGCCTGCCTGACGCTTGTTCTGGCAGTAGTACTTTCGGCAAGTATCGCAACCAACAGAGCAAAGCAGCAGTACGCAACTGACGCGTCCGACACGGGCGACAACAGAACCGAAACACCCACCGAAACAGACGACGACACCGTAAACGGTACCGTCAACACCCCCGTTCACAAGGACGAAAACGAAACTCCCGTAGGCGGCGAGGCAGAGGAATTTCAGCTTTCTCTCCCTGCCGAGGGCGTCATTTCCAAGGGACACGACGCAACTCTCCAGGTATGGTCGGAGACTATGGGCGCATACAAGGTGCATCTTGGCATCGATATAACCACCGATGAGGGCGCGCCCGTATTCGCGGCGGCAGACGGAACAGTATCAAAGATCTGGGACGACGCAATGATGGGTAAGTGCGTGGCGATCGACCACGGCGACGGCATCTTCACATTCTACAAGAACCTTGACCCCGTTCTCTCCTCGGGAATCGAGAAGGGAAAGACTCTCAAAAACGGTCAGCAGATCGGTAAGGTAGGGGAGAGCGCTTTGGCAGAGCTTGCCGACGAGCCTCACCTTCACATCGAGATGACTGTAAACGGCATCGCCGTTGACCCTGCCGACTACCTCAGCAAGGCGGCTAAGGACACCATCTCCCAATCGGGAAACGTAGATAAGTAAAAACGCAGCTTGCTTCACGTTTGTGAAGCAAGCATTTTTTGAATATCAGGTTATTCTATCGGTATCAATCGCCGTTATTCTGACCGCCGCAGTTCACCGTACCGACAACGACGACAGTGCTTTCACCGGGAAGCACGTTCCACTCACCGCTCTCAGGATCCTGCATAAAAGTCGCCGCGGGAACCGTGATGTTTCCTGCAACGGTCGCGAAAGTGCCGCTTGTCTGATCGTAGGTGTACTGGTCTCCTTCGGTCCAGACCTCGCCGTTATAGGTCACGGTGATGGGATCAAGGATGGGATCAAAGGTATCGGTGATCACAAGCGCGTCATCAACGCCCGCTTCGGTGTTGCCAAAATTCTGAACGGTAAAGGTGTAGGTCAGCTGACCGTTTTCGGTAACGGTCGTGGGAGATATTCCCTTGGTTATGCCAAGGGCGGGAGCGTTACTCGCGGTAATGGTCTCGGTCACTGCGAGATCGTCGCAGAGTCCCGCGCCAGAGATCGTGGCGGTATTGACTATTTCACCGTCAGCGCCCAAGGGAGCAAATTCGTTGACTCTCGCCTGATATATCAGCATAGCGTTGCCGTTTGCGGGAATAGTCAGACCGCTGAACACAAGCGCAGTTCCCAAGGTCACCGTGGGGTCTGCCTGTAGCGCACCGTCAAGATAGTATGCAACAGAGCCGTCAATATAGGTGAGGGGAACTAACGCCGTTCCGTTAAATTCGTACGCACCGAGGTCGTCGGAGACGGTCACTCCGCTGACGGCGGTATTGCCCGTGTTCAGTATACTGATGACGTAGGTCACCGTATCCCCCGTCGAATAGGTGTCAATTAGGGCGTTTTTGGTAGCGGTAAGCACCTCGAGTATCTCTCCCGTGACCACGTTGGAGCTGACCGTACCGTTTCTATATGATAAGATAGCCTGATTTGTGAAGATTGCCATTGTTTGTCCTCCGTAAATTTTTGAAGATCGATCGATCTTCAATACATAATATGTCGAAGGTTGGCGAAAAGTGCGAAAGAGGCTCGCAATCGAGCCTCTTTCATCTGTTTATTCTATCGATATTACGTCGTATCCCGCGTCCTCGACGGTCTTTTTGAGAACGTCGTTGCCGACGTCGGATTCAAGAGTGACCACCGCAGTTCCGCTTTCGTGGCTTACCTCGGCAAGCTCAACTGCCTCAAGAGCTTCAAGGCTCTTTTTTACTCTGCCCGAGCAGTGAGGACACATCATTCCTTCGATCTTCATGGTTTTAGTCATAGCTATATCTCCTTTTTCATTCGCCGCAACATGGGGTTCGGCGGTTTTTATTTTGTTTGGTTTTTTTGTTTTTGTGGGTTTTGTAATATTGACAAAATTCAGCCGCAAAGCGTTTGTCACTACGCAAAAGCTGGAAAGTGACATGGCAAGAGCGCCGAACATGGGGTCAAGCTCCCATGAGAATATCGGGATCCATACTCCTGCCGCCAAGGGTATTCCGATGGCATTGTAGAAGAACGCCCAGAAAAGGTTCTGATGGATATTTCGGAGCGTGGCGCGGCTCAGCTTGATAGCCTTCGGCAGATCGGAAAGTCTGCTTTTCATAAGAACCACGTCGGCGGCATCGATAGCAACGTCGGTTCCCGCGCCGATGGCAACTCCAATGTCTGCGGTCGCAAGGGCAGGGGCATCATTGATTCCGTCGCCTACCATAATGACCCTTCCTTGGTTTTTCAGCCCCTCGATCACTGCCGCCTTGCCGTCGGGCAGTACCTCGGCAATGACCTCGTCAACGCCTGCCTGCGCGCCGATGGCGAGAGCGGTCTTTTTGTTGTCTCCCGTCAGCATTATGACCTTAAAGCCCATATTTTGCAACTCTCGTATAGCTGTCGGACTGTCCTCTTTTATAACGTCGGCTACCGCTATCGTGCCGATAAAATTGCCGTCACAGGCGAAAAACATCGGAGTTTTGCCACTCTCGGCAAGCTTTTCAGCACTTTTCTCAATGTGGCTCGGGACTTCACACTCGTTTTTAATAAAAGCTAAATTGCCGCCGCAGATTCTTTTGCCGTCAGCGTACCCGATGACACCCTTGCCCGAGATCGCTTTAAAATCGGTCACCGTAGCAAAGCTCACGCCGTCAGTTTCTCCGCGAGCGACTATCGCCGCCGCCAACGGATGCTCACTTTGTTTTTCGAGAGACGCGGCAAGAGGCAAAAGCTCGTTCTCGGCAACGCCATCGGCAGGTATCATATCGGTGACCGTCATTTCTCCCTTGGTCACGGTTCCTGTCTTGTCAAGAACGGCGATGCTTGCCCGACCCGTCACTTCAAGAGCCTCGGCAGTCTTGAACAGTATGCCTTTTTTCGCTCCAACGCCGCTTCCCACCATGATCGCCACGGGGGTGGCAAGTCCAAGCGCACAGGGACAACTTATGACAAGCACGGTGATGGCTCTGGCGATCACAAATCCCGCGTCCTCGCCAACAAGACCCCACACGAGAGCCGTGATTGCCGAAATTATGAGGACCGCAGGCACGAAAATGCCCGAAACTTTGTCAGCCGCCTTGGATATGGGTGTTTTTGTCGCCGACGCGTCGCTGACGATCTTGATTATCTGCGAAAGGGTCGTATCCTCGCCGACTCTCGTCGCTTCACACTTGATAAATCCCGAACGGTTGATAGTTCCAGCCGAAACCTTGTCTCCTGCCGTCTTGTCCGAGGGCAGACTCTCGCCCGTGAGCATAGATTCGTCGATAGCGGCACTGCCCTCGGTTATGATGCCGTCCACGGGTATTCTTTCGCCGGGACGGACAACGAAGGCATCGCCCCTGTTCACATGCTCCACGGGAACGGTGATCTCCTCGCAGTCACGAATAAGAGTGGCGGTTTCGGGGGAAAGATCCATAAGACTTTTCAGAGCGTTGGTTGTCCTGCCCTTGGACACCGCCTCAAGCAGCTTGCCCACGGTGATCAACGTCAGTATCATCGCCGCAGATTCAAAATAAAGCTCGTGGAGATAGTGAGCGGCATGGGCGGTATTGCCCTCGGTCATCGCTACCGTCATCAAAAAGAGCAGATAGACGCTATATATAAAGGACGCCGCCGAGCCAAGCGCCACCAAAGTGTCCATGTTTGGCGCGCGGTGGATAAGTCCCTTGGCTCCGCTGATAAAGAATTTTTGATTTATTATCATTACAATCGCCGATAACAGAAGCTGAATAAGTCCTATGGCAAGCGGATTTTTCGCCAACGCATCGGGGAGGGGAAATCCCCACATGACGTATCCCATTGAAACGTACATAAGGGCGAGCATAAACACCGCCGATGCGATAAGTCTGCCTCGAAGCATGGAAATCTCCTTGTTTTCAAGGGCTTTTGAATCCTTGCTTTTTCTAATTTCTGACCTTGACCCGTTTTCGGGCGACGCTCCGTAGCCTGCCGCCTCTACCGCCGAGACGACCTCGGAGTCCGTGGCGATGCCCTCTATCGCCATGTCACCCGTCAGCAGATTGACCGAACATTTTTCCACTCCGTCAAGAGCCGACACTGCCTTTTCCACACGGGCGGAGCAGGCGGCACAGCTCATACCCGTTACCTTGTATTTCCTCATAACTCGTTCCTCGTTTTCATATTAGAAAGTTGCAAATCTCTTATTTCAAAAGCTTTCCTAACAGCTCTATAAGCTCGTCGACCTTTTCGCCGCCGCCCTCTTTGACGTCGCTTACCACACAAGAGCGGATATGCTCGCCCAAAAGCTCCTTGTTGAAGCTTCCCAGAGCCGCCGAGACCGCCGAGACCTGCGTCACGATGTCGGCGCAGTACGCGTCGCGCTCCACCATACCTCGTATTCCGCGGATCTGACCCTCAATTCGGCTCAAACGGTTAATAAGCGCTCTTTTTTCGTCCTCTCCGCGCAGCTTGGTTCTTTCACAACAACATTTTTCCATACTATTATGCCCCGTTTTTCATTTTATGTCTTTCACCTTATTATATACCCCGTGGGGGTATTTGTCAAGAGGGTTCAGACAAAAAAGATCAGGGCAGAACCGCAATCTTTTAAAATTGTTCGGTGTTAGTATTTGATCAAGAAACCATCGTTTGGACGAGTGACAAATATTTTCGCGAAATATTTTTCAAAAATCTATTGACAAAATCACATTTTTGTGGTATTATACTTTAGTCGCCAATAAAATTAGCTTTTAAAAGCCGAACATTTACGGAGAAGTCGCGTAGCTGGTCGAGCGCGCGGGATTGGAAATCGTGTAACCGTCAAAAGCGGTTCGAGAGTTCGAATCTCTCCTTCTCCGCCATCAAAGGGCTACAAAAAAGATATAGCCACAGAAAACCTTGATTTTATCAAGGTTTTTTCTGTTTTTCTGTCCTTGGCTCGTATAGTCACGAGAAAAAAGATATTGAACACTTACGGGATTTGAACTCTATCGCAATCGAATAACAGCCAACTAAGACACATGAAAACCGAAATTCGATGGAGTTTCTATTCAAAAGAATAATGGAAATTTTCATATTGTTTTTGCAAAACTCTTGCGTTTTTTTTAATGATATGCTATGATAGTAAAAACTAAATAAAAGGAGAAATGTCCATGAAAAAGACTTTTAAAACACTACTTACTGTCTGCTGTATGGCGTTA
>JAZSRA010000058.1:0-1580 GCA_045538195.1 Eubacteriales bacterium | reverse complement strand
TTTTCGGAATCCGTGATCCGGAGGCGATTGAGATAGCATCTGTGGCATTGCGGATTTTTGCAATCAATATCGTGTTTATGGGTGTCAATACGGTAATCACTGCTTTTTGGCAATCTATAGGCAGGGCTAAATTCGCAGGAGCGATGACTGTTATACGCGACTGTATTTTGATGCTGGTGCTCGGAGCATTGTTTATCCCAAATGCCAATATTATCGGTCTTTCGATCACGTATATCTGTACCGAGATTCTTTGTACGCTGATGATCGTTGGTGTGCTGGTATTCCGTTCCTCAAAGAAGTACGTAAGTAAAGAATACGGTATGACGGGAAAATGTTTTGAACGCTCCTATCTCATTGAAGCGGAAAGTATGGCGCAGATCTCCGGCGACCTTGAAGCCGTTTGCGAGGAATGGGAGATTGGTATGAAGCAATCCTTCTTTATCAACTTTATTTGCGAAGAGCTTTTGCTCAATGTAATTAAGTTCGGTCTTGATGATGAAAGCAAGAAGAAGGCGTATTATATTTCGATCAAGCTGATGGAAAAGGACGGAGATTACGTTCTCCGTATTCGTGATAACGTCAGCTTGTATAACCCGTTTGAGTCTGATGGTGACGAAATCGATTCGGGCGTGCTGAAGCTCATTCAAAAGAAAACAAAGTATTGCGACTATCAACGCAAAATGATATTTAACTATCTTTACATGATTATCTAAGGAGACCTAACCGTGCAGAGTCAACTTGTTTTTCAGGAGAAAAATGAAATAAAAAGACTTCGTGTGCAGAACGAGCTGCTCGCCTGCTATGAAGCTCCTGTTCTTGCACAATTTTTCTCCGAAGGACAAGATCTCGCGGTTCTTGATATCGGATGCAACGACGGAGCGAAAACGATCGAGCGTTTCACCTCGGATCAGGTATTGTGTGTGATCGGACTTGAATATAACGAGGTGCTTGCTGCAAAAGCTCAAAAAGCATACGGCAACGAGAGATTTTCATTCTACCCACTTGACGTAGAAGCGGAGGACTTCGCGGAGCGGCTTCGCATCATAATGAATGATAAGAAGATCGACGGATTTGACGTGATCTATCTCTCCTTCGTTCTGATGCACTTATCCGACGTGAAAGGGTTGCTTATAGCTCTTCGTCCCTTTTTGAAAACGGACGGGAAGCTGTTTATCATTGAAGCAAACGACGCCAGTTCTACCTTAACGGGTGATAAAAACGGATTGCTCGGTGAGTTTTTGGAGATCTTAAAAAAGGACAAATATTCCGGCGATCGCGAGGTCGGAGCGACCGTTTGCGAAACACTCTCCGCTTGCGGATATGAAAGCATTAACGTTTGGCACGATGCTGTTTCGGCGGCAGAGGGCGAGAAGGAAAAGAAAAAAGCGATCTTTACTACCTTTTTTACCTATTTACGCGAGGACGTGTTACTGCTTCTTGAGTCAGAGCCGGACAACGAAGAATACAAATCGTGGTCGGCTTGGCTTGCCGAAAACTATGAACCGCTCAAGCGCTTGATCCTGAAGGAAAAATCGGTCATTTCTATGGGAATGAAGATTTTGACCTGTACGAAAGGCAAA
>JAZSRA010000033.1:0-1595 GCA_045538195.1 Eubacteriales bacterium | reverse complement strand
GCCTTGATGTTATTCATCATCTGTACCCAGCACATTGGGTCGGATGTTTTGAGTTTCTCGGTCACGCCTATTCGCTTGGCCATCTGCGCGATATGTAAGTCAATCTGTTTGTGAGCCTGCTCGTCAATATTGTGGAGATGTTCGTTCAAACGCCCTTCGGTTAAGAGAGTGGTATATGTACCTCTGCGATGTTTCTTGATATATTCAAGATGAAGGTGTCCATATTTACCGATTTCATAGTTGGTTTGTTCAGAAATTTTAAGCATCGGGTAGTATTGCTCTCCGCGAAGCTCATATTTTATACCGTTTTTAGTGATGTACTTTTCCATAATCATATTCCTTTCGTGTTTCAAAATTCCTTGTAAATACAAGCATTATCGGAACTTTTGGAATATGTTCCGGTGTCCTTGGCTCTTTGCCATAAATTACATCTGGTATGAACATTCCGACCACATGAAAATAATCCGAACATTCTCTTACTTGGAGAAGCGTTCGGATTATTTGTTTTATTTGAGTATCCCAACTTTAATAGTAAGAAATGAAAATAGCCACCGATAAGAAAAATTGTCGGTGGCTTTTCTAATGCACGATAGAGTATTTGGTAACAGTAATTATTTTCACTTAAACGCCGGAGCGTGGGTCTCGCCCGTTGCAAAAGCGTTGGGTCCGGGATCGGACATAGAAAAATACATTTTTGCTGCCTTGGTCGTGCCGAAGTCGCGGTTAGAGCCGGTCTGTTGTACCTTATTGAAGGCATCGCGGAACATCTGATTGTGGGCTTCTTCACGGTTGAGGAGAAAATCAATGGTCTCTCTGACCTTTTTGTCCTCAATCTGGCGGTAGAGATACTCATAAACCACCTTGGCTCTCTGCTCGGACGCGATATTGGAGAGCAGGTCTGCGCACAGGTCGCCCGTGACGGTGACGTAATCTCCCGTCCATGAATATCCCGAAGAATTAATAAGCCCGGGATTCAGTCCGAGCAGAACGTGCGTCTGCACCTCTCCTGCCTGCACCTTGGTGGCATCCACGTCATGACCGTTAAGAAGATTGATAGTCTGTGCCACCATCTCCATATGACCAAGCTCCTCTGCGGCGATATCAAGAAAGAGATCCTTGATTTCGGGATCCTTGATCCTGAAGCTCTGCGACATATACTGCATTGCCGCCTTGAGCTCACCGTTACCGCCGCCAAGCTGTTCCTGAAGCAGTACGGCGTACTGCGAGTTCGGTCTTTCGACCTCTACGGGATGGAATAATTGTTTTTCATGTTTGAACATAGCAAATTTAACCTCCGTTTATGGATTTAATACTATTATTTCCCATTATGCGAAGGCGTATACTGCTATATTCTTTTATCATCCGTCGCGGGATTGTCGATCAGCTCGCCGTCTTCAGTGAAACGTGAGCCGTGGCAGGGGCAGTCCCAGGTGTGTTCGGCTTTGTTGTATTTGAGGGCGCAACCGAGGTGTGGACATCGGGGCGCGGTGGGTGTAAGAAGTCCGATTGCAGACTCAAAAGCATTTACCGCAAGCTGTGGATGAAGAACCGTGCGTGAGGGGTCGAAAACGTCAGCATAAGGGTTGGGCTTTCCT
>JAZSRA010000053.1:0-4794 GCA_045538195.1 Eubacteriales bacterium | reverse complement strand
AGCCCTCCCCCGTGTCCCCCAACCCCAAAGGGTCAATATAGTGGAACACGGCTTACAACCATATAAAACATTTAAGTTCAAAGATGCTTTCCCTTCGGGAAAGGTCGCTCACGCGACAAAGCAAAAAATTACAATAAGATCACGGCTACAAATCTAAATTATAAGAAGGTTTTACCTCTGTGACATCAATAATCTTTTTCCGTCGGCTTTGCCGACAGGAGAGAGGGGTACATAGGGGAGAGGGGATGTCGCAGGGCGAGAAAATGCGGCATGTTCGCTTTTTCTCGAACAAGACCCTCTTTCCCCTATGCGGCGTTTCTTTGGTTCGTTTCTTGCCGACGCGGGCAAGAAATGAACATAAATATCCCATAGATAAATCAAAATTTGGTAATCACTCCTCGTATTCCAAGAGAAGATTGTGCTGAACCCCCATGGCGTCCCAGGTCTCGCGGTCTACGTTTCCCGTGACGGGAATAAAGTTTCGCTTCTGAAAATCCCGCACGATCGCGGCGGTGTTTTCATCATATATCCCCGTAGGTTCAGCGGGCGCAGTTGGGAAGAAATATAGCCTTTCAAGCTCGCGCAGCAGATGTTGGACGGTGAATGCAAGATAACCCTTGTCGCCCTGCTTTATGACAAATCCCGCGGGGTATCTTGGGAAAAGCGCCAACATAGCGGGCGGCGAGTTTTCTGCCACCGACTCGTCATATTCGGCTTTCAGTACGTCCCAGGTAGCGCGGTCTACGGTTCCCGTCACGGGCAGTCCGCGGCTCTGTTGGAATTTTATAAGTGCGTCACGGGTGGCGCTGTCCCATATACCGTCGATCGGCACAGAGCCTTGCGTCCCCAATTGGTCATCATGGAAGGTAAGGTGGCGCAGGTATCTTTGGATATTTTCTATCGCGTCACGTTCAAAATCGTTTGGTGTCATATTGTTCTCCATTCTTACTGCCCGACATTGAAGCCGGGGAACTGTCCCTCTCCCAGACGATTGCCATTATAGAGGTCACTATATAGGTCGGTAATGCCGCCCCACGCTACTGGCCCTACCACACCCGTGGCGGGGATTCCGTAATAATTCTGGAACGCAACCACTGCCTCCTGTGTTCGTGTTCCGAAATATCCCGTGGGATTGACCGAGGGGATTTCCGTAATGTAATTTGAAATGTAGTTTAGATATTCTTGGAGAACACGAACTGAGTCGTCCTCGACTCCTATGCGCAAAAATACGCCGGGGAAAGGTATGACGTTGCCCTCAACGTACTGCAGGGGAATAGTCGAAACGATGCCGATGTATGCGTTATAGATGGCTCGCCAGGTGTCCTCGCCCACAACTCCGTCGGGAGTAAGACCGAACTCTCTCTGCGCCGCCCTCACCGCCTCGGTAGTACTCGGACCGAAAATCCCGTCCACAGACACGCGCGGGATCACGTTATAAAATTCCGACAGATAGCTCAGATAGTATTGGAGCGCGCTTACGCCGATGTTGTTGTCGCCCTCCTGCAAAACGCCCGGGAACTGTTTTGTAACCTCGTCAAGAGATATTCCTTCGGAGTTGAGGTCGTTGAGACGCTTGACGCTGTTGTATATCTGCTGTACGGTGTACCACGTGCCAATACCAACGATTCCGTCGGGTGTAAGGTTGAAGGCTCGCTGAAAATCCTTTACCGCCTCCTCGGTGTCAAAGGAGAAAACGCCAAAGGGCGGATTTATCTTTGGAATAGCCGAAAAATTGTCGGATATGCGATTGATCCGTATCTGAAGCGTTCTTACGTCGTCGCCCGTACTGCCCAGCTGTAGGGGTGCGGAGGGCAGACTTGCGGTCTGACCGCCTACAGGGGCGTCGGTCACTATGTCAATATTGTTGCCGTAATAGTAGGTCAGTATCTCATATGGCGAAAGACCTTGCTCGGCAAGGGAAACACTGCCCCACTGGGAAAGACCGTTGCATTGGATCTCGATGCCGTCGCAGTATTGGGCGTAGAGCGGTTCTACGAAGCCCTGTCGGCTTATATAGCTTGTAAAAAGCTCGCGGGCTATCTCCTGAACGTTTTCAAACAGATCGCGCCCGTTGACAAAGGACTGATCGATGGCGATACTGTTTGTGATGTCGAAATCGTAGCCGCGTGTTCGGTAATACTCGGTATAAATGCGGTTGAGCGCAAAGGATATCTGCGCGTAGATATTGGCACGGATCGCGTTTTCGGGCCAGGTGGGATATATCTCGCTGGACGCAACGTTTGCTATGTAGTCGGCGAAGGGAACGGTCACGTTTGGCGCGTCGGAATCGGGAGGCCCCAGATGGACCGTGATAAATTCGGGAATGATCGGTACGTTAGCTTCGCCTGTCATATCAGCCCTCCCTGCCGTTTCCGTCGAGAGAGGTAGATTCAAGCGACGGATTTTCGGTCTCAAAAAATATATTATCCTCGACGGTGAAATTATCGGTCTGTCCGTTGTCGGGCAGGGGGATCATATCGGCGTTCTGAATGGCGGTTATGCCCTCAAAAACGGGTACGTTGGTGTAGTACTGCTGATAGTATCCCGACTTGGTGACGCTCAGGTTATAGGTCTCGTAACTTCTTCCGTTTCCCGGCGACATAGACAGCTCGCGGGGCGGAGCGGGGAGAGCAAATCTCTCTGTAAGTCCCGACGCGCCCGTGGTGTAGAGTGCTATAACGTCGCCTCTGCCGCTTTCAAATTCGGGATCGTAGTTATGTACCGTCACGGTAGCGCCTTCCAAGGGTATTGCTCCCCGCGCCGTGGTCACACGGACGATCATATACCCGTATCCCGCGTTATTTTCACTGTTCATATCATACCTCCTCAATGCGGTTTCCTGCTATAAAAATATGCCGTGGGGAAGCGTTTGGTGAAAAAGATAAAAATTGAACAAAAAAGTGGCAAAAAACTTTTCAAAAACTCTTGACAACGAGAGAAAATAGTGATATAATGTTTCTACTTGTGAAATCACTGCCAACTAACAGTGAAATAATTTTGTGAGGTATTTTAAAATGAAGGAAGCTATTCAGCCCAAGTACGAAGAGTGCGTGATCAGATGCGCATGCGGCGAAACCGTTGTTACTAAGTCCACCAAGGGAAGCGAGATCAGAGTCGAAGTTTGCTCCAAGTGCCACCCCTTCTTCACCGGCAAGCAGAAGTTTGTTGATGCAGGCGGACGCGTTGATAAGTTCAAGAAGAGACTCGAGAACTTCAAGAAGTAATATCGTTTCGATATTTGCGTTTAGGGCTATTTTGCCCTGCATAAAGAATTGCGCTCGTACATATTTGTACTGCGCAATTTTTTTGTTTGGAGGTAATTATGAAAGAGAATGATATAAAAACAAAAGCCGTGCTTGTTGGCATCGTGACCGACAGAAGTGACGCCGAGGAGGTCGAGAAGTCGGTCTATGAGTTAGGTCAGCTTCTTGACACCGCGGGGGGCGAGACCTTTGCCACGGTTATACAGAACAAAAGCACGCCCGACCCGAGAACGCTTATCGGCAAGGGCAAGGTGCAGGAGATCGGAGAGCTTTGCGAGAATAACGGAGTAAAGCTGGTTATTTTCGACGAGGAGCTGTCTCCCGCACAGATAAGAAATCTTGAAGACGATATCGGAAACGACGTCCACGTTATAGACCGCTCTATGCTGATACTTGATATTTTTGCGCTTCATGCGGTCAGCGGTGAGGGAAAATTGCAGGTCGAGCTGGCACAGTTAAAATATAGCGCACCGAGACTTATCGGTAAGGGCGCGGAGTTGTCGAGGCTTGGCGGCGGAATCGGTACGCGAGGCCCCGGTGAGTCCAAGCTTGAGAGCGACCGCCGACACATAAAGAGAAGAATCACAGCTCTTGAAGAAGAACTCGAAAAGCTTGCTAATACAAGGAAAACCATGAGAGCGGCAAGAGACAGAAGCGGTCTTAAAAAAGTCGCTATCGTCGGTTACACCAACGCGGGAAAATCGACTCTGCTCAATTATTTGACCGACGCGGGAATCCTTGCCGAGGACAAGCTTTTCGCGACCCTTGACCCCACCACGAGAAAGTTCACTCTGCCTGGGGGAGAGACCGTTCTGCTCACCGACACGGTCGGATTCATCAAAAAGCTTCCTCACCACTTGGTAAACGCCTTCCGCTCGACCCTCGACGAGGCGGTATATTCGGATATTATTATGATAGTTATCGATGCCAGCGACCCCGAGTATCTGTCTCAGCTTGAATGTACCGAGCAGACTCTGGAGGAGCTTGGCGCGGGCGACAAGCCGATACTTTACGTATTTAACAAGTGCGACAAGGGAACCTACGACGATCCCGTCATTGACCGCACTCGCGACCGCCAGCAGGTGGTTCATATTTCTGCAAAGACAGGGCAGGGCTGCGATCAGCTTGCCGAGATTCTTCAAAGCATCGTCCACGACGGCAAATGCTCGGTAGTTTTCAAGATCCCCAACGCAGAGCAGGGCGCTATGAATATACTTTACCGAGACGCGACGATCGAGGACGTGGACTACGGCGCGGAATACGTTACAGTCAAGGCGGTAGTTGATGCCAAGGTCAGAGGAATGTTGAAAAAATATGATACTATGCTTCCCGACGAGAAAGAGGAATATTGATAAATTGGAATTTTGCGATTTCTTATATGTACTTTTCTTGCCACCAGCTGCAAGAAAAGTACGAAAAGAACGCGATTAGGTGTTCATTTTCTGCCCACGTCGGCAGAAAACGAACCAAAAGAACGCCGCACGGGTGATAGGGGCGGGTCTCACGAATAAAAAAGCAGCAAGCCGCGTTT
>JAZSRA010000027.1:0-31454 GCA_045538195.1 Eubacteriales bacterium | reverse complement strand
TCCGTCGATAAGAGCAAAAAGAGTATCATCCTTACCGATACCAACGTTGTTACCGGGATGGATAGCTGTTCCTCTCTGTCTTACGAGGATGTTGCCGGCGAGAACTGCCTGACCGTCAGCTCTCTTAACGCCAAGGCGCTTGGATTCGCTGTCACGACCGTTCTTGGTAGAACCGACACCCTTCTTATGAGCAAAGAACTGTAAACTGAGTCTTACCATAATATTATCCTCTCTTTAGAAAATTTTGTTGCACGCTTACGTGCGTTTTCCTACAAAGTTAATCTTCGTAGGGTCTGTCAACTACAGATACATCCAAATAGTCGTAATATTCCTCGAGCATATCCTCGATCTGCTTGTAGTATGCAAGGAAAAGTCCCGATACCGCATATCTTTTAAGCTCGTCCTCCTCATATTCGGGGAGAGCCGCCTTGGATCTTACTCTGATATTGGTCGTCTCTTCGTCGATAGTGAAATCGACAGAGGAAGCGTACGCTACCTCAACGGTGTTGATAATGAGCATAGTCATCGCGCTCAGTGCGGCACAGAGAACGTCATCTCCCTCCTCACCGTAGCCCGTATGCCCCTGCTCCTCAAAGCCGTAAAAGACTCCTCCGCTGCGGAAAAATACTAACTTCGTCATGATTAATTAACCAATAGATGTGATCTGGATCTTGGTGTAAGGCTGTCTGTGACCGATCTTCTTCTTCGAATCCTTCTTTGCCTTATACTTGATGACATAGATTTTCTTACCCTTGCCGTTCTTAATAACGGTTCCCTTAACGGAAGCACCGTCAACGTAAGGGGTTCCTGCCTTAAAGCCATCCTCGGTAGAAACTGCAACGACCTTGTCAAATACGATCTCTGCACCTTCCTCGCAGTCAAGCTTCTCAACAAAGATAATATCCTGCTCTGTTACCTTGTACTGCTTTCCGCCGGTTTCAATGATTGCAAACACGAAAAGCACCTCTCTTTCATATAAGTCTCGCTATGATGGCGGTGCGTTTTATCTGAAAAACTGCACACTTAAAAAAGCCATTTTTATGCGGCATATTATTATACCATTAACGTTTATTTTTGTCAATACTTTTTTTAGGAAATTTATTAATTTTTTGTGAATTTTATAAAATATCAAAAAATATTTTCCGGGCTTGACTTTTTTTGCTTCTTCCATTATAATTTAAGCATATAGACTAAAGGATAACATTATGAAAAGATTAAAATTCGGAAACAAAAAGTTAAATATAAAGACCGAGGCGTTAAATCGGCTGATCGATACCTCACTCACTTGCGACGAGATCACACGCGCCTCCGTCAGCAAAAGCGCTTCGGTCAGTCTTGCCACCGCAGGAAAGCTGCTCACTGCTATGGACGAATGCCGATTTACCGACAGAATATACAAAAGAGATGGCGGCAACGGATCTCCCTCAAAGCTTCATGTTATTCGCGACGATATATCGGTTCTCGTTCTGGATCTTTCGTCATACTCCTATTCGGCAACCGTATCCCTCGGTAACACCAAGAAAGTAATTTTTGAAAAATACACCTACGGTCCCGAGCTGTCCTTTGAAAGCAACCTCCTCGTTTTTCTTTCAAAAATAGGTATGCAAATATCAAAGCTTCCATATTCAGTAAGCGCGATATGCACAATAATAGCAGACGACCCCGAAAGGGTATTGAGAACCTCTCATTCCTCCGCTTGCTATGCGGTATCTTGCGCCGACGTGGCGGTGGTCAACCACACCTGCGCGCAATTATTCGGAACTATGCCGATCCTGAATCTCACGCTCTCACAAGCATTGACCTGTGCAGCAAGATACGGTATTATCAGCTGCGGCGGTGTTCGAGCAAACCTTTCGTATATCCGTTTTGGAGACTCCTTTGACGCCACATATCTGCCCTCCAAGTCAGCTCCGGTAACTTTCAGATTTGACCGCATTATCCTTGACGAAGGCAAGCACTTTTCAACTCTTGCCGAAGCCGCAAGCTCAAACTATGATCTGGCGTATCTTATAATGCGAAGCATAAATTTCATGGATTGTGCCTATCCCACTGACTCCTTCTTTGTGGAATATGACATAGATAGTCTTGGAGAGGGTATCCAAGACTACATATCCCGCTCGTTCAAGGCATCTGACGTTTTCTTGCCTCAAATACAGTATTTGAGTAGCCACCCATCAGCCGCAAGCCTTGGAGCTTCGGTTGCCGCGCTCTCCTCTTTTATCAAAGCTCATATAACGGGAATATAATAAAATTACCCACGGCAAGGCTCACAAATTTTCTCTCAACAAAAAAACATCCGAGGACTTTTGATCCTCGGATATTTTTTGCTTATTCAAGCTAAAGAAATCAATCTCTGGAGAGGTCTTCCTTAACCTTGGAAGCCTTACCAACTCTGCCACGGAGGTAGTAGAGCTTTGCGCGGCGAACTTTACCCTTACGGATAACGTCAACTGCCACAACGTTGGGAGAATGAACGGGGAAAGTCTTCTCAACGCCACAGCCGTAAGCGATTCTTCTTACGGTGAAGGTTGCGGAGATGCCGCCCTCGTGCTTAGCGATAACGGTACCCTCGTACATCTGAATTCTTTCTCTGGTACCCTCAACGATCTTGTTGTGAACGCGAACGGTGTCACCAATGTTGAACTGGGGTACGTTTTCTTTGAGTTGCTCATTTGTAAAAGCCTTAATAAGATCCATTTTAAAGCCCTCCTTAAAATCCGGATGTTCATGCGAGCAAAGCAGCGGACCACCCTTGTTCTGTGCGTTTTTACACGCGGGTATTATTATAACATATTAAAAATCATTTTTCAATAGCTATTCAAAAATAAATATGAATTTTTTGTAAATTCTCCATTTGCTGATTGTTTTACAGATATTATTGCCCTTTTCTGCCTCTTACCGATGAAAGAACCTGACGGCAGGCGAGATAAACGTCTCTGCCGTTAAATACCGCGCTGACAATCAGAACACCGACAGATGCAAAAAGTCCCCAGATCTCGTTGCTATAACCGTAATAGGTCATAAACGCCGAGATCAAACCGATTAAGACAGTATTTATCAGCAGCTTTCCGTGGTACATATTAAAGGAAAGGTATTTTTTCATAGTCATCGCGCGGACAAGATATACCAAGAAATAGCTTGCAAACGTGGCGACAGATGCGCCCATAGCTCCCCAGCCAAGCCCCCACTCGGGGATCAGCAGAAGATTAAGACCGATATTTACCACAGCACCTATAAGCGACGTCAGGAGCGACATAAAGGTCTTTTTGACGGTAAAATATACACTTCCGAGGAAGGTGTCAAGAGCCGTAAAGATGGTCGCCGCCGAAAGCACGGGAATAAATATCCAAGCCGCAAAGTAGCTCTCCGCAAAAAGGATCTTGGCAAAGATCTGCGCGCCTACCGAGAGTATTCCACCGCCCACGAACATCGCGGCGATGTAATATTTGTAGATCTGCGAGTAAAAATCGGCGCACCTCTCCCTGTCCTCTGACTCCGAGACCGCAGAAAGTCTCCATGCGTCGTTAAAGATAGTAACAACGTAGGTAAGCAGAGTTGGAATCTTGTAAGCAGCGGCATAAAGTCCGTTTTCGGCATCGGAACGCATATAAGCCACCATATATCTGTCCGAAACACCGGTTATCCACCAAAATATGGTGGACGGCACCAGAGGCAGACAGAATTTCAGCAGATCCTTCATAACCGCTCCGCTTATCTTCCTTGGAATGAAGGCTTTATAAAGCTTTGCAACGAAGAAAACGAAAATCGTAGTCAGGAAATCCGCGAGAACGATTGACAAGACGTAACCCGTGATGCCCAAATTAAAGCCCACGAGAAAAATAATATTCAGAATTACAGTCAGCGCAGTGTTAAGAACTCCCTGCCCCGCAAACAATTTGGTTCTGCCGATAGCGCAGACGTACTGCGAGCAGACCGAATGAATATTGGACGAGATAACGTAGCAGATGATCAACCATACGTAATCGTTGAAATATCCCGTCAGCAGCAACAGAGGCGACAGAGCGAGAAAGCCTAACGAGCCGAAAATCATCAACATCGCTCCGTTGGTGAAAAAGGCTTCTTTATCGACGTTTTTCGTCGCCGCGTTTCTGAATATACCCTCACTGACTCCAAGGCACGCGAGAGGTATCAGCAGATTGCAGAGATTGGTGATAAGGTCTGACGTGCTATACTCCGCGCTTGAAAGATACGAAGTATAAAAAGGAAGCATAAAAATGACGATAAGCTTTGAGACGAATTTGCCCACGGTGAATATCAGCGTGTTTGATAAAAGTCTCGTCACGCGATTTTGTTTCATTTTTACCCTCCTGTTTAAGATTTGAAATGTATGGGCGACCGTTGGTCGCCCGTTGTAAATTATTTAAAAATTAAACTAAAATTTCACGGCTATAAACAGCAGCTTGTCAAAAATTTTCGAAGACAAGGCGCACCGGAGAGGGCAAGGCGAAGGCGTGGTTTGCTTGCAAACCCGCGTCAGCAAGCGAAGCTTGCGTATGCTTACTTATTTGTAAGTCGAGCCGCGCTCGAGGAGCAACGCCGTATTCGGAAATTTGTGGCATGCTGATGAATTAAAGCTCATTGTCACAGTTATGATACACTTCCATAACGTCGTCGTCCTCTTCCAACTTTTCAATAAGGAGACCCATAAACTTGATGTCGTCCTCGCTTGTCAATTCAACAGTGGTGGAAGGAACCTTGGTCTTTTCAGCGGACGCGATCTCATATCCTGCGGATTTGAGAGCCTCCTCGATAGCGTAAACGTCGTCGGGAACAGTGTAGATCTCGAAAACTCCGTCCTCTCCGGAGAAATCCTCAGCTCCTGCTTCAAGAGCGGTCTCCATAAGAACGTCCTCGTCGATCTTGCCGTCCTCGTCGGTGATGACGATAACGCCCTTCTCCTCGAACATAAAGCTTACACAACCGGTCTGACCCATATTGCCGTGATACTTGGAGAAGTAGGAACGAACGTTACCCGCGGTTCTGTTTCTGTTGTCGGTAGTAGCCTCGACGATAACCGCAACTCCTGCGGGACCGTAGCCCTCGTAAACTACCTCCTCGTAGTTTTCACCCGTGCCGCCGAGAGCCTTTTTGATAGTTCTCTCGATGTTGTCGTTAGGTACGTTGTTGGATTTAGCCTTTGCTATAAGATCGCGAAGCTTTGCGTTGGAGTTAGGATCTCCACCGCCCTCTTTTACGGCGATAGTGATCTCTTTACCGATCTTTGTGAAGACCTTCGCTCTCTGCGCGTCGGTCTTTTCCTTTTTGTGCTTAATGTTGGCCCATTTGCTATGTCCTGACATGATATTTATTTCCTTTCAATTATTTACCATATATTTTAAACTAAACACACATTTTCAGGGAAAACCCCCACTTGTGTGTTTTCCCTCTTTCGGCTTCGCCGAAATTCACCCTTTCGTGGCGCTTGGGAAGGGCAAGGGTATTTCGCCCTCTGCGGAGGGCGACCAACGCTCCGCGCGTTGGATGTGCGGTCGCTTTTGAAAAAGCGACGCAAAACTTTTATAATGGCTTCGCCACTTAACGGTGAGATTTATACTTTTTCCGTCTTCTTCAAGCAGATCAGTGAGAACGCGCTGCCAAGCACGTAATTTGCCGCCTCGGTGAGACGGATTCTCGTCGCTCTGACCTTCTCGTCGGACTCGTTAACGATACGGCATTCGTGATAGAACTTATTGAACGCCACCGCAACGTCAAGAATAAATCTTGTGATTACAGAAGGCTCGTAGTCGCGGATCGCGGTGAGAACCCTCTCCTCGTACTGCGCCATAGTTTTGAGCAGTGCCGCCTCCTCGTCACAGGTGATGACAAGCTCGTCGCCAAGAGAAATATCCTTCGCCTTTTCAAGCACCGAGCAGGTGCGCGCGTAGGTGTACTGAACGTAAGGGCCTGTGTTTCCGTCGAAGGAAAGAGCGTCCTCCAAGTTGAAGTTGATGTCCTTGATACGGTTGTTGGTCAGATAGTAGAAGACTATCGCACCAACGCCAACCGCCTCGGCAACCTCCTCACTGTTCGCGAGGTCGGGATTCTTCTCCGCCATAATTCCCTTTACCTTTTCGATAGCGAGAGCAAAGAGATCCTTCAAAAGAACTACGTTTCCGGTTCTCGTCGCAAGCTTCGCACCGTTGAGAGATACCGTACCGTAAGGAATGTGAACCAGCTGATCGTACCAATCGTAGCCCATAAGCTCGACGACCTTGAACCACTGCTTGAAGTGAAGATTCTGCTGATTACTTGTAACGTAGATCGCTTTATCGAAATTGTATTCGTTCTTTCTGTATACTGCCGCCGCGATGTCACGGGTAGGATAGAGCGTAGAGCCGTCACGTTTGAGAATAAGACAAGGCGGCATACCGTATTCTTCAAGGTCAACGATGGAAGCGCCGTCATCGATCTTCATAAGACCCATCTCACGGATCTTTTCGACCTGCGCGGGCATCTTATCGGTATAAAAGCTTTCGCCCTTGTAGCTGTCGAATTCGATGCCGAGCTGCTTATAGGTTTTTTCATATTCGGCAAGACTGATCTCAACAAACCACTTCCAAAGCGCGATGTTTTCCTCGTCTCCCGTTTCCATCTTATGGAACTCTGCTCTTGCCTCGTCGGCAAGATCGTCGCGGGCGGGGATACCGTTATCGGGGTCGCCTTTGATCGTGTTGTTGATGCGGACGTAAAGCTCTACCAGCTTGTCAATTCCGCCCTCCTCGATCTGCTCCTTGTTGCCCCAGAGCTTGTAAGCAACGATAAGCTTACCGAACTGAGTACCCCAGTCGCCGAGATAATTGATGCCGACGCACTTGTATCCCGCAAATTCATGGAGCTTTTTCAGTGAGTGACCGATAACCGTCGTACCGAGATGTCCTATATGGAAAGGCTTTGCCACGTTGGGCGAGGAATAGTCGAGAACGACCGTCTTTCCCTCTCCAAGGTTGGGCGCACCGTAGTTTTCTTTTTTATCAAGTATCTCGGGCAGAATATTTTCCGCAAGATACGCATTATTTATCTTTATGTTAAGATAGCCGTTTACCGCCTCGGCAGAGCCGATAGCACCGCCTGCAAGACCCTCCGCAATGGTTGCCGCGATCTGCACGGGTGCGCGTCGCAGAGTTTTGGAGAGCTTGAAGCAAGGGAACGCAAGGTCGCCCATGCTTGTGTCGGGGGGATATTCAAGCATATCAGCGATCTCAACGGCTGTAAGCGGCGCGTCGGGATTTATGCTATGCACTCCCACAAGTATTTTTTCGGCTATTTGTAATTTGACTTTCAGCATTTTACTTTAACCTTCCTATTTTAAACAACTTATACATTTTATCACATTCAAACAACAATTTCAATAGAAAAATGAGATTTTCTCGCACTTTTCAAAATTATTCTCTGATGTTTTCTATCATATCTCTCGCAGCTTGTCTCTGAGCCTCGGTTATGTTGATGCCGCCGAGTATTCTTGCCGCTTCTTCTACCCGCTCGTCCCTGTCAAGCAATCTGACAGAGGTATGCGCTCTGCCGTCTATCTCCTTTTTTGAAATAAGGAAATGATTGTCGGCAAGAGTAGCTATCTGTGCCGAATGTGTGACACAAATGACCTGTGATTCGCGCGCTATCTGACGAAGCTTCAGACCGATCTTTCGCGAGGTCTTTCCCGAAATTCCCGTGTCGATCTCGTCGTATATCGCCGAGTCAACGCTGTCCTTTTCGTTAAGAACGCTTTTGAGAGCCAGCATTATTCTCGCCATTTCACCGCCCGATGCGATCTCACTCATCTGTGACATCGGCTCACCGGGGTTGGTCGCCACGGTAAACTCTATTCTATCGCATCCCGTGGGGGTAAAATCCTCTGTTTTTATTAATACTATCTCGAATTTGACCTTTGGCATATCGAGATAGGTTAAAGTCTCCATTATTTTCTCGCTTGCCTGCTTTGCGGCGATCTTTCTCTTATCGGTCAAGGCTTTTGCCGCAACCGCCGCGTCCTTTTCAAGACAGCGTATCTTCTTTTCGTACTCCACGGCATGCTCGTCGGAAAGCACGATGTCGTCAAGTCGCTCTACCGCTCTGTCGCGGAACTCAAGGATAGCCTTTATATCCCTGCCGTATCGCCGTTTCAGACCCGAAATTGCTTCAAGTCTCGTTTCTATCTTATCAAGCCTTGCTTCTATGTCCTCACCGCCGTCGTCGCCAAATGACGACACCTGTTCGGCAATACCCGACACCTCGTAGCTCATGTCCAGTAGCTTTTCGGCGATTTCTGCCGCCTCGGGAATAACGTCGGCAATTTTATTAAGCGATTCCGACGCTCTCGACAAGAGATAGGATGCCGACGCGCCCTTTTCACCGCCCGAAAGCGCCCTTTCGGCAAAGTTTACGTGTTTATTTATCTTTTCAAGACTTGAAAGCCTCAATTTTTCGGCTTCAAGCTCCTCCTCCTCGCCGTCGCGGAGCTTTTTGGAGTCGATATCCTTGATCTGATATTCAAGCATATCCTTCTCCCTTGCCTTCTGCTCCTCGTCAGAGGAAAGGTCGCGGAGCTTCTTTCTGTAAATGTCAAGCTCACGATATATTGCGGAATACGCCTCTCTTTCGGCATTACAAGTGCCAAAGGCGTCTACCATATCGATATACGCGTTCTTGTCAAACAGCACCTTGCTGTCGTTCTGACCGTGGATAGAAATAAGCAGCCTTCCCGCCTCGCGGAGAGTGGTTTTCGTCACTGCCCTGCCGTTGATACGCACGGTAGATCTGCCGTCGACGGTCATTTTGTGAGAAAGCACTACCTCGCCGTCGTCAACATCGACTCCAAGGTCGTAAAGTTTTTGGGCAACGTCGCCCTCAATTCCGTCGAAAACCGCCTCGGAAAGAGCGTAACTCTCGCCCGCGCGGATGACGTCCCGCGAGACCTTCCCGCCGCTGAGCATATTTATACTGTCAATAATGACCGATTTTCCAGCACCCGTCTCGCCCGTCAGCACGGTAAAGCCCGAACCAAACTCAACGTCTGCTATTTTAACTACCGCTATATTTTCAATATGCAGATTCTTCAGCATGATCGATCCCCCTTTCCAAGTACTTTGACGGTCAAATCAACCTATGGACAACTGTTTTTTCAATCTGCTTGCAACCGCTTGTGCTGAATCGATATCGGGAGTTACCACCAAGATAGTATCGTCACCCGCAACGCATCCTAGAATATCCGCATCGGGAATTCGATCGATAGCGATAGCCACCGCCTGCGCCATTCCTGCCGCAGTCTTTAAAACTATCGTGTTCTGAGCGCAGATTATGGAATGGACCGTATCTGCCACCGCATGGGACAAGGGGCCAAGTCTCGCGCCTGCTTTTTTGGACACGCCCGACACCACGTACTTATAGGTGCCGCCCGGCACTGCGATCTTAACAAGATCAAGATCTCGGATATCACGGGAGACCGTAGCCTGCGTGACCATATAGCCCTCCTCGCCGAGGAACTCCATAAGCTCGTCCTGAGTTTCTATCTCATACTTTTCTATAAGCTCAAGAATCTTTTCCTGTCTTCCTTTTTTCATGTTTATTCACCAATAATCCTTACTTGTCGTTCATTTTTTGCTTGAGTCTCTCATAAAAGCTTCCGTCTTTAAGACGTATAAACGAGGTCTTAAGAGGAGATCGTGTAATTCTGATAGACTCACCCAAGGAAAGCTCATAATTTACTCTGCCGTCTACGGTTAAGAAAAGCGTTTTTTCTCTCTGACAAACATTTTTGATCTCAAGACGCGCGCTGTCGGGGAAAAGCATAGGACGCGCGTTAAGCGAATGGGGGCAAATAGGGGTCACGCAGAGACATTCAAGTCTGGGGTCAACGATAGCTCCGCCCGCGCTGAGCGAATATGCGGTAGATCCCGTGGGGGTGGCGATTATCATACCGTCGGAGCGATAATTTGCGATATGCACGCCGCCCTCGTAAAGCTCGATATCGACCACACGGGAGATAGAGCCGTTTGACAGAACCGCGTCGTTAAGAGCGTATTCGTTCTTGCGGACCTCGCCCTCTGCGCCAAGAAGCTCAATGTTGAGCATAGAACGGGTTTCAAGCTTGTATTCTCCCGAAACGAGCCTCGACAGCTCGTCGATCTCTCCAAGCTCAAGCTCCGCCATATATCCAAGTCTGCCGAGGTTAAGTCCCATAACGGGTGTATCGTATGGCGCAGATCTTCTGGAGGACTCCAAAATAGCGCCGTCGCCGCCTAAAACTATGACCGCGTCTACCTGACGGTAAGCCTCCTCGACCGTCAAAAACTTGAACCACACGCGGCTTCTGAGCCTGATTATTTTGTCCTTGTTGTAAACAAGGGTGCAGACCTCGCAGCCGAGAGAAGCAAGCTTCTCGGCAACCGTGAGTGCCGACTGAGCTTTATCGTATATATTGAAATTTGTTACTATAAGTACTTTTTTTATGCTTTTTTCCATGGTTAATCCTTACAAAGCCGCGAAAGATTTATATTCTCGTTGATCTTTTCGCAGTGTTTTTTTATAAATAAGGCAAGATATTCACGGTTGCCGTCTCCTCCGTCGATAGGAGAGCGGATAACGTCAAGCACATCGAATCCGCAAAGGTATGCAGACTCAAGCACGCGGCGTATCGCCATTTCCCTGTCAGACGGTTTTTTAACTATTCCGTTTTTGCCAAGGGCGCTCTTGCCAGCCTCAAACTGAGGCTTGATAAGGCTTACGAATACTCCTCCGTCCCGAAGAACCGACGAGATGGGAGAATGCAGCAGAGTTTGAGAGATAAAGGAAACGTCCATTACGGCTACGTCAAAGGTTCCGAATTGATCAGAGGACAGGTCTCTTGCGTTAAATCCCTCAATACTCGTTACCCTTATATCTTCAAGTAATTTTTTGTGAAGCTGACCTCTGCCCGAATCCACCGCGCAAACATGTGCGGCTCCTCGTGCAAGCAGACAGTCGGTAAAGCCACCCGTCGACGCACCCACGTCTATACAACGCTTGTCCGTCACATCTATACCGAAATACTCGAGTGCTCCGTCAAGCTTCAAGCCTCCGCGACCAACAAATCTTTCGGTCTCTGTGATCTCCACTCTATGCTCGCCCTCACTTACCTCAAGCGACGCCTTTGATACGGTCTTGCCGTCAAGCAACACCTTGCCGCCGTCAATAAGCCTCGCCGCCTTGTTTCGGCTTTCGCAAAAGCCTTTTTCAACAAGATATACGTCTATTCTCATAAGGGAGAAATTCCGAATATAGGAATAAACATCATTCCAATAGGAACGATGATTCCAAGCAACATTCCCGCCGCAACCTGAACAGGGGTATGTCCCGCAAGCTCCTCAAATGCCTTTTCGGCAAGCTCGGGATCGTTTATAGAATCGGAAAGATTCTTGAAAATTCTGTTCAGAGCCTTGGCATGCTCTCCGATTTGACGTCTCATTCCCATAGCGTCTCTCATAACTATCATAGCAAGCACCAAGCTAATTGCAAACGCAGGAGAATCAAAGCCCTCCTTAATAGCACATGCCGACGCAAGAGCGCAGACAGACGCCGAGTGAGAGGACGGCATGCCTCCCGTTCCGAAAAGCATTTCAAGCACAGAAAACTTTTTGAGCTTGAACACGCCTGTAAAAACCTTCAAAAACTGTGCTACAAACCAAGCAGAAGCCGCGCAAATTATGATAAAATAGTTTTCCATATTTTACATCCTTAATTTTTTGTTTATGATCGCTTATTTATTTCTTTCGCAAAGATAGAGAGCTAACGACACCAGTGTTTCACAACCGTCTATCTCACTCAAATACGATATCGCCTCTCGTGTCAAGTCCTCCGAATATTTCTTTGCCCCGTCCACCGAGAAGAACTTCATAAACGTCGTCTTGTTCTTCTCTTTGTCGGCGCCGATGTTTTTCCCAAGAACGTCGCTTGTAGACGTAACGTCAAGAATGTCGTCAACTATCTGGAACACAAGACCGATATTTCTAGCGAACACCGTCAGCTTTTCGGTGACCTCACTGTTCGGGGCATATCCTGCCGCCAAACAACCGAGTTGGACAGATACGCAGATCATAGCTCCCGTCTTGCCCATATGAAGCTCCACCAGATCCTCCTCATTAAGCTCGTGAGACTCTCCGTAAAGGTCGGACATCTGCCCCTTCACCATTCCAAAGCTTCCCGCAGCCCCCGAAAGGAGAGCTACCGCGGTCGCCGCGCAATCCCCGCTCACGTAAGGATTCATGGCGCAGACCGAAAACGCGTCGGTAAGCAGACCGTCGCCCGCAAGCGTTGCCGTCGCCTCCCCGAAAACCTTGTGACAGGTGGGTTTTCCGCGTCTCATATCGTCGTCGTCCATGCAAGGGAGATCGTCGTGAATGAGCGAGTAGGTATGTATCATTTCCACAGCGCAGGCAAAGGGCAGAGCCGCCTCGACCTTGCCGCCCAGCATCCTGCAGGTTTCAAGCACAAGAGTTGCTCTGACCCTCTTTCCGCCCGACAAAAGGCTGTATCTTATTGCCTCGTAAAGCTTGGTCGCAGTACCCTTTCTGCCTTCGGGATATATCCTTTCAAGCTCGGGTTCGACCAACGAGACCGTGTTTTTTATTGCGTTTATCGCAAGCCCTTTATTATATTCCATGCTTATCCTCCCGTCAACCGTTATCCGAGAAGGTTCCGTCGGGAACGTCAACGACCTCAATTTCGCCGTTGTTTCCCTGCTGGAGTATCTGTATCTTCCTCTTTGCCGCTTCAAGCTCACCGGCACACTGTGACGCAAGCTTCACGCCCTCCTCGTAGAGCTTCAGCGACTTATCAAGAGGCAGCTTTTCGTTTTCAAGCTCTGCTACCACCGCTTCAAGACGCGTCATAGCCTCCTCAAGACTGAGTTTTTTCTTTTCTGCCATTATATATTTACCCCTCTCGTCTGTTTTCTTTTATTTCGGTTATCTCGGCTCGCAGCCTTCCGTCCGAAAGCCCGATCTCAACCGTTTCTCCGATCCTCGCGTCGTCAACCGCTGAAATTATTCTGCCGTCCTCGCCTTCGACCATTGCGTAGCCGTGAGAAAGCACCGCCAAAGGATTTACTCCCTCAAGACGGGCGCATAGCATACGGAAACGGTTATCGGATCTGTCGACCGCACCCTTTCCAAGAACGTCAAGCTTTTCTCTCATTCGAACAAGCCTTGCACTCTTTTCATCAAGCACTCTCACGGGAGAATGAAGCTCCGCGCTTTTCTTCAAGCCGTCAAGACGGCTCTCAAGCAGATAAAGCTTTCTCGACACCGACACGTCTGCCTTATGACGAAGATGGGTTATTCTTGCTCTTGTCTCCCTTGTATCGGGAAAGGCAATCTCTGCCGCCGCACTCGGAGTCGGCGCTCGCAGATCCGACACAAAATCGCAAATAGTAAAATCTGTCTCGTGTCCCACCGCAGAAATAACTGGAATATCCGATTCCGCGATCACTCTCGCAAGATTTTCGTCGTTAAAGCACCAAAGATCCTCGGCAGATCCGCCGCCGCGACCGATAATTATAACGTCCACGGGATGCTTCTCATTAAAAAACTTAATTCCTCCCGCAAGGCTTCTCGGTGCAAGCTCACCTTGAACGTAGGCGGGATAGATAACTATTCTTGCCCATGGACAGCGCCTGCCCGACACGTTTATAACGTCGTGAAGTGCCGCGCCAGACGCTGACGTAATAACGCCGACGCTCCGCGCAAACGACGGTATCGGCTTTTTTCTCGCGGGATCAAAAAGTCCCTCTGCCGAAAGTCTTGCCTTCAACTGCTCAAAGGCGATCGCCAAAGCGCCTGCTCCGTCTGGCTGCATATCGTCGACTATTATCTGATAGTCTCCGCTTACGGTGTACGTTGAGATCTTTCCGTGGGCTATGACCTTCATGCCGCTCTCGGGTCGGAATTTGAGCCTCGACGAATATCCGCGGAACATAACGGCTCTTATCGACGAGCCTTCGTCTTTCATGGAAAAATACATATGACCCGAGGAATAGTTGCTCTTAAAATTGGAGATTTCTCCGCGCAACCACACGTCACGAAGCACCGGATTTGATTCCAGCGTCATTTTGATATATTCATTTATCTGCGTTACGCTGAAAGCCGTATCCTTTTGCATAATTTCCTCTGATCTATAATCAATTATTATTTTTCAAATATTTTTTGCGGCACAGAAGCGCTATGCCCGCCGCATTGTCGGACGAAAATTCGGGAGAAGAAAAATATGTGTTTTCAAAATTCGCAAGTCGCGTGCCTATTCGCTTGTTGCTCATAACACCGCCTGCGTAGATTATCGGAATGTTGGGGTATCTCTCCCTGAGATTTTCGGTCAGCTTACATAGAGTATCGGCAACAAAATCAAAGCAATATGCCGACACGAGTGAAACGTCTCCTGTCTCCTCAAAAAGCTTTTTGGTGAGATTTTCAAGACCCGAAAAATTACATTCAAGTCCCTTGACAGATATTTTCGTCTTTACGGAATTGATCTCTCTGTCGCCTATCAGACTTTCCATCTCTCTGCCGCAAGGAAATCGCAGACCCATCATGACACCCGTGCGGTCTATTGCCTGGCCTGCGTTGATATCAACAGTGCCGCCGATAAGCTCTACCGAAAATCCGTCGATATGGGGAGTAACAAGAAGTATCTCGGTAGTACCGCCCGATACGTGGAACGCCGCAAACGGTTCTTGCCCCTCAAGGAGATCAAGCCGACCCGCCGAATAGAGCGCCGCCATTATATGTCCGCTCTGATGCGAAAACGCGTAAGACGGACACCCCAGCGTTGCCGACAGTGCCGAAGCCACCGACACGCCTGACAAAAAGCAGGGCATATACGACCCCTCCACGTCTCTCGGCGTTTTGGAATATCCAACCGCCACGATCTCTCTTTTCGAGTATTCAACATCTAAAAATGCGGACAGCTTTTCCATTATCTCGGGAAGATTTTTTGTGTGAGCAAAGAGCGCGTAACTCTGACGAAGCCCCCGCTCTCCCTCGGCGACGGGAAGTAATTTTTTCAAATTCAAAACTATATTTCCGTCAAGGGAACATAGTGCCGCCGACGTTGTATAGTTGCTGGTGTCTATTCCGAGAATAAGTTTTTTGTCAAGCATTTTCACTCTCTGCGTCAAGATCTGCCGCCTCGGTGTTCTCTGCTTCTGTCTCGCCTGCCTCTTGTGCCTCGGCAGCTTTTGCCTCGACAGCCGCGACCGCTTCGTCGATCACCGTCTGAACGCCCTTTGCCTGAATATCCTTGAACATACCCGAAAGAACTCCGTTTACAAACTGCTTTGCTCTGTCCTCACCGTATTTGACGGTCAGCTCAACCGCCTGGCTGATAGACACGTTCATAGGAATATCTTCGATGAAAAGCATCTCGTATGTCGCAATACGAATAACAGTTCTCGACACTCTTGAAAGACGGTCGGCTCTCCAACCCTTGGAGTATACGCCGATCACCGCGTCAAGTATCTCACTTTTTGAGATCACTCCGAAAAATGTCTCGCGGATATATTTATCCGAGGGTATCTCTCTGTCCGCGCATGCAAGCTCGTAAACTGCCGTCGGGTTTTCTCCCTCGTGGAACTCGGTCTCAAAAAGCAGACCGAAAAGAATATCTCTCGCTTCCTGTCTCGTTACCTTTGCCATATACATCCTCCAACGTCGCAAATTCGCGACTTAATCTATAATATTATATATAATTTTATAAAACGATAGTTATATTAATTATACATAATTTTTTATAGAATGTCAAGGTTATGCGACGATTTTATGTTTAAAAAATGAAATTTTATTCATTTCCCAAGCGACGCAAACAAAAAGCGATTAAAAACTGTTGATTTTGACGTTTTTCATACCGCAAAGCTCAAATTCGATCAGAAATTAATTGAAAAACTATTGCAAACCACAGCCTTTTATGTTAAAATAAACTGTGTATTATACAGATGAGAGAGGTGTCTTGATGCAGATCTTAAAAGCTTTGAAAAATTTTTGGTTCTTCGGTGCGTCGTATTTCGCCGCGATAACCTCTTTAATGTGCCTTATCTCTCTCGCCGTTCCCAACAAAGCGATCCTTTCCGAGCGGCTTTTGCTGATACTTCTGATCTCCTTTATTATGTCGCTTGGAAGCACTGTTTACCGTCTTGATAAAATCAACAAAACTCTTGCCGTCTGCCTCCACGCCGCCATTTACAATTTCGGATTTTTCTTCTTTTTCCTTTTACTCTGGGAAAGCATGAAAACGCAAGGCGAGATAAGCGGAAACAAGCTTGTATACGCTACCGTGGCAACTCTTATTTTTGCGGTGATTTACATAATATCTACCGTCGCAATAAGAATGGTGACAAAGGCGGTCAGCAAGCCCTCCCTTAAGGTGAAAGCAAAAGTCTCAACAAAAGACGATCGTCCCGCGCAAAAGAAAAACAAAAAAGAGGGCAAGAAACCCTACAAAAGCCAATTTTCATAATTAATGAAACGGACGAAAAATGTTTAAATTAAAATTCAACTTATTCTCGCGCATAGCGACGGCAACTATCTCCATATTGATCATCGCCTGCGCCGTTTCTCTGGTAACTCTCTCTATAAGAGGAGTGCGCCCCGAGCTGAAGCAGCCGATCTTGGAAAAATCCGATTCGGTCGATTCACCTGCGGCGCTGAAAACCACCCCTGATTACGGACAGTTCTACGTGGATAGCATCATTTTCCTCGGTGACACCACGGTCTCGGATATGCGAACAAAGGGTGTTCTTTCAGACGGCGAAGAAACGAGACAGATATGGACCGATGCCGACGGGCATCTGCCCTTGGCATCAAGCATAGACAAGACCGAGATAGCCTTTCCCGAGGGCGAAAATGATATGTATATAGCAGACGCCGCGGCTCAAAAAAGACCTCAATATCTGCTTATAACCGTCGGTATTGAAAACGGTGTAAGATACTGCACCGAGGAGCAATTCAAGGCGTATTATTCAAAGCTGATAACGCTTATCAAGGAGTCCTCCCCCGACACAAAGATCATACTAAATTCGATCTTCCCCGTATCGAAAAAATACGAAAAACAGACGCAAGGCATTTCTATGGACAAGATCGACACCGCTAACGCTTGGATAGTCGAGGTCGCCGAGGAGCAGGGTGTAAAATATCTACATTCCGCCTCTGCCTTAAAGGGTTCAAACGGATACCTTGACCCAAAATACGATTCGGGCGACGGACTGCACCTGAGTACCGACGGCTACAACGCCTTTTTCACCTATATCAGAACTCACGGGTATAAATAAAACTAATTAATCGAAATTCCCCTCGGAAAATCCGAGGGGAATTTTTTCTTAAATTAATAAGATCACTATAAGCAATATCGCAAGCGCTATTGCAAATATCAACCAAAGCAGTGCGAAGGCTGATAGCGAGAACCAGTACTTCGGCTTACCAAGCTTTTTAATAAATGGCAGGATAAGACCAAGTATTATAACGGGAATTGGCGGTATCACTATAAATATTGAGTAGAATATCCAGAATACAATTATCCACCCATCCGAGTTTTCTTCGTAATCATAGTCAAGCTCATCCCATTCGTAGGTATATTCACTAAAGCGATACTCGGTGCTTGATATGACGTCCTCAAGCTCGGACGTATCCGAAAGTCTGGTCATTTTTACGCTTCCGCCGCGGTAAGAGAAATTCCCATCCGCATCAAAATAATTGTTAGCGAGATCAGCGTAATTTACGTACCAATACTCTCCCGACAATCTATACACCGCTCCGTAGTTGTACGCCAGAGTTTTAGTAACGTCCACCGCCTCTATTTCGTAGACCTCTACCTTTTTACCGTTGGGCTTAATATCTATTACGTCAAAGACCTCGGTATCGCGGTCGGAGCGAAGCGCCGCGTCCCATTCCGCGACCAGATCCTTTGAAATATCGGCGACCAGACCGTCAACATCCTCAAGTCTGAGGCTTCCGATATTTCCATCAACAAAGGACTTTAAATCGGCTGCTCCCCTGTCGGTTGCAAAGATCTCGGTATAACCGTAACCGTCTACCCATATCACCTCGGGATAATCAGGGTTTGCGTGAACTTGATCGTAAGAATACGCTCCATCGTCAGCCAGATACTGATCGTAAACGAAGATTTCATCAGATACAGGTCGCAGATTCATTCCGTAAAACACGTTGTTATATGTGATATTCTCGGTCTTATTGACTATCTGGGTCTGGTCATCGGAAAGCCACCACTTGACGTATTCGCCGTCATCCGCAGCAGCACCGAAAGCAAACAAATTGACGAGCAACAGAGCTACTACGAGAGCAACAGCCAGTTTTTTAATGGAATTTTTCTTCATATCAACACCCCCTTACGCCAGATTGAGCTTTCGCTCAAGGATATTCAAGGTAAGGCAATAGAAGAAAGATGCCAGCGATGCAACGACGGCAAATATGATAAGCATTATCAAGGTTAGAGCACCGTCGACAGCGTGCGTGGGTGCTTTCTCCATCATACTGACAAATCCTATCATCAAGAAAAAGAAAGGGATCGTACCGAATACCGACATCACGGTGCTTGTTACCACGTTAAGAAGATAATAAGCACCTACTCCTACAACTATCTTCGCTCTCTTGACAACCGTCGCGCCAAGAGTAATGCAGAAATACACCACTCCGATGGAAAGCGCAATAGAAGCGACCGAGATGAGATTGGAGATGACGAACTGAATGATCATCCAGAATCCGCGATTTGAAAAACCTCTTGAAATACTCTTTAACAGATCCATATAGGTGTCTATCGCCAGCAATCCTTCGCCGTAAGTCGGACAAGAGATCAAATAAATTATCAACACGCAAAAAGACAGAACTATACCCGAAAGGCTCATCCAGATCAACGCGTTGAGCATTTTTGAGAAAAATATCTGTTTGCGGGTGACGGGGAGCGTAAAGGTCAGATACCCCTCGTCGGTAAAAAGGTGCTTGAAGTATCTGACGAAGATGAGTATTGCCACCACTATCATGCAAAGTCCTATACCCACGACCGACAAAAGGAAAAGCAGATAAGAAAGCGTATACAAAAGAACTATTAAACCGGAAAAATCGGTGGAATTTTGAAGATTCATTATTTCAAGATATGCTCTTAGCGAGCCTCCCGCGCAGAATGACATTCCCACCATGGTCAGCATAGCGATCCACCAAAATCTGCCTACACTTTTCAAATCATATTTTAAAAGCTTGCCTAACATCTGAACACCTCCCTGAAAAGCTCGTCAAGAGACTTGCCCGTCTCGGCTCGAACGGTGTCACAGTTGCCCGAAAGCACTATCTTGCCGCCAAAACCAAGAAACGCAAAATCGTCAAGCACGGGTTCTATGTCGTGAATGAGGTGGGTAGTGATTATCACCGTCGCCTCGGGATTGTAGTTTCCAATTATGGTGTTGAGAATATACTCTCTTGCCGCCGGGTCAACGCCCGCGATAGGCTCGTCAAGCAGGTAGAGCTTTGCTCGGCGCGCCATGACCATTACAAGCTGAACCTTCTCCTTAGTTCCCTTTGAAAGAGTTCTCAGCTTGCATTTCGTGTCGATCTTAAGATCGGCAAGCATGTTGCGCGCAAGAGACGCATCGAAATCCGAGTAAAATTCGGAAAAATACTTGATAAGCTCATCCACCTTCATCCAAGAGTTGAAATAGGTTCTCTCTGGAAGATAGGAGATGTAAGCATTTGTCTTTTCACTGCGAGGCTCACCGCAGATCTTTATTTCTCCGCTGTCGGCGGTAAGAATACCGCAGATCAGCTTCATCAATGTTGACTTTCCACAACCGTTAGGTCCTAAAAGTCCGATTATTCTACCGCTTGGCAAAGAGCAATTAAAGCCATCCAAAACGAGTTTTTTTCTTTTATAGCTCTTTTTCAAATCGGTACAGCTTAAAACAGGTACGCTCATACCTCGACCTCCTCCTTAATATATTTCACAAGCTCATCGGCATCAATTCCCAATGCGCTTGCCTCCGAAAGCATCTTTTTCACCAGCTCACGACGCATTTTTTCGTTTGCAGAGTGCAAAATGCTCTCGTCCTCGGTCACAAATCGACCGATCGTACCCTTACTATACAATATTCCCTCCTCCTCAAGATGAGAAAGCGCCTTTTGCATAGTGTTCGGGTTTACTGCGGCAACCGATGCCAGCTGTCGGACCGACGGGAATTGCTCGTCGGCATCATACTCGCCACGAAGAATATCTCCGCGCAATCTGTTCGCGATCTGTAAAAAAACAGGCTCGCGCTGATTAAATTGCCACGCCATAGTCACTCCCCTTTCTGTACCACTGTACTAATACAATAATACACAATTTTTCCGTATTTGTCAATAGGTTTTATATGATTTTATTCAAATATATTATGGAAATCCAAAAAACATCCCCTCGCAGCTTGCAAGGGGATGTAAAATTAATTCAATTTAAAGCTTTGATCCGCTGATCAATCCTTCTTCTTGAAGGTAACGTAAGTAGCAGTAGCAGCTACCGCAACGATAGCGATCGCGCCAAAGCCTACGGTACCAAAGCAACCACCGGATGCGGTATTGCCGCCGTCAGTCTGCTTATCGGTTTCATCGGGGGTAACGGGATCAGTCTCCTGAGGATCGGTATCCTGAGGCTCGGTCTCCTGAGGATCGGTTTCAGTATCAGTGGGAGCGTCGGTTACTTCTTCTTTAACCCAACCCTTATCAGCAAGATACGCCTCAACATAAGCCTCTGCATCCTCAACGGTTCTAAAGAAGCACTGCATAACTACCTCAAACTCGTTTGCACCGGGGGTAAGCATATCGATATCCACAAAGTCGAAACGAGTAGCGTTTATACGACCGTCAAATCTACCTGTGACATTGCCTTCTTCATCTGTTGTCTTAAGCTCATCAGTGACATCATAGTAGAAATAAGCATATTTATCAACGCTTCCATCATCATTGGTTATAAAGTAAGGATCAGAAGAATCAACTGCCGCAATATTGTTATCGGGAGAGGGACTGATCTCTTCTCCTGTACAGAGATACAAGGATCCAGCCTCCCAGCCGCTGCAAGTGCCGTCATCAGTTCCACAGTTACAGTAATTCTTAAAAAGACAGAGTACTACGGGGAAATCCTTAATGTCGTAAGAAGAACTATTCTTAACGTTCCAGATACCGCAGTCACCGATTGTGTTGATAGCGACAACTCTAATAAGATTATCATCAGTAATAGAAATTCGGGAACCGGTAGCAGAGCCGGGAGTAGCTTTAATCTGAGAATTAGCTTTGTCTCCGCTCATAATGATCGCGGGCTGACCCTCTGCAACGGTAGATGCATCAATAATATCAGCAATAGGTTCTCTATCATTAGTTGTAGCAGCTTTTTTGTCGTCACCCATAGGCTTGGTTGCAGTATCTGCACTTTCACCAAACTTAAGGATAGTGGCGGACTGCTCTCCACCCTTCTTGGTAGAGAACATTGTAAAGCCTATGTATGCCATGCTATCCTCAGAGTAGGTCTGGTTCATATAGTCAACGACCGCTTGGGGAGCCGCAACACCATTGAGGGTTATTCCATATCCGGAATTGCTATTATAGGTAACAACAAGAGTAAGAACGTTCTTGCCGTCTACCTGAGCCTTACCTGCATCGTCAAAATAAGTGGCATCAAGGCTAGTAAACTGCTTGATCTTCCATTGTGCATAGCTAAGAGTGGAGGTGTTTCCAACGAAACGAATAAGGTTCGAAACGCCATATCCATATTCTTCTTCGGATGAGCCGGGTTCAAGGGTGGGTTGGCTCCAGATGTTGAAGTTAAGCCACTTATCGCCGGCATCATAGTTGAAGGTATCAACTCTTACCTGCATATAAACACCGTTCTTAAGGTCCACCTTATTCTTGGTGGACATATGAGAGAAAGGCGTATCGTAACCCCAATCTACGGTGGTCATATGGAAACCGTCTTCGGTATATTCGTAACCGGGAACAGCTATATCCCCGTCATATCCGGGAACCTCGTGGGTAGCTCTGTCGTGTGTATCAAACTGACCCACAATCGCAGCAGTGGGAAGTGCGAAAACTGCGAACATGGAGGCAAGCATTGCAACAACGAGCAAAGCAGAAAGAATTTTTTTCATAACTCTTTTCTCCTTAAAAAAATAGTATTTTGGAATGCAAAAGATAAAGCACTTTTGCGACATCTTATTTTATCATAAATACTCAGAATTGTAAATACGCAATATTTACAAAAACGGTTATTTTTTATTGTGCTAATTACACAATCTAAAAGGCCGAATTTCACACAGATTTCACAGAGCAGTGATCAGCATCATTTATTGTTTGATACCCAATTTATTAATGCTCAAAAGAGAAAAAAGCAAGCGCCCCACGAAGGGAGCGCTTGCTTTTTTAGTTATTAGGACTATCCGCCCATATTATTTTTTCTTCTTAAATGAAACGAAGCTAACACCTGCAGCAAGAGTGATTATAGCGATCGCACCAAAGCCTACGGTGCCAAAGCAACCGCCGGATGTGTTGTCATCTGCGTTGTTGCCTGCATCGGTCTGATTGTCGGTCTCCTGAGGATTGGTCTCCTGAGGATCGGTCTCCTGAGGATCGGTCTCCTGAGGATTAGTCTCCTGAGGATCGGTCTCCTGAGGATCGGTCTCCTGAGGATCGGTTTCAGTATCAGTGGGAGCGTCGGTTACTACTTCTTCAACCCAACCCTTATCAGCAAGATGTTCCTCAACATAAGCCTCTGCATCCTCAACGGTTCTAAAGAAGCACTGCATAACTACCTCAAACTCGTTTGCACCGGGGGTATTCATATCTACATTCAAAAAGTCGAAACGAGTAGTGTTGATACGACCGTCAAATCTACCTATTACATTACCTTCTTCATCTGTTGTCTTAAGCTCATCAGTGACATCATAGTAGAAATAAGCATATTTATCAACGCTTCCATCATCATTGGTTATAAAGTAAGTATCGGAAGAATCAACTTCCGCAATATTGTTATCGGGAGAGGGACTGATCTCTTCTCCTGTACAGAGATACAAGGATGCAGTCTCCCAGCCGCTGCAAGTGCCGTCATCAGACTCACAGTTACAGTAATTCTTAACAAGACAGATTACTACAGGGAAATCTTTAATGTTGTAAGAAGAACTATTCTTAACGCCCCATACACCGCAGTCAGCGGTTGTGTTGGTAGCGATAACTTTAATAAGATTATCATCAGTAATAGAAATTTGGGAACCGGTAGAGGAACCAGGAATTGCCTTAATCTGAGAGTTTGCTATGTCACCGCTCATAATGATCGCGGGCTGACCCTCTGCAACGGTAGATGCATCAATAATATCAGCAATAGGTTCAGAGACGCTATTTTGAGGATCCTTTCTATCGTCACCCATAGGCGTGATTGCAGTATCTTCACTTTCACCAAACTTAAGGATAGTTGCGGACTGCTCTCCACCCTTCTTGTTAGAGTGCATTGTAAAGCCTATGTATGCCATGCTATCCTCAGCGTAGGTCTCGTTCATATAGTCAACGACTTCTTGGGGAGCAGCACAACCATTAAGGGTTATTCCATATCCTGTTTGAGGATTATAGGTAACAACGAGAGTAAGAACGTTCTTGCCGTCTACCTGAGCCTTACCTGCATCGTCAAAATACATGGCATCGCCAGCGGCAGTAAACTGCTCGACCTTCCATTGTGCATAGCCAAGAGTGCTTCCAACGAAACGAATAAGGTTCGAAACGCCGTATCCATAGGTTTCGTCGGAAGAGCCGGGTTCAAGGGTGGGTTGGCTCCAGATGTTGAAGTTAAGCCACTTATCGCCGGCATCATAGTTGTAGGTATCAACTCTTACCTGCATATAAACACCGTTCTTAAGATCCACCTTATTCTTAGTGGACATATGAGAGAAAGGTGTATCGTCACTCCAATCTGCGGCGGTCATATGGAATCCGTCTTCGGTATATTCGTAACCGGGAACAGCTATATCTCCGTCGTATCCGAGGGCCTCGTGGGTAGCTTTGTCGTGTGTATCAAACTGACCATCAATCGCAGCAGTGGGAAGTGCGAAAACTGCGAACATGGAGGCAAGCATTGCAACAACGAGCAAAGCAGAAAGAATTTTTTTCATAACTCTTTTCTCCTTAAAAAATATAGTATTTTGGAATGCAAAAGATAAAGCACTTTCGCATCACCCTTATTTTATCATAAATACTCAAAATTGTAAATGCACAATATTTACAAAAATAGTTTATTATTATTGTAATTATTGCATAATCACTACTACAAAATTGAAATAAACTTCATACGAAATAATTTCATTAATCACTCATTCTGTTTCAGTCTCAGTGTGAGCGTTGGTATCCTTACCATTGCCGTAAACGTAGGAATAACCTCCACTAAATAAGGCAAAAGCTTTTCCCTTGCCAGAGGTCATTGGAAAACATTTTTTTGTCAATATTATTTATGACAGCGGTCTTTTTTCGACTCCAATCGGGAGAGAGAAGCTCGCTTTGCATGCCGTCGCCCGTCAACCTGCCAACCACCGTTTCGGGGGGCAGATAAGTCAACGCTTCAGCAACTATATCTACGTATTCGTCCATTTCAAGGGGCGTATAATTCCCTTCATTATATATATCGGCAAGTTTTGTTCCGCGAATTACGTGCAGAAGATGTATCTTCACCTGCTCGGGGCGCAATTTTGCCACCGCTTTCACGCTTTCTACCATCATCTCATGGCTCTCGTCAGGGAGACCGAAAATAAGATGTACGCAGATATTTATCTTGGGCGACGCAGAACGCAATTTCTCATATCCCGCAAGGAAATCCGCGAAGCTGTGTCCTCGGTTGATCGCAAACGCCGTAGCGTCGTGGACGGTCTGCAAGCCAAGCTCTACGGTCAGAACCGTCCTCTCGGCAAGCTCGGCAAGATAAGCCACCACATCGTCCTCAAGGCAATCTGCGCGAGTTGCGATATTCAGACCCACAACGCCCTCCTTGCCCATAACACTCTCCACTTTCTCGCGGATCACCGAAAGCGGCGCATATGTGTTGGTATGCGCCTGAAAATATGGAATGTATTTGTTTGTTTTCCACTTGTTAGAAAGCTGATTTTTTATTATTTCAAACTGCTCGGCAACTGGCAGGACCGCATCTGCGGCAAAGTCTCCGCTGCCTCTGGGCGAACAGTAAATGCAACCACCCACAGAGCATTTTCCGTCAATATTCGGGCAGGTAAATCCTGCGTCGAGAGGGATCTTCATACACTTGCCGCCAAAGGTCTTGCGGAGGTAATAATCGTAGGTGTAATACCTCTTATTGGAGTCACTGTTTTTAAAGGGATTTATATCGGATTGCTTTATTTTCATTCTTTTATTCCCTTCTGAATTGTTTTTGAGTAGTAAATCGACAAATAAACGCCACTCTAAATTATATATTCATTTTGAACGTTCTTGAAAGGAGTTGGGGGTATGGGGGAAGAGGGAAACTTCTTTCAAGAAGTTTCCCTCTTCCCCCATATCTCACAAATCATTTCAAAAATTTTTCTACAGCCGCCAATCTGACGCAAACTGTCAACACCTTCATCGCCTTATCAAGCTCCTCAAGAGAGGGATAGGTAGGCGCGATACGGATATTGGAGTCGTCGGGGTCGTAGCCGTAGGGGTAGGTGGCGCCGACCGTGGTCAGGGTCAGACCCGCCTCCTTTGCCAACGCGTATGCTCTTTTAGCGCATCCCTTCTCAACGAAAAGGCTGATGAAATAACCGCCGTTGGGGTCTGTCCAACGAGCGATACCACGAGCAGCAAGCTCTCTCGTAAGATGCTCCTTGACGAGAGCAAACTTGGGGGCGATGATCGCCGCGTGCTTCTTCATGTGCGCCTTGATATTCTCGGCGTTGCCGAAATATCTGACGTGACGGAGCTGATTTAAGCGGTCGAAATTGATGGTCTGCGCCTTCATGATCTCCTTTATCTGCTCAAGGTTTTTTTCACTTGCCGCCATAAGCGCAACACCGCCGCCGGGGTAGGTGATCTTGCTTGTGGAATAGAAGCAAAGCACTCTGTCGGGGTTGCCCGCCTGACAGCATTCCTCGATGATGTCGAGAAGCTCGTCATCCTCGTCGTAGAGGTCGTGAACGGCATAGGCGTTATCCCACATAATGCGGAAGTCCTTAGCCGCGGTCTCCATATAAGCGAGACGGCGTACGGTCTCGTCGGAATAGGTAATTCCGTCGGGGTTGGAATACTTGGGGTTACACCAGATACCCTTGACGTGAGGGTCTTTTACCAGCTCTTCAACTACGTCCATATCGGGACCCGTGGGGGTCATATTTACGTTAACCATCTCGATGCCGAGAGACTGCGTTACCATAAAATGGCGGTCATAGCCGGGTACGGGACAGATAAATTTTACCTTTTCTTCTCTGCACCAGGGTCTCTCACTGCCGCGAACTCCGTAAAGCATCGCGCGAGCGAGGGTATCGTACATAAAGGTCAAAGACGAGCTTCCGCCGAGAAGGATATTTTCAGAGGGGATAGTCAGAAGCTCGGAGAACATAGCCTGAGCCTCGGGTACGCCCTCAAAAAGGCCGTAGTTACGGCAGTCAAATCCTGCCTCGGTCTTGCAATCCTCCGCGCCCTTCAGCACGGTAAGCAGACCGTCGGAAAGGTTGAGCTGCTCGGTGCAGGGCTTACCTCTCGATATATCGAGCTTAATTCCGCTCGCCTTTATTTCCTCGTATTCTTTAACTAAATTCTGATGCTCTGCAAGGAGAGCCTCATGGGACATTTCGCAATATTTCATCAAAAATTCTACTCCGTTTTTTCTAATTAATCACAACAAAAGTCATTATACCATATCTTTTACAAAAATGCAAGATATATTTTCAAATTTTGCAAAAATTTTCAAAATATCTTAATTTTGCCAAAATCTTCGCGCAATTTCTGCAAGAGAGGAAGGATTTCCCACCAAATTCATCGATTTCCACTCCTTCGGAAAAAGCGTCCTGTATTTAGGCTCGGCATATCTGTCGTCGATAAGCACGGCGATGCCTCTGTCGGTCTCGGTTCGTATAACTCTGCCCACTGCCTGAAGCACCGAGTTCATACCGGGATAGGTGTAGGCATAGTCGTAGCCCATACCGCATTTTTCCTCGTAATAATCGCGGATGATGTTGTTTTCGTCGGATATTCCGGGCAGACCCACGCCCACCACAACAACGCCGATAAGCCGCTTTCCCGGCAGATCGATTCCCTCGGAGAAGGAACCGCCGAGGACGCAAAAGCCTATACGCAGCTTGCCGTCATCCTGAAATTCGGACAAGTAGGCTTCACGCTCAGAGATCGACATATTCTTCTTCTGCACAAGAGTTTTGACCTTGGGGTACTTTGCCGAAAAGAGCTTGTGGACCTCCTCCATATATCCGTAGGACGGGAAAAAGACCATATAATTCCCCACCTTCGCCGACACGGTTGCGGCTATGCAAGCGGCGATCCTTTTGTAAGACTTTTCCCTATCCTCATATCTCGTGCTTATTCTGTCCACCGCAACGACGCAAAGGTTTTCCTTTGGGAACGGCGACTCAAAATCCACAGAAACCGTCTTTTTACCGCCGCCCAATATGTCGGCGAAATAGTCAGTGGGTGTCAGAGTTGCTGAGAACAGAACCGACGCCACCGCTCTTTCAAGGGCGATCGACAGATTGTTCGACGGGTCGAGACAGTAAAGTAAAAGCGAGACCTTGAGGTCAACTGTATTTATAAAGGTAAGATAATGACGGTCGAAGCACTCGCATATCTTTTTAAATTCAAAAATGCGATATGACAGATCCTCCACCGCAAGGAATGCGGGGTGATCGGCGTTGTATTTCATCCAGCCGTCGCATTTTTCGGAAAATTCGGACAGATCACGGAGGAAATTCTCGGGAAGCTCACGGGCAACGTAATAGCCCACGCCAACACCGTCGCAGTCATATTTCATATTGTCCGAACAGAGCTTTTCAAGCGTCTCAAAGCTCCGCAAAAGCGAGAGACAGGCATCAGTCAGCTTGCTCGCCTCACCCAAAAGTGAGATAATATGCTCAAAATCCTCGCTCGAAAGCCTTGACGAAAACATATCTCTTGCTCTGTCGGGCAGGTTATGAGCCTCGTCCACAAGGAATATAAAATTCTCTCTGCCGCCGCCAAATCTTTCGTCAAAATAGCGTTTTAGGTAAACGGTAGGCGAAAAAACGTAGTTATAGTCGCAGATTATAACGTCGCAAAGCTCGGAAAGGTCGAGAGCAAATTCGTAAGGGCAGATCTCTCGCATTTTTGCAAAATTTTTAATAGCGGAACTATCAAAAATGCCTGAAAGCTTCAGAATTTTCTCAAGGGACGTACTTAATTTGTCATAGTACGCCTTTGCGTACGGGCAAAGCTCGGGGCAGCAGTTGGAGGAAAGTCTGCCTCCGCTCTTCTTCGCCGTGTCGTTTATACACATCTGCTCTCTTGAAGAAAGCACAATGCCGCGAATTTTTGAACCCGCACTATTCATCTTCTCGATCGCGTGATATGCCTCACGGCGGATGCTTGCTTTTGACGTAAGGTAGAATATCTTATCGGCGATACCCTCTCCCATACATTTTGCCGCGGGATAAAGGGTGGATACCGTCTTGCCGATGCCCGTAGGCGCTTGACAGAAAAGACGGTTGCCGTGCTTTATATCGCGGTAGCACTCCTTTATCATCTCGGCTTGACTGTCACGAAGCGAGCTATACGGGAAAGGCGCGTCAGCAACCGCGGGCATTCTATCCCTCGCTCTGTTTCGGAGGTCTCGCCCTCTCCAAAGCACCATGGAGAGCAGACGGTGATAAAAGCTTCTCAGCTCCTCCGCCATTACCACCTTCTCGTGATATTCGATCTCCTCGCTGTCAATATTGTAATATATCATTCTGGTGTTGACACTCCTCAGCTCCTTTGTTCTGCAAAGGAAATAAGCGTAACAATAAAGCTGAGCCAAATGGAGCTGATCGACCTCGTGGCTTGAAAAAATCTTTTCGCCCACCGTCTTTATCTCGTCAACGGTATAATAACCGTTACGATATAATATTCCGTCTGCCCTGCCCTTGACATAAAAGTAGACCTCGTCTGCCTTGCTTGTGTTGCGAAGCTCGACCTCGCCGTGATAGAACGCACCGAAGGAGGTCTGAAGCTTCTGATGAATCCTCTGACCCTCTGCCGCTCTCTCACGAAGACTTGACGGCGAGCGGTGGCAATCAATATTTCCGCGAAGCAGAGCCAATTCGCAAAGCTCTCTGACGCTAAGTTCAACGTGGTCTCTGTCAACATCGTACCTCATCCGCTCACCTTCCTTTCCGTCTTATTTGCAGCAAATCGTTTCCATTACATCTAATTATAGCAAAAATACTGTAAAAAGTAAATACCCGCTGAGAAAATTACCAAAAATTTAGGGGTTACATTTTGCCTCGACAAGTATTATAATATTAGTAGGAATACCGAAAGGAACACATACTATGGAACTTATACTTATCAGCAATACTAAGCTGAAAATAATGCTTAACGAAAGCGACATGAAAAAATATCATATTGGCAGTGAGAGTGATTGCGCTCAAGGCTCTACGAGACGCGCGATACGAAACCTGCTTGAATGTGCCAAGGATCAGATCGGCTTCAACACCGACGGAGAGGAGATATTCGTTCAGCTCTACACCTCCAAGAAAGGAGGATGCGAGCTTTTCGTCACAAAATGTCTCTCCGAAGCTCCCTCCGACGAGATATACGAAAGGATCAAAAGCCCTATTATGTCCGAGGAAGCGTCACGCGAGAAAAGGCCTAAAAAACAAGCCTCTCTGCCCGAACAGCCTGCCGAGCAAAGGGCGCTTTTAAGCCTTTCGGAGAAAAGCGAAAACAAGCTTCCTCTGCCGAGAGAAAGACACCCGTCCCGTGTCGCCTATTCGTTTTCAAATATGTCGGATATGCTTGAAGTCTGCAAAATTCTTTCCGCATCTGACATCCGTCCCGAAAGTAAAGCCTTTTTCGATGAGGACGGCAATTTTTATCTTCTGCTCCTTGACACAGGAATGTCGGCGTATTCGAGGCTTGACAGACTGACCTTTATCATAGAATACGGCAGACGTGAAAACCCCGACTGTCTGGTTTCCTACATATCCGAGCATGGAAAGGTAATTTGCGACGAGAGAGCTATCGAAACACTCTGCGGTTTTTAATTGGGAAGGACGCGTGCCTCCGGCGGCTTACTTTCTTTGTAAAGAAAGTAAGCAAAGAAACTTCCCGAAAAAGGGGTCCTTTTAGGGTGTGCTTTTTTCAGCAAGCTGAAAACTCGGCTTTTTCACTTCGCTACGCTCGTTAAAAAAATCCCTCACTGTCGTTTTTGTATTGATAAGGTATTGAACCTAAGGCACATTATATAACTTTAACTTAAAGCTACTATAAAACAAGTTGAATTATATCGGCTGGGTTCTAAACTGTTGAAACACGAAAACGGATAGCAGGCTGAAAATTGCAAGCAATTTTCAGCGTAACTCAACGGCGGCTAGAACCCCATTCGGGAAAGTTTTTGGCTCCACCTTTTTTCAAAAAGGTGGAACGCATCCTCTGCAATTCAAAATTTCTTTTTCAATAAAAATTCCCCGCCCTATTGAAAATCTCGCAAATTTTTGATATAATATAATTTGATATTTAAATTTTGAGAAATTTCCGAAAGGACGGTAAAAAATATGACTTGGGACGCTCTTAAAGCGGCGTGTGCCGAATGTGAAAAATGCGAGCTTTGCAAAACGAGAACCAACTGCGTATTTGGCGTTGGAAACGAGAACGCCGACATACTTTTCGTGGGTGAAGCCCCCGGTGAACAGGAGGATCTTTCGGGAACCCCCTTCGTGGGTCGTGCGGGGCAGCTGCTTGACAAATTTCTTTATGCGGTCGATATAAAACGCGAGGACGTCTACATAGCCAATATTCTCAAATGCCGTCCCCCAAAGAACCGTGACCCGCTCCCACAGGAAGAAGATGCCTGCATTGACTATCTGCGTGAACAGGTAAAGCTTATCAAGCCCAAAATGATAGTCTGTCTCGGAAGAATATCGGCAGTGCGCCTTATCAAGCCCGATTTCAAAATAACCAAGGAGCACGGTGTGTGGTTCAAAAAAGGACAGTTTCTTATGTGTGCCGTCTATCATCCCGCACTGCTTTTACGCGACCCTCGCAAAAAAGAAGATATGTTAGTCGATATGAAGGCCATCAAGGCAAAGCTTGACGAGCTTCGCGGGGAGGAAGTATGAGCATCCCTTTTGAACAGTTTTTAAGCGTTATAGCAACTATATTTTTTCTCCTCGCCGTCGGTTATATAATTCAGAAGGCGGGCATAGTTGACGATATTTCGTCAAACCGCCTGTCAAAGCTTAT
>JAZSRA010000143.1:0-5105 GCA_045538195.1 Eubacteriales bacterium | reverse complement strand
ACCCCCAACCCCATTGGGTTGATATAGTGGGGTATGGCTTATAACAATATCAAACTTTTAAACTCAAAGAGGCTTTCCCTTCGGGAAAGGTCGCTTCCGCGACAGGTCTAAAAAGTTTAAACAAGATCACGGCTACAAATCTAAATTATAAGAGAGTTTTACCTCTGTGACATCAATAATCTCTTTCCGTCGGCATAGCCGACAGGAGAGAGGGGTACATAGGGGAGAGAGGATGTCGCAGGGCGAGGAAAAGCGGCATGTTCGCTTTTTCTCGAACAAGACCCTCTTTACCCTATGCGGCGTTCTTTTGGTTCGTTTTCTTCCGCCGTAGGAAGAAAATGAACGTAAAAACTAATAGATAAATAAAAATTTATATAAAAATTCAATGCCGCAAGGCAAAAAGGAGACAAAAAATGATCGCTGTACTTAGAAAAGGAACAAGTGAACAACAGCTTAAAAATCTTACCGATTGGATAGAATCCCAAGGTCTCGCCGTACACCTTTCAAAAGGTGAATTCCAAACCATAGTCGGTCTTATCGGCGATACCACACGCATCGACGAGGATCTTCTCCGCTCCCTCGACATCATCGAAACGGTTCAGAGAATTTCCGAACCCTTTAAAAGCGCAAACAGAAAATTCCACCCCGACGACAGCGTTATTAAGGTCGAAAATACCAGCGTCGGAGGTGATATTTTCGCGGTCATGGCAGGCCCTTGCTCGGTCGAGAGCGAGGAGCAGGTCATCGAGATCGCAAAAGCGGTCAAGGCGGCAGGCGCAACAATGCTCCGCGGCGGCGCGTTCAAGCCCCGTACCTCTCCCTACGATTTTCAGGGACTTAAAGCCGAGGGCATCGAATTTTTGCTTGAAGCAAAAAAAGAAACGGGACTTCCCGTCGTTACCGAAATAATGAACGCAGATCACCTCCCCCTCTTTGAAAACGTGGACGTCATTCAGGTCGGCGCACGCAATATGCAGAACTTTGAGCTTCTCAAAGAGCTTGGCAGAACCAGGAAGCCGATCCTTCTCAAACGCGGTCTTTCGGCAACGATCAAGGAGTGGCTGATGTCCGCTGAATACATTATGGCAGGCGGTAACGAGAATATTATCCTCTGCGAGCGTGGTATCCGTTCATTTGACTCGCAATACACGAGAAACGTCCTTGACCTTGCGGCGATCCCCGTCCTCAAAGAGCTGACCCACCTGCCCGTTATCGTCGACCCCAGCCACGCGACAGGCTCGGCTCGCTTGGTCAAGCCTATGGCTCTTGCCGCCGCCGCTTGCGGCGCTCACGGCCTTATGATCGAGGTCCATAATAACCCCAAGGCGGCGCTCTGCGACGGCGCCCAGTCCCTCACCCCCGACCAGTTCGCCGACGTGATGACCGAGGTGGGACGCGTTAAGGGATAAGGACGCGCCAAGGGAACTTTTGTAAAAGTTCCCTTGGAACCCTCAAAACTTCCCCAAGGATAGCAGAACTTACAGACGCTCTATTCGTCTTAATGGGAGCGTTTACGCATAGTCTATCTGCTATCGTGTTGCGAGTTTGGTTTGAAAATCAAAGAAAAATAACTAAAACCTTATAAAAAATATTGAAATTTAATTCCCCCCGTGATATAATTACAATTGGTATATTATTTATTTTGAGAAAGTTTTGAAATTCTTAAAAACTTTTTCTAAAAGTTTTTAAGCGGGGTTTGGGGCGGCGCCCCATAGAAAAAGGCAGGCATATTATGAAAATCGGAATAGCGGGACTTGGTCTGATCGGAGGCTCGATCGCCAAGGCATACAGAGAATTTGCTAAACAGAGCGGAACCGAATACAAGATATTCGGCTACAACAGAAGTCAGTCGATCGTCGATTTTGCTATACTTGAAGGCACTCTTGACGCGCGTCTTGACGAGAGCAACATCAGCGAGTGCGACCTCATTTTCGTGGGACTTTACCCCGTTTCAACTATCGAATATATGGAAAAGATCGCTCCGCTTGTGAACAAAAACGCCGTCGTCATCGACCTTTGCGGCACAAAGCAGCAGGTCTGCGCCGCTGGCTTTGCTCTGGCTGAAAAGTACGGCTACACCTTCGTCGGCGGTCACCCTATGGCGGGAACGCACCACTCGGGCTACAAATACTCCAAAGCGACGATGTTCAAGGGCGCGCCTATGGTCATAGTCCCCCCGAAATTCGACGACATCACGTTCTTCGACAAAATAAAGACACTGCTCGCCCCCGCGGGATTTGGCAAGTACTCCTTCACTACCGCCGAGGAACACGACAGAATGATCGCCTTCACCTCACAGCTGGCGCACGTGGTGTCCAACGCCTATGTCAAAAGCCCCACCGCGAGAAACCACAAGGGTTTTTCTGCGGGAAGCTACAAGGACATGACACGCGTCGCGTGGCTCAACGAGACTATGTGGACCGAGCTGTTTTTTGAGAACAAAGAGCCTCTGCTCTACGAGATCGACAGCATAATCAACTCGCTGACCGAGTACCGCGACGCGCTCCAAGGAGACGACCGCGACAGAATGAGAGAAATTCTCCGAGAGGGCAGAATAGCCAAGGAGGAGATCGACGGATAACCGTCAAAAATCCACAAAAAAAGGATAAAATTATGAGAAAAGTAACCGTTAACGCGTCCCGCGTCTACGACATAATCATAGAAAAAGGCATACTTGACCGCGCGGGCGAGGAAGCCGCAAAGGTGATAAAGCCCTCTGCGGCGGCGATCCTCACAGACGGAAACGTCGCTCCGCTCTATGCCGAAAGATTTGAAAAAAGCCTTGTTTCATCGGGCTTTTCGCCTATCCGCTTTACTATAGCGGCGGGTGAGGAGTCAAAGTCGGCAGAGTCATATTTAAGTTTCCTTAACTTTTTAGCCGAGCATAGGATCACGCGCTCGGACTGCATCTTTGCGCTTGGCGGCGGTGTCGTCGGTGACCTTGCGGGCTTTGCGGCGGCGACATATCTCCGCGGCATAAGATTCGTTCAGATCCCCACCACACTTTTGGCTATGGTCGATTCGTCGGTGGGCGGCAAGACGGCAATAGACATTCCCGCAGGAAAAAATCTCGTCGGAGCTTTCTATCAGCCGTCCTTAGTCCTCTGCGACTGCGAAACCCTCGACACTCTGCCCGAAAGCGTCTTTGCCGACGGCTGCGCCGAGGTCATAAAATACGGAATAATCAACGACAGACGACTTTTTGAAAAGTTGAAGTCTCCCATAAAGCCGCAGATCGAGGATATAATCGAGAATTGCGTTATGAACAAGCGCGACGTGGTGAATGCCGACGAGAGAGACACGGGCGTCCGCCAGCTTCTCAATCTCGGTCACACGGCGGCTCATTCGGTCGAAATGCTCTCGAATTTTGAGATCTCCCACGGCAGTGCGGTAGCGATCGGAACGGCTCTCGTCACAAGGGCGGCGCACGCGCTCGGCTACTGTCCCAAGGGCGATGCTGACGCGATCCTTTCGATGCTGAAAGCCTATTCTCTGCCCACCGAGTGTCCTTACAGTGCGGACGAGCTTACCTCGATCGCGCTTTCCGACAAAAAGCGGAGCGGCGGCAAGATAAATCTCATCGTACCCGAAGGCATCGGCAACTCTAAAATTCACGAAATTGACGTCACCGACCTTGAAGCATTTTTCGCCAAGGGTCTGTGAAAAGACATATAAAACAAGGAAAATTCAAAATGGATAAAACCTTTTATCAAAACGCGGTAAAGAGCGAGATCTCTGCCATATCCTCCAAATCCGAGGCGCACAGATACCTTATCTGCGCCGCTCTGGGAGACCGCGAGTGCGAGATAATCTGCACCGACACGAATGCGGATATTGATGCCACAGCGAGGTGTTTGAACGCTCTCGGCGCGGATATCAAACGCACCGAGAAGGGTTTTTTGGTCAAGCCGATTGCCGAAGTTTGCAAAAATCAGTCTCTTGACTGCAACGAATCGGGATCGACGCTCCGCTTTCTGCTTCCTCTCGCGTCCTCTCTCGGCGCGGATTGCGAGTTTTTGATGCGAGGCAGACTGTCCGAGCGCCCTCTCTCCCCTCTTTACGAAGTTTTGCGCGACAACGGCGTAACTCTCTCGCCCCAAGGCTCAAACCCTTTGACTGTAAAGGGAAAGCTTTCATCGGGAGACTACACGGTCGCGGCGAATATCTCGTCGCAGTATATAAGCGGTCTGCTTTTCGCGCTTTCGGTCGCGAAGGGTGACAGCACGCTCACCCTTGACGGCAAGGTGGAATCCGCGCCCTATATCGGCATGACCCTCGACGCGCTGACCGTCTTCGGCGCGGATATTGAATATAATGAAAGCTCGAAGCGCTTTAAAATCAAGGGCAAAGACCGACTTTGCTCCCCCGACCGAGTGATCGTTGGCGGTGACTGGTCTAACGCGGCATTTTTCCTTGTAGCGGGCGCTATCGGAAAAGCTCCCGTGACCCTTTGCTCTCTTGACGAAAATTCACGTCAGGGCGACAAGGAAATTCTGACCGTTCTTGAAAAAATGGGTGCTAAGATCACTCGCAAGGACGGAAAGATCACGGTCTATCCCTCCGCGCTTCACGGGACTCTGATCGACGCGGCGAATATCCCCGACCTCGTTCCAATTCTCGCCGTTGCGGCATCCGTTTCCGAGGGCGAGACCAAAATATTCAACGCGGCGCGGCTTCGCCTCAAAGAAAGCGACAGGATCGAGAGCGTTTGCAACACCCTGACCTCGCTCGGCGCGTCGCTCACGGCAATCGACGACGGAATGATAATTCACGGCAAAAAATCTCTCGCGGGCGGCGAGGTGGACTCCTACAACGACCACCGCATCGCCATGAGCGCGGCTATTGCGTCGTTAGTTTGCCAAAATGCCGTAAAAATTAGCCGCTTTGAGGCAATAAACAAATCCTACCCGTCCTTCGCGGAGAATTTTAATTGATAAATTGCAATTTATAGGGGATGCGAGAGATGCGTTCCACCTTTTTCTGAGAACTGCAAACTCGCAAAGCGAGATTTGCGCGAGTTTGCTTCGCAAACAATCGCAGCTTGCCAAAAAGCTTCCCGAAAAAAGGGGTTCTAACCGCCGTGAGGTGACGCTGAAATTTTGCAC
>JAZSRA010000139.1:0-3474 GCA_045538195.1 Eubacteriales bacterium | reverse complement strand
GGAAACTATAGCACGGAGCTTTGCGAATACTTTTATAACCGTTACGGCTACAGGCTTGAGGACAATCTTTACAAGCTTTACGGCGATTATGAGGGAGAATGCAAAAAGCTTCGCCGCGATTATTCCGAGGCTATGATGTGTATGTTTGAGGAGAATTTCCTTCAGCCACTGAGAGCATGGTGCGACGAGCAAAATCTTATTATGACGGGGCATTTCAACAGCGAGGAGGATCCCATGGCCCATGCAACCTCCGGACAGAATATTTACAAACAGAGCAAGATCATGGATATCCCGGGATTTGATATCATTACGCCCAATATCGGAGATCTTGAGCATTGCGCGCTGGTTTTCGGAGCGAATATGGTAGCATCTGCGGCAGAGCAATCGGGAAGTAAGACGATCTTTTCCGAGTGCTTTGCGCTGAGTCCATTTAATATGGGATATCACGGTCTGCGCAAGACTGCCGATTGGCTTTTTGTCTGCGGAATCAACTGGATCGTGCCTCACGGCTTCCATTATGGCTATAGCTCATACCACAGAGGAGACGCGGGCAAGTCGTTCTCATTCCAGGATCCCTATTTCGACGAATACAAGAGCTTTGCCGAGTATGCGGGCAGAGTCTGTAAGCTGCTTCACGATTATGACCGTGATAACGATATGCTTTTGGTCTATCCCTACGGAGGTTATGCCGAGATCGTACCCTTTAAGAGCGGACATTCTACAGTGAAGCCCTGCGAGACGGGCAAGCTTTACAATTCCCGACTCCGAGGAGCGGTCAGATATATGATGAAGAATCATATCGGCTTTGACGTGTCCGATACGCAGTCGGCGATGGACGGCGAGATGATTGACGGCAAGATAAATATCGGAAGCTGTGCCTACTCCAAGGTTGCCGTAGTCAAGGCGGGTGAGGTTGAGCAGGCGGTCTATGACAGATTGAAGGCGGCGGGGGTTGACTGCTGTCTCTATGATGGTGATGAGAGCTTCTTCCCGAACGGACTTGAGATTGTCGGCGGCGAGAGGGTGCAGACCTACGTCAAGACCCGTGGAGAGGATGAGCTTGTTTTCCTCTTTAATAATAGTGAGAATTACGCGAGATTCTCGGTCAAGGTAGGCGATAGGAAAGCTTGGGTCTACGACGCGCAGAGCGATATTTCAAGAGCGGTCACCGTTAAGGACGGATATGCCGAGCTCTCTCTTCAGAGATTCGGCTCGACAGTGCTTTTGATCGGTGACGAGCCCTGTTCAGATGTGGGTGAGACCTATATTCCCGAGGAAGAGGTCAACTTTATCCCCGAGTACGTCACAAATCCTCAGCAGACTTATATGCCTGCCGGCGCGAGAGCGGCTATCACTCATTTTGATCTGAAGATTGACAGAGGAGAGGGGGTCAAGGATATGGGCAGAGTGCGCCGCGACGCGCTCAGAAAGTATCTCGGTACAGATGACGTTATTTTCTATCCCAGTTATCATTATCGCCCGGGCTTTGATAACGCAAGAAGAATGAACAACACCTATCCCTGTAACGCGTTTTACAGAGTCGATCTTGAGTGCGCGGACAAGGGCGATTGGCTGCTCTTTGATAAGCAGTCTGTTCAGGGCAATTTCAAGATCTTCTGGAACGGTGTTGAGATAACGAAGGACAAGTTTGAGAAGGTCCGTGTCTACGATGTGAGCAACTACGCTATCCGCCCCGAGTGGCAGGACGGGGAGAACGTTCTTGAGATCAGGATCTTCGGCGCAGGAGAGTTTGACGGAGCGACAGGTGAAATATATATAATGAAGGCTTGATTACGATTAAAAAAATAGCGGCGGTTTTCCGTCGCTATTTTTGCATTTGTATCGTGCTTCCATCATTTTTTATTATATATATCTTACCTGCGTCGTTGCAGGTCAGACAAAATACGTCGCGGGGTATGAGCGAGTGCTTCCTGAGAATTCCGAGGAGCCACTTCTTATCCTTATTTAATATACTTAGCCCGTGGGTGTTGATGACACCGTCGGAGATCAGCACGTGCATCACGCCGCTGTCGGCGGTTGAAAGGTTAAGATCCTTCATATCAGGCTGGCGGTTGATCGCTTTGGGGATGATGCTCATCTTGCCGTTTTCCTCAAGTATGGCATAATCCACCTCCTCAAGATCGAATATTCCGTTTTGTCTCACTTGGCTGATAAGGTCTTCAAGAGATATTCTTACTTTTTTCATTGCTTTTTTGTCAATTCTTCCGTGAGCGATTATTACCGAGGGCTTTGAAGATAGTATTTTCTTTACGGTCGGTATTTTTAAAATGAGAGTTGAGGTCAGTATTTCAAGAGCGGCAAGTGTTGTTATCGGTATTATTGCGTCAAGCAAAGTTTTTTCGGGATTGGTGATGGGCAGGGAGGCGATCTCGGAGAGCAGTATCGTGATCACAAGCTCGCCAACGTCAAGCTCGCCCAACTGTCGCTTGCCCATAAGCCGCATTATTATAGTTAAAATGATATATATGATCACGGTTTTGATAAAGATCGTCAGCATATCGCTCTCCTTCGGCTTTTAGGTTAGTTTGGCTCAAAAATCGGGCAAATATGCCTCAAGGAGCTGATTTTTGGTCAAAATAGTCAAAGTTAAGCAAACTAAATAGCAAAAATGCACAAAAAAGAGGAGAAGAAATTGTAGAAATTAAAAGAATAACCAAAGTGAAAGAAATTTACGAAAAGCTATTGACAAAAAGAGGAGGAAGTGGTAGAATAATAAAGCTGTCGCGAGAACGGCGGTGAAAAAAGAAATGTCGCAGTCAAAAGTTGTCGAAAAATTTTTTGAAAAATTTCAAAAAACCACTTGACAAACCGATTTGACTGTGATATAATAATCAGGCTCTCGCAAAAAGGGAGCGCAATTGAACCTTGACAATTGAACAACAAAAGATAGAAGTACAAAGCAAAAAAGCAAGTGCGAAATACAGATCTGTCAAAAACTAAGAGTAACACAACTCTGAAAAGTAAAAGAAGCTAAGATAAATAGCTCAAACAAGGATCTAACCGCTTATGCGGAAGATATACAAAATGTTTGAGAGTTTGATCCTGGCTCAGGATGAACGCTGGCGGCGTGCATAACACATTCAAGTCGAACGGAGTTAATTGAATTAATCCTTCGGGAAGCGTGAGATTAACTTAGTGGCGGACGGGTGAGTAACGCGTGAGCAACCTGCCCTTGTGTGGGGGACAACAGTTGGAAACGACTGCTAATACCGCATAACGTTATGGGATCGCATGTTCCTGTAACCAAAGATTTATTGCGCAAGGATGGGCTCGCGTTGGATTAGATAGTTGGTGAGGTAACGGCTCACCAAGTCGACGATCCATAGCCGGACTGAGAGGTTGAACGGCCACATTGGAACTGAGAAACGGTCCAGACTCCTACGGGAGGCAGCAGTGGGGAATATTGGGCAATGGGCGAAAGCCTGACCCAGCGACGCCGCGTGCGGGAAGAAG
>JAZSRA010000128.1:0-4235 GCA_045538195.1 Eubacteriales bacterium | reverse complement strand
AGAAGGTCCCAAGGGTTCGGCTGTCCGCCGATTAAAGTGGTACGCGAGCTGGGTTCAGAACGTCGTGAGACAGTTCGGTCCCTATCTGTCGTGGGCGTTGGATATTTGAGAGGAGCTGACCTTAGTACGAGAGGACCGGGTTGGACGCACCTCCGGTGCACCAGTTGTTCTGCCAAGGGCATAGCTGGGTAGCCGCGTGCGGTCGTGATAAACGCTGAAGGCATCTAAGCGTGAAGCACACCTCAAGATTAGATATCCCTCCTGGCTTGACCAGGTAAGGTCGCTTGTAGACTACGAGCTTGATAGGTCGAAGGTGTAAGTGCAGTAATGTATTTAGCTGATCGATACTAATTGACCGAGGGCTTGAACTTCTAAACAAGCACAGCTTGTTTGTTCAAGACAAACAATTCTTGAGTTTCTTTCTACACACTAAACTTCCTTTGTTCGGTTTTCAATGAAGGTTTTCTTCAGAGAAGAGTACATCTTCAATATTTCGCACCTTTAGCTCAGTTGGTAGAGCAACTGACTCTTAATCAGTGGGTCCCGGGTTCGAATCCCTGAAGGTGCACCAGCATGCAGTGCATGCGCCCAATACTGGCTCATCCCTCTATTGAGCGTTCAGCTGCAACCAAAGGTTACGTTAAAACGTGACCTAGTCAGTGTTTCTAACGCAGAGGGTCCACCCGTTCCCATTCCGAACACGGAAGTTAAGCTCTGCAGTGCCGAAAATACTTGTCTGGCGACGGACCGGGAAGATAGGTCAATGCTGACACAAAATTTTATTTTTGTTTTTCTTTCAGCAAAAAGCTTTCCCCAATAGGAGAAAGCAGTCGGTGTTTTTAACGCAGAGGGTCCACCCGTTCCCATTCCGAACACGGAAGTTAAGCTCTGCTGTGCCCAAGATACTTATCTGGCGACGGACCGGGAAAATAGGTCAATGCCGACACTAGCTTGTTGAAAAACAAGATAATATACGCGCGCTAAGACAAAAGTCTTGGCGTGTTTTTTTATTTATTTGGTGTTTTTTGCGTTGAAATTTTACATTAAAAATAAATATTTGTTTAAAATCACCTTTGAAAAAAATCGTTTAAATTGATATAATATAGACAGTAAAGAAATTAAGAGGTGATGAAATGGAGTACCGTAAGGGCGAATATGTGAAATATGGGAGTAACGGAGTTTGTTTAATATATGACATTTGTGTTCCCGATTTTGACAAGTCGTCGGAAGATAATTTTCATTACGTTTTGAAGCCTATATACGAAAAATCTACTACCATTTTTGTTCCTGTGAAAAACACGACGCTTTTGTCTAAAATGAGAAGACTTCTCACAAAACAAGAAATAGAACAAATCATTTCATCGTTAAAAAATGTCAAAATCGAGTGGATCGAAGATCGCAAAAAGAGATCTGATTTTTTTAGTGATATAATAAAGAAAAACGATACGTTAGAGCTGTTACGTATGATTGGATGTATATATATAAAGAGGCAACAGCTTGAAGAAAAGAGTGGAAATAGAAAACTGTCTTTTTCGGATATTGATGTGTTGGAGCGCGCAGAAAAATTAATTGAAGAAGAATTCTCTTTAGTTTTGAATATAAATATTAGCGACGTTGGAGTATACATACGCCAAAAACTTGAAAATTAGAATGTAATAAAAAAGATCGATACAGGCTTTAAGGCGTCGGTCTTTTTTTGTTATATACTTTATATGATTTTGTCAACCTGTGGTTGCTGAAATTTCAAAGAAAAGTTGGTTGTAAAAAATGCGTTTAAGCTATATAATTAATTTATACAATATTCTTTTGGAGGAGTATTATGGTTATAGGTCAGAAGATAATGAAATTAAGAAGCGAGCTTGGTCTTTCACAGGAGGAGCTTGCCGAAAAGCTTGACGTTTCAAGACAAACGATATCCAAATGGGAGCTTGATCAAGCGCTTCCTCAAATAGACAAAATAATCTTCCTTGCGAATTTTTTTGGAGTTTCTACAGACGAACTGCTTATTGACAAGGTGGAATTAGAGGATAAAAAAACAAAAATTTCGTCGGGCAAATATTTTGGCACGGACGGATTTCGAGGGGAAGCAAACATAGATCTTACCTCGATGCACGCGTACAAGGTGGGGCGATTCATAGGCTGGTATTATTCCCAGAAGTCGCCCACAAAAAGAGCACGCATTGTTATCGGTAAGGACACAAGGCGTTCAAGCTATATGCTTGAATACTCGATAGCGGCAGGAGCTGCGGCATCGGGAGCGGACGTATATCTTCTTCACGTTACAACTACGCCCAGCGTTTCTTACGTTACCCGTCTTGAAGAGTTCGACTGCGGAGTAATGATAACCGCATCGCACAATCCTTATTATGATAACGGAATAAAGATAATTAACCGATTTGGAGAAAAGCTTGATGACGAGGCGACGGCTCTTATCGAGGCATATATCGACGGAGATTTGAAAGCGATAGGAATACAGGGTGATGATATTCCGTTTGCGAAGAAGGATAAAATAGGAAGCATAACCGACTACATGTCGGGAAGAAACCGATATATGGGATATCTTATTTCACTTGCATCAAATTCTTATAAAAACTTAAGAATAGGACTCGACTGTGCAAACGGAGCATCCTGGAATATTGCAAGAACTGTGTTTGGCGCGCTTGGAGCACAGCTTTACGTTGTGGGGGCAGAGCCTGACGGACTTAACGTTAACTACGAGTGCGGCTCGACTCATATTGAGAATTTGGTAAAGCTTGTAAAAGAAAATCACCTCGACGTTGGATTTGCTTTTGACGGAGATGCCGACAGATGTATTGCGGTTGACGAAAAGGGTAACGTTGTTGACGGAGATAAGATAATTTATATACTTGCAAACAGACTTAAGCGCAGAGGAATGCTTAATGAGGACACTGTGGTAGCTACAATAATGTCAAACAGCGGTTTTGTAAACAGCCTTAGCGAACTCGGAATAAAATGTATTCAAACGTCGGTAGGCGACAGATTTGTATACGAATGTATGCAAAATTCCGACTATGCCCTTGGCGGAGAGCAGTCGGGACATATTATAATTAAAAAATACGCTACTACGGGGGACGGAATTCTTACTGCTATAATGCTTGCTGAGGAGATGTGCGATCAGAAGTCGAGCCTGTTTTCTCTTTCAAAAGACGTGAAGCTTTATCCTCAGTATACAAGGAACGTAAAAGTAAAGAGTAAGGATCTCGCTCTGAGTGATGATGGCGTTATATCCGAATTTAATGAGGTTGAGAAAGCTATAAACGGCAAGGGAAGAGTCCTTCTCCGCAAAAGCGGAACAGAGCCTGTGATACGCATTATGGTCGAATGTGAAGAATATGAAAAGTGCGTGGAATATGCCGACAGAATAGCCCTTGCGGTGCAGAATGGAGGGCATGTTGTTGATTAAGAAAGTAAAAATTGACGAGCTTTATCAAAACGTCCCCACTCATATAAAGCCGCTATTCGAGGATAGCACATATCCTTGGGAGATTCTGCCTCAAATAAAGAGTTTTGCTGCCTCTCTTATAGAAATCGGACTTGAGGGGTATACAAAGCTCTCCGAGGGGGTATTGGTTGGAAAGAACGTTAAAATAGCTCCGACTGCAGTAATAGAAGGGCCTACGGTTATCGGACACGGGTGCGAGCTGCGTCCGGGCGCATTTATAAGAGGCTCGGCGATAATATGCGACGGCTGCGTTATAGGAAATTCCACAGAGCTTAAAAATTGCATTCTTATGGACGATGTGCAAGTGCCTCATTATAATTATATTGGCGACTCTATTTTAGGATATAAGGCGCATACGGGCGCGGGAACGGTATGCTCGAATCTCAAAGCCGACCATAAGAACGTGGTTATACACGGCGACGTCGAATATAAAACGGGACTTCGAAAAATAGGTGCATTTCTCGGTGATTTTGCAGACGTGGGGTGCAATTCAGTGCTGAATCCCGGCACAATAGTAGGAATGAATACTAACGTGTACCCACTTACTGCACTTCGCGGTGTTTATCCCGAAAATTGTATAGTTAAAGGAACAGATATTGTAGTTAAAAAAAGATAAAAAGACTGTGCCGAATATTCGGCACAGTCTTTATGTTATATCATTGCTAAAATAAGGCAAATAGCCATGTATGCGATACTTACTACCATAAGCGCAGCAAGAATAAGTCGGAGGCCAAGCGGTCTTAGGAAGACAATGACTAGACCCAACTCCTTG
>JAZSRA010000052.1:0-5958 GCA_045538195.1 Eubacteriales bacterium | reverse complement strand
CTGGTCGGTGACCATGTCCTCAGGGAAGAAAAATTCCGACTCGCCGAGGAATGGCTTGCACTCGTCAAGCACCTCGTCAACTCCCTTACCGTTCTTTGCGCAGATCGGTACTACGGCATTGAAATCGTGAAGCGCGGCATAAGCGGCGATAGTCTCGGCTATCTGCTCGCGGCGGTAGAGGTCGATCTTATTGAGTGCGAGAACCGAGGGTACTTCGTTATTTTTTACGTACTTGATAACGTTCTTCTCTATATCGCTGATCGGCTTGCCCGCGTCGATGACGAGAATTACGGCATCGGCATCCTGCATGGAGGAATTTGCGGTCTTTACCATAAAGGTACCCAGCGAATTGCGGGGCTTGAATATACCCGGAGTATCAAGGAATACGAACTGATCGTCTCCCACGGTGTGAATTCCGATTATCCTGTTTCTCGTGGTCTGGGGCTTGGACGAAACGATCGCCACCTTTTCTCCGAGAATACTGTTGAGAAGCGTGGATTTGCCCACGTTAGGGCGACCCACTATTGCTATAAATCCTGTTTTTTTCATTACTTTTTCCTTATTATTTGTCCTTATTTTCGTTTTCGGAGGTATGGGAGGTAAAGAACTCCTCTATCTCGCTACTCTTGGCACTGCGGATATCCTTGATATAGCCACCGCAATCATTATAATAATGTATAAGTCTGACGTAGTCGGGATATTTACTGCTTTTTGTCCTACCTGCGCGAAGGGTAAGGTCTGTCCCCTCCACCTCGATCTCGATCACATCGCCGAAGGAGGTATGCTCAAAGCCTTCGAGCATCTCCCATGTGAGATCCGAGCCAAGCTCGTTCATTGTGAGAACGGTCTCCTCGGTCAGCACCTTGCCCTCCACGTCCTTGCCACCTTCCATATAATCTCTGACGTTAAGATAAATATCGTAGCCAAGAGGCCCTACGACAAATATTGCAAAAACTCCCGCGACTATAAATGCGATGAGACGGGCATGATTACTCCAGAAGCTCTCACGGTGATATCCGTCGCCCTTTACCTCGATCTCCTTTTCAGGAAGCTTAGTATAGGTAGCATCGCTGTTTATTCTCTCGGTATCTGCACTCTCACGCTTTGTCTCTGCGGCATATATATCCTCTCTTTCGGCAGACATATCCTGCTTAGCCGCCTTCTTTGCCTGCTTCTGTAGCTCCTTTTCGCGCCACTCCGCCTCCTGTCTTGCTCGCTTTTCGGCTTCAAGCGCTCTTCTTTCACTTGGTTTCAATAGCTTTCACCTCACTTTGTCGGTTTAATTAAGCCTAAACCGCGAATTTTTATTTAGCTTGATCTGACGAAGAAATCTGCTTCGCAGTTTTCAACCTCAACTCAGCAATCTGTATCGCACTCTGCGCTCATTTAACCTCCAGACCCATGATCTTCATGATCTCGGTCTGCTTTGATCTCATTTCTCTGTCCTCCTCGTCACTTCTCTCGTGGTCGTAGCCGAGAAGGTGGAGCATGGAGTGAACGCAAAGGAAAGCGACCTCACGCTCAAAGCTGTGTCCGTATTCCTCTGCCTGCTCGCGCGCCTTCTCAAGAGAAATAACTATATCGCCAAGATTGTGTATGATCTCGTCGATGGGAGGCTCCTCGGTCTCGCCCTCAAAGTCGAAGAGGGGGAAGGACAGCACGTCGGTGGGCTTGTCCACCTGTCTGAATTTTTTGTTAAGCTCGTGTATGCCCTCGTTATCGGTAAAGGTTACGGACACCTCGCAATGATTTTGAAAATCCTCAAAATCAAGAGTGGTCTCAACCGATTCGCGAACCAGCATCTTCATCTTATAGGTTATAGGAAGCTTTTCCTGGTCATTCTCAAAGTAGATTTTCAATCCCATTTTTCTTTTCATCGTCAGTTTTTCGCGGGGCGGTAATGTCTGCCCTCGCCGTCCTTTCCGTTATTCTTTTTGTCAGAGGAGGCATGCTTTTCTCTGCGCTCTCTGTCGTATTTTTCGTAAGCTAAAATTATCTTCTGTACCAGCTTGTGTCTCACTACGTCACGCTCTGTAAACGAGTGAATCGCGATGTCCTCGATGCCCGAAAGTATCTTCACCGCCTCACTTAGACCGCTCTTTTGCCCAACGGGCAGGTCGGTCTGCGTCAGGTCTCCCGTGACCACCGCCTTGGAGTTGAAGCCGAGACGGGTCAGGAACATCTTCATCTGCTCGGGTGTGCAGTTCTGCGCTTCGTCAAGTATGATGAATGAGTCGTCAAGGGTACGTCCTCTCATATACGCCAAGGGAGCGACCTCAATAACGCCCTTCTCAACCTGTCTCTGATAATTCTCCGCTCCCATCATCTCGTAAAGCGAGTCGTAAAGCGGACGAAGATAGGGGTCTATCTTGCTTTGCAGGTCACCTGGTAAAAATCCAAGCTTTTCTCCCGCTTCGATCGCGGGGCGCGTCAGAATTATTCTCGACACCTGCTTATCTCTCAGCGCCTTGACCGCCATAGCCACCGCCAAAAAAGTCTTACCAGTACCCGCAGGGCCGATACCAAGCACGATAGTGTTCTTTTTGATTGCGTTGACGTACTGCTTCTGCCCCACCGTCTTTGCCTTGATAGGCTTGCCTTTCATCGTGACGCAGATCGTGTCGTCGCCAAGCTCATCAAGCTCACTCGAATTTCCCGACGTTACCATATCGCAGACGTATATCACGCTCTGATCGGTGATATTTTCGTTATATTTAGCCATTTTCACGAGATAAGCTACCGCCTTTGCCGCCAGCGCTACCGTGTCATCGTTCTCACCCGACACAACAATAACGTCCTCGCCGCTGTCGGCTATTCTGTTTTTGATATAAACGCCGAATTTTTTCTCGATCAGCTTGACGTTTGAGTCGAACGAGCCAAACACCGCCGCCAGAGCATCGGGCGACTCGATTTTAATGATCTTACTGCTCATAAATCCCTTTCTTAAACAAGCTATCCTTTTTTGCGGATAGAATTTAATTATTGTCCTTGCTCACCGCGCTCACTTGATAATATCCACCTCAAATTCCGACACGGCGGCGATATCCTCTATTATCTCAATTTTACATAGGATAGCAAACGAATTTTCCTTCAAAACAGGCGTTACCGTCTTACTGACGACGATGCCGTCAGTCGCGTCCTCCGAAAGTCTTTTCGCAAGCTCAAAGTAGGCAAGCGACTCCGCCTCCTCCGCCGTCCTCGTCAGCGTGACGGTCTCAAAGGCAGAATATTTTACCGTCTTTTTTTCAAAGGGCAGCTCAACACCCCACGGAAGGCAATAATTCTCCACTATATCTATTTTATCATAAAGTACCCCTTCTTTTCTACTGTTTTTTGAAATGTTAATCGAATAGTCAAAAAAATTTAAATATTTATCGCAATATTCCTCGCCCGTATAGCGTTTTCCCTCATATTCGTAGGGTATCTCGATATAATATTCGCTTTTGGTACGCGCCATAACCTGCCCCGACGCACGAGTATAACGAACACCTATCCTCTCCCCCTCGTATATTCCGCTGACGAGCAGTGTGCCGCTGCTGACGGGTTGACCGGGAGAGACTGTGACCGTTCCGCGAAATATTCTGACCTCCTCAATGATTCCGTCCTTTTTCGCCACAAGATTTGCAGGCTTTTTTGCCGTCTCGGAGTTTTGGGGTCGCACGACCTCTCTGATCTGAACCTCCGCCACCGTTCCCTTGATATTTATCGACATCCACGAGATGCTGTCGCTTTTCATCATTATTTTGTTTTCAATTCTGTCTGTATTGGCGGCAGGAATGTAGCTCCCCACAAAAAAGCCCTCATTCCTCAGCATCTCTCTTATTTCCGAGGACGTTACGGTCTCGTTTCCCGTGACGGTTATATCCCACACCACAGTTTGAGAGAGATAGACTAAGACCGCCGCCAGAGCAATTCCCAAAAACATCCCCACACGAAGCTTGTATCTTTGAAAAAACGCGGGCAGACCGCTTTTTTTGATCACGCAAAAATCTATCCCACGTGCCATCGCTTCTTTTTTCAGCTTTCTGAATGATGAAAAGCGCACCACCATCTCGACTCCGTCCGAAAGCGGCTTGAAGTCGGTGTAGGAGATGCAGTAATACATACAAAGATTAAGGAGTGCTGTGGCGTTATCGTAATCGGTCTTGATCCTTACTCCGCCAAAGAAAAAATAGCTTGGATTCATTCAGTTTCCCTCCCCGAGCCAGCGTCAAGGTCAACGCCAAGGATCTCACCCTCAACCGTTATCGCGCCGTAATGATAGGTGGAACATATAAGACCTCTGCCTCTGATCCTGACCTCAAATCCGCGAGCCGCCATTATCATCTCGTCCGCGGAATACTTGACTATTCTGCGACACCCTCGCATAAAAAGAGTGCTTCTTTCCCTTATCTCAACCGAAAAATCTCTTTCAAAGGCGTCCGACGGCAGAGCCGTCTTTTCCTCTATAAAGCTTTTTAATCCGCCGCCCCTATGTTTTTTGTTTTTATCTTTGCTCATATTGTTTCCTCGGACAAAATATATTTTTAGTAAATCAGACTTTCAAGGGAGAATTCATTTATGAACGATCAAAAAAAAGGGGGACTTCATATTCCGACGCTTATCTGGGGCGTCGCCTCATCCCTTGCTTTTTTTCTGTTTCTTTTGCGCTCCGATATTGCAATAGATTATATGAAAAGCGGTCTAAAACTATGCGCACAGACGGTCATTCCCTCGCTTTTCCCCTTTATGGTCATATCCTCGCTTTTGGTTTCAAGCGGAGTGGGACTTCGCCTCTGCCGTCCCTTGGCGACACCTGCCCGTTGGCTTTTCGGAGTAAGCGAGGGTGGCGCTTGCGCCTTTATTCTTGGAGCTATCTGCGGCTTTCCCATAGGTGCAAAGGTAATTGGCAATATGTACGATCACGGAATGATAAGCAAAAAAGAAGCCGAAAGAGTAATGACCTTTTGCAACAATCCTGGCTCTGCATTCGTTATGAGCGCGGTTGGAGTCTCGCTTTTCGGCAGCTTGAAATTAGGGATCGCACTATACGTTTGCGTTATCTTGTCAGCGGTTATAGTCGGAGCTGCGGGCAGACTGTTTTACAGAGGCGAGAAGTATACTTCGTGCAGTGTGGCGACGATAAAAGCAAGCTTGTCGGCAACACGGAGCGGAGTGAGTTTGTTTACGTCGGCAGTACAGGATTCGGCTATCTCGATGCTGACGGTCTGCGCCATGGTGGCTTTTTTCTCGTCTCTTATCGGTTGCGTGGGAGTGTCTCTGTCAAAAATCGGCGTTTCCGATACTCCGATCGCCTTAATATTCGCCGTCTTTGAGCTATCAAGCGGAGTAGGCGCGCTCTCCGAGCTATCTTCCCCGCTTTCGCTTATTCTTTGCGCCGCCGCTCTCGGCTGGTCGGGACTTTCGGTTCACTTTCAAGTCATTTCCGTAAGTGCAGGGCGCGGATTTTCATTTTACCCATACTTTATAGCGAAAGGAGCGCAAGGAGTCGTTTGCGCCATACTTACTTGGGTGGCATTGAAGCTCATTCCCTTTTCAGAGGACGTATTTTCAAATTCAGGTATTTCGGATTCAGGGGCAAGTGCGCACTACAATGCGTTTTTTGCGATTGCCGTGTTCTTTGTCGCCGCGGCACTTGGAATTATGGTCTCAATTATCGACAGATCAGCGCGAGAAAAAAATTAAAAAAAGACAAAAAAATTTGCAAAAAGGGGTTGACAAATCGAATTATGTTTGATATAATATACAAGTCGCCGACAAAGAGGCGATCTGCTGGTATGGCTCAGTCGGTAGAGCACGTCATTGGTAATGACGAGGTCATCAGTTCGATTCTGATTACCAGCTCCAAAAATCCAACCCAATCGGGTTGGATTTTTTGTTTTACTACTTTTCAAATGTTTTAATACTAACTTTTCTTTCTACAGCGAAAGAAAAGTTACAAAAGAAACGCCGCACGGG
>JAZSRA010000118.1:0-8379 GCA_045538195.1 Eubacteriales bacterium | reverse complement strand
CCCCGTGACCCCCAACCCCATTGGGTTAGAAAAGTGAGATGTTGCTTATAGCCATATCAAACTTTTATATTCAAAGAGGCTTTCCCTTTGGGAAAGGTCGCTTACGCGACAAAGCTAAAAAGTTTAAACAAGATCACGGCTACAAATCGAAAATAAAAGAAGGATTCCACTTCTTTAAAATCAATAAACCCATTTCGTCGGCTCTGCCGACAGGAGAGAGGGGTACATAGGGGAGAGAGGATGTCGCAGGGCGAGAAAATGCGGCACGTTCGCTTTTTCTCGAACAAGACCCTCTTTCCCCTATGCGGCGTTCTTTTGGTTCGTTTTCTGCCGACGCGGGCAGAAAATGAACGTAAAAAACATACCGATAAATTGCAATTTGATGATATAAAGATACAAAGGACAAAAAAATGAGCATTTTATTTAAAAACGTAAATCTGCCCGAGTATTGCGGCTACGGTTCTACGGTAAATATTTTAGTCAAGGACAAAAGAATAGCCTACGTTGGCAAGGATATTCCCGAGAGAGCTGACAAAGTGATCGAGGGAAACGGAAACCTTGTTATCCCCGCTTTCTATAACGCGCATTGCCACAGTGCAATGACCCTTTTCCGCGGTTACGGCGACGATCTGCCTCTCCAGCGTTGGCTTGAGGAGCGAATTTTTCCCGCCGAGGACAGATTGACAAGCGAGAGCGTTTATTATGGCTCTATGGTGGCGATAGCTGAAATGATAAGAAACGGTACGGTCTCCTTTTCCGATATGTACTTTTTCCTTGACGACACCGCACGCGCGGTAGATGAGAGCGGAGTAAAGGCGAATCTTTCGCGCTCGATCGTCTCCTTTGATCCGAATATCGACTGCGAAAACGATTCAAGAATAAAAGAATCTATTGACGTGTTCGACCGTTGGCACGGAAAAGCCGACGGCAGAATTAAGATCGATATGTCGCTCCACGCAGAGTACACAAACGTGGAGAAGTGTTGCAGATACGTAGGCGCTCTTGCCAAGGAGAGAAATACGGGGCTTCAGGTCCACGTCTCCGAGACGGCGAAGGAGCATGACGAGTGCATCGCGCGTCACGGCATGACACCAACAAAATTCTTCCTTGAAACGGGAGTTCTCGACGTTCCCGTTACCGCCGCGCACTGCGTCTGGGTGGACGACGAGGATATTGAGATCATGGCGAAAAAGGGCGTCAGCGTAGCGCACAATCCCGTCAGCAATCTGAAGCTTGGAAGCGGCGTTATGCCATACAAAAAAATGAAGGATGCGGGGGTAAATATCACCCTCGGTACCGACGGTGCGGCATCAAATAACCGTCTCAGTGTCCTTCGCGAGATGCAGTTCGCCGCCCTTATCCACAAGGGCAACGATCTTGACCCCTCGGTCACGCTTGCGGCTGATATGATAAAGATAGCAACGAGAAACGGCGCTCTGTCTCAGGGCAGAGCCGACTGCGGCGAGATCGCCGTCGGTATGAAAGCCGATCTCCTACTGGTTGATATGAGCGCGTTTAACAATATCCCGTCTTACAGTTTCGAGTCAACGGTCTGCTACTCTATGACCGAGGAGAATATCCTTATGACTGTCTGCGACGGAAACATACTTTACGAAAATGGCGCATACACTACCATTGACGAGGAAAAACTCAAGAGCGAGGCTCGGAGGGTGATCTCTCACTATTTCGATTAAAATGGGGTGAGTGCGGTGGCGAACAGGGGCATTGGGACGAAAAAGAGTGATAGCTTTCTTTCGGGAGTTATGGTGCTTTCGCTTTCCGCCGTCATTGTAAAAATAATCGGACTTGTCTACAAAATTCCCATGCTCAGGCTCTTGGGGAGCGAGGGCATGGGATATTTCAATTCCGCTTATGAAATATACACGCTTTTCTGTACCGTTGCTACTACGGGTCTGCCTGTGGCGATGTCGGTGATGATATCCTCATTCAAGGATACCGACGAGGGTGGGAAAAGAATATTCCGCGTAGCCCTGCGCCTCTTTTTGATCCTTGGCGCTCTCGGTTGCTTTATAATGCTCGCTTTTGCCCGTCCGTTTGCCGTCTTTTTAGGCAGTGACAGAGCAGCGGTCTGTATTTTAGCTATTGCGCCTACGGTGCTTCTGATCTGCATTTCCAGTGCTTACAGAGGCTTTTTTCAAGGAAAGGGAAGAATGGCGCCTACCGCCGTCTCGCAGATAATCGAGGCGCTGGGCAAGCTTATCTTAGGTCTTATCTTTGCTTTTGTCGCGCTTAGCTTCGGCGCGTCCACCGAGACTGTTGCCGCTATGGCGGTGATGGGCTTGACCCTGGGTACCGCCGTCTCGGCGCTCTACCTTGTTTTGGCAAAAAGGTTTGGTGATAAAGGCGCACCAAGTATTGAAGAGACAAGCGGAGAAAAGGTGTTGCCTATGCTGCTGAGGACGGCTATACCCGTTACTCTTTCCTCGTCGGTGGTCAGTATAACCAAGGTCATTGATATGTCAATGATACTTCGACGATTGCAGGATCTTGGTCAGAGTAGCGAGGAAGCCTTTGCGGCTTACGGGAGCTATACCACGCTGGCGCTTCCGATGTTTTCTCTTGCTCCTGCTCTTATTACCTCGGTGGCTATGCCGCTTATACCGACCTTGTCGGGAGCGGTGGCGAGGCGAGACCGCGAGGGTCAGATGAGCGCCGTTGGGGACGCTTTAAGAGTTACTGCTCTTATATCGATGCCGATAACTGTGGGTCTTGCGTTGTTTTCAAAGCCAATATTGCAACTGATATTTTCGGGCGAGGATGCCGCTATCGGGGTCGCTACCCCTCTGCTTACGATCCTCAGCCTGTCTGTTACCGCGTCCTGCCTTATAACCGTGGGAAACGCCGTTTTGCAGGCATACCGTAAGCCGACGGTTCCTATAATCTCAATGGCGCTAGGCTCTGTTGCAAAAATAGTAATTGCGTTTTTCCTTATCGGAGACGCGAGGATCGGTCTGCTTGGCGCGCCGATAAGCACTTTTGTCTGCGATTTCGTGATAAACGCTATCAATTTTTACTTTATCGGCAGATGTCTTCCCGAGACCCTAAGCATCTCACGAGTGTTTTTGCGTCCATTTATATCGGCGGCAGTATCGGTGTCGGCGGCAAGGCTTATCTATAACCTCTTGTGTTTAAAGTTCGGAGAAGGCTCGGTACTCACTCTCGTCGCTGTTATTCTGGCGGCGGTCTTGTATTTGGTTGCCTCTCTTATTTCGGGTTCGGTAAGTAAGGATGATATAGCGCGGCTTCCCGTAATAGGGTCGGTCTTACACGGAAGAAAACAAATATAATCTATATATAATTTTAAGGATGAAAAAAACAATGAAAGAACAGTTAACGGTTACGGAAAGACAGGAAAAGGTAGACTATCTTCTCTCAAAGGACAGATATGGCTTTGACGATCTGGTGCTGGTCATGCAGTTGCTTCGAAGCGAGGGCGGATGTCCTTGGGATATGGAGCAGACTCATAAGAGCATACGAAAGGATTTTATCGAGGAGACCTACGAGGTCATTGAGGCGATCGACACCGAAGATCCCGTGCTTTTGCGCGAGGAGCTTGGAGACGTGCTTTTGCAGGTCGCCTTTCACTCACAGATCGAGCGTGAGGAGGGCAGATTTGATATATACGACGTGACAAGCGACGTTTGTGCGAAACTTATTCACCGTCACCCACACGTTTTTGGTGAGGTAAAGGTGAATAACAGTGATGACGTGCTTGTAAATTGGGATAAAATAAAGGGAGAGGAGAAGCACCGCGATACTCTTACCGATAAGCTACGCGCTATTCCTCCCATGCTCCCCGCACTGATGAGAGCGCAGAAGGTTGGCAAGAAGGCGTCATTCTTCGATTTCGAGACGGTCGATGCCGTTTTTGATAAGCTATACGAGGAGATCGAGGAGGTCAGGGAGGCTATGAAAAATGGCGAGCAGAGTGAGATCGACGAGGAGATAGGTGATCTGCTTCTTACGGTCACAAGCCTTGCGAGAAAGGCAAAGACCGACTCCGAGCTTGCCTTGACTAACGCCACGAACAAGTTTATATGCCGCTTTGAAATGGTAGAAAAGCACGTCACGGAGCATGGACAGAGCGTCGAAGAACTGACAATGCAGGAGCTTGACGCCGTTTGGGACAACATAAAGCACAAAAAATAACGTAAAAATTTGTGAATTTTACGAAAAAACACATTTTTTTAGTTATTTTTTTAAAAAAACACTTGCAAAAGCGTTTTTTATATGGTATAATTAACTAACAATGAGTCGGAATATGCTTGAGAATGGTTGTCTTTGTATATTCAGGGTATCCGATGAAAAAATAAAAAAATGAAAAGAGGTTCAAAATCATGAACAAGTTACAGCTTACAGAGGCAGTTGCAGCAAAGGCAGCAGGTTTGACAAAGAAGCAGGCGGCAGAGGCAGTTAACGCTGTTCTCGACGCTATCGCAGAGGCTCTCGCAGCAGGAGAAGACGTAAAGATCACCGGCTTCGGTGGCTTTGAGGTCAAAGAGCGCGCAGCAAGAACAGGTAGAAACCCCAAGACCGGTGAGGCAGTTGAGATCCCCGCTTCCAAGTACGTTGCTTTCAGCGCAGGCAGCGCTCTTAAGGAAAAAGTTAACGGCTAATGAGACTTGACAAATATCTGAAGGTTTCAAGAATCATCAAAAGGCGAACGGTTGCCAACGATGCCTGCGATGCAGAACACGTTACGGTCAACGGCAGAGCCGCCAAGGCGTCTTACGACGTTAAGGAGGGTGATGTTATCGAGGTAAGCTTTGGGCAGAGAACTCTTAAGGTCAAGGTTCTTGACGTAAGAGAGCATGCCGCTAAAGCCGATGCGGCTTCGCTTTATGAAGTAATTGAATAATCGGAGAATACTCCGCATATATTGTACAAAGATATGTGCGGAGGTATTTTTTTATGAACGATGCTGGAGCATCTGCCCACTCTTTCTCCTCCAAGGGCAGAGAGGGCATAGAGTTAAGTGGGGTAAGCGACGTTATCAGCTTTGACGAGCGCGGAGTGGTAATGGATACACTTTGCGGAAATATGGCGGTTGAGGGCGAGGGCTTGCATATAACCGTGCTGAATACTACCGACGGAAAGGTAACGGTGGAGGGTAGGATCAACGGAGTATATTATTTCGAGGACCGTCCCAAGCAAAAGAGAGGGCTTTTCGGTAGAAAAAATGATTGATCTTTCGCAAAGCGAGCTTGCCGCGCTTCTTTTTCGCTCGGTTTTGTGTGGCGTGGCGTTCGGCGGTATTTATGATATTATAAGGGCGTTCAAGATGCTTTGCGGAGTTAGGTACGGCGAAAGCGAGGAAGAAAAAGCGCCTGCCGGGCGGCGTGTGCTTGTCTACACCGTAACCCTTATTACCGATCTGCTTTTTTGGATCGGCGCAGGATGCGCGGCGATACTTTTGATGTACTCGGGCGGCGGAATTTTCAGGGGTATGACCTTTCTCGGAATGACGGGAGGATTTTTACTTTATTATTTCACTCTGGGCAGACTTGTGTTGAAATTGAGCCGCAAGGTGACGTCGGTTTTGAAAAAAATGCTTCGGCGCTTGGCAATATGGGCGCTGAAGCCGATAAAAAAACTCTTTGACGGCATTATTTCGCTCTACCACTTGACATTAGGAAAAATAATTGATAAAATAATAGAAGATAGCAAAAAGAAAAAGGAAAAAAAGCAGAGCGCGGATGAAGGCGAGAATGAGCATTGCGTTGCGGACCTCGGAAAGGAAGGATTTGTGTATGTCGATGGAAAAACGGGATATAGACGGGAAGGGCGTGTCAGCTTCGGCTCAAGGGGCAAATGAAGAACAGCTCATAACCGAAAAAAACCTGAAAAAGTCAATCAGACGGGGAATATCCACGCCGTACGCAAAAGTTCTTCTGAGGGTCGCACTCTCACTTCTGCTTGTGTCGTCTATCGGGCTTTTTGCAACGGGAGTAATGAAATACAGTGAGCTGCAACGCGAAAAGCAGGTGCTTGAGCAGCAGAAGGAGGCTCTTGCTACCGAGATAGAGGAGCTGAAATATCTGGTGGATCATCCCGTGGACAGAGATTACATTATTCGCATGGCTCGCGAAAAGCTGGGTCTTAATCTTCCGGGTGAAATAGTTTACTACAACGATACTAATGATAAAAAATGAGAATTGCCGAGGCAATTCTCATTTTTGTTTATTAAAGAGCGAATATCCACTGCGCTATCATCATAGTCAGAGGGATAGTTAAGACTGCAAGTATCGATGACGTACCGACGGTCAGCGAGGAATATCCCGAGTCAAGTCCGTAATTTTCAGCCATCATAGTGACCGAGCTTGCCGTGGGGAGAGCTGCGGCGGCAGTGACGAATATTGCGTATATTTCCAGTCCGTCAACGGGTATGATGAATAGCAAAAGCTTTGAAATCAAGCAGATAAGCAGGGGAAAAATGATCAGCTTTACAACGTTGAAATAGTATAGCTTCCAATTTAAAAATATCTTTTTGGGACTTTGGGTCGCGATCAATGCTCCCGTGACAAGCACCGAAATGGGGGTGCAGAGATTGGTAAGGTACTGTAAGGCGCTGGTGATAAATTCGGGAAGCTCAAATCCTACCGTGGGACCCTTTAGGATAAAAAAGATAAATCCGATAAGGCAGGGAATAGTTCCGAAGTTTACGAGCGCTTTTTTTACGGTCAGCTTGATGTCGTTTCTGCCTCGTCCCATAATGACAAGACCCCAGGTCCAAAGCAGGATGTTGAAGCTGACGCATAGGAAGGACGCCATAAATTGACCCTTGCCCGGCAAGAGTGCCTCGAAGATAGGAAATCCGATAAAGGCACAGTTTGCAAACATAAATCCAAATTCCGAGAGCTTCTGCTCGTCAATGTTTTTCTTAAGAGGCAGAGCAAAAGCAAAGGAGATGACTGCAAGCGCAGCGTGGAAAACGAAGCCTAAAACCAGCATTATAAGTGCCGTTTTCAGGTTTTCCTCGGTGTATTCTGCACCCGCGAGAGAGCCTACAAGCATAGCGGGCTGACCGACCGAAAGTATAAGCTTTGAAAGCTTTTTGGAAGCCGTGTCGTCAATTATTCCCACCTTGCGGCAGAGAAAGCCTACCGCCAAAAGGATGAAAAGGGTGGCGACGACGATATAAAGTCTGTCGAAATTCATTTTAATATCCTCGGTTTACTCGGAGATCTTCTCCTTGATCTTTTTCATGTCCTCAAGCATATCCTCTTTTTTTCGGGGATCTCGCAGAAGTGCCGCAGGGTGGTAAACGGCTGTCATCATATAATTGCCCTTTTTGAACCATTGACCGTGTTCCTGAGTTATCTTGAAATCGGGTTTGATAAGTCTCATTGCGGAAATTCTGCCGAGACAGACGATGACTTTGGGGTTGATAAGAGCCACCTGTTCTCTGAGATAGCCGATGCAGGCGTCCTCCTCTGCAGGGAGGGGATCGCGGTTTTTGGGAGGACGGCATTTGAGAATATTGGCAATATAAACGTCCTCGCGTGCAATATCCACGGCCATCAAAAATTTATCCAGCAGCTGCCCCGCGCGCCCTACGAAGGGCACGCCGGACAGATCCTCTTGCTCTCCCGGCGCTTCTCCGACGAACATCAGATCCGCCTTGGGATTTCCCGTTCCAAAGACAAGATTCGTACGCGTAGCGCCCAGCGCACACTGTTGGCAGGACGCACATTTTTGTTTTAATTCTTCAAGCTGATTCATGAATTACGCGTTTTCAAATTCGTCGAGAATATTGTGGTCCTTGTTGTGGGGGCATTCGTCTTTGATCTCCCAACCAAATTCTCCGGGAGCAGCCCAATGCACCGCGTTGCGAAGGATCCGCTGCACATACACATTGTGGAAGGACGCGCGCGACTCATGTCCGGGCTGGAAGTAAAAGATCTTTCCCGCGCCTCTCAAGAAGCATGCGCCGGAGCGGAAGATGTAACCGTCCTCATACCATCCGCCAAACACGAGTGCGTCGGGCTGCGGAATTGCAAACGGCTCGGCATAAAGCTCTTCCTTTTCCAAGCAGAAGTGCTGCGGAATTCCTGCCGCGATCGGGAGCGCGGGCATCAGATTCCAAACGACCTCCTTCTGATCCCGGCCCCAGGTCAGGTGACCGGTGGTTCCGACAATCTCCTTGAAGGGCTTGGAATGGTGGGCGGAGTGCAGAGCGATAAAGCCCATGCCGTGATATACGCGCTTGCGGATCTTCTTTACCAGCTCATCCGGAACCTCTCCGTGCGCCATGTGGCCCCACCACATCAGGACGTCTGTCTCGTTCAAGAGCTCGTCCGGCAGACCGCAGTCGGGATCATCAAGCGCCACGCAGGTGATCTCCAGGTCGGCATCCTC
>JAZSRA010000048.1:0-37530 GCA_045538195.1 Eubacteriales bacterium | reverse complement strand
GGGGAGGGGCTGTTGAAACGAATAAAAACGCGGCTTGCTGCTTTTTTATTCGTGAGACCCGCCCCTATCACCCGTGCGGCTTTTCTTTTCGTACTTTTCTTGCAGCTGGTGGCAAGAAAAGTACATATAAGAAATCGCGTTCTTTTGGTTCGTTTTCTGCCGACGCGGGCAGAAAATGAACACATAATCGCGTTTCTTTTGTAACAGCAAATGCTTGCATTTGCGAGTCAATCAAGCGCTTGCGCTTGTTGACAGTTTTCATTGTCGCTGATGACAAGAAAAGTTAGTACTAAACTCACAAATAAATCACAATTTAACACATCAAGGGAAGAAGCGCCTGCTTCTTCCCTTGTTTTTTAAATATAAGACTTCGCTCTTTCAAGGTTCTTTTCTTCAAACTCAATGACCTCGCGAACAAGCTTCAAAGCGCCCTCAGACACGTTCGTGTTCTCATAATCGCGCAAAAGCTTGATGCCGTCGGTAACGCCCATAGTAGAACCCTCCGCAACCATCTGAGCAATATGGCTGTCGGTCGAGTCGGTGAGAGTACTCATGGTCATTCCGATGCTTGACCAAAGCTTGATCATGGGATTTTCTTCCTTAGCCTCGGCTCCCATTTCCTTCAATCTTTTCTTCGCCTTTGCCGCGAGGCTCTCGTATCCGTTAAGCTGATCGGTAAGGTCGGTCTTGAATTTTCCGTCGCTGACCTTTGGCAGCAGCTTCACAATAGAATCCGAACCCATTTTTACGTTTTTATATAACTGTTCAAGCATTTCTGCTTCTTTTGTCATAGTTCCCTGCATTTTTTTGATCCTTTCAAAGAAAAATTTGATCTCACCCGTATTTTTCTCAAAAAAAGCAAAGTTATACGCAAAAACGAAGAATTTTTCAATTCCCCGTTTTTATTTTTGTGGTATTTTCTTTTTTATATTTTATATCAGATTCAGGAAAACAAATCAAAAAGCAGTCGCACTCGTCACAACAACACTCAAAGCCCCTCTCTCCGTTGCCAAGACAAACGTCAGGCTCTCCGGGTGTAAGCTCTACACCGGTAACGTCTATTACCTTTTTTTGATTATTTTTACTCATATATCCTCCTATATGACTATAATAAAAAGGTGCGCAACCGAAGCTACGCACCGAAACACGCCAACTCCAATTGTCGCCAAACAAAACCAACCACACGGATAAACACCAATGCAAGTCAGAGGAGCAAGCGTTTTTGCTTGATTTAATCTGACTCACAAAAAAACAGAAATGGTAAAAGCCCCTACAAAAATAGGGCGTCTATCCTAAAAAGTTATTTGGTTTTGTTTGGCACGATTATTATACCACAATTTTTGCGGTTTGTAAATATATTTAGTGAATTTTTACGAAATTGCCTTTCGGGAAGAAAAACAACATTTTCTCTGCCAAGCACAAAAACACGGCATACCTCTTTTGAGATATACCGCATTTTTATAGAGTTGTCTTTCAGATAACGGCTCTGAAAAATCCTCTGCTTTTATTTTTTGTATATTTTCTTTTCTCTGATGTCTGTTCCCATAAACGGGAGGATAGTATACTCGCCGAAGATGCGGCTGGTTATTCTGTCCTGATACTTCTTTCTCAGGTCGTCTCTTGTAAAGTTTGTGTTGATTATAGTAGCCTTTTTTCTTACAAGTCGGGAGTTGAGAAGATTGTAGAGGCAGGAGGTGCTGAACTGATTGATAAGCTCGGTGCCGAGGTCGTCGATTATCAGCAGGTCGCAGGAAAAATATTTATCGAGAGCCGCGCTCTTATCGTTTCCTCTGTCGTAGCTGAAGCGATCGTTTTCAAAATCGGCGATCATATCCACCGCGCCCGTGTAATAAACGTCGTTACCCTTTTTGATGATAACTCCGCCCATCGCGCTTGAAAGGTGGGTCTTGCCAAGTCCCGTACCGCCCATCATTATGATGCTTCCCGAGCTTGAAGGATCAAAGCGTTCTGCGTAGCTTTTGGTAATATCGAGGATCATCTTCATTCTCTGAAGCGCCTCACCCGAATAAAATCCGAGGTCAAAATTATCAAAGGTCTGGCTCTTGATAAGAGAATACATACCCGAGCTTTCAAGCCCCGCCATAATAAGCTTTTCCTTCATACAAGCGCACATACGGTAGTCGACCACTCCCGTGTCACCGCACTTGTCGCACTCGTATTTTACCTCGGTATAGTCTGCGGGATAGCCTGCTGATACAAGCAGCTCTCCTCTTTTTCTGTTAAGAGTTATATTCTCCGCGCTTATCGAGTCAAGCATAGCCTTGTCGTTTTTAAGCGACGCCTCAAATATGCGAACCCCAGCCGCCGAAAGCGCCGCGTCGATCGTTGCTATTTCGGGGAGAAGCGCGTGGATCTCGGCTCTTCGAAGTCTCGCCGCCTCCTGAGCGCGAAGATACTTTCCAGAGTATTCTTCCTTTATTCTCGCATAATTTTCTCTGTTAAATCCCATAATCTACATCCTATGTATGTATTTCTATATCGGTCATTCTCCGAGACTGCGTCTGACCGCCGCCTCAAAGAAGCTGTCGGTATCAAAGCTTCCCTCGGAGGGCTTGCCCGTGCTTTCGCCCTTTTTGTAGGACTCCTCTATTTCAGAAAGAGTACGCAGCCCTGCGGCGTTCCAACGCTCCAGAACCGAATTTGCGTAAGCAAAGGAGCCTTTACCCGTAGCGTCGGCAGTTACCTCATACGCCTTTTCAATTATCTCCTCGGAATATCCCATATCGTTTATCCAAGCCGAAATGAATTTTTTTTCCTTGGTAGTAAACGCTCTCTCTCCTACGCCGAACATCGCTCTTATCTTGCCCTCGGCACTTGACGCCGCCTCGCGGCGTCTCAATTCCTCTGCCAACTGCTCGCCCTTGGTAATTCCTGCGTCATAGAGAGCAAAAGCAAGCTTCTCGGCATAATGGAGCGTCTTTTTACCTATCGACACACAGTAGGTCAGGAGCATCATAATATATTCGCAATCAAGCTCAAGATAGTCGACAAGTCCCATAAGGACGTTGATCTCCTTGATATTAAAGACCTTTCCCATGATGTGCTGACATTCGTCTATAAGTGCCGCGGTCTCCTGTCTCTGCTCGAGTATTTCGGCAAGCTCGTCGGAGGTATATTTTGGAAGCTCGTCCGCTCCGCGAAGCTTTTTGGGCGAATCAGGCTCGACTTTTTTGTCGGTTGCCTCGGCTTTAACTTCTTTCTTTGAAACGGATTCTTCCTTTTCAAGTGCCAAGGTCTCGCCTACGCTTTCTTTAGCACCGCAAGGCTCGATAACGCCCGTTCCGCGCCAAAACGACAACGCTTCTCTCACTTCCTCCTCACCGCACGAGGTAAGTTTGGCAAGCTTTTTCGCGTCGGCGTTTCCGCCCAGCGAGCAGAGGGCTATAAGGACCTTAAGGTCGTCTGCTCCCGCGCGAGAAATCGCGTCTATGGCATTTTCGGGGATGACCGCTATGCGGCTACCGTAATTTATCTTATATTTCATCAGAATTCACTTTCCTCATTTTCATCGGGTATTCGCCAGAGCGAAGGCTCGGAATCGTTGCCGGGTTCGATCTCCACGGGCGTTTTTTCATAGCCCTCCTGTCTGCATATACGGCAATTCATTATCATAAGAGAGTCGCCTAAATGGACGTTTTCAACAATGATCTGATCGTCATTATAATCAAGCTCTACTCCCATATAGTTCCAGAGTCCCTTCATTCCGAGCTTAACGCAACGGTCTGCGATGCCCTTGACAAGATGCTTGGGGCAGGCAAGAACGGCGATATCTACCTTGTTTTCGGTGCAAAACTCTTCAAGCTGATCCATCGAATAGACAGGCACGCCCGCGCAGTCCTTTCCCTCCGCCTCATTGTCGGTATCAAAGAGCGCGCGGATATCAACTCCGCGTTTTTCGAACATTGAGAGATGAACGAGCGCGCGTCCCAGGTCGCCCGCACCGATAATCACCGCCTTAAAGCCTGCGCTGACTCCGAGTATTTCGCTTATTTTGGCAAAAAGATAATTGACGTTATATCCGTATCCCTGCTGACCAAATCCGCCAAAGCAGTTAAGGTCCTGACGTATCTGGGACGCGGTAACGTGCATCATGCCCGCAAGCTCGCTTGAGCTGATACGGGTCTTTCCCCTTGCGATCAGCTCGCAGAGATAGCGATAATATCTTGGGAGACGTCGGATTACCGCAGGAGATATGCTCTGCTTTTCTACCGTCTTGTTTGCGTCCTCGTTACCAAAATAGTTCATAAATTCACATCCTTAAAAATCAAAATTTGAAAATAAAGTTTACAAATTGTTTCAATAAAAATCGTTATAAATTAACTCAAAAATCCGAAAAAATTTCTCAAAAACAGGTTTTCCACAAGCGAAAAAAGGTTCGATTTATCCACAGTTTCCACAAGTTTATCCACACAAATCCTTGCCTGACAAGGAAAATTTCGGGATTTTTTGCGAATATTTATACATTATTGTCGAAATTTGACACCGACAAGTGTAAGTTTTCCACACCTGTGGGAAAACCGTGTGGGAAACGTGAAAACGAAATATCGAACGAACATTCATTTCAAAAGACAGACACAAACCCCTACATATCGTCTGACGCCGACGCGTTGAGAGAGGTATCTGCGAAATTGCCCGCAAGATACTCAAAGCATCCCGACACCGCGATCATAGCTCCGTTGTCGCCGCATAGCGATCTTGGAGGAACGACGAATTTGACCTTTTTCCTCTCGCAAAGCTCATCAAGTGCCGCTCTGAGATGGGAGTTAGCCGCAACGCCGCCCGCAAGCACCAATGTGTCAAGCCCGGTTTCGTCAAGAGCCGCCGAGGTCTGCTTGACGATAGCGTCGACTATCTGCTTGGTGTAGGATGCCGCCACGTCGGCTCTGTTTACAGGCTCGTCCTTTTGCGATGCCGAATTGAGATAGTTGAGCGCGGCGGTCTTGATGCCGCTGAACGAAAAATCAAGAGTGTGCGAAAGTGCGGGGGACGGCAGCTTTATCGCCTTGGGGTCGCCCTCGTAAGCGAGCTTGTCAAGTGCCGCGCCGCCGGGGTACGGCAGACCTATAACGCGTCCGATCTTATCAAATGCTTCACCCGCCGCGTCGTCTCTTGTCGTTCCGATCTCACGCAGCGCGAGATGATCCTCGCAGACGTATATCGAGGTGTGTCCGCCCGACACCACAAGCGCCAAAAACTTGGGAGCAAGGGTCTTTTCGGTAAGATATGCCGCCGAAATATGTCCGTGAATATGGTTGACCGAAACCAAGGGGATATTGTTGGCAAAAGCCAAAGATTTGGCGAAGTTCACGCCTACCAGCAGCGCGCCTATAAGTCCGGGGTGCGTGGTGACCGCGACGCAATCAAGGTCCGCGAGAGTTATTCCCGCGCTCTCCAATGCCTCGGTGGTAATAGACGACACCGCCTCAATATGCGCTCGGCTCGCTATTTCGGGAACAACACCGCCGTAGAGCCTGTGGGTCTCTATCTGCGACGCTACTATATTCGATTTTATTTCAAACACTCCGTTCGCGTATTCGACGACAGCCGCCGAGGTCTCGTCACAGGAGCTTTCCATTCCTAAAATATACATACTGTTTCTATATGCAGGGTTCCACCCTGCACCCTTTCCTTGCAGGGTTCAACCCTGCACCCTTTTCCTTGCAGGGTTCCACCCTGCACCCGCATAAGAAACTTTTGGAAAAAGTTTCTTATGAATCTTCAAAACTTTTCAAAAAAATTGGTTTGGTTGCATCGCCGAAGCTTGTTTTAATCGGTTTCAGGCGAGTTTGCATCGCCGAAGCTTGTTTTAATCGGTTTCAGGCGAGTTTGCAACGCCGAAAGCTAAAATTAATAGGCGAAGCCAAAAATTATTTAATACGAAGCACCATAACAAGCGCCGCCTCGGTGGGCTTTGTATAAAAGTCCTTTCTCTTGCCCTCTACCTTAAAGCCAAGCGACGAATAAAGCGAGATCGCCGCGCGATTTGACTCTCTGACTTCAAGCGAGATCGAGTCAAGTCGGTTGTTTTTAGCGTACTTGATAAGAGCCTCGACAACTGCTCTACCGTATCCCATACGGCGAAAATCGGGGTGAGTGGCAATATTGGTGATCTGACCCTCATCGACCGCCACAAGCATACCGCCGTAGGCACAGATAATGCCGTCCTTGCGGCAGACCATACCAACGCCGATGCCGTCATTAGTCAAAAGTTCAAGGCTTTTCGCGCTCCAAGGCTCAGCGAAACAGAGCTTTTCAAGCTCGGCAACTCCCGTGAGAGCCTCGGCAGTCATCCTTTCGGGGTGGATGCGGGGACTGGATCTTTTTCCTTCCGTCGCTGTATTTTTATTTTCTTCCATATTTCTGTCCTTACGTTAATATCAATATCCAAACTGACCCGAAAGCGAGTCGTCGTCCTCTATCCAGCTCGAAACGGGGATAACTCTGTACTCGTCCTTGGTGTCGCGAACGATCACGGTCTCGATACCCGCGTTGATGATCTGACGCTTGCACATCATACAGCTATTCGTACCCGCATAGAGCGAGCCGTCGGCAGGATTTACGCATACCATATAAAGCGTAGAACCAAGCATTCTGTCTCTGGGGGCGGCGATAATTGCGTTCGCCTCGGCGTGGACCGAGCGGCAAAGCTCGTATCTCTCGCCTCTCGGGATCTTCAACTGCTCTCTGATGCAAAAATTGATGTCGGTGCAGTTCTTTCTGCCTCTGGGCGCGCCGTTGTATCCCGTGGAGACGATAACGTCGTCCTTGACGATGATCGCGCCGAAATGACGACGCATACAGGTCGCTCTCTCGGCAACGGTCTGTGCAATATCAAGATAGTAGTTGGCTTTTGAAACTCTGTCGCTCATTTTTTCCTCCCAAGAACCGCAAAAGGGGTGCAGTTCGGCATTTTAATTATATTTATATTTATTATACATTATATATTTCAAAAAATCAAGTGCTTTGCAAAAATTGGCGAAAATAGTTTTTGGAGGCAGCATTTTGAGTTCTTTTAGCATATAATGTAGCGAGGCTTATTTAAGTCTTAAAACGGCAGAATCGGAGAATTGACGATGAAATACGATCGATCATACCGCACCGCCACGGTATGTACTGCCGTGACGGGTTCGATGACTATGGCGTTGAAGGCGCAGAGGGCGCTTTCTAAAAACGCTTTGCGCGCAAGCACGGTGAAGGTCAGTAAAAGTGCCTCTGATAAGGGGTGCATATACGGGGTTCAATTTGATTGCACGCTTTTGGGAAACGTCAAAGCGGCTCTTGACACCGCAGGCATCGAGGTTAAGGAATATTTGAGATAAATTTGAATTTAGTAATCTATTATATGTACTTTTCTTGCCACCAGCTGCAAGAAAAGTTACAAAAGAAACGCGATTTTTTATGTCCTTTTCTTTCCACGTCGAAAGAAAAGGACGAAAAGAACGCCGCATAGGTGAAAGAGGGTCTTGTCCGAGAAAAAGCGAACATGCCGCATTTTCTCGCCCTGCGACATCCTCTCTCCCCTATGTACCCCTCTCTCCTGTCGGCTATGCCGACGGAAAAAGATTATTGTTTTAAAAGAAGTGAAATCCTTTTTACAATTTTGATTTGTAGCCGTGATCTTATTGAAAATTAAGCCCGTCGCGTGAGCGACCTTTCCCGAAGGGAAAGCCTCGTTGAACTTAAAAGCTTTATATTGATGTAAGCCGTACCACACTCTATCAACCAATCGGGGTTGGGGGTCACGGGGGAGGGGCTGTTCAAAAAATCCGCCTTTGAGTTTAATAAGACAATCGCCTTTTGCGGATTTTTAGAACTCACCCCTATCACCCGTGCGGCGTTTCTTTGGTTCGTTTCTTGCCGACGCGGGCAAGAAATGAACAATCCCTCGCGTTTCTTTTGGTTCGTTTTCTGTCGCTGATGACAGAAAATGAACATAAAACCAATTATACAATCAGGAGAACGTTATGTCCGACATCATTTATTTTGACAACGCTGCCACTACATATCCCAAGCCCGAGAGTGTAATTATGGCGACGGTCGATTGCATGAAAAACTACTGCGGCAACCCCGGGCGAGGCTCTCACTACCTCGCCATGAAAAGCTCCGAAAAGGTCTTTGAGGCGCGTGAGGGAGTTGCGGAGCTTTTCGGCGCGTCGCCCGAAAACGTAGTCTTTACCCTCAACACCACCTACGCGCTAAATCTCGCAATAAAGGGACTAATGAGCGGTGGCGGACATATGCTTATCAGCAACATGGAGCATAACAGCGTTCTCCGTCCCACGGCGCGTCTTGCCAAGGACGATATAGTCCGATACGACGTCTTCAAAGCCTATGAAAGGGGCAAGACGCTGTCCGCCTCCCAGATCATTGACAACATAATTAAAAAGCTCCGTCAGTCAACGAAAATGCTTGTCTGCATCCACTCGTCCAACGTCTGCTCCTATACCCTGCCCATCCGCGAGATCGGACGCTTCTGCCGCCGTCACGGCATCATTTTCTGCGTCGACGCGGCGCAATCGGCGGGACACCTGCCCATAGATATGACCGAGGACTGCATCGACATTCTCTGTCTCCCCGCCCACAAGGGTCTCTACTCGCCCCAAGGCTTGGGGATTATGATAATGCGGGACGGTCTGCCGATGCTCTCCACACTTGCCGAGGGCGGCAACGGAGTCAACTCGCTTGAACTCTCCATGGGTCGTCTCTCCCCCGAAAGATACGAGGGCGGAACGCTCTGCACCCCAGCCATCGCGGGGCTATGCTCAGGGCTTGAATTTATTAAGAACTTTGGCGTCGAAGCAATCGCGGAACACGAAAAAGCGCTTTGGCAGAGGACCTTTGACCGTCTTTCAAGCATCCGCGGAATAACGGTATACGACGACACACCGGGCAGCGTTCTGCTCTTCAATATTGACGGCATCCCCGCCGACGACGTCGGCACCGCTCTTGCCGAGGACGGCTTTTGCCTGCGCACGGGGTACCACTGCTCTCCCCTTGCCCACAAGGCGATGGGAACTCCCGAGGGGGGCGCTGTGCGGATCGGCTTCGGCATTTTCAACACTTCACACGAGACCGACCTGCTCTGCGAAAAAATATCCGAGTTTTCCCGCGGTTATTAGTGGTATTCTTGACGACCAAGCGCTTGCGATTTGCGAGAATACGGGAGAATTTCAAAGAAATTGGGAGATTTTTGCAAAATAATCGCCGATTTTCACTACCAAAGCTGAAAAACTTAAATAAATTCTCAAAAAATCCCGATTTTTCGGGATTTTTTTTAAAAACTATTGCAATTGTGGAAATTTTATGATACAATGTATGCTGTTATATACTGTCCTGTTGACAAAATGCTATTTCGGGACGGTATCTGTCGTTCTAAGACGGAAACGGCAAGGAAAGAACCTGTGTGCCACACATTGTCGGAAAACGCATCAAAAATTTCGGCGATACCCGACGCATTACCGAGGGGAACGCTAATCTCAGATTTTAAAAGGAGTTTTTATGTGTAATGGAAAAGGAAGTAATCATCGACCTGACTGATGTGTCAAAAGCATTTGACGGAGAAACGGTACTCGACCACATCAATTTGCAGATCCACGACAAGGAGTTCGTAACTCTCTTGGGTCCCTCGGGATGCGGCAAGACCACTACTCTGCGAATTATCGGAGGATTTGAGACCCCCGACACGGGAGACGTGCAGTTTGACGGCAAAAGCGTCAAGGACGTTCCCCCTCACAAAAGACCTGTCAACACGGTCTTTCAGCGCTATGCGCTCTTTCCCCACCTTAACGTTTTTGAAAACGTCGCGTTCGGTCTGCGTCTGAAAAAGACCCCCGAGGCGACTATTCGCGAAAAGGTGAAAGAAATGCTCTCGCTGGTCAACCTCAAAGGATTTGAACGCCGCAAGGTCAGTACTCTGTCGGGCGGTCAGCAGCAGAGAGTCGCTATTGCCCGCGCGCTCGTAAACGAGCCCGAGGTCCTGCTCCTTGACGAGCCTCTCGGCGCCCTTGACCTGAAACTCCGCAAGGACATGCAGAACGAGCTGAAAAAGATACAGAAGGCAACGGGTATCACCTTTATATACGTCACACACGATCAGGAGGAGGCTCTCTCTATGTCCGACACCGTGGTAGTCATGGCTAACGGACAGATACAGCAGATCGGCTCTCCCACCGACATCTACAACGAGCCCGAAAACGCTTTCGTCGCCGACTTTATCGGAGAATCCAACATCGTCGACGGCATTATGCTCGACGACTATAAGGTTCGCTTCTCGGGTCATACTTTCGAGTGTGTTGACAAGGGATTTGAGAAAAATCAGAAGGTCGACGTCGTGGTTCGCCCCGAGGACGTTGACGTCGTCACCCCCGACAAGGGTATGCTCCAAGGAACGGTCACGTCGGTAACCTTTAAGGGCGTTCACTGGGAGATAATCGTCGACATCGGCGGATTTAAGTGGATGATACAGACTACCGATTTCGTCGCCGAGGGCGAGCATATCGGTCTTTTCATCGAGCCAGAGGCAATACATATAATGAACAAATCCGAGTTTTCGGGTATGTTCGGAGACTATTCCTCCTTCTCGGACGAGCTTGACCAGCTCTCCGATCCCACCGAACCCCAAGAGGAGGACGGTGAATAATGAAAAGAGGATCTGTCTTTCAGAGAATGGCGGCGGCGCCCCACATAGTCTGGATGATACTTTTCATCGTGGCGCCTATGCTTTTCGTTCTCTACTTCGCCTTTACGGAGGACGGAAAATTCTCGCTTTCAAATATTTCAACTCTTTCGCAGTACGGCAACGTTTTCGTGCTGTCTATCGCCTTTGCGCTGATAGCCACGGTGGTCTGCCTTGCCTTAGGCTATCCTCTCGCCTATTTTATGGCGAGAAGCAAGCCAAAGACCCAGAAAATACTTATGGTTCTGATCATGCTCCCTATGTGGTGCAATCTGCTGATCCGTACCTACGCCCTTATGGCTCTGCTCGACAACGGCGGACTTCTCAACTCGTTTCTTGAAAGCATCGGACTTTCAAAGCTCCCCATCGTCGGCTCGGATGCAGGCGTAATTTTGGGTATGGTCTACGACTTTTTGCCCTATATGGTACTGCCTATCTTTACCTCTATGACCAAGCTCGACAACCGCTATCTTGAAGCGGCGCACGATCTGGGCTGCAACAGCTTTCAGACGATGACCAAGGTGGTTCTTCCACTTACCGTCTCGGGTGTGGTCTCGGGCATCACTATGGTGTTCGTTCCCTCGATCAGCACCTTCTATATCTCCCAGAAGCTTGGCGCGGGTAAGATCGACCTTATCGGCGACACCATCGAGCGACTTTTCCAGAACCCCAGCACCTATAACGTAGGTGCGGTAATTTCCCTTGTAATGATGATACTCATTCTCATCTCGGTCTGGATAATGAACCGCTTCTCCGACGATGAAGGAGGTGTCATTATATGATGAAATTTTTGTCTAAATTTTATATGCTCGTCATTTTTGCCCTGCTTTACGCTCCTATCGTGGTGCTGATCGTCTTTTCCTTTAACGACGGCGGCTCACTCAGTGAGTTCACGGGCATTTCCCTCAAATGGTACGGCGAGCTTTTCCGCGACGAGGCGGCGCTGAACGCACTCAAAAATTCTCTTGTTCTGGCGGTCTGCTCGTCGGTCATAGCGACGGTGATCGCAACCTTTGCCGCCCTCGGTCTTCATCACATGAAGAACAGGTACATCAAGGGCGCTATCACCTCGGTCACCAACATTCCTATGATGAACCCCGACATCGTCACGGGCGTCTCTATGATGCTCCTTTTCGTTGCCGCGGCAAATTTCTTCAAGTTCAACCAGATGTTTGGATTTGGAACGATGCTTATAGCTCACACAACCTTTAACCTGCCCTACGCTCTGCTTTCGATCACGCCGAGATTTAATCAGCTCGATAAATCTCTCTCCGAAGCGGCGCAGGACCTCGGTTGCACGCCCTCGCGCGCCTTCTTCAAGGTCGAGCTTCCCGAGATCGTACCCGGTATCATTTCGGGACTTATGATGAGCTTCACCCTCTCTCTTGACGACTTCGTCATCAGCCATTTCGTAAGCTCTCCCAATTTCCAGACGCTCCCCCTTTACGTTTACAATCAGACCGTTCACAACGTCAAGTTCAGTATGTACGCGCTCTGCGCTATGATAGTCGCGATCATACTCGTAATTCTGCTTGTCGTCAACTTTACCGGCTCGGTAAAGTTCAAGAATAAAGGCAAGGGGGTAACGAAATGATGACGCTAAAAAGATCTTTTTCACTGATCATAGCGATCCTGCTTTTAGCTCTCCCGATCCTCGCGCTCACCTCGTGTGACAACGCCACGGGCGGCTCGGTCACCACTCTCTACGTTTACAACTGGGGCGAGTATATCTCCGACGGCAGCGAGGACACTCTTGATTCCAACCGCGCCTTTGAGCTTTGGTACGAGTACAAGTACGGCGAGAAGGTCGAGGTCGTCTATTCAACCTACTCCTCCAACGAGGATATGTACGCAAAGCTTTCGGGCGGTGCGGTCAACTACGACATTATCGTCCCCTCCGACTATATGATAGAGAGACTTATCACGGGCGAGGACGGTGAAAGTCTGCTCGCACCTCTGAACTACGACAATATCCCTCACGCAAAGAAAAATCTTTCAGGGGACTTTTTTGGATCTGACGCGGAATACGACTACTACGACGAGGGTAACGTCTACTCTGTTCCCTACTTCTACGGTATGATCGGCATCATCTACAACACGACGATGGTAGATGAGGAGGACATCGGCTCGTGGGAGATTATGTGGAACGAAAAGTACGCAGGCAACATTCTCCAATTCAACAACTCCCGCGACGCGTTCGGCACGGCGCAGTACAAGCTTGGCATCGACGTCAACACCGACGACGAGACCGAGTGGAGACGCGCTCTTAACGAGCTGAAAGCGCAAAAGGGTATCGTTCAGGGCTACGTCATGGACGAGATCTTCAACAAGATGGAGGGCGGCAGCGCGGCTATCGCGGCATACTACGCAGGCGATTTCCTTACGATGTACGAGAACAACGAGGATCTCGACTTCTTCTATCCCGAGGAAGGCACAAACCTCTACGTTGACGCTATGTGTATCCCCAAGACCAGCGAAAACAAGCTCGTTGCCGAGAGATACATCGACTTCATGCTTATGGTCGACGAGGACTTCAACGAGGAATTTTTCGACTATATGGAAAGCCAAGGCGTAGATTTTTATTCCCCCGCCGTTGCGAACGCTGAATACACCTATTACGCGTCGCCCAACCAAAAAGTCGTTGACGACGAGGGCTATCGCGAGAGCATGAACTCGATCAAGGAGGACGCCTTTGACAAGATGTACGCTCTTGACAAGGTAGAAGCCACCTACTACGAGAATCTGACCTCTGAAAAGCTGGTTCTTATCAACGAGCTTTGGGAGGAATTGAAATCCGACATTGACGTCAGCCCCGTGATAATTATTATTTGTGTGGCGATCGTCGGCTCTCTCGCCGCAGGAGCGATCTTCTTCGGTTTGAGAAAGAAATACAGAAACAATTATTAATAGATGCAGAGGGGAACCCGCTTTTTGAAAAAAGCAGGTTCCCCTCTGCACTCCCCTCCGGCAAAAACTTCCCCAAATAAAAGGATTTTATACTTTAATCGTTGGATCAGCGGCAAACCAAGTGCGAACGTCGCCATCACTTTCATAATCGGTTGCCCAGGCAATTCCGAAAACGACCTTGTCAATCGGGAAATTTAAATTATACTGTAACCCCAACGGCAAGCGAACCGACTCAAAGGCGGAATTGTCGTCTTCTATGCCGATAGTCAAAATGCTCTTATCCTTTATAAATTCAGCGTTCAAATAGTCTTCGCCCGAATCTCCCGTGTTGATAATATCAGCATCGACAGGCTCCAATATGCACGCAATCGAGCCGCAATTTTTTGCATATATTTCTATGCGGTAGCATGCGGCTATCGGTTTTTTGTCACACGGTGGGCGTGTAAAATCAATCGCCACAGCCTCATAATCCGTATAAACTCCGTCTACACAAATTTTAATCATTCCAAAAGGTGTTTTCAACATAAGCAAAATCTCCTGAAAACTTATTGCAAATTTTTGCCGAAATATTCCTCGATCTCCGCGCACTTTGCGGTACAACTGCCTTGTATCATTTCGGGCGAGCCGCCGCCACGGCCGCAGATTGCGGCGTTTATATCCTTGGATTTAGTGCGAAGATCAACGGTGGTGCTTGAAATGATATATTTGTAGCCCTGCTCGTCGTTACCCGAAAAGCAGGCACACACTCCGCCGCAACGCTTTTTCGCCTCGTTTACAAGATTGCGAAGCGAGAGCATATCGCCGTCGTCCTCGAAAAGAACGAGATTTCCGTCGGTATACTCTATTTTTTCAAGCTTATATGCCAAAAGCTCGCGCTTCATTTCAGAAATTCTGCCCTTCAACCCACTGACCTCCATAAGCAGACGGTCAACCCCGTCGGCAACCTCGTCGTGCTTTGCCGATATTGCCACGGAGATCCGTCTTACCTGCTCGTATCCCGCGCGATAGGATTCGAGAGCGTCAAATCCCGCCTTCATATAGAGACGCACACCGCCCTTGTACTTTTCGGCGCGAAGTATTTTGACAAGTCCGATCTCGCCCGTATTACTTACGTGGGGCGCACAGCAAGCGCACGTATCCACTCCCTCAATTTCAACAATGCGGACGTTTTCACTAAGGTCAAGCTTGCTTCTGTATTCGATCTTCGCAAGATCTTCGGGCGCGGGATAATAGCCTCTGACCGCGTGGCACTCAAATATCGCCTGATTGGCGAGGTTTTCTATGAGCAGAAGTTGATCGCTATTAAGCTCGCCGTCGAAATCGGCGGTCATTTCATCGGCGCTCAGGTGAAATCCGACGTTGTGAAAGCCGAAATTTTTGAATATAAGCCCCGAGACGATATGCTCCGCGGTGTGGTTCTGCATTTTGCGAAAACGCTCGTGAAAATCGATCTCGCCGCCGACAAGCTCTCCTGTTTTAAGCGGCTTGTCCGATATATGATATATAATTCCCTCTTTTTCGTAAACGTGACCGATACTTGCCTCCCCAAGTCTGCCCGTGTCAGAGGACTGTCCTCCCTCCTCGGGAAAAAAGAGGGTCTTATCAAGTACGACCGAATATTTTCCGTCATCTATCGGCTCGCAGGACATAATTTTTGCCTCAAACACCTTTTCCGAGGGAAAAGCGTCAAAGATACGTACAGTTCTCTCCATTTATCAAAAAGCCTTTCAAATTTCTTATATAACAAGATTATAATACAACGCGGATAAAATTTCAAGAGCTTTGAGGAAATTATTGTCTTTCCCTCATTGATCCGCAAAAAAGACCGCCGCCTGCGTGATACTCTTTAAGGGTAACACGCAAGTGGCGGTGCTATTTTATTGTTTTCGCAGGTTTATCGTAACGTTTCCGCTGACGCTTTCAAAATTGTAGCTCGCAACACCGCTACCGTGCTTGTAGTACCCGGTCTTATTGCCGTTGAAGTACATATCACCGCTCACGGCATCGATCCTCGCTTCAAATCCGCTCTCAATATCGGGCAGAGACAGCTCGACGCTACCGCTTACCGTCTCTATTTCAAGAGACGACGGCAAAGACGTATAGGTCTTGATCACGACCGCGCCCGACACGGTGCCGATATTAGAGGAGACTACTTCTCCGTCAACGTAGACGCTTCCGCTCACGGCTTCCAGATTCAGCTTGTTTGCCGAGCCTTCAATTTTCACGTCGGCGCTTACGGCGTCAACCTCAACCGTACCGAAATCGCCGTTTAGAGCAACCTCTCCGCTGGTGGTATCAACGTCGACCTCTAAGGCACTTTTGCATTTGACGTTCACTCCGCCCGAGGCGGTGTCCACGTCGATCCTATCAAAGCTGAATACACTCTCGTTGCCGTCTCCGTACGCTCCGTCAACCGTCAAACAGGAGGATGCGGAATCCACGGAAAGGGTCTGCACACTTCCGCACATTGAAGCAGGAATGCTCACGGTCAATGCCTTAGGCTGCTGCTTTCCAAACAATTTAACACCCGAATCGGCAAATTTTACGATCAAGCACCCGTTCTCAACCTTGCTTCGCATCAAGTCCTCGTCATTCTCGCTCGCTCCGCTCTCAATAAGCTTTATGGTGTCGCCGTCGCTGACTACTATATCCACGCTGCCCGCGATCCAGGAAATATCCAGACTGTGTACCGCATCACTGTATTCCGCGTCACCTACGTTATAGGTCTCGGAATCGTCGTAAATATAGCCGCCAAGAAAAGAAATATTTCCAATCTTAATAAAATCAAAGGAATTGCCCGTGAGCATCACGCCAAACAAGCTCACAAGCGTTACTAAAACCACGGACCAGACAATAAGCTTTATTATCCCTCCGACCTTTACGCTTTTATCCATAAAAAACCGTCCTTTCTTTCGCTATTCGCCCGAGTTCAGAGATACTTTTTGCCCGCGATATGAAATATCGCTTCGATTATGTTATCGATCGCCGCGGCAATAAGGAACACCATCCAACCGGGATGCCAGAGCCCCGCGTGAAATCCGATAGCAAGGAACACAATGAGAGTAACGCCCCACAGACTGCTGCTTATCGCCTTCAAAACAGGGTTTTTACGTTTTTTTATCTTCGACTCAGGCTCATCGTCGTCATTAACGTTATTGCCGCGTTCCCCCTTTAAGCACAAGGGCTTAATAGATGACTTGAATATCATAAGTCCCGTTGCCACGGCTATCATAAGCATCATTGTAACAAGTCCGACGATGCTCCAAACGTCCACGTTGCCTCCGCAGGCTTCGGAGATCGTCGTCATAAGCACGAGAGGGATCCAGCACATAATATAGAGTGCGACCGCCACCGAGGACATAATGCCCGAGCGTGCGCGGTATTTTTGTATCTGCTCGCGCTCCTCGAAGGTGTAGGTGCGTCCAAGACTCTCGCCGTCACCGTTTTCGCCGTACGAAAACTCGCCCTCATCAGCCCTGATAGAGTCAAGCAGGTCGCTGATGTCTCCTATGCTCGCGACGCTGATATTATAAGCCACCGCCTCGCTTTTGCCTTCCTTGATAAGATCGTCGTACTTATCACAGACGTTCGCGTACATTTCTTCCTTCAACTCTTTGGTGCGGCGGCAATCGGGAGCGTCCGCAAATATCATATCAATATAATCTCTAAGTTTTTCTTTCATTTTTCCAAACCTTCCTTATTCGCTTATAAGCTTATCTACGATAGCCTTGGTCTCGCTCCATTCCACCACGGAGCTTTTATATATCTCTTTTCCGTGGTTTGTGATGGAATAATACCGCCGTCTTGCCCCGGTTGCCTCGTCGCCCCAATATGAGCAGATGCAACCCGCCTCTTCAAGCCGCTTGAATGACGTATACAAAGTAGCTTCCTTTAATTCATAGCGCCCGGAGGTCATTTCGTATATCATTCGATTAATCTTATAACCGTAATTATCGCCCTTCATAAGAGCCGACAAAATGATCGTGTCGGTATGCCCTCTTATGAGATCTGACGTTATCGACAATATGTCCACCTCCCTTTCTGTCTACATTATACCACAAGATACCTCACCTGTCAAGGTATCTCCGTGAAAAATTGTAAAATTTCAAAAAGCAAACGAGACGCTCAAACGCTGTGAAAAAAGCAAAAGAGACGTCCGCGATGTGAACGTCTCTTTTGTTTTATTTACCTATAAGAGTATATCCGCAGGCGCGGCAGATCAACTTGTTGCCGTCCCATTTTGGCTGCGCCTCACCGTGGATCATTTTGCCCTCTTTATAGTAGGTTCTTACTCCGCAGACCGAGCAAAGATGCACTCCCTCCTCCTCGGATTGGAGACAGAGCGGATAATTCAGTCCTCTGTATTTGATAAGCGTTCGTCCCTCGCGGAAATATCCGTCGTAGCCGTCGTCAAAAAGCATTACTTTTGTTCGGCGGCGACGCCCTTTTGCATCAGTAACGGTAATCTTCACGTATGTATGATCGTCAACGGACAAGCCTGCCTGTCTGTTAAGTCCTCGGTCAAAATCGCGCTTGAAGGTCATTGAAACGATCCTGCCCGTAAAGCTTCTGTCACCGACAAATCGGTTCATACAAAAGATAAACCAGCCGCTGATAAGCACCGCTACACAAAAGACGGGATAGACCCACCATCGAAGCGGCTCAAGGTTCTCGTGTCTGCCGTTCAGAAAGAACAGAAAGGCAGATGCCATCAGAGCAATATACGCAATATAACCGAGAAGATATTTCAGATTTTTCCACAGAGCGTATCTGCGAAGGTCTGCGTTTGCCTTTGGAATTTTATATTTATGCATTATCCGACCTCAAAATAACTATTTCCACCTCAATTATACCCTAAAAGATAAAATTAGTCAATATTTTTTACGACATATTATCAATTAATTGAGAAAAAATACGGCTGTGAGCCTTCCTTGTGGGAATTTTCGCAGCCGTGACGTGATCATTCAATTATTCTTCGGTTTCCTCAAGCTCTTCGAAGTCGCAAGCGTCCTCCGCAAGCTCCTCACAGCAGTTTTCCTTCTTTTTCTTGCCGGGAAGCTTGTTCTTGATCTTCATTACAAGAACCTTTCCGCGTCTTTCTCCGTCCTTGTTCTTGGTCGAGAGAATAACAGCCGCCGCGGCGATAGCCGCTACGAGAGCTACGCCTACGCTAACGAGAACGATAACAAGCGTTCTGTTTTTCTTTTCTTCTTCTAATGCCGCCTCTGCCGCATCCTGCGCGATCTTCTTTGCGAAGATTACAGAAGAAACCTTATCGGATACGTCGGAGTAAAGCTCCTTTACATTCCAGTCACTCATTGTGTGTACCTCCTATATATTGTACTTTTTATTTCAGATGCTTATGCAAGATGTCCGTTAGTTTTTAAGACTGTGGATAGGCGCGGGGATACGTCCGCCGCGGTTTATGAATTTTGCGGGGGAGTATCTGTTGATCTCCATAATAGGCGCTCTGCCGAGAAGTCCGCCGTAATCGATAGAGTCGCCAACTCCCTTGCCGTAAGCAGGAATGACTCTCACCGCCGTAGTTTTAGTATTGACCACGCCGATAGCGATCTCGTCGGCAATAATGCCGCAGATAACCGATTCATCGACGTCGCCGGGAATTGCTATCATATCAAGACCGACCGAGCAAACCGCCGTCATAGCTTCAAGCTTTTCAAGGGTGAGAGCGCCTCTTTCGACGGCATCGATCATACCTGCGTCCTCTGACACGGGAATGAACGCGCCCGAAAGTCCGCCCACGTGGCTCGACGCCATAACGCCGCCCTTTTTCACTGCGTCGTTAAGCATAGCCAGAGTTGCCGTGGTTCCGTGCGCTCCGCAGGACTCAAGTCCCATATTTTCAAGAATGTGGGCGACCGAGTCACCGACCGCGGGAGTAGGAGCCAAAGAAAGGTCAACGATACCGAAGGGGGTATCAAGCGCCTTTGCCGCCTCGCTTGCTACAAGCTGACCCACGCGGGTGATCTTGAACGCGGTCTTCTTTATAACGTCGGCAAGCTCGCTGAGGTCACAATCGCCTGCTCTCTGAATTGCCGAGCTGACAACACCGGGACCCGAAACGCCTACGTTTATAACGTTTTCAGGCTCGCCAACACCGTGGAACGCGCCCGCCATAAAGGGGTTGTCCTCGGGAACGTTAGCAAACACCACCAGCTTCGCGCAACCGATAGAGTCTCTGTCCTTTGTGAGAAACGCCGCTCTCTTGATAGTGCCGCCCATAAGCTTGATAGCGTCCATATTGATGCCTGCCTTGGTCGAAGCTACGTTTACAGACGAGCAAACAAAATCGGTCTCGGCAAGGGCTTCGGGAATGATCGAGATCATATTCTCCGCTCCCTTGGTCATTCCCTTCTGAACCAAAGCGGAAAATCCGCCGATAAAGTTGACTCCAAGGGTCTTTGCCGCTCTGTCGAGAGTTTTAGCTATCTTAAAATATCCCTCAGGAGAGCAAGCTCCGCCCACGAGAGAGACGGGAGTTACCGAAACTCGCTTATTTACGATCGGGATACCGTATTTCTTTTCAATATCCTGACCCGTGACCACCAGCTTTTCAGCCGATCTCGTGATCTTGTCGTAGATCTTCTCGCAAAGTCTATCTTCGTCCTCGCTTACGCAATCGTAAAGCGATATTCCCATAGTGATAGTACGGATATCGAGATTTTCCTCGCGTATCATATTTATAGTTTCAAGAATGTCTTTCGTATTAACCATTTGAGTCTCCGATCAGATGTGGTGCATAGTGTTGAAAATGTCCTCGTGCATGACCTGCACCGAAAGTCCCTTAACCTTGCCGACCTCACTCATCAGATCAACAAAATCCGAAAAAGGAACCGACAGCTTATCTATATCGGCGAGCATGATCATCGCAAAATATTCGGAAAGCACGCTCTGAGAAATATCAACTATATTAGCGCCGTATTTCGCACATTCTTGAGCGACATTTGCGATGATACCTACGCTATCCTTACCCGTAACCGTAATTACTGCTTTCATTTTAAGTCTCACTTTCATTATCTGGATTATTTATTTTATTATACAACAGATTTATAAAAAATTCAATAGGATATAATATTATTTTTAGGTTTTCTCCATATTTTTCAAAAAACTCGTTGAAAAAAAGTATTGCTTATGTTATACTTTACATATACGTCTGATTCGGAGGTGAATAAATGTCGGAAAATTCATGCGAATATATAATAAAACAGAAAAACGAAGGAAAGGCTCTCGCAAAAAAGCTTGGAATGATAGCAGGATACATAGCCTTGGCATTACTTTTATCTGCCCTCAATCTCGCCTTTACTCCCAATGAGTTGAAGCTGATCTTCTTCATTGTCATTGCCGCAGCCGTGGCGCTGACCGTCTTTATCACCTGGCGGTTCGTTTGCGTTGAGTACGAGATCGTTATCGGCGGCGGTGAGTTGACCGTTACCGTAATATATGGAAAGAGCGTCAGCAAAAGACTTCTTTGCAGATCGATCAGCGCCTTTTCGGAGATCGGTGAATACGACGATCGGGCATTTGAGGAGATCTCAAAGCTCTCGATGCAGAAAAATTACATCTGTCTCTCCTCTCTTTCCGCTCCGCTTGTCTATTACGGCATTTTTGAGGAGGAAAATGAGAGACACATCATATATTTTGACGTAACGGAAAAGGCGGCGGAGCTTTTGAAAAAGCAAAACGCTTCCGCGTTCCGCGCGTCTGCAAAAAGAATGAATAACACAAATAAATGATTGGAGAGTTTTTATGAAAAATCAGTATGAAGTAAAGGTCAGACTTTCCGAGGACCTTATGCGGAAACTTATCTACGTTTCCGAGGCAGAGGGCAGAACGCCGAACAATCAGTTCGTCTTTATGCTCCGCAACAACATTCAGTATTTTGAAAGAACAAAGGGCAGACTTGACGCGTCAAAGCTCGCCAAAATAGACCTTTCCGAGTATGAGGAAAAGGAATAAGTCCGAGCCTCGCTCCGATAAACAAAGCGCGAAATTACATTTTAACAAACAAGAACGGCAGCGCGTCAAAAAAAGACGCGCCGCCAAAAATTATATTTAAATACCGCCAAGAGCATCTCGGCGCCGTCTGCTTGCTTTTAAATGAAGTCGAAAATGCTCTCTATACTGTCTATCATAGGATAGCCGCAGACTTCAAGACGACGTCTCGACTGGTGTCCGCCCGTAAAGAGCAGACAGTCAGCATCAAGGATTTTTGCGTTTTCCGCATCATGGAGTGTGTCGCCGACGTAGAGGATCCTTGCATCGGGATGCTGCTCCCGCCATTTTTTAGCAAGATGCAGCTTGCTTTCCGCGTGGATATTGTCAAGACCTATTATTTCGTCAAAATATCCCAAGATGTCAAGCTCGCCAAGCTGTCTCAAAAGCATATTTTTTTCGGTAGCCGAAAACACTACCTGAGACATTCCAAGCGCTTTTACTCTCTCCAACGCGTCGCGGACACCGTGAACCGTTGTCGCGTTCTTGCTCTTTTCATTATATATATCCACCCAAATGGGAGCTAACACCTCATAAGGCTCTTTATCAAAATCAAATCCAAGACCGCGGTAATACTCTTTTATGGGGAAATCAAACAGCTCTCTGTATCCTTCAAGGCTCTCTATCTCCTTCAAGCCTCTTTCTCTGAGCATTTTATTCGTGCTATCCATACCTATTTCCATATCGGCAAATATGGTGCCGTTAAAATCCCAAAACAAATGTGTATATTTCACTTTTTTATCCTTAATCAGATCGCCTCCGCCGAACCAATTCGGCAGAGGCGATTAATTTAATCAATTTAATTATTTAGCTTACGAAGGAAGGTATCCGTTAGCGGTCATCCACTCATAATAGATCTTATAAGGAGACTCTCCGGGACGCTCGGTTTGGTTAGACGTCTCTTCCTTGGAAACATCGTAATTCTTATCGGTAAGCTTTGCAATATTCAAAACGAAGTTTTCGGTTACGGGTTTAGTCTCTCCCATGATGGTCATGAAGGGCTTGCCGTCGTTCTTCTGGAGGTCTGCGCTGATATTAGCAACGAGAGCAACAAGCTCCTCGTAGTTCTCGCAAGCGTCGATCTTTGCCTGTACCTGAGCGGTCATACTCGTTCCGTAAGGATACTTTGCAAGAACAGGATCGGCATCAAGACCTGCATAATCAAGCAGATCATTGTCAAGCTTCTTGTACTCTGTGGAATTAACACCGTTCAGCACCTGATCAAAGTCAAATCCAAGGAGAGGATTTATCAGAGCGTCGTTATTCTGGTTCTTTGCGTTCTCCCAGTAGTCCGCAGGGAGTCCCTCCTCAGGGTGTGCGATGAAGCAGTTACCTGTCTTTTCGATGTCCATACGGTACAAGGTCTTCATTCTCTTAAGAATGCCGGTATCCTCATCGATGTAGTAGTCGGTTCCCTCAACACCGTATTGAAGAATGTTGCGTGCTTCCGCATTTGTGTTGATAAGAGTGATTACCTCCATACAAGCCTTGATGTGCTGAGAGTTTGCGGATACTGCGTACATATTACCGTAGATAGCTTTCTCGTCTGCCTCGGGATACTTTACAACGTACGCGTAATACTTCTTGCCGTTCTCGTCGGTATATACACCGCCGTTGGTGTCAGCAGTCTTCTTAACAGAATAATCGCCGTTTACAAAGGATACAGCCGCATCCTGGCGAGTGTCTGTCTCGGTCTTGTAGAAGTTATTGAACTCATACTCCTTCAAACGAAGGAAAATATCATTATATTCTTTACTTGCAAAAAGGTTGTTAAATCCAAGCTCTATCTGTCCGCGGCCTGCATTCTTGGGATCTCCGTAAAGAGCGCCTATGATAGAAAAATTATTGTCTTTATTGATGGTGTAATCAAACCATTCCTTGCCTTCATCATCCTTGACCTTCTCCCATTCGATGTTCCAATACCATACGAACTGGTCAATGCAATCCTTGAAAGTGGCATCAATAGGAAGCACACCATCCTCGAACTCCACAACGTCTTCAAGGAAGTCTCCGAGATCAAGCACGTTTTCAACGTCCTTATAATCGTAGTAATACTTATCAAACAGCTCCTTATCGACCATCATGTACGTATACTCGCCCATTTGAACGTTATTGGGGATCGCGTACGTAGAGCCGTTGCTCTTTACACCGTTAAGAAGCGCCGCGGGAATATAGTCGTTAAGCTTTTTACCCGTTGTGGTGAGGTGTTCGTCAAGAGGAATTATCCATTCCTTTTCAATGTACGTGTTATACATATCAAGTCCGGAAACGTAGATAATATCGATCTGTCCAGGAAGCGGTTCGGGATATACAAGCTCCTTGATACCCAAATCGTTTTCCTTGTACTGCTCGTCAACAACGTTGTTATTCTTTTCGTCGTCTTCCTCAAAGATGGTGTCGAGATCGATATAAGGCTCGCACTCGGGATAATACTTCAAGAATTCCATACCCAGTCTCTTAAGAGGATAATCGGACTCGGGGAATGCGGCCTGATAGTCGCTTATGTACTTCATGAGCGCTCTTTCTGCCTTTTCAGACTTAATAGTTTCAAGAGCGAACTCGTCCATCGTCTTTTCGATCTGATCGAAGTACTCGTCCTGTGTATAGAAAATGAAATCAACGTTTATCTTGTACTTGGACTTAGTTATTTTAGAAAACTCATACTCCACTCTGTCGTATGCAGCCTTAACGTCCTTTGCCTCAATATATTTGGGGTCCTCCTCGTCGCCGCCGCACTCGTTCTTCAAAAACTCAGCAAGCTCCTCATCTGTGTTAAAGACCTTCTTTTCGGTAACCATACGCATGGTTATGGTCTGCGCGCCAAGATCCTCACTTACGTCCGCCTCAGTATCGTCTCCATCCGAGCAAGCCGAAAAAATCATAGGCAATACAAGGATCAAGCCCAAAAGCAGGCAAAACAATCTTTTTTTCATGTTAAATCTCCATTTCCGCCGCCTACGCGACACAAAGTTTCCGTTTCCTCTGCAAGCGAGGATGTTTGTTGCTCCGCCGGAAAAAGCGGAACAAATGCTAACTCATATTTTACTACAAATTACTGATTTTGTCAAGTAAATATTTATTAATAAATCATACTTTAGCGACAGTAAATCAAGCGCCTTTTTCAGACTTAAAAAAGCCGTTATGCAAGATACACAAATGAAAAGCTTGGTTTTTGTGCATCAAGTTGATTTAGTTGTGTGTTTTGCACATTTAACGCTTCTATTTTTTTAACTTACAAAAGATAATTATTTACAAATTATCAATCAAGAAATCCTCTGAGATGTCTTGCGCGGCTGGGATGACGAAGCTTGCGGAGCGCCTTTGCCTCGATCTGACGAATACGTTCTCTTGTAATGTCAAATTCCTTACCGACCTCCTCAAGAGTTCTGGTTCTGCCATCGTAAAGACCGAAACGGAGCTTGATGACGTGTTCTTCTCTGGGAGTCAGAGTATGAAGCTCTCTTTCAATGACCTCGCGGAGAATGGTAGATGCCGCCGCATCTGCGGGAGCGGGAGTATCGTCGTCGGGAATGAAGTCTCCGAGGTGGCTGTCCTCCTCCTCGCCGATAGGAGTTTCAAGGGAAACGGGATCTTGAGATATTTTAAGTATCTCTCTTACCTTGTCCGCGCTCATACCGATCTTATCACCGATCTCCTCGGCGGTAGGCTCGCGTCCCAGCTCCTGAAGCATCTGACGGGAGTACTTTGTTACCTTATGAATAGTTTCAACCATGTGAACGGGGATACGGATAGTTCTTGCCTGATCGGCAATAGCTCTTGTAATAGCCTGACGGATCCACCAGGTAGCGTATGTGGAGAACTTATATCCCTTGGTGTAGTCAAACTTTTCAACAGCCTTCATAAGACCTAAGTTTCCTTCCTGAATAAGGTCAAGGAAATACATTCCGCGTCCGAGATACTTTTTCGCGATACTTACAACCAGACGCAGGTTAGACTCAACAAGACAGGTCTTTGCGTCCTCGTCTCCGTTAAGCATTCTTTCAGCGAGTGCCTTTTCGCCTTCGGAATCAAGCAGCGGGATCCGTCCTATCTCCTTAAGATACTGACGCACGGGGTCGTCAATAGAAAGTCCTTCCTGCTCAAGGATCTTTTCCATGTTTGCGCTGCTCTCGAATTTGGAAACTTCCTTTTCGATCTCCTCAAGCTCGGCGTTGGAAAGAGTCCCAGGGAGCGAAACACCGCTGTCCTCAAGCGCCTCGTAGAGCTTGTCAAGCTCGTCAACATCGTAGTTCATTTCCTCGAGAGCCTGATCGAAATCCTCCTCGGAAAGTCCGGTCTTTTTACTTTTTTCTATAAGGTCCTCAACCTTTTTAGCTTCGTTTCCTTCGGCAGCGTCGCAAACCACTGCTTCATTTAAAACTTCTTCCTTCATATTTAAATATCCTTTCAATAATTACTGCTTATTTGATCCGCGCTTGCTTTCAAGCAATCTGCGTATAGCGTCTATGGAGTCGCTCTCATCGCTGACAGACAGACCCTTTTCTTTTTTTAAGGTCTCAACGCAGCCGAGGAAAACGCTCTTGCCGTTTTCGGTCAGCGCCCGTCTCTTTTGCTCAAGTCCTTGAAGCCTTCCCATCTCGTCGGGTGTGAAATACTCACCGAGAAGCGAGAAATCGTATCTATCCTCTTTTTGCATCTCTACGACACGCTCAAACACGCGTCTGTGGAAATTCGAAAAGAAATCCTCACCCGACAGCGATATTTTGCCGTCTGCAACTCCGTCGCGGTACTCGTCGTAAAGCAGCATAAGACCGATAACGGCTTCCTCGGCAGACTTCGCCTTGATGTTTTTTATACCGTCGGTATTTATCTTGTCTCCAACGCCCATAGCGCCAAGTCTCGCCTCCTGCGCCGTTTTTGCGTTGTAGGTCTTGATCTTTTTTCGTCTCAAGCCTTCAACGTCGTTTTTAAGTCCCTCGAGAGGCAATCCCAGCCTCTTTGAGGTGGCAGAGACGTAAACGTCTCTCTCGACCTCGGACCAGACCTCGGAGATATACTCGCATAGCTCTCCCGATGCTTTTATCTTATCGGAGGCTATGGAAATATTATATTTTTGCAACGTTGTCTCAAGCTTAAATTCAAAGCCTGTCCTGCTTGCGTCGAGAAGCCGTCTGAAATTGTCGGCTCCGAACTTTTTGATATACTCGTCGGGGTCCTTTGCGCCCTCCATACGGAGAATACGCACGTCAAGACCGACCTCGGAAAGCATCCTTACCGCCTTTCTCGTAGCCGCCTGACCAGCGTCGTCGGAATCGTAGGAGATTATGACCTGCTTGGTGTGCTTCGCCATAAGTCTCGCTTGCTCCTGCGTGAGCGCCGTGCCGAGAGTTGCCACGGCATTCTCAAATCCCGCGGCGTGGAGAGCGATGACGTCCATATATCCCTCGCAAAGAATAAGACGCTCCGAACAATGATTTTTCGCGAAATTAAGCGCGAAAAGATTGCGGCTCTTTTTAAATCCGGGGGTATCAGAGGAGTTAAGATATTTCGGCTTGGAGTCATCCATAACTCTGCCGCCGAAGGCGATAACGTCGCCCGATGTATTTATAATGGGAAAAATAACTCTGTTACGGAAATAGTCGTACGCTCTTCCCGTCTTTTGGCTCTTGCCGCAAAGGAAACCGGTAATAAGCTCCTCGTCGGAAAATCCCTGCTTGTGCATATAGTCGGTCAAAGCGCCGAAGCTCTCGGGAGCAAAGCCGAGACCGAAATGCTTTATGACCGCAGGCGAAAGTCCTCTTTTGCCGGCAAGATAATCCATTCCCGTCTTGCCCAGCTTCTGATCGAACAGACAAGCTCTGAAATATTTTGCCGCCGCAAGATTCATCTCCAAAATGCGTTTTTTGCCAATGCCGTCCTTCTCTCTGTCATCCACCGTAATTGTTATTCCCGCTCTCCTCGCGAGAAATTCCACCGCGGACGGATAATCAAGATTTTCCGATTTCATGACGAAGGTAATGGCATCGCCGCCCGCACCGCAACCGAAGCAATAAAAGGATTGCGTTGCGGGAAAAACGGTAAAGGACGGAGATCTTTCGCTGTGGTACGGACAAAGACCGTTAAAATTCGCCCCTGCACGTTTGAGATTGACGTAAGACCCGATAAGCTCAACTATATCGTTTCTCGAACGGATCTCCTCAATGACCTCTCTTGAAATCATCATGATCTTCCCCTCCAAACCTTCGGAACGAAAAGATCTGAATAGGTATCTATGGCGTACCTGTCGGTCATTCCCGAAACGAAGTCGCAGACGCAGCGCTCGACACCCTCGTTCTCTATATTTCTTTGATAGACCTCAGGCATTTTTTGAGGATGCTTTACGTAATATTCAAAAAGCTTTATAAGCAGCTCCTGAGCTTTTGCCTCCTCGCTCTTTGCCACGGGATTGAGATACACGTTTTTAAAAAGGAAATCACGCAATTCACTCGTCGCCTTGCCAACTTCACTGCTCATAGTAATGTATGGACGGTCGTAGCTTGACTCGACTATCGACTTTACCATAGTATTGATGCGCTCGCTATGTCCCTTTCCAAGAATTTTTATTATATCCTTCGGAAGATCGCTTTCTTTAAGCACTCCGGCGCGGCAAGCGTCGTCTATATCGTGATTTATGTATGCTATTCTGTCGGCAAACTTGACGATAACTCCCTCAAGAGTCGATGCCATACATTGACCCGTATGATTTACGATAGCGTTTCTCACTTCCCAAGTAAGATTAAGACCCTCGCCGTTATTTTCAAGCTTTTCAACTACGCGAAGGCTTTGCTTGTAATGTGTAAATCCCTGATCGTAGCACATCTGAAGCGCATTCTCTCCCGCGTGACCGAAGGGAGTGTGACCCAAGTCGTGACCAAGTGCCGCCGCCTCGGTAAGGTCCTCGTTGAGACGCAGCGCTCTGGCGATAATTCTCGCGATCTGTGTCACTTCAAGGGTGTGAGTAAGTCTTGTTCTGTAATGATCCCCCGCGGGAGCTAAAAAGACCTGAGTCTTGTTCATAAGACGGCGGAAGGATTGAGAATGGATTATCCTATCTCGGTCTCTCTGGAACTCGGTCCTCATAGCACTTGGAGTGTACGGATGATCCCTTCCCTTTGTGTTTGCTGTCAGGAAGGCATAGCGAGACAGAGTATCCCTTTCTCTTTCAAGAAAAACATCACACATATTCTTTTCCGAGTTGTATTTCATATCCGCGCTCCTTTCCTAACGTCTTTCAAAAAACGAAACCTGCCGCAAACATGAGCGGCAAGTTGCGTCAAAATTCAAAGTTTTTTAAGCTTCTATAAATTAATATACGCTCAAAAAATCAAAATCACTTTTTTTCGGCAAAAATTTTACGAAATATATCAAATTAACAAATTCTAAATCATTCGATTATCTGAACGCCTTTCGCTCCATACTCAACAGCGCTTGACAAAAGCGACGAATTTTCGGGAGTAAACACAAGCCTCATAGAATAGGACTTGATATAATACTCCATATCGCTCAAAAAAGCGAAAAGCTCCGACGTCTCCTGCCCGTTCTTTTTAGTCGCCGCGTCGGCAGGCATATTTCTCAAATCAAGAGCGATAAAATCACAGACCGCGCGAAGTCTCGGGACGGTATAGTCGCCGCCCTCGGTCAGCTTTACGTCATCAGACGACACCAAGACCCCAACCGCGGCATTTGGGGCGGCATAAGAAAGCTCGCTGACAAACGCCTCCAGCTCGTCAATATTTTCCTTCGTCGGCTGGGGACCGATTATCAGTATCTCGTCAACGCCGCCGCGAGCCGCTTCATTTATCAGCGCTATCTCGTACGCCTTGCGGATATTTCTCTCATATCCGTCCAAGGCGTCAAATGCGGTGGAGTAAAAATACGCGCAGACGTATCCTCCGCCCTTATGTATCACACCTACCTCGTCGGAAAGCGAGCGGCTTCCCATTCCTGCGGATTCTCCAAAGGAAACATCTACCTCGGAACGGTAGGTGATAAATCCGTCGGGATCGCGCAGACATACGGAAAAGTCGGTAATACCTATCGACATATAGTACCCCGTACCGAAACCCCACGAATACTCGTGAGCGTTGACCGTCTTTACCTTTTTACTGCCCGAATAATAGTCCTTCACTTCAATATCCAGCTTTGGCGCAGCATTTTCATGCTCTTCTGCAAGATTGCCCAGAGCAAGTCCCGCCGCCACGGATACCACGAGCGAAAGCGCGAGAAAGGCTACTACTGCCACGACTATTATCGCGACGCGTGACGCCCGTCCATCAGACGTGGTGCGTCTTGAATATCTTCTAAGTCTCGTTCGCCTTCCCATGCTCTGCTCCTTAAATAATTATTCTATCCCCATCAAGGAAATGCTACCAAAATAGTCGTTTCCGACAAAGGAGAGCTTTTCTCTCTCGACGTCCATATGCTTTTTGAGCGATGCGTACTGATACTGCACAAGCAGTGTGTCGACCTGCGCCTTTACATCATCCTCGTCAAGAGGCAGTCTCATAATTACGTAATAGCCGTCCTCGGTCTCGACCACTTCGCTTACTCCGTAAAGCTCAAGAGCAAACGCCGCGCTCTCGTACTCCTCGCCCATCTGACCGTAGGTGAAGTAAAGTCCGTTGCCCGTGGTCGAAAAGCCCGCCACAAAGGGCGCTTTTCCTATCTCGCGACGCATAGCGTCGTATTTCTCGGTGTCTCTCGCCACCGCCAGCACGGTGTCCCTCGCATTTTCCGCGCGGGTCTTACTGTTTGAGGTATCTATTACGTCAGACTTTTTCGGATAGTAGGCGTGAACCGTTCTCGCCCAATCCTCACTGCTCATTACGTATTCGATAAATTCGTTTATACTCTGACCGTCGTACTCAATATCGATCTTATTTGCTATAAAATGCTTCAAAAGCTCGCTTTCAAGGAAGTTGATCCTGAAATTAAGCCTGATAAAGCTGTCGGTCAGATCGTTCTCCCCCAGCCACTCCTTGTACTTTGACATGCTACCGCCAAAATTGTCCTTGACGTAGGTCTTCATCTCGTCGTTGACGTAAGACTTGACCTCCGAGGAGTCTGTTTTGATCCCGTATTTATCGCAGAGAGACAGGATAACGTAGTTCTTTTTTACGTCCTCCATCACGCGAGCGTCAAGGAGCGACACATATTTCGCCTTTCCTTCTTCGTCAAGCTCTGCGTATTTACCAAGCTCGGCGTCAAGATTTTCCCTGTGCAGAAGCGTTATGTATCGCAGCTCCTCGTATCTGACCTCGTATCCGCCGACCTCGCCGACGACACGCGCCTCCTCCTCGGTGCTGGGAATGGGACGCACCGACGTAGCAAAAACAACTCCCACCACTGTCGCGGCGGCAATTACCGCAACTCCTATCACCGACGCCGCGATTATCTTCTTTTTTGTCCACCATCTTTTCTTCTCTGCCACGTTGCCTGCGGCAGGAAGCTTATTTTTATTCAAAGCCATAAATATTCTCCATTTCATAAATTCACAAAACGGCATAAAACCCCAATATAACATCTAATTATACAACATCATTGTGAATGTTCTATGAATTTGATCTTTTTTTTCGATGATATTTCCCCATATTTTCAAAAAACCCTTTTCAAAAACCTTTTTTTATGGTATACTGAAAGAGCAAATAAGAAAAAAATGCTACGGAGGTAATATTATGAGCGCCGAATATACAATACCGCTGTCAAAGGTCGAGCAGGAATTTAACCTTGAACGTATCACCGTACCCGAAAATTACGACGACATAAAGGTCGAGAGCCGCGAGGTCAACCGTCCGGGTCTTGCTCTCACAGGATTTTACGAGATATTTGAAAAATCCCGCATAAGCATTATCGGTAATGCTGAACACAGATATCTTCTCCGTCTCAGCGACGAGGACAGAAAGAAAAAAATAACCGACTATATAAACGCGCACCCAATAGCCGTTGTATTCACCTCGGATTTGCCGGTTTTCGACGAGCTTATCGAAGCCGCAAAGGCAGAGGGAGTTCCCGTCCTACGCTCCAAGGAAAAGACCAGCCCCCTTATGGCGGCTATGATAAGCTCCCTCAACACCCACTTGGCTCCCCGTATCACCCGTCACGGAGTTCTCGTTGAGGTCTACGGCGAGGGTCTTCTGCTCCTTGGAGACAGCGGAGTCGGTAAGAGCGAGACAGCCATCGAGCTTGTTAAAAGAGGTCACAGACTTATCGCCGACGACGCCGTCGAGATCAAAAAGGTTTCCGCTAAGACTCTGGTCGGCTCTGCTCCCGAGATAATCCGCCACTACGTCGAGCTTCGCGGCATCGGTATTGTTGACGTTCGCCGTCTCTTTGGTATGGGCGCGGTAAAGGAGACCGAAAAGATCGACCTAGTCATCAACCTTGAGCTTTGGGTCGAGGGCAAGATGTACGACAGACTTGGACTTGACGAGGAAAAGATAGACATTCTGGGCAATCAGATCCCTGCTATCACCATCCCCGTAAAGCCCGGTCGTAACCTTGCAATTATTCTTGAAATCGCGGCTATGAATAACCGCCAGAAGAAGATGGGATACAATACCGCCGAGGAGTTCAATAAGAGACTTCTTGAGCAGTTAGGTGCGTTCTGATGATACTGCTCACCTGCGCCAAAATGCCAGACGGACTTGACAATAACACGCTTGCCTCCGCCGTCGGGATGATGTTTCCGAACCCCGAAAACGAAGAATATCTCGAGGCGATCAGAAGACGCGCAAACGACGTGTCCGCCTGCGAAAGTCTTTTTGCGCTTGCGCTTCTCTACGAGCAGATATTCTCTCTCCCCTGCCCCCCCGTCGATATGTCGGAGTTGGTCTTTGCAAGAAACGAATATGGCAAGCCGTATTTCAAGAGTTCTGAGATAAAATTCAATATCAGTCACTCTCACGGATACGTAGCCTGCGCCGCATCAATCGGAGAGGAGCTGGGCGTGGATATCGAAGCCTCGCCAATGACTGCCGAAAGAGCCGAAAGAATGGCAAAAAGGTATTTTTGCGGTCGGGAACAGCAGGAGATCGCGAAGCATCCCGAAGTCTTCGCTCGCAAATGGAGCGAAAAAGAAGCAAAGGCAAAATTTTTTGGCGAAAGTGTGGGAAATATTTTGTCAATCGACAAAAATTCACCAAACAACACATATTTTGAAAACCTTTCTCTCCATAAATTCTCTTTTGAGAATATCCCGATAACCCTTTGCACAAAAAGGAATTTTTCGACAATAATCTTTGCCGTGCTGTAAGAAAACAAGAGGTTTTTGAAGCTTTTAAAAATTTTTTCAACTTTTTTTCAAAAACCTCTTGCATTTTATAAAAAAGTGTGGTATAATATCAAAGTCGTCAAGATACGGCCCATTGGTCAAGCGGTTAAGACGCTAGCCTCTCACGCTGGAAACTCGGGTTCGATTCCCGGATGGGTCACCACAAAAAGAAAGAGTAGCACATCGTGCTACTCTTTCTTTTTGTGAGGATTCTTTTGGGTTGCAGAGAACTCCGACACCAAATTCGCAAGCGAATTTGTGTAAAGGTTCAGATTTCCGGATGGGTCACCAAAAAAGATAACATCCGAACTCTTTAGTTCGGATGTTATCTTTTTATACAAGCCGACGAAGGAGGCTTGGTATGGCATCCGTCGCCTTGCGACGGTATGGAATCACGTCGAAGACGTGCATGGCATCACGCGTTAGCGTGTATCTCCGTCGGCTTGATTCCATACATCCCTTCGGGATGATTACATACGCGACTTCGTCGCAATTCCATACCGCAACGAGTTGCGGATTCCATACACGCCTTCGGCGTGATTGGGGTGCGAAAGGGGAAGGCTATGTCTAAGAATTTATTGCTTGAATATTCCGAAAATTTGGCTTGTGAAATTGCTGTTCTTTGCAATGAACACAAGATAGATTCCAATGCCGCTTACCAAATCAAAAAATCATCCTCGAGCGTTTTTGCCAATATTTCCGAGGCGCAATATCCTCAAAGTCTTGCTGATATGCTCTCCAAGTTTGAGATTGCACGCAAAGAATGTATGGAAACCGAAAGTTGGCTCAAATTGATACTCTCTTCGGGCAGTATTGATGAAACCACTTCAAACAATATAGAAACTTATGTGGCAGAATACGCAGGATGGTAACTTCTTCGTGCATTACGATCGAGAATAAACTAAAGCAAGGTTGAAAAGCCTTGCTTTTTTGTTGATTCGTGGCTTTGCGATGCGGTGGACGCCGTTTGCGTAAAGGTTCATGATTCTCACGCTCACCGCCAGCGACGAGCTTTGCCGAGTTTGGCTGCGCCAAACTTCGCCGGATGAAGGCTTCATTAAACTCCTACATCAAAACCTCCCCTGCTCTGCAAGGGAGGTTCATTTCTTTAATTATTCTCACGCCTCGGAGAAGTTATCCTTACCAACTCCACAGTAAGGACACTCGAAATCGTCGGGGAGATCCTCAAAGCGCGTTCCGGGAGCGATTCCCTGCTCGGGCAGACCCTTCTTCTCGTCATATTCCCATCCGCAAACGTCACATACGTATTTTTTCATAATTTTAATTCCTTTCAGTTAGATAAAATTTAATTTTTTGTTTTATTTATATATTTTGTTTTTATGGCTTGTTTTTAATCAAAGCACCAGCGAGGGAGCGGTGTAAACTCTTGCCGAAAGCTCCTGGTTGAGCATATAAAGGCTCTTGGGGTCGCTTCCGAAAAGCTCCATTTTGGTGATCATATCGTTAGCGTTGGTCTCCTCCTCGCCCTGCTCCTTAACGAACCAGTCAAGGAACTGCATGGTGCGAAAATCTCTGATGTCATAAGCCACCGCGTAGATGTCGTTAATCAGAGAGGTTACGTATTCCTCGTGTTCAAGTCCTGCCTTCAAAACGTCCATGTGGCTCTCAAAGGTCTTGTCGGGCTTGGCAATCGCATCAAGTGTGACCACCTGATTTTCATTTTGGAGATACTGATAGAAAAGCATCGCGTGGTCCCGTTCCTCCTGCGCCTGGATCATATACCAGTTTGCGAATCCGTCTAGACCCTTCGCTTTGAAATAGTTCGAAAAATCAAGATAGAGATACGCGGAATAGAATTCCTTGTTTATCTGCCGGTTAAGCAGCTCGTGTACTCTTGCGTTCATCATTATTTTTTCCTCCGTTTGAAGTTATTATTTATCTTGTGACTTCATTTTACCACATTTTTTCATGAAGTTCCGTGACTTTGTCACATTACTTTAAATCTTCTAAGCTTATATATTCTTCGGCAAAATGTGCCGCCACCGCCCCGTCTCCGACGGCTGTCACGACCTGTCGCAGTGCTTTCGTTCTTACGTCTCCTACGGCAAATACGCCGTCGATATTCGTCTTGGTACTTTCGTCTGCCACGACGTATCCGCTCTCGTCCTTTTCAAGCTCAGAGAAAAGCTCGGTGGCGGGTCGCCTGCCGATACTGACGAAAAGTCCGTCGAAGAAGAGTTCATTTTGCTCCCTGCTTTTGAGATCTTCAACCACGGCACCCTTGATCCTGCCGTCGACGATATAATCACGGATCGTGCTGTTCCATATAAACTCTACGTTCTCGGCTTTCATCAGCGGCTCGTGGTATATCTTGGTTGCTCGGAGCGTGTCTCTGCGGTGGATAAGGTAGACCTTTTTCGCAAGATGCGAGAGGTAGAGGGCATCTTGTGCCGCCGTGTTTCCGCCGCCGACTACCGCGACAATCTTGTCTTTATAAAACCGTCCGTCGCAGTGGGCGCAGTAATGAAGTCCTCGACCGACAAGCTCCTTTTCGCCCTCAATTCCAAGCTCTCTTGGGTTCGCTCCGGTTGCAATGACAACGGTTTTCGCTAAAAACTCGCCAGTAGACGTAACTATTCGTTTAGGGTCTTCCCCGAGAGCGACCTCGGTGACCTCTGCGTACTCGGTCTTGGCGCCAAAGCGTTCCGCGCCTGCCTGCATCTTAATGCCAAGCGTAAAGCCGTCAACGCCCTCGTCAAATCCTGGGTAGTTGTCGATTACGTCGGTTATCGCCATCTGACCGCCCGCACTCATTCTTTCTATTATCAGCGTCTCAAGCCCGGCTCTTGCCGCGTAGAGCGCCGCCGTATATCCCGCAGGACCGCCACCGATTATTATCATATCGTATATTTTCATAAATTATACCTCTCTTTTCTTTACGCTTATATTATACCCATTTTAGAATTAAGTTTCCGTGACTTTATCACATATCTCTTGACTTTTTCGTTCGCGGGGTCTATAATTAAGGTAACGATAAAAACGGAGCGTGAAAAATGGATAATCAAGAGCTTCAAGGACTGCTGCGCGGTGTATTTCCCTTTTGGAAAAGCATGAGCGACTACGACAAAGAGACCTTTTGCCGCAGCGCGCAGATAATCAAATTCAAAAAAGGTACAAACATACACGACGGCAACCACTGCACTGGAATAATTCTCGTCCGCAAAGGAAGTCTCAGAATGTATATGCTCTCCGAGGACGGCAAGGAGGTCACTCTCGCCCGATATTTCCCCGGTGAAATGTGTATTCTGACGGCGTCCTGCGTTCTGCACACCGTCACCGTGGACATTTTCGTGGACTCCGAGGACGACAGCGACTGCGTGGTCATCGGCGGATGCGCCTTTGAGGATCTTGCGAGAAGAATGCCCGAAGCCAAGGTCTTCGCCCTTGAAAGCGCGCTTGCCAGCTTCTCGGACATTATGTGGGTAATGCAACAGATACTCTTTATGAGTATGGACAAGCGGCTTGCCATCTTCCTCCTTGACGAGGCATCAAAAAGCGGCAGCGACACCATAAAATTAACTCACGAGCAGATCGCAAAGTACATGGGATCCGCCCGCGAGGTAGTTTCGAGAATGATGAAATATTTCGTCGCCGAGGAGCTTGTAACCACCTCCCGCAGCGGCGGCATCAAAATAATTGATAAAAAAAGACTCAGAGCTATGACATACTGAAAAATTGTAGTCGGACATCCGTCCGACTACAATTTTTGTTCTTACGCATCAACCATTGCAAGTATCTGCGCCTTGGGTCTTGCGCCCGATGCCTGCTCGACGACCTTGCCGTCCTTCATAACTACGAGAGTGGGGATGCTGAAAACACCAAATTTGCCAGCAAGCTCCTCTTCCTCATCGACGTTGACCTTGCCCACAATGATGTCGTCTCTCTCCTCCGCGATCTCATCAACGATAGGGCCTACCATACGGCAGGGACCGCACCAATCTGCGTAGAAATCTAAAAGTACTGGCTTCGAGCTGTTCTTTATCTCATCAAAATTCGATTTGTTTACCTTTAATACTGACATATTAACCTCCATTCCGCCGCCTATTGCGGCACAAAGAATAAACGAGAAATTTTGCCTTAGCAAAATTCGCGCGTGAAAAATATCAATTCACTATAAGAAGGAAGTAACTTTCACGCTGTTCTCCTTTATATTTCATTTTCGTTTCGGTTTTTCTTTACCTTACGATCATAGTATACCACGGTTTGAAATTATTTTCCGTGACAAAGTCACAAAAAGCTCACCTTTCTCAGATGAGCTTTTTAACGTTAAATTGAAATTTAGCGATTTCTTATATGTACTTTTCTTGCCATCAGCTGCAAGAAAAGTACGAAAAGAAAAGCCGCACGGGGGCAGGAGAGGGTCTTACGAATAAAAAAGCTGCAAGCCGCGTTTTTATTCGTCGCGACAGCCCCTCCCCCGTGTCCCCCAACCCCATTGGGTTAATATAGGGGAGTACGGCTTACAACAATATCAAACTTTTAATCTCAACAAAGCTTTCCCTTCGGGAAAGGTCGCTCACGCGACAAAGCAAAAAATTACAATAAGATTACGGCTACAAATCAAAATTATAAGAAGGATTTCTCTTCTTTAAAATCAACAAACCCATTTCGTCGGCTCTGCCGA
>JAZSRA010000063.1:0-36572 GCA_045538195.1 Eubacteriales bacterium | reverse complement strand
GATTTGTAGCCGTGATCTTGTTTAAACTTTTTAGACCTGTCGCGGAAGCGACCTTTCCCGAAGGGAAAGCCTCTTTGAGTTTAAAAGTTTGATATTGTTATAAGCCATACCCCACTATATCAACCCAATGGGGTTGGGGGTCACGGGGGAGGGGATGTCGTGACGAATAAAAACGCGGCTTGCTGCTTTTTTATTCGTGAGACCCGCCCCTATCACCCGTGCGGCGTTTCTTTGGTTCGTTTCTTTCCGCTGGTGGAAAGAAATGAACAATAACTTGCGTTTCTTGCAGCTGGTGGCAAGAAAAGTACATATAAGAAATCGCTTTCTTTTGGTTCATTTTCTGCCGCTGTTGGCAGAAAATGAACGAATAAAACCAATTTCAAATAAAAAAACGGACCCCTCGCAGTGACTTTTACTGCGGGCGTCCAATCGAAAAAATATTCTTACTCGGGCAACTTGCATTTACACAGCACAAATCACTTTTATTATATTACGCCTCGTAATAGTAATAAAAGTAAAAGTATGCAAATGCGAATGCGGAAGAGAACATTACTTTCTATCTCCTTTTTTGTTTATGAAAACAGTTTAGCACCGTTTTGGACATTTGTCAATACCTTTTTTGAAATTTCTCAAAAAATTTAGCCTTTTAACGTGATAAAGGGCATCCAACCATAGTTTTGCGGACGCCCCTTACATCATATTATTGCTGAAAAACGCTTTCGGCTTTGCCCACCTGCTTGACCTTAATGCAGGCGTAAAGCACGTTGTCCTCGGTATAGGTGGAAAGCTCTCCGATGATCTCTACGGGGTTTACCGTGTTCCCCTCGGCAGAGGGATAGTCAAATCTTCCGTCGGGATCGTAAAGCTCAATATCCCATATATACGCGCCGTTGCTGTCAAGTCCTACAAGAAAGGTGTAGCCCTCATCAACGGTCTTAAGATGGCCGAAGATCCTTACCGTTTTGCCGTAATATTCGCTTTCTCCGTATTGCTTGCGGTAGTCGGTGATGAATGCTTTAAGCTCGTCCGCACTGAGGGTGAGCGTGTCAAAGTCGAAGCCTTGATTGCTCTTTGCGTTCTCAAATCTTTCTACTTCGATATAGTCGTTTTCGGCGATAGTGCCAAATACGGTAACTCGGCTTCCCGTGCGCGGATATTCACCGCTTTCGTTGCGTATTTCGTAAAGCGCGCGTTTTTCTCCCGTCCTGTCGGCCTCGGCGAGGGTGTGGCGAATGACCTTGTTCTTGCTGAAATCGTAGACAGACATATATGTCGACGTAAGCGCTACCGTTTTACCCTTGTATTCCTCGGGAGTGTTTATAAATGAATAGAGATTGGAGTAAACGTTGTTCTGCCAGCGAAGATCTATGTCTGCCTCGGAGCAAGAGCAAAGGGATAGCAGAGAGATCAGACTAATCGAAGAAAGGAGAAAAGAAATTATTTTTTTCATATAAAAGATCCTTGTTTTTATTTTTGTATTAATTTGCCTATCGCACAGCAGAGGAGAAACACTGCAAGCTCCGCTACAACAACGGTAGGACCTATGGCGGTTACCGCAATAAGCGAAGCGGCTATGCCGATGGCGGCACAGATAAGAGAGATCACAAGCGCGCAGACGGTGACGCTCCCAAAGGTTTTAAAAAGACGCATGGCAGAAAGAGCGGGGAAGATGATAAGCGCTGAAGATAGCAGAGCGCCCAGCATATTCATGGCAAGTACCACCGTAACTCCAACCGTGACGGCAGTCAGCGTGTTATAAAAGCCTACTTTTATCCCCGTAGCGGCGGCGAAGTCCTCGTCAAATGTAATCGCGAATATCTTGTTGTAAAAAAGCGCGAAGATAAGTATTACAGATGCCGAGAGAATAAGACAGAGAATGACGTCGGAAAGGTCTATTCCCATGATGCCCGACCCGAAAAGGGTGGCGCAGGCGTCGGTCTCTGCCTCGTCAATGCCGTCTCCGAACAGATTTAATGCCAGATATCCAAGAGCCAGAGCGCCTGACGATATCATAGCGATAGCCGAGTCGCCTTTTGTCTTTCCGTTGCCTCGCAGCTTCAGAATTATGACGGCGGCAATTACCGTCAAGGGTAGGGTGACGTATATGGGAGTGGTCAGACCGAGAACGGCGGCTATCGCCGCAGTGCCGAAGCTGACGTGGGAAAGTCCGTCTCCGATCATTGAGTATCTTTTAAGGACTAAGCTGACACCCAAAATTGCCGCGCAAGCCGAGATCATAAGAATTGCCGCCGAAGCGTATCTTACTGTGGGGTAGGCTGAAAAATAGAGAATGAGCTTGTCAAACATTCCTGCCACCTCCCGAGATAAGCTTTTTGTAAAGCTCGGTCTTGACGTAGTCCTCCGCACTTCCGAAGAATTTGGGACGGTGGGAGACGTGAAGCACGTGGGTCGCGCGTTTGACTGCCTCTTCAGTATCGTGCGACACCATAATTATCGCGATCCCGCTTTCGTGAAGCGAGGATATGGCGGAGTACATCTCTTTTGTCGCATCGGGGTCAAGAGCCGCGATGGGTTCGTCAAGCACGATAAGCTTGGACGTAGCGCACAGGGCGCGAGAGAGCAGAACTCTCTGCCTTTGACCGCCCGAAAGCTCTCTGAAACAGCTTTTTTTAAGGTCAAGGACGCCCAGACGCTCCATGCACTCGTCAGCGCGTCTTTTTTGATCCTTTGTATAGAAAATGTGGGGCGAGACGTGGTTCAGAGTACCCGAAAGCACGATCTCGTAAGCCGAGGCGGGGAAATCTTTTTGGATCGGAGTCTGCTGGGGAAGATAGCCTATCTCTCGGCGCAAAAGTCCGTCGCCTGACGTGATCTTGCCCGAGATCGGACGGTTCAGACCAAGCAGAGTTTTCAGCAATGTGGTCTTGCCCGAGCCGTTCTCGCCCACGATGCAGAGAAAATCGCCCCTATCTACGTGAAAGCTGAGACCTTCCACCACCTGCTCCTTATTATAACCTATAGAGAGATTTTCACAGCTAATCAGTGCCATAATAAGCCTCCTTTAGGGTATTAATGTTCTGTTGCATTATTGTGATGTAGCTCGCGCCCGCTTCAATATCCGAGCGCTTGACCGACTGCATAGAGTCGAGTGAATATATCCTGCAACCCACCTCGTCAGCAATGGCGTTGGCAAGATGCTTGTCTCCACCTTCAATGACGAATATGCAGGAAAGATCATGCTCCCTTGCGGTCTTGATAAGGTCGACCTGCACCTCAAAGCCCGAATTTGTCTCTGTGGAGCAACCGCTGAACGCGGCTTTGTAGGGAATCTGATAATCGTGGAGAAGATAGACGAAGGGGAAGCGGTCGGCAAAGAGCATTATGGGGACATCCTTGAAAAAAGAGGTCAGTTGCTCGTCCAATGATCCCAGCTTGTGCTTGTAGACCTCGGCGTTGACAGAATATGCAGTCACGCCCTCGGGGTCGGCTTGGCACAAAGTCTCCTTTATAGCGTCCACCATGCGTGCCGCGTTTTTGGGTGAAGTCCAGATATGCTCGTCCGCGCCGTGGTCGTGACCGTTGTGACCGTGACCGTCGGAGTGATCGTCGGAGTGATCGTCGGAGTGATTACCGTCCTCGCCGTCGGAGTGAGCGTGGTCGCTCCAATCGTTTTCAAGCTCGGCGTGTATGGGAGTTACCGAGTCCATAAGGCAAAGCGTTATCAGGTCGTCGTTGCCCGCGGCACGGAGGGCGTCGGGAAGCCAGCTTTCGTCTGACGAGCCTCCGATATAGACGAATACGTCGGCACCACTGATAGCTTCAAGGGTGGCGGCGGTGGGGGTGTAGTTGTGGAGGTCGGCGCCGCTGTCTTGCAGAATTGAGACCGTCACGCGGTCTCCTCCGACCTCGCGGACGAAATCAAAGGGGGCGAATGACGTGCAGAGAACCTTCAGCTCGCCCTCGCCCTCGCTGTATACAGTCGCTTGTGTGCAGGACGGAAGAAAAAGGCAGAAGGACGCAAGCAGAAGCGTTATTGATATAAAAAAGCTAATTTTTTTAACCATGATCGCTGCCTTTCTCCTTTAACTATTTTTTGTTGAATCTTCTCGCAAAGCCGCATTTTCGGCAGAGCGGATCGACGGCACGTCGGCAGGAAAAGCCGTCGTATATGGCTCTCGCGCGTGGGCTTGACAGTATGTCGTCAAGTTCAAGCTCATGTAGGTTGCCGAGGGGTATTTTCCCGTCAGCGTCAAGACAGCAGGGAACACAGGTGCCGTCTACCAGCACGCCGATATGGTCTCGCAAGCCGTAGCAGAACAGCGACTCCGACTCTTTGCCGTCGGAAAGATCTTCGTCGGGCCAGTCAAATCGCTCTCCCCACTCCAAAAATATCTTGTAGGCAAGTCTTTCTCCGCTGCCGCCGCGAATAGGCTTCCATTCGCCCGGAAAAGCAGAATGAAGTCGGTCAAGTATTTTTGAGTTGTCAGCATCCGTCCCAAGATTCCAAAGACGGAGAGCTATAATAGATTCATTTTCCGCCGCTTTTTTCGCGAACTCGATGCAGCTGTCAAGATAGCTTTCGTCGGCAAACGTGGGATTTGCTTCGGGCGCGTGGAGAGAAATGCTGACCTTGTAGAGAGGAGTCGAGAGCAGAGCGTCGCCCTTTTTGGAGAGAAGCGAGCCGTTTGTGGTCAGAATAGGCAGAAAGCCCTTTTCCTTCGCTCTCTCGATAAAGCGCGGCAAAAGCGGGTGGAGCGTTGGCTCTCCCATAAGATGAAAATAAAGATATTTCGCCCTACCGCGGAGCTTGTCGGTGAGGCTTTCAAATTCATCCTCGGTCATAAATCTTTTTTCTCGCCCCGTTTTGTGGCAAAAGGAGCAATCAAGATTGCAGACATTGGTTATTTCGAGATATATTTTGTCTATCATTTGTAATTCCTTTAGCTTTAATAATACATTGTACCATAAAACTCCGAATTTTGCAATAGAAAAAATTTGCGAAGGGGACTTTGCAAATCAGAACAAATGTGCTACAATTAATTCAAGCAGAGCTGAAAGCGAACAAAACCGTCCGAAATCCAATTAAAATCGGGTCAAAACTTGAACAAGATCGATTTAAAACTTGAACCAAATTCGCTATGCTTTGCGCGTGACCGCGTTTGATTTTTACAATAAAACGAAAAAAGAAAGGAGGAAAAATGAGTAATACCGATAAAGGCGTTTTAATGTTCAACGAGTGGCTTGATGCCATGAACGAGCTGAATCCGAAGGAATATAAGGCGATGATGACGGCTATCTATCACTACCAGATGCTCGGTGAAGAGCCACCCGAATTTAAAGGAAAGGCGAAGATCATAGCAACTATGATCTTTCCTTACATCCACCGCCGAATGGCGCATGCCGAGGGCAGTAAAAGGGCAATAAAAGTCCGTCGCGAAAAGTTCTGTGAAAACCCCATAGTCAACGAGCTTTTGCAAAAAAGAGCCGAAAAAAGAGCCGAGGAGTAGGGGTGATACTCTTACGGAGTATCACGTTAGTTTTATTCGCCTGTGGCGAGTTCTATTGCTTCGCAGTTATATTCGGCTTGCGTCGAGTGATATTCGCTATGCGAGTTTATGGGCGAATAGAATATCACTGAATCCGTAAGGATTCAATATCACTATTGCGATAGCAATAATATCACTTTTTGCGAAAGCCAAAAAGAGCCGAGGATTAGGCTTCGGGTGACTTGTGGGGAGGTCGAGGGAAAGCTTGCGAGTATGTTGCAGGCAAGTTGCGAGTAAGTTGAAGACAAAGAATAGAATAGAATAATATAGTATTATATTATAGAATAGACAGAATAGCAAAAATAAAATAGCGTAGATAGAATAGAAAGAATAAAATCAAATAAAATACCGCCCCGCTACCCGAAGGGCAGGGAGGCGGATATTGTTCATTCGTTCTTTCGGTCTTTCGTTCAGACAAGCGCAAATTATTTGCTCGCTTCTTCGATAGCAACCGCAACTGCAACAGTCATACCAACCATGGGGTTGTTACCAGCTCCAATAAGACCCATCATCTCTACGTGAGCGGGAACGGAGGAAGAGCCTGCGAACTGTGCGTCGGAGTGCATTCTTCCCATGGTGTCGGTCATACCGTAGCTGGAAGGACCTGCTGCCATGTTATCGGGGTGGAGTGTACGTCCTGTACCGCCGCCCGATGCAACCGAGAAGTAGCCTACGCCGTTCTCCTGGCACCACTTCTTATAGGTTCCTGCAACGGGGTGCTGGAATCTTGTGGGGTTGGTGGAGTTACCGGTGATAGATACGCCGACGTTCTCCTTCTTCATGATAGCAACGCCCTCGGGAACGTTATCGGAGCCGTAGCACTTAACGTCAGCTCTGGGACCCTTGGAGAAGGGAACTTCACGAACAACGCTTACTTCCTCGGTGTAGGGATCGAACTTGGTCTCAACATAAGTGAAGCCGTTGATACGGGAGATGATGTAAGCTGCGTCCTTACCAAGACCGTTGAGGATAACGCGAAGGGGCTTTACACGAACCTTGTTTGCGTTAAGAGCGATCTTGATCGCACCCTCAGCAGCCGCGAAGGACTCGTGACCTGCGAGGAAGCAGAAGCACTCGGTCTCCTCGGAGAGGAGCATCTTACCGAGGTTACCGTGGCCGAGACCAACCTTACGGTTTTCAGCAACGGATCCGGGGATGCAGAATGCCTGAAGTCCGATACCGATAGCGGCAGCGGCGTCAGCAGCCTTGGTGCAGCCCTTCTTGATTGCGGTAGCCGCGCCTACGGTATATGCCCACTTTGCGTTCTCAAAACAGATGGGCTGGGTTTCTTCTACGATCTTGTAGGGGTCGATGCCCTTGGCGTCGCAGATCTCTTTGCACTCGTCGATAGAGTTAATGCCGTATTCTTTAAGAGCCGCGAGGATCTTCGCTTCTCTTCTTTCATAACCTTCAAATTTAGCCATTATACATTACCTCCTTTAATTATTCCTTACGGGGGTCAATGTACTTTGCAGCATCATTGAATCTACCGTATGTACCCTTAGCCTTCTCGTAAGCTTCGTTAGGCTCGATGCCCTTCTTGATCATGTCGGTCATCTTGCCGAGAGAAACGAACTCGTAGCCGATTACTTCGTTGTTCTCATCAAGAGCCATTCTGGTGCAGTAGCCCTCGGTCATCTCAAGGTATCTGACACCCTTTTCCTTGGTACCGTACATAGTACCGACCATGGAACGCTCACCCTTACCGAGGTCTTCCATACCTGCGCCGATAACGAGGCCGCCCTCGGAGAAAGCGGACTGAGATCTACCGTAAACGATCTGGAGGAAAAGCTCTCTCATTGCGGTGTTGATAGCGTCGCAAACGAGGTCGGTGTTGAGAGCTTCAAGAATGGTCTTGCCGGGGAGGATCTCAGCAGCCATAGCCGCGGAGTGGGTCATACCCGAGCAACCGATGGTCTCAACGAGAGCTTCCTCGATGATGCCGTTCTTTACGTTCAGGGAGAGCTTGCACGCACCCTGCTGAGGCGCACACCAGCCCACACCGTGGGTGTATGCGGAAATGTCGGAAATCTGCTTTGCCTGGATCCACTTGCCCTCCTCGGGAAGGGGAGCAGGACCGTGATCGCAACCCTTTTTAACTACGCACATGTGCTGAACTTCGAGGCTCTGTGCGTAAGGGAATTCACTTACGTTGCTCATTTGATTTTATCTCCTTTAAAAAATTTTACTTATTTCAGCCCACTGCAAATTTCCCCATGCTTCGTTGTTCCTCGAAAACAGCTCGACTTACGTAAGTAAGCCTTCGCTTAGTTTTCTCCGGTGCGACACGCAAGCAGAGCTTGCTTACCGTTGTGCCTTGCAGCACGAACGCCTTGCCTGAGAAAATTTTCAGCGGTCTTTTGTTCGTTTGGTTTAATGGTTAGCTTGCGCTTGGCAAACTATTTTTAGGTGAACTTCACTATCGAGGGATAAACTTTGATTTAAATTATCTCCACACGATCAGGGAAGTTTCTTTGCCTACTTTCTGTTTCGGCAAAAACCCCGCGGTCGAGGGATAAATGATTGTTTAAAACTTGTCTCCACACGATTTTGGAAGCTTCTTTGCCTACTTTCTATTTCAACAAAGAGCTTCACGGTCGAGGGATAAATTAACGCTTACTTATTTCTCCACACGATCTTGGAAGTTTCTTTGCCTACTTTCTGTTTCGGCAAAAAACCTGCGGTCGAGGGATAAGCTATCGTCTATTTATTCCTCCACACGATCAGGGAAAGTTCTTTTGCTTACTTTTCTTTCCAAGAAAAGTAAGTTAGTCAATAATCTCGCCGTAAACCTCGCCGAAAGCACAGCAAGCGTTGCACTCGTCGGTATCGATGTGCATAGCAGGAGCGTAGGAGTCGGAAACGCGGCAGACTACGTCGTCGAAGATAGTAGTTCTTTCGCTGTCGATCTTGACCTTAACGATCTGCTTGTCCTTGATGCCCATAGCGTTAGCGGTAGCAGTGTCGAAGTGGATGTGACGCATAGCGATAATGCAGCCCTCTGCGATCTCAACCTCTCCGCAAGGACCTACGAGCTTGCAGCCGGGGGTGTTTTCAACCGCGCCTGACTCACGGACGGGAACGTTTTTAAGACCGAGAGACCTTGCGTCGGTAAAGGAAAGCTCTACCTGATTAGCCTTTCTTGTGGGGCCGAGGACGGAGAGCATAAGCTCACCCTTGGGGCCTACTACCTTGATCTTTTCGTTTGCGGTAGCGAACTGACCGGGCTGAGAGAGCATCTTTTTAGGCTCGAGCTTTGCGCCCTCGCCGTAAAGGATAGCAACTGCCTCGTCGGTCAAGTGGATGTGTCTTGCGGACGTTTCAACAAGGATCTTCTTTTCCATTTGCTGTTACCTCACTTATGTAATTTAAATTTTAAACGCGTTTGTGACCATAAAGTCCCATTCTTATATATTTTATCACATTTTACGCGGTTTGTAAAGATATATTTTTAACAAATGTGGGCGTTTAGAGAAAAAAATCTTGGCAATACTTATATAAATGCAGAATGCAGAGTGCAAAATGCAAAATTGAACAGTTTTGTGCAGATGGGGGACTATATGACGAACAACGAAGATAAGAAAATGAACGACGGCGAAAACGAGACGATAAACGACCGAAAGCTGACCGAGCAGGATATGATCGAGGAGAGCGGGGGCGTGGTGGCGAAGAATGACGGAGAGACGATACATTGTCTGTCGATAATCGGGCAGATCGAGGGTCATTACATTCTTCCCGAGGGTCAGAAAGCGACGAAATACGAGCATATTTTGCCGATGCTTGTGTCGATCGAGCAGGACGAGGAGATCGACGGCGTGCTGATTTTACTGAACACAATGGGCGGAGATGTCGAAGCTGGACTTGCCATTGCCGAGGTCATAGCGTCAATGAAAAAGCCCACCGTCTCGGTGGTGCTTGGCGGCGGACATTCTATCGGTGTTCCGCTTGCGGTGTCGGGGAAAAAGTCATTCATCGTGCCGAGCGCGACCATGACTATCCACCCCGTCAGGATCAACGGTCTCGTTGTGGGCGTTCCCCAGACCTTCACCTATTTTAACGAGATGCAGAAGCGGATAATCGACTTCATCTGCGCCCACAGTCGCGCGGACAAGGACAAAATTTACGAGCTGATGATGCGCCCCGATATGATGGCGACCGACGTGGGGTCGATCATCGAGGGCAGAGAAGCGGTGGAGTACGGTATCATCGACGAGGTCGGCGGGCTTGACAAAGCGCTGGAGGCACTGCGTGAGATGATAGAGGCGCGTCGTGCGCCTCAATGAAATTTGCCTTCGGCAAATGAAATGGCTACGCCGTGAAATGTTCCTTCGGAACATGAAATGCGCTGCGGCGCATAAGAAATATGGCAAATTTCATTTCATGTCACGCAGTGACATTTCATGATGCTTGCATCATTTCATGTTTCGCTTGCGAAACAATTCATTTTGGGCTTTTTGACAGATGAACGTTTGAAATCAGAAATGAAAAAGGGAGCGCGAGGCTCCCTTTTGAAATATGTATCAGAAATTGTGAGGAGGAGGTACTATCCCACCGTAGACCTTTTCACACTGCTTGTAGTTAGGACATTCGGTATAATCGTATCTCATTTCCATACAGTATTCCTCTTTTATGTAATTCAGAGGCGTGGTTTTGTAAATCTTGCATGTATTGTTGTCTCTGTTGTAGTAAGGACACATAGTTTTTTCTCCTTTATAATTGGTTTTAATATAATATTACCATTCAGCAGGTGGGGTATAGTCTGCATTGGGAGCGGAATATTTGAATTCCACTTTAATATAGCAACCTCGTTCCACAAAAGGCTCGGACACGGTAAGTTCGTACAATGTTCCGCTTTTATCACGTGGATACTGTTTTTTTATCATATCGTATGCATTTAAGGATACCGCCTTTAAAAAGGCGTATATTTCGTTTTCGCTATTTAAAGGCTGTAAATTTTTCTCGGTGAAGTCTATGAGTTCGGTGTCGTGATGTCTATGACTATAAAAATGCTCTGTTTCCAATTGATAGCCAAACGTTGAAATTTCATGACATATACCGTTATAAGCGTTTATACCTACATTTTTCATTGAAACAGTCTTATCGCGTATATCTCTCGGAAGAGAATCAACCGCCTTGATAAAAACTCTCGTGAAGTTTTCGGCAGCCTCAATAGTATATGGGTTGCTCATATACTTTTGGATTAAGTCGTTTATCTGCTCCTGCTCGCGGCGTTTAGCCTCCGCCTCGTCACGCCTCCTTGCCTCCGCTGCCTGTGCCTCGGCCCACTCCCTTGCCCAACGTGCCTCTTCGGCGGCACGCTCCTTGGCTTTCTTGATCGCTGTTACGATAATGGATATCAAAATGATTGGAAGTACGATAATTATGAAAAATTGACAAATGATGAAAAGCAGGTTGCTGATTATTGATGATTCCATCTCATGTATCCCTCCTCTGTAGTTTGTTTGCTAAATTGTGAGAATATATCACGGGCTCGTTAAGATGCTTTAATTTTGCTCCGTTGTTTTTGGCGTAATAAGGGCACACAGTGCTTTCCTTTTCAATTTAATCTATTCTGTAGGCTATATCGTATCCAGTATAACCACGCAAAATGTTGTTTCCATCAATGCGATAAGCTATGTCATAACCTGCATAGCCGCGCAAAATGTTATTCCCATCAATGCGATAAGCTATATCATATCCAGCATAACCACGCAAAATGTTGTTTCCATCAATGCGATAAGCTATATCATAACCTGCATTGCCGCGCAAAATATTGTTGCCGTCTATGCGATAGGCTATGTCATACCCGCTATATCCTCTGAGTATGTTTGTCATTTTAATCTCCAATCAGTACATAAAAGAATTTTCCCCTTTTATCTTGCCTTCTTTGTAGAGCTTCAATATTCTCACACATTCTTCCTTGGTGTATTCTTTGAGATACAACCTTCCACCTACGGGTGGGTAGAAATAGTGGATGGAAAACCATTCAATTTGTGCTTCCAATTTTGAGTTTATATTCTTGAAAAAGTTATAGAGATCCACATGTGCTTCTCCGTATTTTTTTCCTATTGCCTGCATTTTGGGAAACCATATATCATAAACGAAAGCCTCACGGAATTCTCTTTCATTAGCTATGCTAACAAGTTCCTTTACTTCCTTTACTGTACTGTTCCGAACATCAAAATTCACAGGCAATTTTAAAGTTTGACGTATTATTTGATCTACAAATACATTATAATTGTAAAAAACGTAGTCAAAACAAGAGTTTACTTTTTTGTCAAAAGCCTCCTTGGATACATATTCATCTGCGGATTCTATCAAGAAACCGAAAGTGAGTGAATTGATCTCGTGCATTTTTTTCATCAAAACATTTTCATATATTTCCTCGTGAAGCTGCTTATGTAAATCGAAATAATCACCCAAGACAGGTAATAATTCCATCATGTCGCGAGAAATGCGTTCTTTGCCTTCCAAGAAATGTTTTATTTCATCAAATTCTTTCAAAATTTGCTGATTGCAGGTCAAACAAATATTCTTTTCGCTTAATTGGAGAAGTTTTTCGCACACATTTGAAAATTGTATTTTAAGTTGGGGAATTCTTTTTAAAATACTCTCAATTTCCGGTTTTGTAATTTCACCGATTTCTTCCATTATGTCATTATATAGATCTTCAAAATAAGCATTGTTGTTTTCAAGTGCTTGGATCTGTTTGGACAAATTCTCCCTAAATTGTTTTTTTAGTTTTTTCTTTTTTGTTTTTTTGCTTACATTGACAATAATAATTATTGCTACGATGATAAGAATAATGATTAATAATGGCATTTCTTTACTCCTATGCTGTTGATTTCTTCTTGGAACAAGAAGATAGCAATATTATATGACAAAATGTCATATAAATCAATTCGCAGTTTCGACAAAATTTGTTGTTGACGATTGTGCAATATGACATTGTGTCATATAATGGTATGTGTAAATATGATAAAATGTCATAAAGGGAAGAAGGGAGAATTGTTAATGGCGACAAATCTGAAAATACTGCGGTTACAGAAGAAAAAAACGCAACTTCAAGTACAGATGGACACGGGAATTGAGCAAGCACTCCTTTCAAAATATGAAAGTGGAAAGAGAATACCGCCCACCGAAACTCTGGTGACGCTGGCGGATTATTATAACGTAAGTATGGACTATATTATGGGGCGAACCGACAAGCCCGAAATAAATAAATGAGAAAAGGGAGCGTGCGCTCCCTTTTATTTTACATTGTTTCAATTTTTACGTCTTTATAAATCTTCTCCGCGTTTTCCTTGGTGGGCGGTGTGGTTCCTCTTTCCAGACACGCGGCGGTGCCGTAGCTGATCGCTACTTTGAGGCACTCTGCGGCATCTGCGCCGCAATTATACGCCGCGATAAAGCCCGCTATAGTACTGTCGCCCGCACCAATGGTAGAGAGGGCATTAACGGCAGGGGGGACTGCGGCAAAGGCAGCTTCGCGTCTTACGAGCATTGCTCCCTTTTCGCCAAGAGAGATCATTACGTTTTCAATTCCGTCGGCGCAGAGATCTCTTGCGAAATCCAGGCAGTCGGCGAAAGAATTGACTTCTTTTCCCGAATAGACGGCGATCTCCTCGCTGTTGGGCTTGATGAGCCAAGGCTTCACCTCGATAAGGTCGGCGAGAGTGAATGAGCGTGAATCGATCACGATCCTCGCGCCTCGCGCCTTTAACCTTGCGAGAAAATTTTTGATTTCGATCATATCGACACCTTTGGGAACACTTCCCGTAAAGGTTACAACGGTGTTCTCATCGGCAGGGATAATGTCTTCGACCTCTGTTATCACGCCGTTATCAAGCGAAAATCCCGAAAAGCTGATGCGTGTTTCATCCTTGCCGTCGACGTGAATGGTGAGGTTTTCTCTTATTCTGCCGTCCTTTTCGATGGCGATATAGTTCATTTTCTCGGAGTCGAGAGCTGCTTTGAAGTCTGTGCAGTTATCGCGTCCAAGCACGACTATGGCGGTATTTTCTATTCCGTTGCAAGTCAGCGCGCGTGAGATGTTGACACCCTTGCCGCCCGCGTCGCGTGACGTTACGTGACCGAGATTTTCATGGCAAAGCGCCAATGAGTCCATATTGGCGTGTACGTCGTATGCGGGTGAGAGTGTGATAGTGTAGATTTTCATTTTTTGTACTCCGCAGACTATTGAAATTTCAAGAATTTTGTTATTGAAAAGAAATAAGCGGATGGGAGACCCTATCCGCTTATTTCTGGTGCACCTTGTAAAAACAAGGTTGAACTTTCAAGTTCTTCAAGGCTTATAGTTTCTTCTTTACCGTTTCCGTTATATACGATTTTGAACGAATCGTCATAAACGAATATAGCATTGATAAATGTGTCAATTATTTTCCGCTTGCCATCTTGCTTGGATATATCGATCTTGCGGAAATTGTGTAGAGCCATTCGATAGTGGTCTTGTGAGAAGATGGGAGATTTTATTTTCTCTTTCGCTATTGATACCGAGATTTCATCTCTCTGCGTTTCAAGCTCGCCCAACCGCTTCAAAAGTGTGTCGGTTGCGTATCCCTTTGTAATGGCGTTGACGATATTATCAATCTCTTTTTCTTTCTCTCTGAATTGTTCTTCCAACCTCGGCAAAAGTGAGCTTTCCGTGTGTTGCAACTTAAAGAGCATTTCGGAGAGTCTTTCTATTGTTTCGTCCTTTTGCAAAAACTCCATTGTTTTATAGACGATAAAAGCTTCGAGCTTTTCTTTCGGGAGCATTTTCTTGTCGCACTTGTGCTTTTTCTGACGAACGCAAGCGTAATATCTATGTACTTTTCCGGTCTGACTTGTACCTGCCTGCGCCACCATCATAGCACCGCATTTGCCACAAAAAAGTTTTGTCGTGAGCAAATAATCGTCCTCGGCGGTGTGTCTTGCAGGAGCGTGAGCGTTTTTCGCTATCTCAATTTGTACTCCGTTGAAAAGCTCTACCGATACGATGGGCGATACTGCATTTTCAATCTTAATGCCCGAATGGTTGTACTCTCCTATATAAACTCTGTTCGTCAAAATGTATCTGACTGCATTATAGCGGAGAGGTTTGCCGTTGTTACGTACTATCTGGCGTTCTTGGAGAATGTTGTGTATCTCCCTAATTGTCTTGCCGTCATAGCACATTTTGAAAATCTCTTGTACTACGGGAGCAGCAACGGGATCAATCTCCAATTTCTTCTCTTGGTTGATAACGTAACCGAAAGGCACTTGACCGCCGTTCCATAAGCCTTTTAAGGCGTTCTCAGTCAGTCCTCGCTTAACCTTTTCGGAAAGCTCGGCAGAGTAGTATTCCGCATATCCTTCAAGCATAGCTTCAAGAAGAATACCGCTTGCATCGGAAGATATGCTTTCAGTTGCCGATATGACTTTGACACGGTTTTTCTTTAAGGTTGCCTTATAGTGTGCGGAGTCGTAGCGGTTACGGGCGAAACGGTCTAATTTCCATACGATAACTAAATCAAACGCCCCTCTGCTACTGTCCTTTATCATACGCTGAAATTCTGGGCGGTTATCCGTTTTAGCCGATAAAGCGCGGTCAATGTAGGTGTCAACAACCGTTATTTCATTGTAGTTGGCATATTCCATACATTCACGGATTTGACCTTCGATACTTTCTTCTCGTTGGTTATCCGAAGAATAACGGGCATATATAACTGCTCGCATTTAGTTACTCCTTCCATCTGTCTAAAATGTCGCCATAATATTGTAAAAATCTTTCACATATTTAACAAAAATAAGAATTATTGAATTGCAATCACTCGCATCATATACAATGCCGTTGGGGTGATCTATATCGTTTCTATATAGTCTAATGATATCAAATACCGTTTCAAACTCTGTAATTGCTTCTATTCCATTTGCTTTAAAGTGTTTCGGTTCATTGGGGACATTTTTTATAAAATTGATTAGGTTTTCCAATCTTTTTTTTGCACCTAATTTACGATTTGCAGGAATTACATCATTAATATAATTCGCCAAATAAGCACTTAAATGCGTGGAGACACGATTATAATATACATTGCAAAAAGATATTAGTAGGTCCTCATAGTACGTTCCCATCATAGATAAGAAACCTAAATAGCATTGATTAGAATAACATTTGACAGCTTCATCCAAGTATAACCTTTGAGTTGGTGTTATCTGAGAACAAGATGAAATTATTGCTTCAAATGTCACAAAAGGGTCGTACTGTGGAATATAGCTTGCGTGAAATTCTTGATGCTTAATTATCTCTTGACTAAAATAGACAGAATTTTCAACGCAAAATCCTTTATCTTTCTTCCACAAACATTTGGCTTCCAATTGCTCAATTAAACTTTTTTCTGTTCTTTTAAGTATTTCGCTGTTGTTTACAAGAGATTGTGCAGAATACTCTCTATTTATGAACAAATCAACAGGCGGAAATCCGTCCTGAAATTTTTGTAGTTGTGTTTTGTCCAAAATTGGGGCACTTTTTAATGGGGATAACAGCAAATCTATATCGGAACGTTTGCTATTTGTTTGATAACCTCTTGAACCGAATATGTGTATTTCTTCGATGTTTGGAAAATTAGTTGTTAATTCATCTATAAAAAATCTCAAATCAAATGTTATAATGTTTGACATCTTAGTTATCTCCGTACCAATAAATTTTAATTATTATCACCATCAGCAAGTAGAGTAATTTCACGCAATTTTTCTTCGAGCAATTTCTTGTCGGGCAGTTGCAATGTATAATTAGCAACCATTGTGGGGGACATGCTGCGACTCAGGGCATATTCCACCACGGCATCGTCTTTGGTAGCGCAAAGAATAACACCTACGCTCGGATTTTCGCTCGGTTTCTTTACATCACGGTCAAGAGCTTCCAAATAGAAATTGAGCTGACCGATATGCTCAGGCTTAAATTTGCCTATTTTCAGTTCTATCGGTACAAGACAGGAAAGAGCGCGATTGTAGAAAAGCAAATCAATATAAAAATCTTGACCACCGACTTGAACCCTATATTCTTCGCCTATAAAGGTAAAATCCTTGCCAAATTCAAGAATGAAGTTTTTGAGATTGCCGATAATGGCTTTCTTCAAATTGTTCTCGGAATATTGTTCGGGAAGATCAAGGAATTCCAAAACATAAGAATCTAAGATGTTTCCTCTGACTGTATTCGGTACACTTTCGGGCAATGGCTTTTTTGCAGAAAGCATATACCGCTGATAATATGCGCTGTCGATTTGTCTTTCAAGCTCACGGGAAGAATACTGATTTTTGATGCTGAGTTCAATATAAAAATGGCGTTCTTCTACCGATTTCGCCCCCGACATAATGAGCAAATGATTAGACCAACTAATTTGTGTCAGCAGTGTTGACACAAATTGATCGTCCTTATAGATTTCGTAAAATTGTTTCATTCTGTAAAGTCCGCGACGGTTAAAGCCTTTGATCGTAGGATTGTTTTGGGCTATATAGGCTGCAACTTCGTCGATAACTTTGTCTCCGAAAGAAGAATCCTCAACGAGATAGGATAAATATTTACCGACTTCCCAATACATATTGATAAGCTCGGTATTTACCGCTTTCATAGCACGTTGCTTTGCAGCTTCGATTATAGATATAATATTCGAGAAATTGTTATTATCGTTTTTAATAATATCTGCCATTATTTCTGTTCCTCCAAAAGTGAAAGCAGGGCTTGTTTGAGCTTGGCGTTGGCTTCAGTGTTTGGGTCGAAGCACATTTCAACAAAGTCTTGCATACGCTCGTCCTCGATGACGATTTTAGGTTGATACTTATATAGCTTGCCTTGTGGGTTGTCCGTTCTTCCGAAAATGTAGTCAAGCGAAACATCAAAGAAATCCGCATACTGCATAAGCACGCTATACGGAGGGAAAGACTCTGCGCTTTCATATCTAAAAATAGCACTCTGCAAAACTCCCTCAAATTGTTCTGCAAGTTTTGCTTGTGATAAATGAGATCCGTCACGGAGTTTTTTTAAGCGTTCTGCGACTATTATACTTTTCTTCATATATCTTCTCCGTTGTTTTTTATATATTGTATCACGAAAAATAGGTTTTGTCAACCTCTTTATTGGATTGACACCTATACAAATGCAAAAAATTCAAGAGCCAATTCCTAAATCTGTTAAAACATCTTGAATTATTCATAAAATCGTGGTATAATAATATTGCCACATAAACCGAATAACAAAACTGGGTATCTCTTTTTTCTATGGGGATTTTATACCCTTTTTTGTCTTTACTTATTGAATTTGGTAAAAATGCAAATTCCACTTAGTAAAGACAAGAGAGCATATCTTGTTTTGTTAAGGTTTGTGTGGCAGCAATCGGGTTTGCGTTTTTCGGAGCGTTAACTACGGTTGACGCTCTTTTTTAATTTTAGGAGGATGCTATGACAAAAAATTTCAAACTCAAGATTGTTTTGTGTTTTATTCTGCTTTTTATGGTAGTGTTAACGGCTTGTACCAACGGCGGAGATAAAGAACAGGAATCAAACACATCATCCGATACGTCTACAGGTGATACGAGTGGTATTGAACTGACGCAAAATGATACAACGGTAGCCGATGAAGACGAGTGGTACAATGTTTTTGCAATTGAAAATTTTTCGTATAATTCTGTTGCCACATCTGAAGGCTCAGTTATCGACGAAGGTAAGCTCTTGTTTGATTCGGACAAGTGTGTAGTTACGGATATAAATCCTGAAAACAACAACATTCCGTTTACATTTTATAGGGTTCGCATTGGTGACAAATGGTATGATCTTGATATGGATTATTCGTCTGCACTTTCCACAAATAACGTAGGCGTGTGTGACTACGAGATTATGAGCGTTCGTTTACCTTTGGCGAGTATGTTTGAAAATGAAGATATTAGAGGTGCATTTTCAAAAACTACATATGATGAAAACAAAAAAGCATATTTATATTCCTTTTCAGAACAAATAAGTTATGAAGAAATGGGTGTAAGCTTTAATTATAGCTACAATTTTGAGTTTAACATCGAAAATCAAAAATTAGTAAAAATATGTTATGAGTATTCTGACGATGATATTACCTATTCGTGTGTTCAGAATTTTTATGATATAGGAACTACGGTTATTGAAGATATGCCCTCGGCTGTTTTCGTGGGAGTTCCTGAAAGCATATCTGATGATTTGCATAAATGGGTGGTGAATGCGAGCAGCGTGGTTTCCGCCGCACATTGCGACGGTATTGGAAAAGCAACCTTTATATGCTCTGATTGTCAAGAAACGTTGACCGTCAGCTATATAAACGGTCATAGCGATGATACATATGAATCGTATAGACTTGCAGAAGGAAGCATTACTTGCGAAGACGGTGTATGTCGCGTTGATATTTGCAAAGAATGTAACGAAGTTGTGCAAGAAATGCCTATTGGAAATATGCACTTCCCTATGGAGAATGATTGCAATCTGTCCGAATATGACGTTTGTGAAAACCACAAAGTAGGATTGACTTCTTGTGCTTGCGGCGAGGAAAAGAGCTTCTATTTTGACGATCAAATAACTCTTATGGGCGGTGGCGATTGCTCTTGTACTAAATGTGAGTTACGCTCGGTAAGAACTGTAATTTGCGCGGAAACAGTTGAAAATCAGTCAATTCAGACAGTGAAAATTTCCGTGTATTGCGGAGAACAGCATATCATCGATTATACAGTTGTGAAAAGCATTACTGTTATCGGTTGAAAGCGTACTGAAAAAATAACGATGATAGATCGGAGGTAGTTATAGTGAAAAAATATGTTACTGCTTTAATATTTGTTTCATGCATATGCTTGTTGAGCTTTGCTTTATGTAATTGCAGTAAAACGCCAAATCATATCGAACCCGAAGATATAGGAAAAACAAGTGAATCTGATGACATCACGACAAATCCTCAAATGGTTTCCATGTGCTTTTGGGACGGAGATAGATGTATAAATAAAATAGAAATTGAAAAAGGTACATCATTATCTGAAGCAAAAACAAAATTTCCTGCTATTCCTGACAAGAAAGGTTATAATTCACTTGAATGGAAATGTGAAAAAGAAAATGTTGAATCAATTGTTGACGAATTGAATTTTCACGCTCAATATGAAGCAAAAACATATGCCATAAAATTTGATTGTTCTAATTCCAATAAAACTAATATTGTTGAAACAACAGTAACATACGATTGCATAATAGATGAATATCAAGAGTTATACGATGATAATCTAATGTTTGTCGGTTGGAAATACGGTGAACAAATTATCCAGCGCGATACTTTATGGGATATAGATTGTGATAATATCATTCTTACTCCCATATGGGAAGAATATCCCTACACATTGTTATACCAAACACGAAACGATGGTAAAATTATGATTATAGGGGCTACAGGTAATCTATCTAATTTAACAATACCATCAAAATATAAGAACTATGAAGTATATGGTGTTGCAGATGAGGCGTTCAAAGGAAACGGTACTATCCAATCTGTGATTTTGTATGACGGAGTTGTTGAGATTGGCGCATCTTCATTCGAAGATTGTGAAAAGCTTTCAAATATTTTCTTGGGAAAAGGCATAAAAACCATAGGCGAAAATGCTTTTCGAGGGATAGATAGAAACGAAACTGGTATTTGTAGAATATCGATGTTTTCAAATGTGGAAAAAATAGAAAAAGGAGCTTTCAGATATTCGGTAAGTTTTTTGACAAAAGGACGATTTAATTTATATGGTAATATAAATGATTATGCTACGATAGAATTTGGTGACGAAAATTCTAATCCTTTTGTTAATCGAAATTTGTACCTTAACGGAGAACCAGCCACTAAAATTAATCTGAATAGTGCAGAATATATATCTGCGTATGCATTTAGAAATTGTTCTAACATTAGTACATATGTAATTGGCACATCAGTTAAGAATATTGGCAAGTTTGCACTTGGAAATCCTTCTTCTATCTTCTATGAAGGTTGTATCGATGATTGGTGTAATTTGGAACTTGATGAAGCGTGGTTATCTGGAACTATACATGAAGAAACTTCTGATGGGGAGTTTCCGTTGGGTATCAGTTACTCTCTATATTGCAAAGACGAGCTCGTTGAAATCATTTTATTCCCAGAGTATATCGCCGAAGTACAGGACTATCAATTTTTTGGGTGCAATAGCATCAAGGAAGTAATCTTACACGATAATATAAATTACATAGGAAAAGGTGCTTTTGCATATTCTTCAATTAACACAATTAATATCCCAAACAAAGTTGAAAAAATCGGAACATATGCATTTATAGGGTGCGGTAATTTAAATTATTCCGCATCCTATGGTTCACTAAATTATATAGGCAACAATACGAATCCTTATATTGCTGTTATAAGCTCGAATCAAGAATCGGGAGAATATGTTGGATTTCATCCTAATACAAAATTTATTTTATCTCGATCAATGAAAGACAGTGGTGTAAAGGATGCCATCATCCCTGATTCTGTTGTATGTATAGGAGGGTTTGCGTTTTGGGATTGCGGTTCCTTAACTTCGGTTATCCTCCCAGATAATTTGCTCGAAATTGGAGTCGCGGCATTTAACTGGTGTGAAAACTTAGAATCAATTGTTATTCCCGACACGGTAACTCAAATAGGTGGGTATGCTTTTTATGGTTGCAAAAAGTTGAACCATATTAAGCTTTCTAACAGATTGATGGAAATAGGGGAGTTTGCGTTTGGGTATTGCGAACTGCTTACAGAGGTTGTTGTTCCAAACTCTGTCAATCAAATAGGAGAAGGAATTTTTCTTTATTGTGAAAATCTCCAAAAGGTTGTTTTACCATTTGTAGGTGAAAAATTGATTAACGACACACCGCCTTATACGGTTATACAAGAAGAGTGGGGACGGACTGAAATTCCCAATCGTACTCATACATTTGAACATTTTTTTGCCAATACATCTGAAGGCTGGGTTTTCGTTCCCGAAAGGTTGGAGGATGTTACAATATGTGCTGGAACTCTTTCGAAGTATGCTTTTTTTAACGAGTATATTCCCATAGTGAAACTCACATTACTTGATGGAGTAACTTCAATTGAAAAAGGATCTCTTCGAGGTTGTAAAAATCTTGAAACATTAACTTTATCTTTTAATAACGAATTGTCAGAGATGGAAGATACTCTATATAATTTGTTTGATGGATTTCCACAGAACTTGAAAAATGTCATAATTACAGGTGGAACTGTGATACCTCAAGGCGCTTTTAATGGCAGCGGTATTGATAATATTGTTTTGCCGAATGGTACCATCAGTATTGGGGATCATGCATTTTCAGGTTGTTTGTTCACTGACATAGTAATTCCTGACACTGTTGTTTCTATTGGATATCAGGCATTTTATGGTTGTGTGGATTTAGAAACAATCTATTATAAGGGTACTAAATCCAAATGGAATGACATTCCAAAAAATAACGATTGGGATTTAAATACTGGCAATTATACAATACATTGTACAGATGGAGACCTTACGAAGTAAGGGTTAAATATGTAAGCAAGCGGTGGGCTTTGGCTCACCGCTTTTTCACAAATTGCCTTTCTTCTGCCCTTTGCCCGCCATTTCCCGAAAAGCTATTGACTCGGCTATATGGGTATGATAAAATGAGTATGGAACGAGAGATCGCTCCTACCGCTTGAGGCGGCAACCGGTATTTTTCACAGACTCATTCTGTATAGTTTTCCGGCGTGTTTACACGAATAATTTTCCTTACCGCCGCGCCTTATAATTTCGAGGGTAAGTTGCGCCGCTCTCCTTCCGACTTGCATAAGCAAGATATGTTTATCCTTGTGTCTTTTCGCTTACGCCGAGCCGCATCTATGCGATATCGGCATAGCAACTTGACAAAACAGACCCTTTATGGTATACTGTAAATGCAGAGGGCGAGAACCCCTGAGTAATGATTTTTGTGCACCGTCCAATAGGACACCCCATGGCAGCTATGCCGTGTAGCACACGTTGTTAGGATTGTACTCGGTTATGGCAAATGCTACATAACCATTGATAGAATGTGTAATTACGGGATAGGTGTTTCTGTCCCACAAAAATCGGAATGAAGGAAAAACGCTCAATGAATTGATTTTTGTGCGCCGTCCGCGAGGACACTTGTGGGTTAAAAACCTACTTTGCATACGTTGTTAACTTTGTACGTATTGTGCTTTTCGGACACCGTGAGCTTTGGCTCGCAATGCACACGTTGTTATGTTTGTATGATTTCTGTGCCCCCTCATTGCCCGTTCTGCCGGGCATTTCGCGGATCATTCCGTGTAGCACATATGGTTAGGATTGTAAACCGTCTTATTGACGGAGTGTAGAATGGATTTAGTTTACGGGATAAGTGTTTCTATCCCCACAAAGAAAGTTTCAGTCTTGCCATCGAGCAAGAACAGTTTGTCAGAGTGTTAAAGTATTCCGGGCGCATTATGCGCGGAACGTGTTTTGGTTGGTTTTCACGGGATAACTATACCCTAAAACAGTTTCGGAATCTTTCACGACAATGAATTTCATAGCGGCTTTGCCGAAAAGTAAGAGTACACTTTTTCAAGGTGTGCTCTTTTTATATCCTTTTATTGCCGTCGGAGGTTTTGCTATTCGTAAAATTTCTGCACTATTTGAGAGGAGGTGATGCGTATGCCAAAAACACCCTGTCAACCGTTTTTTGTCATATCCGTTTTTATTCATTCGTACATCATCTCCGACGGCGGTAAATAATGACGATTAAATATTCCGCACCCGTACCGCTTCGGGCAAACGCACGCGGGCTCGCTCTCGTCAAGCGTCCATCCGATACGGCAACCTTTGAGGAATATTTGAATTACTATCTGGAAAGAAAAAATTGGAGTCAGAGCAGGCTTGCAGCTTGCGCAAGGATTTCACAACCGCAGATCAATAAGATCATCAATGGAAAAATCAATAATATCGAAATTGATATTTTGATTTGTATTTGCTTGGCATTACAGCTAAACACAAAAGAAAGCGTTGATTTATTAGCGAGGGCGAGCCGCGCCATCTCCCCCGCTTCACCGTGTTATCACGCATATTACGAGCTCATTGACATCTACTCGAAAAAGGAAATCGTTTCCGACAAGATTGACGATTTTCTTTCAGATGCCGATGAATATTTGAAAAAGAGAAAACTTCCGAGGTTGTCCTCGTATAAAAAATAATCGAATCTTTCAATCTTGTCAATTTATAGGCGCACCCATACCCATATACAAAAACTGATGAAAGGAGGAAAAAACGTATGCTAAACATCAGAGATCTTAGGATCGATCCCGCATCTCTCGGTGAGAAGAAGCTCCTTGTGGAGATTATTCCCGCGTATGAGTACAAGGACGGGAAGAAAACCGAAACCATCGGCGGCTACCGTTACGTCGTTGCGCTTCCCAAGCACAATCTTGAGAAGATCAGCGTTAAAATCGACGGCGATCAGCTGATGGACAAGCCCGAAGGTTTTGTCGAAGTTGAGTTTGAGAATCTTGAGGTGCTTGCGTATGAGATGAGAGGAACCGTTCAGATCAGCGCAAAGGCAACAGGTATCAGCTTGGCGTAAAACAAACTTTTAGGCTTGCGGTGTCTGCGCACCGCCGGGGAGTTAAAATTTTTCCCTAAAGAAAAATTCTCCCCGGCGGCTGCGCAGCGCCGCCCTACCATAAGAGGTTAGTATTACCTCTTATGGTAGCATGTCGCATGTCGCAAAAACAGAAATAGGAGGTAAACGATTATGGCTACAAGCGAACAATCACGCAAATGGATGCTCACCATCAACAATCCGCAAACCTGCGAATTGGATCATGACCGCATCCGTGAGATTTTAAGTCTGTTTTCTCTTAGATATTGTTGTATGGCAGATGAGATTGCCACAACGGGAACCTACCATACACATATATTTTTACATTGTAAATCCTCTATCCGCTTTGAAACAGTAAAAAACAGATTCCCAACGGCTCACGTCGAAAAAGCACTCGGTACGGCTTGGGAGAACCGTGAGTATATTCAGAAAAGCGGAAAGTGGGCGAACAGCGAGAAAGCAGAAACCTCGGTGGAGGGTACGTTTTACGAGCTTGGGGATGTTCCCACAAAATCAGAGGAAAGCAATCCTATGATGTATAAACTGCTCCAAGACGTAAAGGATGGGCGAACCAACACCGAGATCATCGAAGAAACCCCATCACTCGCGTTCAAGATAAGGGATATTGACGCAGTAAGAGAAAACTATCGGAAAGACAAATATATCGCAGAATACAGAGAGGTTCAAGTAATCTATCTCTTTGGAGCCTCGGGAACGGGCAAAACAAGCAGTATATACAAGAATCATCCGATGTCGGAGATATGCCGCATTACCAGCTACGGCAACCGTAACGGAATGCTCTTTGACGCATATCACGGTCAGGACGTTCTCGTGTTTGAGGAATTTAATTCACAAATACCGATAGAAACAATGCTCAATTATCTGGATATCTACCCCTTAATGCTCCCTGCAAGGTACAGTGACAAGGTAGCGTGCTTTACGAAAATTTATATTACGTCAAACCTACCTTTGCACGAGCAATACAAGGCAGAACAAGAGTCCCGCCCCGAAACCTGGAACGCATTTTTAAGACGCATTGACAAAGTATACGCCTACCACGCCGACGGTACGGTAGATGAGGTCGATTTCAAGTAAGGAGGGAGAGCTTATGAGATATGAGGATAAAGAACGGTTAAATCAGCAAACGCAAAAGCGGTACGTTTGGTTGCGCCTCAAAAACGGGTTTTGTAATCTAATACGGAAAACAAGCTGTAAGCTCGTATTGATATGGTTTTATTTCTTCTCCATACTCATTTGGCTTTTATACAAAGACCGCTTTGATCCCGCCGACTATCCTTTGATCTCTCCTGTTTTCGTAGCTTTCTTAAAACTCATTTTACCCATCGTCTTAATAACCGGTACTCTCGTCATACTGATTCTGTTCGGAACGCCACGCGGCTTTGACAAAACAACCGGCGAGCTTCACAGAATCGGTATGACGAACTCGGCGGGAGAAGTACCCATACTTCTCAAAAGAGAGTGGGATAAAAAGCACAGTAACGTGGAGATATTGGAGTTTGACGGCGTGGGAATACCCATACTCGTTTGGGAAAAGGAACGCGGGTACATCGAAGCAACGTTGAACGTCAACATCGTTAGGATAACCGAGGGAAAAGACAAACGGCACATTCTTTTACACGTTGTTCCCGCCAATATGGGATTGCCTGATTTTATTGAGTGGGACGATAAATATTTAATCAACGATAACTCCACACTCGTTCTCGGACAAAGCCAACTTGGTATGGAGAGCGTTGACCTCTCAAAGATACCCCACATCCTGCTCGGTGGATCAACCGGAAGTGGCAAAAGCATATTACTCAAGGTTCTGCTCGTGCAGTCCTTAAAGAAAAACGCCATTGTCAGCATAGCCGACTTCAAAGGCGGCGTTGACTTCCCGAGAGTATGGCACGACAAATGCAAGATGTGTTTTGACGAGGATACGTTGCTCACGCTTCTCACAGAGCTGACAGACGAGATGGAACGCCGAAAAACGCTGTTCAGGGACACCGAATGTGCGAACATAAGCGATTACAATAAGCAAAGCGCAGTCTCCATACAACGCCATATTTTCGCCTGTGACGAGGTGGCAGAGGTGCTTGACAAAACGGGTTTGACGAAGGAGCAAAAAGAAAGAATCGTTCTGATCGAAAACCGACTCTCGATGATCGCCCGTCAAGGACGAGCCTTTGGCATTCACCTCATACTCGCCACACAGCGTCCTGATGCAAATATTCTGTCGGGGCAAATCCGCAACAACATCGACTGCCGTGTATGCGGCAGAGCCGACACCATACTATCCCAAATCATCCTGGATAACACCACCGCCGCAGAACAGATCCCAAAAGACAAGGCAGGCAGATTCATTCTCCACGACGGCACGGTGTTTCAAGGATTTTGGGTGGATGAAAGCAATATTTCATAAAAGCAAAGGAGGAATTTTTATAGGTTGACAAAAAAGAGCAAAAAGCCCTACGATTTAGATATACCCGAATATCAGCTCGAATCACTCGCAAGGGTTTTGTTACCGATTATTCAGGAATATTTATCATCAGAAGAGGGGAAGAGAGATTATGAAGAGTGGATAAAACAATGTCAAACAACCGGTCAACAAAAAATTAACCCCTAAATTGTTATATGAGATATTAACTATGTTGATGTTGATACATTTCATAGTATATTTAGGCTTATATTACACATAAATATTTACAAATAAATATTAAAGGGGTATTGAAAAAGTGCAAAAAATGGTGTATAATATATCTCAAGGAAATGAAAGGGAGGATTGTACGGTATTTAAACTGTACAAAACAATTGGCATGTGTACTTTTATAAAAATGGAATATTTAGTTGCAAATGCGTTGGTTGAACTATATGAAAACAAAAAAATTGATCGAATTTCGTTGGATGATGTTCAAACCTATGGAATTACAGTAGAAAAAGTTTTGAATGCAATAACGGGTACACAAGCTATACTTTTATATTCTAACCAGTATACTAGAGAATTTTTACATGACTATTCCGATTATTTTGTGTTTGAAGATAATTATATAAAAATCAAAACTGGGGTTTCTATTGATGATATTAGAACCCACATCTTGTCGTATGTTTCTGTTGATATATTATTGGCGTTATTAGATGAAAATACTTTGAAGGTAATTAACGCAGCTTAGGAGTATGGAGTATGTCCAAAACAATACGCGATCCAATATATGACTATATAACCCTCGAAGATGAATTCTTGCCTATCATTGATTCGGTCGAATTTCAGCGTTTAAGAAATATTATTCAAACAAGTTATACTTCTATTTATCCGTCTGCACTACATAATAGATTTACACACTCGCTTGGCGTGTTTTGGTTGGGCAATATTGTATTTGATTCTTTGATTAAAAATAGCCCTGATAAAGTAAAAAAATTAACTAATAAAGATATTGAAGACACAAAACGCACTTTTATTATGGCGTGTTTATGTCATGATTTGGGACATTCTCCATTTTCACATACTGGAGAGAGATTTTATGATGCTCCTAAAATCAGCAAAGAGTTAGCAGATAGTATTTCCAACAAAGTATATAAGGCAGATGTAAAGAATGAAAAATCTATTGTAGGAAAGCAACATGAAATAATGAGTGCGCTTTTGGCAATCAAAACATTTGGGGCTCATATCCCAGACCATTCTTTCTTTGCAAGATGTATTATAGGCTTAAAGTATAAAAATGTTCAAAACTCTACGAAGGTAGAAAAGCGAAGACTTTCTATTTATAGATCTTGCGTTGAATTGCTTAACTCCAATATTATTGATGTTGATAAATTAGATTATCTAATACGTGACAGTTACATGTCTGGGTATTCTTCAATATCTATAGATTATAAAAGACTTCTATCTGGAGTTTTTATAAATGATGGGGAATATCCGATCGGGTATGAAAAAAGCTCACTTAGTGTTTTGGAAAATGTTTTAACAGCACATGATATGGAGCGTCGTTGGGTACAGTCTCATCCAACTATACAATATGAGGGTTACTTGCTACAGACTATTATACGTGAATTGAATTCTGCATACAACGGAGAAAATTCCAAATTATTTTCATATAACGCAATTACTTCACAAGGCGAGAAACTAAAAGATATTGGAATAATACGGTTGCTATCAGATTCGGATATTTTGTTCTTAGCTAAGCAGAATTTTGCTCAAAGTGATGCAGTTAAAGAATATTGCGATAGAAGGTTGCGAAGACATCCTATATGGAAATCCGAAGCCGAGTATTCTTCCTTATTTGACTTTAAATCCAGTGATGCGTTTGTCAAAATTCTTATGAAGTGGGAGACTATGTTGCTCGAAGGAAAATATGAAGTGTATAGTCTAAACGATGTGTTTTATAATTGTCTAAAAAGTGACTATGATCGGCTACAAAAACAATATGATACTCTTCCGTCTGGTTCAAAAAAATCGACAATAAAATCAAACTTGGATACATTAAAGATAGAGCTTGATATTTTATGTCAAATAAAGGATTATTTAGATAGGAATGATGTGCCATTTGATTTGGTTATAGTTACACAAGAACAGTTTAAAAGTGGATTATACAAGCAGGGATTTCAAGAGTTACCTATACGATTTAATCGTGACTCAAACAGAGTTTCACAAATGAAAGAAGTTTCCGCAGTTCCATTTGATTTGAAAGAAGATAAAAAAACATTCTTTTATCTATACTACCGAAGAACAAAAAATAAATTGGATGCTTTGGAGTTCTCAAAAATTATTCGTAAAGCTGCTGTAATATGATTTTTAAATTATACCTAATCACCAATTGAAATGTTTCTACAAATAAATAGGGGTGACACATAAAGAGGCAGGTAAAGTTGTTTTTGCTTTACCTGCCTTAAACTTTATTCATATTTATGCGATTTCAATACTTACGTAACCCGTACTATCTTTGTGTTGATTTTTCAGAATCGTTTCTGGAGATAAAACCCCGTTATAACAATATTCAAAAGAAAGATCACAATATTTTCCAAAATACACCATGTTTAAAGAAAAATTAAATCGCTTAAATAACCGTATAAATTCATTATGCTTGGAACCTGACACAGTTATAATTGGTTTATCTGTTTCCAAAAATTCTAAACTTTTCTTCATAAGCATAGTTCCTATGCCTTGGCGTTGATATTTTTCTGCTACTCTAAATGTACAAATTTTTTTCTCTAATTTTGTTTTTTTCAAAATTGAAACACCGACAATTTCATCTGAGTTGTTTAAAATAAATAATATTTCCCTTGTTTTTGTATTTTTTCTTAATTCTCCAACAACACCAGAAAACCATTGGTCATGCAATGGGTACTCAATTACTAAATCGCTTAAAAAAGTTCTTATTTTGTTGATATATTTTTCTAAATTATCTGTTTCTGTTATTTGTAAAAGTTTATTCATATTATCCAATTCTCCAATCAATGGGTTCTATCCAATGCCATATAAAATTAGATATAACATTAGCACATATAGAAAATGCAATGGTTATAATAAATAACACTAATAAATATTTTATTATGGTTGAGATATTGCTTTTTCTATAATTGATTTTTGCGAAACAACTGAAATCCTCTATGCCATTAGAACCTGTTTTTACGTTGTTGCATTTGTAAACACTCATTTTATCATAGGGCATTTCTAAATACTTATTCCAAAAATCCCCCATTTCTAATTGGCGTTTATATATTAAATTTATGCCGTCAGAAATAACCTCGTCTTCTACTGAAGTCATCACAAAAAAATTAACATTTAAAAGTTTAAATCTTAACTTTTCCACAATTGCTTCAATTAAACTTGGATCTTGATTCCTTTTCTCATTAATTCTGAAATCTAACAGTTCTGTTTCTACGAAGGCACTTTCAAAAAAAGTATTTTTAGGTTGATAATGTTCTATGAACGGAGGATACTCTTTGCATGAAATTCTAAATCTATAGTATCGGCTTTTAGTTTGAGGTGGTATTTTTACCTCAAATGAGAGAATGGTTCCACCAAAACTATTAGTTACTGAAAAGTCAGAATCTTCAAATTTATATATTGAGAATTTCACATCATTTGTATTGTCATCCTTTACAAGTATATTTTTGGGATTTTTTGTATTCGCACTAATAACATAATTCTCATTAAAAATACCTTTTAATATTTGCTGATCTAAGAAAGTTTTCCCTAAATCCGTTATATTTGTATTATCAAATTCAAAAGGAAAGTACATAAAGATTGTTTTCACAATCGATGCATCCTCGATTTTTAATCCAAAATCCATTAATACACTTTTTTCAAAATTGTTCATGCGCCAGATATTTATATCCAATGCAATTTCTGCTTGATAATCTTTATTTCCTTCATACCATATTTGTATGCTATTATGGATAGGATGTGTGCTCTTTTGGTTATTTTTCTTCGATTTAGCCATTTTTGTTTTTCACTTCCTTGCAATGTCATATCATTAACATATACATTATAACACAAATCAAAGTGCTTTTCAATAGAAAATGGACATGTTTGTGTTTTTGTTTAGTTTACGCCATAATTTTCGAATTCTTCCATAAAGTAAAATAGCCCGAACTTCTTACCAACGGTAAAAAAGTTCAAGCTATTAAGACTTGGTGCGAGAAACGGGACTTGAACCCGTACGGTGTGAACCACACGCCCCTCAAACGTGCGCGTCTGCCAGTTCCGCCACTCTCGCATATTTAAACACCTTTTATTTATTACACGGAGAAGGTCTCCGAGGCGAGATGTGTGAACCACACGCCCCTCAAACAGTGCGCTCACGCAAAACTACGTTTTGCTTATCGAGTTGCTTCGCAACGTCGGTCTGAGTTCCGCCACTTTCGCATATTTAAACACCTTTTATTTATTACACGGAGAAGGTCTCCGAGGCGTCGCTTGCGACAACGTTGATATTATACACTAAAATTATCCGTTTGTCAAGTCTTTTTTTGAAAAATTTGAAATTTATTTTTATGCAAAAAATATGACGCCCGTATTGACATTTTTTTGTTGTTAATATATAATAAAATGTGTGATAACTCGTAAAAATCTCTACTTTTACGAAAGCTTTGGCATTACAGTGAAAGGAACGTTTAGTGTATGATAAAACAAAAATGGTGCGTCACCGTTGACGGAGAAAAACATGAGGTTGCTTACGCCTGCTCGCCACTTATCGGCAAGACCGTGCTGACTGTGGACGGTTTCAGCTTTACCGTGAAGGGCAAGCCCTTCGGTATCGGACTTGAACGACGTGAGCCGATTCTCGTCGGTGGTACCCAGGCTGTCCTCGACGTAAAAAAAGGCGGCAGAGCAGAGCTTATCTGTCGTGAAGGAATTGTTGAATGATAAAAAAGATTGGGAGAGCCGCTTTTGGAGGCTCTCCCAATCTTTTTGTGACGCGAGAAATGGCAATCTTTCGTGAGTGAAGCACTAACTTTTCTTGTCACCGGCGACAAGAAAAGTTACAAAAGAAACGCGAGGTATTGTTCATTTCTTTCCACCAGCGGAAAGAAACGAACCAAAGAAACGCCGCACGGGGGAATTGGGGTGAGTTCTAAAAATCCGCAAAAGGTGACAGAACGCACAAATCAAAGGCGGATTTTTTGAACAGCCCCTCCCCCGTGTCCCCCAACCCCATTGGGTTGATATAGGGGGTATGGCTTACAAACATATAAAACTTTTAAGTTCAAAGAGGCTCTCCCTTCGGGAAAGGTCGGCTTTGCCGACGTGTTTAGATTTGAGGGTTTGTTACTTCAACTTAAATAAACTTATATATTTAGTTAAACTTTTCGGCTGGGTTCTACACTGTTGTAACGCGGAAAGGTCAGTGAGGGATTTTTTTAACGAGCCGCAGGCGAAGTGAAAAATCCTGCGTCACCCTAAAAGGACCCCTTTTTTCGGGAAGTTTCTTTGCTTACTTTCTTTTCAAAGAAAGTAAGCCGCCGGAGGCACGCGTCCTCCCCCACAATTTTCTCATTAATCCAAAAGCCTAAATCCTGCGGTCTCGGTGACGGGCAGGGAGAAGGTGAGCGGATGTGTGCCGTGTTCGTTGGTATAGGAGGCGATAGCCTTCATAATATCGGTCTTCTGCTCCTTGCGGGAGACGATATAAATGATCTCCTTTTCGTCGGAGATAGCCATACCGAAGAAGGTGTCGGAGCCTGACGCGGTTCCTTTTGCCTTGACGACGGTACCACCGGTAGCGCCTGCTTCTCTTGCTACCTTCATTATCTTGTCGCTATTGCCTTTTATGCAGATTGCAATTATAAGTTCCATTTCTATTTTCCTTTCGGTAAACTCTTGATCTTCGGGCATCGGGACTGTCTGCTCGTTCAGAATGTGGTCAAGCACTCGCTTTGATGCAATGCTCGTGAGCGGGACCGCAAGCGCGATGCCTCGGTCGGGCAGGTCGATGCTCATTTCGTGGGTGAGAGCCGATTTCAGCTCGTAGACCTTGCTTTTGGTCACGATAGATTTCATAACCACCTTTTCGGACTGTTCAAAGCCCAAAAGCGAGAGCGTCTCGGAGCTTGCCGCGCCGCGTCCGATAGAGCTGTATATGGGTGCGACGTTATGCCTGAGAAAGAAATCAAGAAATTCCTTGGCGTCGGACTTTTTGTTTATTGTAATGAATAGATATAAATTTTCCATAAGTTTTTCACCTCCTGTTAATCCTTGGTGACGGGGGAGGGCGCGTCGTAGGTAAGCTCGTCGAACTCGGTTTCAAAATCGATGATCTCGGTGTCATCCTCGGCGGTCGCGTAGACGGCAGAGGTGTTCAGACGAAGCTCACCGTTGATCACGGTCTCAAATTCCTCGCCGAGGCTTTCGATAACGAGAGCGTCACCCTCATCAACGATCTCGGTCTTGCTACGTCTGAGCTTGATCTTATACATAAGACCCACGAGCTGGATCGAGACGGTAGGCGTCATAGCGACGAGCGCTATCGTGCCGAAGGCGTCTATCATTATCATATCGGGAGTGGCGTCACGCACCGAGCAAACGCCGATAGAGAGGGGCAGCAGGAAGGTCGCCGCCATAACGCCCGACGCAACTCCGCCCGCGTCAAATGCGATAGAGGTAAAGAGGCTCGGACAGTGGAAGGAAAGCACCACCGCGGCGATATATCCTATGAGAAGGAAGGGAAGGATCGGTATTCCCGTCAAGGCTCTTGTCATGGCGATGCCTGCCGAGAGCGCGACACCGAGAGCCATAGCCATAGGAATGACCTTGGGGGGGATAGTACCCGACGTCGCCTCCTCGACCTGCTTGTTGAGAACTCCGACGGCAGGCTCGGCGTAGGTCATACAAAATCCGATCAGCATACCCACGGGGACGACGATCCAGGAGTGCCCCATATTGGCAAAGGTCTCGCCAAGGTAGCTTCCGACAGGCATAAAGCCGACGTTGACACCCACAAGGAAAAGCACCATGCCGACGAAGGTGTATCCCGCTCCGATGAAGATCTGCGCCAGCTCTTTTTTGTGAACTCTCACGGTAAAGAACTGATAGATAAGGAAAAACGCGAGAATGGGAAGAAGTCCCATAAGAACGTCCTTGACTATATGGGGGATCGCAGACACGAATTCGGCACCCATCTCCTGCGAGTTCAGAAATTCGGGGAGAGTGTGGGGGGTGTAGGAGATATTTTCAAATCCGCCCGCAAGTCCCATAATAAGTATCGAGATGATAGGACCGATAGAGCAGACCGCCATAAGACCGAAGCTGGTATCGTCCTCGCTGTTCTGTGATGTGATAGCCGCGATACCCGCGCCGATAGACATTACGAAGGGAACCGACATCGCTCCCGTGGTAACGCCGCCTGCGTCGTAGGCGATAGCCAAAAATGTGGGGTTGACGAAATATGCGACTACCGAAAGGATCAGAATAGCTCCGTAGCCCGCGGTCAGTATGTATTTGAATTTGATCTTGAAGATTATTCGCATGACGGCGATAACGAGGAAGATTCCAAGTCCCGCGGCTACCGCGAGAATAAAGGGAAATTTCTGCTCTCCCGTGTATCCTGCCAGCACGTGAAGGTCAGGCTCGGAGATCGTGATAAGCACGCCTACTATAAGCGAAAGTATGGCGATTATCGGTATTTTGCGGGAGCGGGTCAGGTTTGCGCCTATGTGCGCGCCTATTCGCTCCATAGACATCTCCGCGCCAAGCGAAAACAGTCCGAGTCCCACTACTAGCAGACAGGTTCCCACGAGGAAGGCGATGAATATGTCGTTGGGGAGAGGGCATACCGTGAATGAGAGCGCGAGGATTATCAGCGCGATCGGCAGAGCCGACGTGCAGGCGTCCTTGACCTTCTCCAAAATTGTTTCAAGCCGTTTGAATTTCATTTATTCTACCTATTTTCATAATATATCACTATAATTATAACTGATTTTTTTCTCAACTTTATTGATACATTGAGACTTTAAGGTTAATAATTTGTAAACTGGCGCGCCGCACGGGATTTTTACACGTCCTAAATCGTTATTATCGAAAAAGTACTTGACAAATAAAGGATTTTATGATAAAATTTATAATCGGATCATAATTTAAGTAAATGCGATAGATTTTCGCATTTTGGAGGTCAAAAATGAAGAATACTGAAAAAACAATGGACAAGATCGTTGCTCTCTCGAAGGGCAGAGGCTTTATTTTCCCCGGAAGTGAGATCTACGGCGGTCTTGCTAATACCTGGGACTACGGCCCTCTCGGCGTAGAGCTTAAAAATAATATCAAAAAGGCTTGGTGGAAGAAGTTCGTTCAGGAGAACAAGTACAACGTCGGTCTCGACGCGGCTATTCTCATGAACCCCCAGACCTGGGTCGCTTCGGGTCACCTTGCGGGATTTTCCGATCCCCTTATGGACTGTAAGGAGTGCAAGGAGCGTTTCAGAGCCGACAAGATCATCGAGGACTGGTGCGCTGAGACAGGCTTTGAGCTTCCCAAGCCCATCGACGCTTTTACTCACGCAGAAATGAAGGAATTCGTTGAGGAGCATAACATTCCCTGTCCCTCCTGCGGCAAGCACAATTTCACCGACATTCGTCAGTTCAACCTTATGTTCAAGACCTTCCAGGGCGTTACCGAGGACGCGAAGAACACCGTTTATCTCCGTCCCGAGACCGCGCAGGGTATCTTTACCAACTTCGTGAACGTGCAGAGAACTACCAGAAAGAAGATGCCCTTCGGTATCGCTCAGATCGGTAAGTCCTTCCGTAACGAGATCACTCCCGGTAGCTTTATCTTCCGCGTTCGTGAGTTCGAGCAGATGGAGCTTGAATTCTTCTGCAAGCCCGGTACAGACCTTGAATGGTTCTCTTATTGGAGAGAATTCTGCCACAACTGGCTGCTTTCCATCGGTCTCAAGGATGAGAACATCCGTCTTCGTGACCACGATCCCGAGGAGCTTTGCTTCTATTCCAAGGCAACCACCGACTTTGAGTTCCTTTTCCCCTTCGGTTGGGGTGAGCTTTGGGGCGTTGCCGACAGAACCGACTACGACCTGACACAGCATCAGAATGAGTCCAAGAAGGATCTTACCTACTTCGATCCCGAGACAAACGAGAGATATATTCCTTACGTTGTCGAGCCTTCGCTGGGTGTTGAGAGAACCGTGCTTTCTGTTCTTTGCGACGCTTATGACGAGGAGCTTATCGACGAGGCGAAGAACGACGTGAGAACCGTTCTCCACTTCCATCCCGCCATCGCGCCCGTTAAGGCGGCAATCCTGCCCCTTTCCAAGAAGCTTTCCGACGCGGCAGGCGAGATCTACGCCGAGCTTTCCAAGTATTTTGTCGTTGACTTCGACGAGGCAGGCTCGATAGGTAAGAGATACCGCCGTCAGGACGAGATCGGTACACCTCTTTGCATCACGGTTGACTTTGACACCGTTGGCGACGCAGAGAAGGCAGGCGACGGCTGCGTTACCGTCCGTGACAGAGACACTATGGAGCAGATTCGTGTCCAGATTGCCGAGCTTCGCAGCTATATCGAAAAGATGATCGAATTTTAATTGAATTCTTAGACAGAGATATTCTTTGAGTATCTCTGTCTTTTTTGATTTGTAAGAGGATGCGAGGATGCGGGGATGCGATTTCCGCTTTTTCGAGAAAAAGCTTGGCAAAAAGCTTTCCCGAATGGGGGTTCTAACCGCCGTGAGGTGACGCTGAAATTTTGCACACAAAATTTCAGCCTGCTCGCCCCTTCCGTGTTGCAACAGTGTAGAACCCAGCCGAAAAGTTTAACTAAACATATAAGTTTATTTAAGTTGAAGTAACAAACCCTCAACTCTAAACCCTTCGGCGAAGCCGACCTTCCCCGAAGGGGAAGCCTCTTTGAGGCAAAAGTTTGATATTGGTATAAGCCGTACTCCCCTATATCAACCCTTTGGGGTTGGGGGACACGGG
>JAZSRA010000078.1:0-1787 GCA_045538195.1 Eubacteriales bacterium | reverse complement strand
AGCGACGCTTTCCACTACATCGCAGAAACCGAGTTCCTTGATACGGTTGGTGCTCTTAGGGCTGTTAGCCAAACCGATGACCTTACCTGTGACGCCGACGCGTTTCTTGGCTTCGTAGCAGCAGAGCATACCTGACTTACCACCTGCGCCGAGGATAACGACGTTTTGTCCGTATTGGCACAACTTAGCTGTCTGTGCTGGAGCGCCTGCTACGTCTAATGCTGAAAGAGCTAATTTCTCTGGCATGTCGTTAGGAATCTTAGCGTAGATACCGCTTTCGAAGAGGATAGCCTTACCTTTGATATCGACTTGGTCAACGTCTTTGCGGATCTCGATGATTTCATCGATGCGGAGAGGTGTCAATGACAATGAAACTAATGTTGCGATACGGTCGCCCTCTTGTAAGTCGATTTTGCCTTTCAATGCGTCACCTATTTTCTCTACCTTACCGAGCAACATACCGCCTGAACCTGTTCTGCGGTTACGGTGTTTACCTTGAAGTTCAACGTTGAGGAACATTTCTTTCTTCACTTCTTCAAGAATACGTTCGTCGCTTGCGCCTTCGCCAGCTTGTTGAACTGCATAGTTGTAGATGTCTGTAAATGATGCTGAGTCGATATTTAAAGTCTGGACGTCGATGAGGATTTCGTTATCCCAGATTTCGTCCATATTGTTATTCAATTTGTTAGCTGGTTGTGGAAGAACGCCAACTGGTTCAATCACGCGGTGTGTACCGTATTTGTTTCCTTTTTTCTGCATAGTATTTAGTGTTTTTATAGGTTAATATTTTTTTATTTTACAAATTTTACAAATGCTCGCAAAGATAAAAATAAATCTTTAAAAAACAAAGACAATGTTAATTCTTTTTTTGAAGGAAAATATGCTTTCAATAGCTCACTGCTCAAAATTCAAAGCATTCCTTAACAGAAATTAACCTTCTCTCCTATTTTCATTAACATTACGTTAAGAAATTGTTAAAAGCGTGATTTTTCCTTTGCAAAGGCTTGACAAAAAGATGAGGGTGTTGTAGTTTTGCAGATGAGAACAGAAAGTTTTTAATTACCAAAATTTATGTTAGTGTTATAACAATCCTCTTGGCATTTCTGAATATGAGTTATCAAAATAATTCCCGAAAGATTTAAATGGAACTTTACCAAGTATTGAAGACATTGAGAAAGCAATTCTCGACTAACAGTCAAAAAAAATAAAGAGACGTGTCAATGTCCTTTCATATCTTGCATGAATCATTGACGCGTCTCTGTAAAAAATCTCAGATTCTCAGATTTTCAGATTTTCAATTTCTTGGCTTCAAACCTAAGATCTGTCTTGCTTCGTCTGATGTCGCTACTTCACGACCGAGCTCTTTAGCAAGACGAACTACCTTAGCGACTAATTCGCCGTTTGATTTTGCAAGAACGCCTCTTGAAAGATAGAGGTTGTCTTCAAAACCGACTCTCACGTTACCGCCCATAGCGATAGCTGCTGCAGCGATTGGGAAAGCATGACGACCGATACCTGTTGCTGTCCATGTTGAACCTGCAGGAATTGCGTTGACCATCCAGCAGAGGTTTGCTACTGTAGCTGGTGTACAACCTGGTACGCCGAGAACGAAGTTGAATTGCATTGGTGCGCCTGGCACTTCGCCTTTACGAGCCATATTTACTATTGTGTCGATGTGACCCATCTCGAAGCATTCGTATTCTGGCTTGATGCCGCGTTCCATCATACGTTTGCCGAAAGCACGCATCGTTGGCATTGTGTTGTCGAAGATCTCGTCGCCGAAGTTA
>JAZSRA010000059.1:0-7231 GCA_045538195.1 Eubacteriales bacterium | reverse complement strand
CTTCGATAGTTTCATCAAATTTTGCCTTAGAAGTCTGGCAAACGAGAGCAAGAGCCTCAGAAGGATCGTAGAGTCTGTTCTTTTCAATAAGCTTTACGCTATCTGTATATTTCTTTCCCATTTCTACTTACCTCCTATTAGTCTTCAACTACAACGCCCATAGAGCGTGCAGTACCAGCTACCATGCTCATAGCAGCCTCGATAGAGCGTGCGTTGAGGTCGGGCATCTTTGTCTCTGCGATCTTTCTTACCTGCTCGGAAGTGATCTTAGCGACCTTTTCCTTGTTAGGCTTACCGGATGCAGTCTCGATACCTGCTGCCTTCTTGATAAGAACTGCTGCAGGGGGAGTCTTTGTGATGAAAGTGAAAGAACGGTCTGCGTAAACAGTAATAACAACAGGGATGATAAGACCCATATCGTTCTTGGTTCTTTCGTTAAATTCCTTTGTGAATACGGGGATTGCTACACCGTACTGACCAAGTGCGGGACCTACGGGAGGCTGAGGAGTAGCCTTACCTGCAGGGAGCTGCAGCTTGATGTAACCCATAATTTTCTTTGCCATTTTAATTACACCTCCAATGTGGTACTTGTGCGGGAGAATTCAAAATTTTTCTCCCTCCCACTTTGCATCTTTCCGATGCCACTGTTTTCTTTATAAGAAACAATAAAAGAAATTAATTCTGTGTTTTGAGCTTGAGCATTTCGGCGTCGATCTCGACAGGCATATCTCTGCGTCCGCGCTTTACAAGCACTGTAACGGTCTTGAGATCCTCGGTAATGGACTGAACCACTCCGTCGTAACCCTCGAACAGTCCGTTAATAACGCTGACCTCGTCTCCAACGTTGAAGCTGAGCTGAACTCTTGCTTCCTCAACGCTTTCGAGGTTCATGTCAAGAACTTCCTTGTCACTCAAAGGTGTAGGACGCGATCCGGGGCCTACGAAACCGGTAACACCGGTAATATTTCTGACTGCGTGCCAGCTCTCGTCGGTCATTATCATTTTAACGAACACGTAGCTGGGGAAAATTTTCAGCTCCTGAACCTTTTCCTTATCGCCGTCTTTTTCAATAACCGTTTCAACGGGAACCTTTATATCGTAAATAAGATTTCCAAGTCCTCTGTTTTCAACGATCTTTTCAAGGTTAGCCTTAACCTTGTTTTCATAACCCGAATAGGTGTGCGCAACGTACCATCTCAGGCCTACATTCATTCCATCAATATCACTCATAATCTACCTCTCGATAGTTCTAAGTTCAGATAAGAGAAGACAGCGTTCTTACAACGAAACCGAACGCTTCATCTATCATAAACAAAGCGAGCGCAACTGCAACCGCAACTACTACAACTACGAGGAAGCTCTTGCGAGTATTCTCTTTGGAAGACCAAACGATCTTCTTAAGCTCGCTCTTTACAGTGCGAAGGAATTCAAAAAGCTTTTTGCGGAATCTGATAATAAGAACAACTGCCACCACGATGATACAACCGATGATAACACTGTTGATAATAAGAGTGTTCTTGGTATCGGCTTTAGCCGCGGCATCGGTATCTACATTATCAGAAGAACTTGAATTCGAATTGCTTTCCGATTCTGTTTTTCCCGTTGTTTCCTCGGTGTTCTCTGCCGTAGTTTCTTCTACGGACGAGCCTTCCTCGGAGGAAACAGTAGTGCTTTCAGTAGCACCTTCGGTAGCGCTATCAGTTGCGCTATCGGTAGCAAAAATCGAAACTGTAAAGATTGATACAACCAGCACAAGAGACAGGAGAAGGGCGATAAGACTTCTTTTATTTGTGAAAGTCATATTAGATCCCCCTATCACTTAGACTCTTTGTGAAGAGTGTGCTTGCGGCAGAACTTACAGAACTTCTTAAGCTCGAGTCTGTCCGGATCATTCTTCTTGTTTTTCTTTGTGTCGTAATTTCTCTGCTTGCACTCAGTGCATACGAGAGTAATTTTGACTCTTGCATCATTAGCCATGATTTCGGCACCTCCCATTTGAATTTTATTTGACCGCGAACGGTCTGTGTACCTCCCTCTGAAGGGTGTTTGTCCTTTTGCGCACAAGACACAACAAAAAAGCCCTTTACAGAGGTAGAACTATTATATCACAACGAAAAAGGCTTGTCAATAGTTTTTTTCTAAAAAAATGAAATATTTTTTTGATTTTTTATAAAAATCTATTGACAAACGAAAAATTTGTGATATAATATATGGGTACGACAAAATAAGTACTCAAAAATATGCGCCGTTAGCTCAGCTGGATAGAGTGTTTGGCTACGAACCAAAAGGTCGGGGGTTCGAATCCCTTACGGCGTGCCAAGAAAAAGAGGCTGGCTCATTAAGTCGGCTTAAATAAGAAAAAAACGGATACTCTTTACCGAAAAGGTATTGAGTATCCGTTTGCTTTTTGGTATAATTAAATCGCCAAAAATAATCCACCACAAAGCGAGGTAATTATACAACAATGAGAGATAAAAGTCAAGTAGTTTTACCATTAAATTTAGAAATTTGCATAGACAAGGATGATTTCGTATTCACGTTAGCAGAAATATGTGAAAGCTTGAACTATGACAAGCTGTTTGAAACGTATGCCCGAGCCTGGAGAAAGCTGAATCCGATCACAATGTTTGAGATCATCTTGTTCGCATATATGGAGAGAAAATTCTCATCGCGTCAGATAGTGAAATGCTGTCAGACAGATATTCGTTTTATGTGGTTACTAAACGGAGAACCTGTTCCGAGTGTGGCAACAGTGAAAAGGTTTTTAAGTGAGAAGCTCACAGACGTCATAGAAGATCTGTTTTATCAATTCGTGTTAAAGCTCTACGAAATGGGAGAGGTAAAGTACCAAAATCTTTTTGTAGACGGAACGAAAATCGAAGCGAATGCAAACAAATACACCTTCGTATGGAAAAAGGCGGTTGAAAAGAGTCTTGTTAAGCTTCAAGGAAGGATCAAAACAAGAGTACCGATCATCTGCGAAAGGTACGGTTTTGCGGAGGCTTCTCTTGAAGATTGCTATGAAACTCTTGTGCGTCAGGCTCAGTGGATAGACCTCACATTTGTTCACGGAAAAGGCAAGCACAAGACACAGCTACAAAAAGATATTGAAGAGCTTGGAGAATATATCGATAAAAAAGCTGAATATCTTGTCCATCTTGGAAGAATGAACGGAAGAAACAGTTATTCAAAGACAGATGTGGACGCTACCTTTATGCATATGAAGGAAGACCATATGAGAAACGGGCAGTTAAAAGCGGGATACAATATACAGATTGGCGTAGAAGGTGAATATATCGTTGCACTTGGAGCATTTTCAAACAGAAGCGACGTGCAAACGCTGATTCCTTTTCTTAACAGGATAAAAAGTCACAGCAAAAGAATATTTGAACGTATCATTGCCGATGCTGGATATGAAAGCCGCGAAAACTATCTGTATCTTGAAGAAAACGGTCAGGAAAGCTTTATCAAACCAACAAATTATGAGATCAGCAAAACAAGAAAATACAAGGCAAATCCGTACACCGTCGATAATATGACGTATGATAAAGAAAACGATACCTATACCTGTGCTGACGGAGATATTCTCTACTTTGCTTACGAAAAGACCGAAAAGACAGCACACGGATACGAGGTCAAAACACGTTATTATCGAAATCATAGCTGCGAGGGATGTCCTCATTCTGGAAAATGTCATAGGTCTGCTAGAGGATTCAGAGAGATCAAGGTGTCACCTGAGTTCATAAAGCAAAGACAAAGATCGCTTGAAAATATCACCACGGAGGAAGGAACACAGCTTCGCATGAATCGCTCGATACAGGTAGAGGGTGTGTTTGGAGTTCTCAAACAAGATTTCGGCTTCAAAAGATTTTTAATGCGTGGAAAACGAAACATAGAAACGCAATTTTTCCTGCTTGCTCTTGCTTTCAACATTGAAAAACTCTGTAACAAGAAGAAATCCGGTCGATTTGGACAGGACTTATTCCCTTTGAAAGTAGGATGACCTCTTCAAAAACCTAATATCACAAAATCAAAAAACGAGGATTGTCGTCCCCGTCTTTTGTCGTATCTCTTTTTCACCTCTTTTTGAGGTTTTTTCTTTTTTTTGCGCTTCTTTTTTATTCTACTCATTTTCATTGCAAAAGCTGGCTCAAATTTTTACTTTTGAGCCAGCCCCATTTTTATTATAAAGGTTGAAAAGTAAGAGGTTTTGTGATATAATTAAATTATCAAAATGAAAGGCAGTAAGATTATGTTAGACAGTCCGTTAATTACGAAATCTAAAGAATTTGCTTTGCATATCATCAAGGTTTGTAATTATGTTAAGCAGAATAAAAAGGAAAGTGTGCTTACAAATCAGTTGATACGTAGTGGTACAAGTGTGGGCGCAAATATTCGTGAAGCATTTTATGGACACGGAACTGCGGATTTTATCGCTAAACTGCAAATAGCCCTCAAAGAGTGTTCTGAAAGTGAATATTGGTTGGAACTTTTAATTGAAAGCGGATATTATGATAATAGAGATATCCTTGATAAGTGTATTGAAGTAAAGAAATTACTTATCACCTCGATAAATACGGCAAAAAGCAAAATAAACAAATAATTTTCAAAAACTTTTCTTGCATTCTCGGTCCTTTTCGCTATAATGTGTTTACCAACCGAAAGGAGAACGAAAATGCCAGATCTAAAACCATACTATCAAGTAAAATTAACCCTACTGCGATGCAAGCTGTCTTTTCTCAAAAATCCCCCAAAAAATGAGGATGAGCAATACGCTTACGGGATTATTCAGAAGGCTTATGAGATCAATGAGAAAAAGATAGAAATGCTTGATTTTGATAAGAACAAAAAGTTGTTAGAGGATTATTACATGTGGCTTGATAGCAGACGAAAATGATATTGAAAGGCGGTGAAGTTTGAATGAAAATAGTTTTCTTTAAAAATGAATCGCATTTTCACCCACGTCTATCATACACCTGGGAAAATGCGGAACAAGTTCATTTAAATTCTAAATTGCAAAACTTGAAGAAGATTTTTATATTCTTGCTTGCAGTTCCTTTCATTGCATTTTTATTTGTCAATCAGAAAGAAATTTCAAGCAAATGGATATTACTTCTTACAATATCGCTTCTTTGTCTGCCAATACATGAATTATGCCATGCTCTTTTTTGTTGGATTTCGGGAAGAAAGGTTGAACGAATAAGCTTCTTTCCATATAAACGGATATTTTCTAAAGTAGGTGGATATGTAAAGCCTACTTTCGGTGTTTGGAATAAGTACCAAGCAATTTTATTCGTTGCGTTTCCTGTAATTATATTATCATTTATTCCCGCAATATTGGCTATTTTCATTGCTACGCTGAGACCTTGGTTATTGTATCTTTCATTATCCAATATTTTGGTATCTTACTCGGATATTGTTGATATAATTTGCCTTTTCAAATTACCGCCAAATGCTCTTTATTTAGTGGATATTATACTTACAGTTAAAGGAACGGACAAACCCGTAATAATACATCAATTATTTGTAACGTCGAAGCTTGACAAGATACATCATAAATGCTTTGAATATTTCAACGGTGGATTGACTGAAAGAGAACAACCTGCCGAAACGGTTGAAACAAGAAAACTAAAGCAGGAGTTTATAAATCAATTTGATCTTAAATAAGATATCATTTATTTAGGCCGCCAACCACATAAAAAAGAGGCTGGCTCAAATGCAAAAATTTGAGCCAGCCTCTTTTTCGTTTGTTCGACATGCGGATTTGTGATTTTATCGATAAGAATATCACGCTTTTCAGAGACTGTTTTCGTTTAATCTTTAATCCGTTTCGGCAAAAGACTTGTGGCGAGAAGTGCCTGAGAGGGAAGATAGAACGCCCAAGCCAAGTCAAATCCGGGATATATGATGCTATATATAAACGAGTCTTGTGCGATGGGAAGATAGGTGTCGATAAGCGAAAATCCTATGACTGTGTCGCAGAGGATGAAAAGGAGAAGACCTATTGCAAAAAGTCCGCTTTTTTTAAATTGAACAAAGGCAAAGACGGTATTGAGGAACAGATTTGCGTAATAGAACATCGACACCAAAGCCACCGCGTCTGTATTATCTCCCAGAACCGCCCACGTGATGACGATAATTGTAGCAGAGAGCGTAGCGCGTAAGATAAGATGCCATTTTTTTCGGGTTTTGCTACCGTCGTCGAAGTAAAGTCTCAAAAAATAGGCAATTTGAGTAACCGAAAAGAAAATCATGGCGGGGAGTTGTTGTCTTTCCTCGGCGTAGACGAGAAAATAGTCTGCGCCCACGGTGCAGATAAGTGCTATCTGGGTGAAAATGTAGGGTTTCGATCTTTCGGCGAACAATACGGCAAAAAGGCAAGCGAATATCACCGCGGTGTAGCGCAGATTTATGGGAATGACGTCCTGCGAGGTCTGCAAAAGCACGCCAAGTACTGCCTCAGCGATCAGAAACAGAGATGTAAGGACGGCTAAAAGCTTTTTGTTTTTTATCATATTAATGATCCCTTTTAGGTTGATAATATATTTTAGCACATTCCCCCGATTTTTTCAAGAGGATATATTTATATACTTTATTATGTAGTTAAAAGCTTGCAATTTTTAAATTTCACGACAAAGAGGGTTGCAAAAAAGCAAAAACTGTGATATACTAATATCTGCGTTAATAATTTAAATAATGATCTACCCGTGGCACAGCTGGATAGCGCGTCAGACTCCGACTCTGAAGGCCAGCGGTTCGAATCCGCTCGGGTAGGCCAAAAGGAACACCACCCCTCGTGGGTGGTGTTTCTTTTGTCTATCGGGGCGGTAAGCAGAAGGCTGCGAAAGCGCGCAAGTGAAGAAAAGGCAAGGAAAGAGAAGAGGCGTGCTTTCTGCTGTGACGTGAGCGGCACAGCGGCGTTCAGAATCCGCTCGGGTAGGCCAACAGAAAAGGCACCCCTCGTGGGTGCCTTTTACTATTTTGATCGATATTACTCTACAGAAATCACATAGTCATACAGAGGCTGACCGCCGTTGATCACCGAGAACTCGGTGTTGGGCATCTGCTCCTGCATCTTTTCCAGCAAGGCTTAAACAACTCTCTCGGAAACGTCCTGACCGTAGAGTACGGTAACAAAGGATGCATCAGGGAAGTTCATCAGCATCTTGAGGACGATGCCGCCGCGGCTGGCGCCTTTGTAACCGATCTTTCTGTCGCAAAGACCCATGTA
>JAZSRA010000025.1:0-1842 GCA_045538195.1 Eubacteriales bacterium | reverse complement strand
TTGCCTTTTTTTTCTTTCTCCTTAGAAAGGAGGTGATCCATCCCCACGTTCCCGTAGGGATACCTTGTTACGACTTAACCCCAATCATCAGCCCTACCTTCGACGGCTCCCTCCCTTTCGGGTTAGGCCACCGGCTTCGGGTATTGCCAACTCTCATGGTTTGACGGGCGGTGTGTACAAGGCCCGAGAACGTATTCACCGCAGCATGCTGATCTGCGATTACTAGCGATTCCAGCTTCATGAAGTCGGGTTGCAGACTTCAATCCGAACTGAGACGTACTTTGTGAGATTTGCTCCACATCACTGTCTTGCCTCTCGTTGTATACGCCATTGTAGTACGTGTGTAGCCCAGGTCATAAGGGGCATGATGATTTGACGTCATCCCCACCTTCCTCCGGTTTATCACCGGCAGTCTCTCTAGAGTCCTCAACTTAATGTTAGTAACTAAAGACAAGGGTTGCGCTCGTTGCGGGACTTAACCCAACATCTCACGACACGAGCTGACGACAACCATGCACCACCTGTATCCTTCATCCTCCTCTATATCTCTATAGACTTGTCCAGTATGTCAAGACCTGGTAAGGTTCTTCGCGTTGCTTCGAATTAAACCACATACTCCACCGCTTGTGCGGGCCCCCGTCAATTCCTTTGAGTTTCACACTTGCGTGCATACTCCCCAGGCGGGATACTTATTGCGTTAACTGCAGCACTGAGTTTCCCCAACACTTAGTATCCATCGTTTACGGCGTGGACTACTAGGGTATCTAATCCTATTTGCTCCCCACGCTTTCGTGCCTCAGCGTCAGTTACAGGCCAGTTAGCCGCCTTCGCCACTGGTGTTCCTCCATATATCTACGCATTTTACCGCTACACATGGAATTCCACTAACCTCTCCTGCACTCTAGTCAGACCAGTTTCTAAGGCTGTATGGGGTTGAGCCCCACGCTTTCACCTTAAACTTAATCAACCGCCTGCGCACCCTTTACGCCCAATAATTCCGGATAACGCTCGCCACCTACGTATTACCGCGGCTGCTGGCACGTAGTTAGCCGTGGCTTTCTGGTATAGTACCGTCACTCATGGATTCTATCCATGCCGTTCTTCCTTTACAACAGAGCTTTACAACCCGAAGGCCGTCTTCACTCACGCGGCGTTGCTCGGTCAGGGTTTCCCCCATTGCCGAAAATTCCCTACTGCTGCCTCCCGTAGGAGTTTGGGCCGTGTCTCAGTCCCAATGTGGCCGTTCAACCTCTCAGTCCGGCTACGCATCATCGCCTTGGTGAGCCGTTACCTCACCAACTAGCTAATGCGCCGTAAGCCCATCTATCGGTGTATCTAAACTTTAATGAAGATAGGATGCCCTTTCTTCACCTATCCGGTATTAGCGTTCGTTTCCAAACGTTATCCCAGTCCCATAGGCAGGTTGCTTACGTATTACTCACCCGTTCGCCACTAAGTACCGAAGTACTTCGTTCGACTTGCATGTATTAGGCACGCCGCCAGCGTTCATCCTGAGCCAGGATCAAACTCTCCATTTGATTAGCTCATTATTTTCTTTTTCTTTCAAGAACCTTTCGATTCTTTCCTTTTGAATTGACGTTGTGTTTGTTTCTTGTAATTCTATTTAGTTTTCAAAGATCGACTCGCTCTTGGAACTTACGTCCCTTGCCGAGCGCTTGTATATAATACCACCCCACCTTTTAACTGTCAACATCTTTTTTTAAAAATTTTTTATTTTTTTTGAATATTTTTAATCAACATTCAAAAAATCCTTTTATAAAGCCATTTTTCGCACTTTTCTTTTTTTGATTTTTTTATTTTCTTTGTGTTTTTAATGTAATT
>JAZSRA010000067.1:0-6588 GCA_045538195.1 Eubacteriales bacterium | reverse complement strand
TGCGGAATATGGTCATCCAAAATGATAGGCTCGTCGATGTTGATTGGCTCTCGGATTATGATGCTTCTAACCTCGGGAATTTTTATTGTCTTTATCATAAGCACTCTCCTTTCATCTGTCCTCGCGCTCGCTGCGCTTTTTGAGTTGGCGAATACGTTCTTGCTCCAATAAATTCAAAATGGTTGTTTCGATTTTGGATACAGGAACACCGCGCCCGAAATACTTATCAAGCTTTTCTCTCTGTATCTTGACCGTTTCCTTTTGGTTTGGCTTTTCCTCGGTCATAATATCGAAGATAGTGTCCATATTCAACTTACCCTCTTGACTGAGCCGCTTCATACGAATAGATTGGCTAAGCGAAGGTGTCGCATCCTCGCTCTCAATAGTTGTGAGCAGATCGTATTGCTCTTGCTCCTGCAAATGCGAAAGCTCTACGGCAGGGCGGAAAGCAATGCGCCCCTCGTCCACCATATCAAGCAGTTCGGGGATAAGGAGATTAAGACGGATATAGCGGAAAACTTGGTCACGGCTCTCGCCCGCCGCACTTCCGATCTCTGCCGCGCTGTCGATGACCGACTTTGTTGCCATTGGCGACAAAGTAAGGTCGGTGCGCTCTCCTTGTCTTTTCATCGCATCCATCTTCATTTTATAAGCCTTGGCTTTCTCGCTCGGGAGAATATGCTCACGGTGAAGGTTGGAATCCACCATTTCAAGAATGGCATCCTCGCGACTAAGTTCCTTGACGATGGCGGGGATTGCTTTGATACCGAGCTTCTGACACGCGAATAAGCGGCGGTGTCCTGATACGATTTCATACTCGCCGTTGGGTAAAGGGCGAACGGTGATTGGCGTGAGTATGCCTTGGTTGTAGATGCTATCCACAAGACTCGCCATTTCCTCGTTATCAACTACCTTGTAGGGATGCTCCTCAAAGGAACGAAGCGCGGTAACGGGTAAATCAATAACTGTAATTTTCTCTCTGCTCTTGGTTTCGGTCATCCATTGTCCTCCTTATTGTTGATCTCGTTCATCTTGGCTCTTGCCAAAGCTTTGCGTTCCTCGGTGTACGGCTCGGTGATGCGGTAGGCAAACCTTTTCTTATCAATCTCAAAGGAAAGGCATCCAAGCTCGTCATCATCGGTCAGCCGACAGAGGTCGGGAAACTTCTCAGCAAAGGCAAGCAGCCTTTTCTTCAAAGCGGTGTTGTGCGTTCGTATGACTACGGGCGCGGGTGTTTCGTCAAAATAGATTTCGGTTGTTTTTTCGTTCTTTTTCTTATTTGTAATCATAAAGTCCTCCTAAATTGGATTAGTTTTTGAAACAAGGCGTTTTTTGCTCAAAAAGGCTCGGTCAAGAGCGTTGAAAAATGCGGATTTTTCAATAGAAAACGCCTTTTTGATGTGGGATACGATTTTGGGTGTCAGAAACGGAAAAATGCCGTTTTTCTTCGGTCAAGACCGTAAAACTGCCTTCGCGGGCGGTAGCAATTTTGTACGGTCAAGACCGATATTTTTTACCTTGAACCCCAACCGTGATTTCGGGTTTGTTGCTTTGCCTTTTCGGGTGGCTTCGGGAACTCGATCTGCTCAACTGTTCTTGCCACGGCGGTGCTTCGGTCGTAAATGTCCTTGCACATTTTCTTTTCCTTCCGCAGCGGCTTAATTTTTGCGGATAGCGCATAGATTTCTTCGCGTATCGGTTGCATTTTCTCAGTGTCCTTCATCCAACGGAGCTTGTTGCGAAGTGCCTGCCGTTCCTTACACAAAGCTGCGATTTGACTTTCAACCATCTGCTCGTGCCGTTGCAGATCGTCCTTTGTGTTCAGATTATATTTGCCGAGGAACTTGGCGTGTTCGTTATACATACGCGCGCGGCGAACGTCCTCTTTTAACGCAACGTATGCTTCACGGTTCGATGGAATGGATTTGGGTATTACTCCAAGCAGATAGCAGTAGTGAAGATAGAGTGCATACAAACCTTTCGGCTTTTCTCTCAGTATCGGGCGGTACGGCTTTGGCAAAGCATATTTTTGGTCATAATAATTGACATCGAGCTTGAATTTAATATCATTCTCGCTGTATCCAAATCCGAGCTTGTCTAACCGAAAGAATTTGTTGTATCCGTCGGGGCGAACGCGAAGGAAACTTCCTCGCCGTTCTAACGTGTAACCTCGCCGTTCAAGTCGCTCAACAAATAGATCAAACTCGGTAACACCTTGACAAGCGTTATCAATATCTGCGCGTATCTGATCGCGTATAGTTGGAATACCTTTCTTCTCGGCGTGAACCTCTGCGATGTGCTTGGCTCCTTGTTTCTTCGGCTTCTCGATGATCGATAGACCGTACTCCCTGCAAAGTCTATCCGAGGTATCGCGCATTAGCTTGTAGGTTGCTTTGCAATCGTGATAGCGTTTGCTCGAAAATCCCGTTGCCGAGAGGCAGAAGTGATTGTGTACGTGCCCTTTGTCAATATGTGTTGCCACGATAACGGGAAAGTCCTCACCCCAAAGCTCGTTAGCAAGCTGAACACCGATAGCGTGAGCAACGTCGGGGGTCACCTCGCCGGGCTTGAAGGATTGGTAGCCGTGGTATGCTTGAATGTCTGAACTGTCCGTGTCCTCCAAGAGAGATAACATAATCTCCTTTGCATTGTCGGGGGTGCAGTTGATACCCGACACAAATTTCTTTTCCTCCGTTGCAAAATGATCGTAGGGCAGACCAAGAATTTCAGCCTCGTCAAAATTTTTGTTCTCCAATTCCATCGTGGTTTTGTCCTTGTTCGCCACGTAGGCGAGCAGCTTACTGCCGTGCGCTCTAACGTCCCAAATTTTAGTTGTTGCCAAATAGCTTCACTCCTTTCTTCGCGTACTCCTTTTGAATCTCTCCGCAGAGATTCATCACCTCGTCGGCACAGCGTCGGTATTCAAGCTCGTCCACATAGCCGAGTGAGTGCGCCTTCGCTGCAATTTGATTCATACTTACGCCCAAGCGACGAAGCTCTCGTGTAAATTCCTTCACCTCCACCGAAGGCGGTTCAATGGGGGCAATCCATTGAATGGTCATTCGAATATACTTGCTCAAATCTGTGTTGCACATTGCCGCGTCCTTGCATAGCTTTTCGTATTCCTCGTCATTCAAAAAGAACTTGACAAGATGAGCGCGCTTGCGCCCGCCGGCTGTTGCTGTTTTTACTTTTTCTTCTGTTTGCATCATTTGGATTTCCTCCTTCAATTTTTTTCAAAATTTTCTTGCGGATTTTGCAGTACGGGGGTCTGGGGTTCTCCCCACCTTTCGCATTTTGTGTCCACAAATGCAGTGCTTGTCAAGAAAAGCAGACGGACATAAAGTCCGTATCATTTTAAGGTAACGCCCCGCGTCAGACTCGCCGTTCTTACCTTCCGAGAAAGCACACAAATTTGCTTTGACAAAACAAAAAGACCCGTACTTTTACATACAGGTTACGGGAGAAACACCAAAAAGCGAACGGCACTTGTTCGCTTAAAAAGGTGATCTCCGTGCCCTTTATGTATAAAAAGTACGAGTCTAAAGACCTCGTGACGCTCGTGCTAAGCGTATGAATGACGGGACTTACACAGCTGCCCGCGGCACATATAATCGTATTCAATTTGTATAAGGGATAAGTCAAACTGCCTAAGCTTATATTGAAGTAGGTCAGCCCAACTTATTGCTTAGAAAGAGCGTTTCGGCTCTCATTTGTAGGCATAAACAAACGGCTTATGTCCACAAATCAGAGGTCAAATAAGTGGGTGACTCTGATTTGACGCGCTCTCAAAACATTTATATTTGATTGTATAAAGCTCAATTTGGTTGGCAATACTAATAATGGGAAAGTATGTCAATGACAAAATTGAGTATTATATTGTATCACAAACAAACTGACTTGTCAATAGGTTTTGCAAAAATATTTCCAAAAGGTTGTGAACAGCCCTCGCTCCATTTCGGAACGAGGGCTAATCTTATCTATCCTTCAAGGATATGTATTCTGTTTCTTCTTTTACATTTATGTAGGCAGGTCGTATGATCTTGCCTGCGTTCTGTATTTCTTCCATACGGTGTGCGCTCCACCCTGCGATTCTTGCGATGGCAAATATAGGAGTGAAAAGCTCATACGGAAGTCCCAACATCTTATAGACCATACCCGAGTAGAAGTCCACGTTTGCACTGACACCCTTATACATCTTGCGTTTCTCAGCAATGATTTCGGGAGCCATCTTTTCAACCGTTTGGTAGAGTTCAAATTCTTCGTGCAGTCCTTTCTCTATCGATAGCTGTTCGGCATAGTAGCGCAGAATATCTGCTCTTGGATCGGAGAGTGAGTACACTGCGTGTCCCATACCGTATATAAGACCAGCTTTGTCAAAGGCTTGCTTGTCGAGAAGTCTTACAAGATAGTTCCTAACAGCATCCTTGTCTTTTGTATCAATGTTCGCTTTCATATCGTCAAACATCTGCATTACCTTAATGTTTGCGCCACCGTGGCGAGGCCCTTTCAGAGAGCCAAGCGCTGCGGAGATTGCGGAATAGGTGTCGGTTCCGGATGAGGTTACAACGTGCGTTGTAAAGGTCGAGTTGTTACCGCCACCGTGCTCTGCGTGAAGAACAAGGGCAAGATCAAGTAGTTCCGCCTCAAGGGGCGTATACTGACCATCCTCACGGAGTATGTAAAGCAGGTTTTCCGCCGTGTTCAATTCCTTTTTGGGATAATGAATAAACAAGCTCTGACCGTTGTGGTAATGCTGAAAGGATTGATATCCGTAAACGGCAAGAAGAGGAAATTCCGCTATGAGCTGTAAGCACTGACGAAGAATATTTGCTGTTGAAATATTGTCGGGATTCTCATCGTAGGCATAGAGTGCCAACACGCTTCTTGAAAGAATATTCATCATATCCTTTCCGGGAGCCTTGAGAATCATATCACGAACGAAGGACGGAGGCAAGGAGCGATAGACCGAAAGTTGCTCGCAAAACGCTTCAAGCTCATCCTTGGTCGGAAGCTTTGAGAAAAGGAGCAAATATACTGTTTCCTCAAATCCGGGGCGCTTATCCGTAACAAACCCCTTTACAAGATTTCGAACATTAACGCCTCGGTAATAAAGCTGACCTGCACACGGAATGGCATTTCCATCCGCATCGATCTCCTTCGCTTTGATATGCGATACCTCTGTAAGTCCGGCAACAACGCCGTTGCCGTTTATATCACGCAAACCGCGCTTTACATCGTGCTGTGCGTACATATCTGGAACAATGTGATTGCTTGTATCCGAAAGAGCCGCGAGCTCCTTGATATACGGTGTGATTTCTGAATAGTTCATTTGTTACCTCCTTGTAGGTATAAAATAGTATGTGCGATCCGGCAAATCGGTATCTCAATTGTTATAGATGTCAAAGGAAGAATACTATAATGGTGCAGATGAATATAAATGCTGCCGTTCCGATGCTAAAATACGCGACCTTGCGGCTATTATTCCATTGCATATAGCTTTGACAAAGCATTGTTACGCCCATCATAGGAACGCAGATATTTATAGCTTGATTCCAAATATCAAGCATCTGCAAAACTGCCAATACAACAGTGGACAGACTTGCAAGAATAGAAATTATTGTTACGATTTTATATGATGTAGGTGTATTTCCCCAATTTGTTTTCACTCTATATCACCGTTCCTTTTGTTGCCGTCTTTATCAAAGATCTTTTTTAATGCTCTTTCGGTAGGAAAAATCGGGGCAATCAAAAGGATTAAATCAATCACCATAACAACCATACCGACAGTGCCGATGATGTCCTCTCCCTTTCCGATTACAAACAGCATCGGAATAACGGAAATCGGAATCAGCAACCACCCAAGACGAAACCAAAGCTTGCCAAAATAGTTATGCGCAAAATCCCAAGTATCCTTATTCTTCATAGACATATTCGTGCGATAGCCGAATATGTAATTGATTTCTTTCGGGGATTTCTTCATAAAATATCTGCCCATAACGATCATAATAAGGGGAAACAGTAGATTCATTGCCAACATAAATATCCAAAATCCCATAATGTCCTCCTTTAGTCCAATCTCATCATTCTGTATCCAACACCGATGTGGGTTTGGATATACTGCGGTGAGTCGGGGGCTGCTTCGATCTTTTTGCGGAGCGTTGCCATAAAGACACGGAGAGAGGCTATGTTATTCTCCCACGCAGCACCCCATATCTTTTGCGTGATGAAGGTGTGCGTTAAGACCTTCCCGACGTTTGCGGCAAGCAAGCACAGTATTTTGTATTCGATAGGGGTTAGATGTAACTCATCCTCTCCGAGATAGGCACAGCCTGCGGCATAGTCTATCCTTAAAGCTCCGTTGATAAATGCAGGGCTTGCGCCTTCGTTACGGTTCGAGGCTAATCTTCTTTGCGTAACACGAAGCCTTGCCAAAAGCTCCTCTACAGAGAAAGGCTTGGTTAAGTAATCGTCCGCACCTGCATCAAGGGCATCAATTTTGTCCTTATCCTCACTGCGTGCGCTGATGACAATGATCGGCATATCAGACCATGTGCGTATTCTCTCGATGACCTCAATGCCGTCTAT
>JAZSRA010000030.1:0-2005 GCA_045538195.1 Eubacteriales bacterium | reverse complement strand
AAACGAGCTTGACGTGCTGACTCTTGGTGACGAAAACGCCAAAGGGCTTGGAATGAATACGAACGTGATGCGCGTAATATTCTTACTGCTTTCCGCACTGTTGGCAGGTGCGGCAGTCAGCGTTTGCGGTCTGCTTTCCTTCGTAGGACTTTTAGTGCCGCACGCAGTGAGAAGAATATCCACATCGGAGTCAAAGCATCTGTTGCCTCTGTGCGCTTTGTTTGGCGCGGGCTTCGTTTCACTATGCGATACGCTTGCGAGAGTAGTATTCGCACCGTATGAGCTGCCCGTGGGAATCATTATGGCATTCCTTGGTGCTCCTTTCTTTATCTTCATTCTGCTCAAAGGAAAAGGAGGACACAGAAATGCTTGAACTGAATCGTATATCAGCAGGATATGGAAAACAGACCGTGCTTAACGACGTAAGCGCATTTTTTGAAAAAGGAAAGCTGACGAGTATCATCGGCGTAAACGGATGCGGAAAAAGCACGCTGCTCAAAGCTATACTCGGCATTTTGCCACTGTCAGGCGGTGAGATCACTGTTGACGGCGAAAATCTCCTTACAATGAGCAGAAACGAGATTGCCAAAAAGATCGCATATCTCTCGCAAGGAAAGAACACTCCCGATATGACGGTTATGCAAATGGTGCTTCACGGTAGATTTCCTTATCTCAGCTATCCAAGAAAATATACAAGCCGCGACAGAGAAATTGCGTACTCCGCTATGGAACAGGTAGGAATTGCAGATTTTGCAGAAAAGCCGCTGTTTATGCTTTCCGGCGGTATGCGTCAGAACGCCTACATAGCAATGGCACTTGCGCAGGATACCGATTACATTCTTCTGGACGAGCCTACCACCTATCTTGATATCGCTCATCAGCTTGAATTGATGAGGCTGTTAAAACAGCTTTCCGATAACGGCAAGGGGATCGTGACCGTGATGCACGATCTGCCACTCGCCTTTGATTTTTCGGATACGCTTACCGTGATGAACAATGGAGGAATCATTGCTTGCGGAACGCCGAGTGAACTCTGCAACTTACCCATTATCGAAGATATATTCGGTGTAAAAATAAAGCAGATGCAAGATGACAAATATTCTTATCAATATTGATAAATCAAGCCCTCGTTCCGTTCGGAGCGAGGTTTTTTTATAAAAGTAACAGCGTAACTCGTCAAAGTAACACTCCAAAGGGTAGATTTTTAGCCAAAAATATGATAAAATATGTTCAGAAAGAACGGAGGTGTTTCTATGGAGTTTTCAGAAAGATTAAAAGAACTGCGTAGTGAAAAAGGTATCTCGCAAGCAAAGCTCGCAGCAGATATACATATCTCGAGATCTGCCGTTGCAAAATGGGAGAACGGCTTGGGATTGCCGAATGACGAGTCACTCAAACTGTTAGCCGACTATTTCGGTATCACAACCAACGAGCTGATACCAAACAAGAGCAACGAAGAAATCCTTGTGTCGAAGAATAAAACCATTGACCAGCAGAAAAAAGTCATTATCGGGTTTGCGGCAGGTTGCGCTATCGGTCTGTTTATATTGGGGTTCATCTTCATTGAACCGTTGCGAGAGAGCTTGGTTCAGTTAGGCTTAGGTATAATTTGCGTGATGCTCGGTATCTTCAATATGTGCGGAAACATCGGCACGATCCATTGGTATAATCGCCGTAAGGTCACGAAGGAGAACCAAAAGGCATATTGTATGTTCGTCGGTCTTGGAACGCTTATCGTTGGTGTTGCTATAATTGCCGGCGCGGTTATACAAGCGTTAGGATACGTAGCGGCAAGCGGATTGGCAATAGGTGTAGGCGTTCTGATTGGATTAGCTCTTATGCTGTACGCACAATACAAATATAACAAAGGTCTGTTCTAAAAGGTTTGCCCTCGTTCCGAAATGGAGCGAGGGCTATCTTTATACAATCTTAATACCGCACGGTAGAGTGCTAACGTCGTCTTTATCTGTTTTTTGATAAAATGTATATAGTAGAAACAGTATAA
>JAZSRA010000120.1:0-56594 GCA_045538195.1 Eubacteriales bacterium | reverse complement strand
TGTCGATCTCCATGCCCGACAGCACGGCGAGGATACAGATGTCGTGATAGATATCCATCGGGTGATGCTCGCCCTGCTCGGTGAAGAGTCCATCCCACAAGTCGGAGGCCAAGCGGGCTTAGGAAGACAATGACTAGACCCAACTCCTTGGCTCACAGAACGACATGGCTACGATCCGACTTCCTTGTCGATCTCCATGCCCGACAGCACGGCGAGGATACAGATGTCGTGATAGATATCCATCGGGTGATGCTCGCCCTGCTCGGTGAAGAGTCCATCCCACAATAAACAGTTGAGGAATTGGGAAAGATTGACGATCTCTCCAATCTTATTTTTGGCGATGGTCTGGTCAAGTGCCGCGAGGCTTCTCGGCGTGTTCTCGTAGTCGGTCTTGCCGATAGGCTCTGCCTTGCATACAGGAACCTTGAGAATATTATAGCAACCGGTCACGCCTGCAATGATCCACTCGTCATTGGTGACGAGCATGGAGTCGGAGTCGTAATCACAACCGTTGAGCCTTTGTTGGATATTGCTTTCAATCGCATTCACACAAATGATGTTGGGCGTGAGATTGAAGTACCGCAGAAGGTCATAGCTGTGCGTGTTCCGTGCGAGGTAGAGATTACCCATGGTGATGTGAGGACTGCGGGCGCAGAGCACCATCTCGCCGTGAGCAAATCCCGTGGTGCAGACCTGTCCGTCCTCCAAGGAGAACGAGGAGGTCGGCTCGTAGCTCTCGTCGGTGAGCGCCACAAGGAATTCGTAAGCATTTCCGAATAGCACCTGATAGTTACCGCAGACGGCAACTCTTCCTTTTCTCAGCCTTCTCTTGAAATACTTCGTGGTATCGCTACGGAAGGATTTGTAGAACTCGGTCTGCTCGAACAGCGGTGTACGGCAGGTCATATCGAGAACGGTATCCCGACGGTATTTGGTAAGGTCGGGAAGCTCCTGTTCCGCAATGGTGGCGTGGTCGGTGGTAATGTTGATCTGATAACGCAGAACGGGAGATCTGTCCAGCATATCCTGCAGATAGCGGAAGGATGGTTCAAGGAGCTTGCCGATACCTTCGCGGGTAAGCCCGAGGGTATTGAGGAGCTGATAGTTGGTGTACGCCATATCTCCGTGCATCAAGGGCGCATCGTGGTCGGCTTTGACCACACCGAATACGGAGTTGTTCTTGCCCTCATAGAGTGCGTCAAGGAAGCGCTTGCACTTTTCCTCGAAGGGCATATCCTTGGGCATGAATTTGAGATACTTGACGCTGCTCTCGGTGATGACCAGCTTAACGTCCTTGATATCTCTCGCCGTGGTGTAGCCTGCGAGCTGGCTGACGTACTCGATATCGTTATCGAAGAACCAGTCCTGCAGGTTAGTGTTGAAGGCGCAGGTCTTGAAGAAACGGTTGCGCAGAAGCATCATGCCGTGGTCGTTATATCCGTTCTCAAAGAACACGCTTGCATCCAGCAGAGCTTCGCCGTCCCAGATCACGTTTTCGATCTCGGTTTCTTCTTCCTCTGCTCGGAGGTCGTGAGCGTCCGTTTCCTTAACGCAGACGGCATCTGCCTTGAAGCGGCTGACTCGGTCACGAATAATGAGGATAGACTTCTTGGGGAGCTTGATGACGTTCTCGATGCTACTGAGTGTGAGCGCGATATACGCCTGCCAAGAGGCTTGGTCGGAGGCGGTATCGGCAGAGAGGTCGCAGGAGCTCCACGCCATCATATCCGCATACAGAGGCTCGGCAATGAAAAGACAACGACCGTCACGGCTTGCTCCCGCGCTTCGCTTGTAGCGAACGTAGTGGATGCCGTCAATATCGAAGCCATGTGTGTAGAGATGCTCACGGATATCCTGACAGGTGAAGGCGGTGGGAATGACCTTTTCGCTTCGCTTATAGGAGCGCGTTTCGGCATCGTATTTGAAATACTTGCCGAGTAAGGCATCCGGTAGCGGTTCTTCCACGTGGGCATATCCGCTGTCCTCTCGATAGGAGACATCAATGGCGATGAGCGTCGGCTTATCTCCTACCATGCAGAAGCAGACGTGGTCTTCCATATCCTCGTCGGTGACCTCGTATCCGTTGAGAACGTAGCGGTTGCCGTAGGACTCGTACAACTTGATCGCGCGGTTGAAGGAAAGGTTCACAACGGCGCGGCAGAAGCGTTTCTTGCCGTCAAGATAGGGATAGCCCATCTCGTCTTCGTGCTGACCATACACCTCTGCGAGCTTCAAGGTATCAAGGCTTTCGTCGAGAATGCCTCGGAAGGCTTGGGGATCTGGCTTGCCATCCTTGGTGGCAGTAAAGCCCTCGTTTTTATACAGCACGCTGCCCTCAAGGGACATGATGCGCATGCTCTCGTATCGTTTCGTCGCCATCGTAACACCTCCTTCTTCTGTGATGCTTTTATTTTACCATATTTTGCGACTGTTTTCAAGGAACTCTTTGTGAATTCCGTGCGGAGAAATCAAGTGTCCAAATGTGACACTTGAAATCAACGGTCCAATTTTGACCGTTGAAGGTTGCCTTTGCAGATTTCGGACAAAGGGGGAAAGGCAAAATTCCTCGTGAGCCGTTTTCTTTGACTACAGGGGCTCAATGTTTGAGCTTTGCCCTCAAGACCTCAAAATGAGGTCTTGCTTTGGTTTCAACGCCTCATAATGAGGCGTTGAAAAGCGGAAGGAGAGGAATATTGTGATCTAACCGACAAAATGTCGGCGAGGTAAGTCCTGATAATTCCTATCTACCATTTATCCGAAATCACGATTTCGCACGAAACAGCACAAAAGGCTTTATTTTCAAGGATTTTGGGGCATTTCCAAGCCGTTTGTACGGAAGGCTGAAAAAGGAAACTGTAAATTTGAGCCTCAAAAATGCAATTCTGTGTTTGATGTGTAATCTGCGAATATAGATTTGGGGAACATTCTTGATGTGTTCGTCAAAAATGTTCCCCAAATTGCAAGTGGTTGTTAAAAAATATATCGTCGGGCGTTTTCTTTGACTACAGTGACGCGCTTTTTGGAGGGTGAGCAGAATTTTGGGGTGGGCATCTCGTACCCACTCCAAAACCCGCGCTTGAAGGTGGTCTCGGCCGTTTTGACCCAGATCACTTGGAGGTATTCGTTTTGCCATAAAAAGTGGGGTGGGCCCCAAGGGCCCAGGCCACGTTCATACAGTTCTTAGTGGTGGACTTTGGGGCCACCCCTAAAAATTTTCGTCCTCACCTAATGGCAGAAGAAAGGCTTCAGCCATTAGCTGCACACCGAGTCGGAAGCCGTAGGAGAAGGCATCGCGCTCAGTGATGCTGTGCATCTCGTTCATGCAGTCCTCGAACTTTTCAAGCGTTTCTTTCTGCTTATCTGTGAGCGTACCATCCAGTTCCTCACGGTTCCGGGCGACCAGTTTCAGTAGTTCCTTCAGCCGTTTGTCGCCACGGGTACATTGCTCGAAGGGAGAGATGTTGCCGTACCAGAGCTCGTCAAGTGTTTTCATTGTCGCCTCCGGTTGTTGCTGATCTCATTTCAATTGTTTCCGATAAGTCTTTGAATCCCTTGCTACCACGCACATAGCATCGCCTCAAATAATCGTGCCCACCGTCCACGGCACAATCTCCGCATTTGCATTGAACGTAGTCATGCCGATATTGGGATTCGATGATATCTCCGCAATTGTTGCATTGAATGGCATTTCTAATGATTCTTCGCATTTTTTGCACCTCCTTGTTTTGGTAGCAAACAATATACCACACAAGATGGTACAAGTCCAGCGAAAGGCTGAAGAGTTATCAATTAAGTAACATATCTTTTCTCATGTCATAAAAGTGCCGTTTGCGGCAAAAAAATCAGATGGACAGTATGGCGGAAGAAAAAGGATGGCTCGCAAGAACCATCCTTTGGTGCTTATTCCCTTGTTTTTCTGTGTTTCCGCTTGTCCTTCGTTGCCTCAAAACTCACGTTCGCAAGAAACTGCACCACGTCATCGGACGCGTCGGGGAGAAGCACCGAGATCCAATGGAGCTTGTTCATATGATACGCCGGATAAACACCGTCAGCTTCACCGAAAGATCCGAACATCTCGGTCGGGAGTTTGAGATTGACAACGTCGATGACCTCGTCGCCGTCAAAACCAAACTTGCGCCGTGAGACGCGCATTACGATAGCATACCACTTGCGGTTATCCGCGTGCCTGAGCACCGCCGTTTCAAAATCCTCGTCAAACGGATAGTCCGGCGATGTGCCATATGTATCAAGGCAGTATTCAAGAAAAGATTGTTTTATCATCTCTTAATCCTCTGCGGAGCTTTTCTTGCTATCCAATTCGCTGATATTAATATCAACAATCTCCTTAAGAACAAGGTAAGCATTTTTGAAAATGATTTGCCATTCTTCATCAAGTGGATCAATTATCTCATGGAAGAGTGCGTTTCGAAGTCGATACACAAAATCCAGAAACCATAAAACGCTATTTGTCTTTAGTGTTTCAAACAACCCCTTATACCAACGTTCTTCACTGGCAGTTAACTCACGCACAGGCTGCCACTCTATATCCCTATGATATAAGAAATAGTTTAATGGTCTTTGACGAATAACCTCGTATGAATTTCTGTTAAGTGCCATTTCGTCAGAGGTTTTAAAGCTTTCATCTTTACCGTTTAGAGAAAATACAGCCCAAACTGCAGAAATTGCTTGCTTTTCCAAATCTTGCAATTTCACCATAACTCGTTTGCCGTAAGATGCTGTAGCATACAATCCCTTGAAGGATTCAATTATCTCGTGTGAAATTGCATAATTGACTTCTCCCAATAACCACGACAAATAATCTTGCTCGCTTATGCTGGGATCTGATTCAATTTTTGCAGGAGATCTGTTTAGAATGTCGGAAATGTTTACTCTGAAATTGATATTTTCATTGTATTCTTCACCGTAATATTTTCCGAACAATCTAACAAATCCTGTAACGATAAAACTCCATTTCGTGCCGCGATTCCGATTCATCTTAAATCCAACTATGAGGCATTCGGATTTGTCGGGAGGAATTTGTTTGAAGGTATAATCGAAATCTTCATTAATGTTGTAGAAATCCCACAAATAGTATTCAGGGTACTTCTTTACAATAACATTCCGACCTTCTTGATATACCTTTTCGATTGATGCCATAATATTTTCATCGACAATAAGTTTCTTGTATCCGGTCGATTTATAGAATTTCTTATATGCATCCAAATACTTTTTGTCCCCCCGACGATTATATGCTTCGGGAAACATAACACGCAGCGTAGAAATATAAGCAAACCAAGTTTTGATAAACAGCGATACAAAGTCGGCTTCGGTAACTGCTTTCCAATTTTTATAGGTGTCAGTAGGTGTCATAATCACACCCCCAAATTGGGCACATTGGCTTTCAGCCATGCCAGCGCAGCATCTTCTCCTTGCTCAATCGCTATCTCAACAGTCCGGATTGCAATCGCTAAAATCTGTTCAGACTTTCCTCGCAGATTAAACGACGAAGTTACTTTTTGGTCGATAAGTGTTTGCACACTATCGTTGATATAGGGGACAAGTACTTCTCGTAGTGTTTCCTGATTAAGTCTTTGCTGGACAGATCCTCTTGCCAATCTTGTAATTAGGCTTTTTACGATTGGATTATTGAAATATAGAGCATAAACATTCGGCATATAGGCTTCTGGAAGATGAAAACAAAGAATATTATCAGAGCAAAGTGCGCCACTTAAAGTTTCATCAACCACACCAAATTTTCCTATTGTACCCACGCGGCCAGTCAAGATATCGCCCGAAGAAACAAACTTAGAGAAACCAGTTGGATCGATGCAAATGCTGTTGTCACTTTCAATGTATCCGTTTGAAATATCTGTTCCTCGTATAAAGTTTTGTAAGTTTGGCAAGGAGTCTTTTGCGAAGTATTCTTCTGCATATTCTCCAGTAAAGATATACTTTGCAATGACCCCAAGGGGTTTTATATCAGGGTCATACTTAATCAATGCCGTTTCGAGTTTTCTATATTGGGGTTGATAGTATTCCGCATCCAATCTTCCAGTGGCCTTAAAAGACTGAAGCAATGTTTCTGTAGAAGTGATTAGACCACATTCTTCCGCTTTAGATATTCCCAGATGTGTTTCAAGCAATTCCTGCGCTTCGGAATATGTTTGAATAGATTGTTCTTTAATCCCATATGCCAAATCAATCTGCTGTTTTATAGTCTTACAAAAAGTGTCGCTAAAATGAGGAATGATGATTTGGTCGGTATCTTCTAAAATCAGCCCCATTTGTACTGCACCACGAGTATATCTTTGAATTTGCGCTTGACCATACTTGCCTTTAAGAAAAGTTGCAATTACTGCTTCGGTATCGCTTTTCTTTGGACGAAGAATTGCCAGTTTGCAACTACAGGTCGCTTTTTTGTTACTATAGACTAAAGAAAGCGCCCCGATAGTCCCCACAATAGACAGCAAAACATCTCCTTGCCTTAAATGAGAGCGTCTCATAACCGGACGATTGAAGGTAATCTCATCAATGCAAATTGGATTGCTATTTTCGATAAAAAAGGCTCCTGCATCTTGTCCTCTGTAATAAGGGATTCCCTCATCCGAAAATTGCTCACTAATTCCCATGTGGTTTCCATCGGATACATCAACATACGACGTTAACGGTTTGTGTGCAAGAGCGGAAAGTATATTATAAATTTCAACATAATTTTTAGAGTAAAACTCAGAGTCAATGCGAAGAGTTCTTTCCAGTTCCGACTTACATACCTCTTTACATTCCAGCCCATCCATCAAAGCCTTATATTTGGCTTCATTGAAAGGTTCAACGGATGGGCTCATTGAAAAAAACTCAAACCTTCCTTCTTAGCAAATTCAATAAACGCTTCAGCAATGCCGTCTTGCGTTAAACCATCATGGTTATACAGATCATGTTTCACAATCAAATGTCCATGATTATCCAGTTTGTTTTCGCCAGTAATAGGATCTTTCACATATATCTTATCACCAGAATTATCTTTGCTCGGCTCCTGCATCGTAGCAAAAAAGATAGGATAATCTTCTTTGTATGGACACAGTTCATCATCCCACTTTTGTACAAACAGAACCGAGGTTTTGGTGCCTGTGTGTGGTTTGAACACATTTCCGTGAAGGCCAACAACAGCAAGAATACGGCATCTTTTAGCTATAAATTCGCGAAGTTCCTTGTCACTGGAATTATTAAAACGTCCCTGAGGCAAAACGATAGCCATGCGACCGCCGGGCATTAAGAAATTCAAGTTGCGCTCAATAAACAACACATCACGTCCAACCTTATTCTGCCACTTACCAGCAGAGTTCTTGCCAAGTTCATAATGCGAAATGATTGTATTTTCCTTAATATCCCCAGCAAATGGAGGGTTTGCCATGACCAAAGAAAACTGGAATTGGCTATAGTCTCTTACTCCGGCAGGCTGAAGTTTTTTGAGCTTCTTAAAGCCCTCGTTGTATGTATCAATCCAATCCTCTTGCTTGGTGGTTTCATTCCAACGTGAATAGTCCAAAGTATTAAGATGCAACACATTGGTCTGTCCGTCACCTGCTATTAAGTTCAACGTACGCGCAACACGAACGGTTTTTTCATCAAAATCGATTGCAAAAACATTATCTCTAACGAAGTTTGTTTCCTCGGGGATGCGTTCGGCTGCAGTGAAGCCATCGCCTTCAGGCAATCCTTTTTCTCTGCGGATATCTTTCCAAACCTTAAAAATGCTATGTACAGTAAATCCGGAACTACCGCATGCGGTGTCGATGATTTTGTCCTTGGTAGTAGGGTTCATCATCTTAACGCACATATCAATAACATATCGAGGTGTGAAATACTGACCTTTTTCCCCCTTTTGAGCTTTGCTCATCAGGTATTCAAAGGCATCATCCACAACATCAAGGTTGTTATTAAACAATTTGATATCTTGTAAAGATGAAACACAAACAGCAAGGTGAGAAGGCGAAAGCAGGATTTTACTTTCGTCAGTAAAGATACCTTCCCATCTCTTTTTTGCATCATCAAACAATCCTTGGATCTTTTCTTTCAGTTCGAAATCAGTATTGCCATTGTTTCGGAACTGCAGATACGCAGTAGAATCATTTGCACATACTAATTCATCATAAAGCTTTGCGAATATAAGCTTGAAAATTTCCTCAAAAGAGTCAACGCCAGCACTTGCCAAAACTTCATCTTCCATTTCTTTGATGAGAGCGCGAAGCGATTTTTTTTGCGTGCTTATTTTGTCCTTGCGCTTCAGGTCTTCGTATGTGAATTTCTCATTGATAATATCCGAGAGTTTCTGCGTAGCTTTGGGAATATCACTAATTTCTTCGAAGAAATTGGGGTCTTTGCGATTGTAGCAAGAAATCTGTTCGCCATTTGTCCAAACACCGATAGGCGCACCTGTAGCATTACAATAAGACTTTAACTGCTCCTTGCCGTCGGTCAGCTTGGGCTTTTTAAGTTCAACGATGATATACGGAACCATGGGACGATCTTTATCCATAATCGCAATATCGGCTCTTTTTACCTCGCGACCGAAATGAATGGGAGTTTCCAACTGTATGCGGCTTACAGGATAGTTGTATTTGTGAATTAGCGTATAGACATAGAGCTGACGCACTGCTTCTTCGGGCGTAAGCTTTATGTCCTTTTCTCTTACAAGGCATTTTATATAGGGCGTATCCGTTCCTTTAACATTCTTCACAAAAATTGAGGTTTCGACAGCCGAGATTACATCTTCAGAGAACATCGTCGTATCGTAAGAGGTGTTTTTGAAAATTGTATTTAAGTTCATCATATGTTTGCTCCATTCTTCTTTAATTCCAAATATCGTTCATAAGAGATAACAACGTTTTGTGGCTTGTTTTGTTTTTGAATTATTAGCACCTTGTCATTGTCGGCAACTTCTTTGAAAATTTTAGAAGCTTGGCCTTTCAAAAAGGGAGTAACCGACTCATAGTCAGGTATGATATTTTGTTTTTTTGACAATGAGCTACACCTCCTCATAATGTGATTTCATAATAATTATATCAAAAGTCATTACTTTTGTCAAGTGTTTTATTGTTATAAAAATAATGACTTTATAAAAATGTTACAAATAAACCCTTTGCGCAGTTCACTTTTCTGCAATTTCTCGATTGATTTTATATCTTGCAATAAATCTGCCGAAGATTTATTATACCCCTTTGCGAGAGGGTATAATGGGGGTATAATCGCTTGGCGGTTATCTTTGATTACAGCGATGCAAATATTTCACCGTGAAGGACTTGAAATGTTTGCGGTTTTATGGTATAATAGCAGTAGCAAAAAGCCACCTCGGGGCGGAGCTTGCGGCTCGCGTGAGGTGGGAGATAATATGGAGTTTGGATTCCGACCACAATCTTGACCATCTACGGCTTCGGACTACGTGGAAACAGTGCTCGCAAGAGCACACGAAAGCAGGGATTTCGGATTGAAAAGCATCAAAAATCACTCAAAAATCCTTATTTTACAAGGCTTTTTGCGTTTGGGAGCTAGATGCTGCAGGTTCGAGTCCTGTCACTTCGACCATTTTGGGCTTTGGAATAAGTTTTCCAAAGCCTTTTTATTTGCTTGCCGCGCACAAAATTTTAGGGCTGACCGTTTTGCGATCAGCCCCTTTATTAATCCAATCAAATTTGATTTACGGCGTTTTCGTAAACCAAATTTTATTGTTCCGTTTTATGTGTCCGTATCGTCATCACAGCAACACTCAAAGTCGTAGTCAACGTAGTGCGCGATTTGACACGGAATCAAAGAGATCAAGCGCTTTGGTAAAAACATACTCGTGATTTGTTGAGCCGTCCGAGGTCGGCGCATCCACCGCTACTTTGAGATCGGCAACGTCGGTGGGATTGGTCGTGATGTCGGGAGCCACAGTCAGCGACAATCTTATTTGAAAAGAACCGCCGCAAGTGATCTCGCTTACGTTCAGCTCCTTATTTGAGTTTGTTACACCCATATAATCTTACTTTACGAGTCACTTGCTATAATTGAGACTTTTTACATTATATTTAGAAAGGATGCGATAGGTGTAAATTGTGTTCAGTTCTAAAAAAAGCTTGTGCTTGAAGTTGCGGTAACTTTTTGAATTTGCACATTTACATAATGAACGAGCATTTTTCGGGCAAACTAACAAAAAGGATCGGAGGCAGAAATGGATATTTTAAAGGTTGTATTAACGGCGCTTTTATCGGTGGCGGCGCTATTTATTATCGCTAAGCTGATGGGACATAAGCAGGTGGCGCAGCTTGACTTTTTCGACTATGTCAGCGGCATCACCATCGGCTCTATCGGCGCGGAGTTGGCAACCGAACTTGAAGAACCCCTAAAGCCGCTGATCGCCCTTGGAATTTACGGTTGCGTATCGCTCTTGCTCACTCTGCTGACACACAGATCTCCCAAAACACGAAAATTTATCAATGGAACGCCGACTATTCTGATGAATGAGGGCAAGCTATACCGAAAAAATCTGAAAAAGGCAAAGCTTGACCTTTCGGAATTTCTACTGCTTTGCCGCGAGCAGGGATATTTTGATCTTGCCGAAATACAGACCGCAATATTTGAACACAACGGGAAGCTATCGATCCTGCCCATGGCGGCAAACCGCCCCGTAACTCCCGACGACATGAAGATCCCCGCCAAGGCGACCCACATCGGCACCGAGATCATAATGGACGGGCGTATAATGGGCGAAAATCTCACCCGTATGGGACGGGATGAAAAATGGCTTGAAGATCAACTGAAATCTCAAGGCTACACCTCCCCACGAGAGATATTTCTTGGCATTTATCACACCGAAAAGGATCGACTTTCGCTCTTCCCATGATCTGAACAAAAGAAACCCCTACCGAGGTTTTACACCTTGGTAGGGGCCTGTTATTGCCTTGATCTATCGCATGCGATCAATCAGCAACGTAATAGTGGTTGTAGAACAGAGCAGTTCCTGCCTGCACCTGTCCAAATCCGGGCAGGTCGACGTATATCGGCATGCGGATGAACTGGTGAGTTGTATTCACACTTCCGTTGGTAGGAAGCTCGGTAATATCAACGATACCGCCCTTCTGATATGCAGGATAATGAACGATACTGCTGTTGGGTTCCAATGTAGTCAAATTGTTAAAAATCAGAGTGACGAATATAAACTGTCCGTCAGCATTTCTGATATGGCCTACCTGATTTGTATTATACATAGTTACGTTTCCGTTAATTATCTGAGGAACGGTTGCGCCTTGTACGGTATAATTCTGGAAATATGTAGTATATCCGTCATTGAGGAAGGAAGCCTCGATCTCGCCAAGGAAGGTTACCTGCTGAACCTCGTTATCGTTAAGACCCGCCTCGTCACATTCTTCTGGAGCAAGCTCCAATCCGGTTGCACCGCAAGCACCAAACTTGAGGTTTTCAAAGGTCATAATATTGGAGCGGGAGAATATACCGGTAGAGAAGCAGTTATATGCGTAAGCATTGGAGACCTTTCCGTTGCCCACCACTCCCGTGAAGTTCATACCTGCACCGAACCCGGAGGAGGTAAGATTGTTAGCGTCAATATAATAGTGACAGTCATACTCTCTAGCACCAATACTGATACCATGTGTGTAACAACCAACGTTTATTTCTGTGCTACCCTCATTTCTATAGAGCGTAGGATCGTAGTCAATAGGCTGATTTCCCTTTGTCTCAACGTTGTAGAGGTTTACGCTGTAAGTCTTATTATTATTAGTTCCCGCACTTATGTCTCCACCCTCATTCCAAGGCTCTGCGCTAAGCAAGGAACTTACATTGTATAGCTCATCTGTTACTCCGTACTTCTTAGAGTAAGCATCGTACTCAGCCATAGTGAATATACGCATCTGGGAAACGTCGATCTTATGGTTATTTCCGTTGATGTAAAGGCTCTTGTTGACCGCCTGGATACGGTTGTTAGTCATAGCAGGAACTTCATTGGGACCGCGGAGTATCTCGTCGATCGTCTGATCTGCCTTTGCCTTCAGTGCAACCAAAGGAACAAGGTCGTAGCCGTAATTGTAATTATTTGCGCTGCCATCAGGCTTTTCGAGAACGACAAGGTTGATCTGCTGTCCATTGTACTGGTCGTTTCTAACAACAAGCCAAAGCTCTTCAAAGGTATTTACGTTATATCCCTCGTTGATGTTGAAGGTGTAGGACGTAGCAGCCTCGATCTTACTTCCCGAAGCAGAGCTTACGGTAACTGTGACCTTACCTGTCTTCTTGAAGGTGATCGCTCCGTTCTCATATACGGCAACATCGTCACCGGTCGCACCGGTCTCGTGACGGAAACTGAACGTAAGATCCTGACAAACCTTGCCCACGCCGCGAACCGTGGGTGCGAAGGGCAATTTAGCCTCGCCTGCAACCTTAACGACGTTTCCGTTCGTACCCGTGATCGTATGATCTATCATAGAGAAGGAATACTCGATATCGTTTCTCTCAGCAAATGCCCCGGGAAGAACTATCGCATCGGGAGGAACTATTACGTCGATCGTCGCGGTAGCGACTATATCCGTGTCCTTAATTCTGACTTCAACTACCGCGGTACCGTGACCTTTAAGGTCGATGAAGGAGCAGCTTGACTCACCCGCGGAAATTGTAAGATATTCCGAACCCGAGAGAAGTCTGAATTCAAGCTCCTTATCGGTAACCTTCTGATAATTGTAATTATAAACCTCGGCGACAAGCACGGGGATCGCAGTAGATCCCTTCTTATCAAGACGGAGGCTGTCAGCCGACAGGTCTATGTAGAACTTAGATGCGTTTACCTCCTCCTTGGAGGGCTGTACAACAAAGGTAAGCTCGTTACTTTCAACGTCTCCCGCAACAGCCTTGACCTTAATGATCGCGCCTGTGCTTGCATTGGAGCTGACCATAAGAGCGTCACCGTTAATGGTTGCGTAGTTTACTCCCTCGGTGATCTGCCACAGGACAGGCTGGTTAGCGTCTGTGGGGTTAACTATCTTATTGATGACGACCGCCTGACCGGCAAGAACTGCGGTATTAGCGGTTATTCTAATGCTTTCGACCTTGATTTCCTCAACTGCGGGTCTTACGGTAAAGGTAAGCTCCTCGCTTTCCACGTTGCCTACAACCGCCTTGACCTTGATCTCTGAACCCTTCTCGGCAGACGCACTCACAACGAGAACGTTTCCTGACATAGAGGCAATATCTTGGCCCTTGGTAATGACCCACGTAAGCTTATCCGTCGTATCCTCAGGGGTAATGGTATAATTAATAACAACGCTGTGTCCCGCGATAGGAGTGGTATTCTCAGCCGAGATCTCTACCTTCTCTGCGGGCTTGCTGGTACCTCTTACAGTAAAGACAAGCTCGTTACTGTTAGCGGATTTAGACTTTGCGACAACCTTAATAACCGCGCCTGCAGGAGCGTTCGCTCTTACGACAAGAACATTGCCGGAAATATCCGCGTAATCACTTCCTTCGGTAATGGTAAGGGTTACGTCCTCGGTAGCATCAGTGGGTTCAAAGGTACTCTTGATTATCATACTCTGACCCGCGAGAAGATTGAAGTAATCTGCGGAAAGAGTAATCTTGTTGATCTTGACCTCGGAAGATTTGACGGTAAATTCAAGAACGTTACTTTCAAGTTCACCGGCAGTCGCCTTGACCTTGATCACATCGCCTTCAACTGCGTTATCACTGATAACAAGCACGTCACCGATCATTTCTGCCTTATCGTCTCCCTCAACGAAGACCCAAGTGACCTTCTCGGTGGCGTTAGCAGGTTCTACTTGCTTACTGATCGCAACACTCTGACCTTTAAGGGGAGTGAGGTTGTTGGAATAGATAGTGATAGACTCTACTGCAACCTTGTTGTCTCTTACAGTAAATACGAGTTCGTTGCTTTCGACGTCTCCCGCAACCGCCTTGACCTTTATAACTGTTCCTACGGTCGCATTACCATTGACAACAAGCACGTTTCCGACTATGTTTGCAAAGTCTGTACCTTCGGTAATAGTGAGAGTTACGCTATCTGTCGTATTTGCAGGCTTAACCGCGCTATTTATAATGACACTCTGACCTGCAAACAGGTTTTGAACCTCGGCGCTGATAGTAACACTCTCAGCCTTGACATCCTCAACCGAGGATCTTACGGTGAAGGTAAGCTCGTTACTTTCCACGTCGCCCGAAACCGCTTTGAGTTTGATAACGGCTCCGATCTCTGCCTCAGCGCTGATCATAAGCACGTCACCTGCCATAGCAGCGATATCTGCGCCCTCGATAATGCTCCAGCTTATTGGCTGAGTCGCATCTGTAGGATCGCAAACTTTTGTAATTGCAACGCTCTGTCCTGCGGTCACGCTTGCGGTAGACGCAGAAATTGCGATAGAATTTAAAGGTACGCTGATCTTGATAGTTACGGTGTTGGAATAGGAAGCTCCTTCCTTCGCTTGGACCGTAATGATCGCCCCGTCGGGAGCAGTGTTAAGAACAGTAAGAATATTATCTGCAACGGTCGCATACTCCGAACCGTTTACAAGAATAAACTCCGTATCTTCAGAGGGAATATCCTCTTGTCCTTCTGCCTTGAGAACAGCGGTAAGCGTTACCGTGTCTCCTCTCTGCGCTGTTGCTTTGTCGGCACTAAGATCAAGTGTATAAGTCACTTTTTCTTCGCTGCCGGGTTGATCTGTAGATGTGTCTTCTGTTTCTGTGCCGTTGTTACCGGAATTGTTGGTATCACAGGCAGCAAAACAGGAAACAAGTATTGCAAACGTAATCATGAGGATAAATATCCTCTTAAATACTGCTTTCATAGTACATCTCCTTTTTGGTTTTGCTTTTTTTGCTTTGTTCGGTTGAATTATTTATATAAAGAGCCGATGCTCGTAATTTTCAGTTGCTTGCGGCAAGTCCAAACTTATATTCTATCTGATGGGTGGGTGAATTCTCGTCGCCAACAAAGGCTTTTACAGTTACCAATCCCTCCAGATAGAGAGTAAGTACACCGTCCTCAAGCGTAGCTCTTACGGCTGCGTTTTCTCCAGATCCCGCCATCATTCCCGACGTTATCTTGATCACTACGCTATCAGGGTCTATTCCCTCCTCGGTCTTCAAAACAGATCGCAGATCGATCGCGTTTTGAGTACAAACGTATATATCCTCCGAGTTTTTCTCAACACCCGGATAATTCTCAAGATCAAAATATATCGGAAGTGTTCCTTCTACCACCTCAACGACGCAGGTGTCGGTCTTTTCGCCGCTAACGGTGGTCGCGGTAATAGTAGCCGTACCCTCGGATCGTGCTACAAGCTTACCGTTGGCATCTACCGTTACGACACTTGGATCGTCGGACGAATATTTAACGCTTTTATTTACTGCGACAGGCGCGTCGACTTCAGCTTCAAGGATATGGCTCTGGCCCACCTTCAAAGACAAGGTTTCTTCCGAAAGATATACGGCAAACGGAACCTTTGCCGTCACCTCCACGTTAAGAATTGCCGTTCGTCCTCCGTCCTCGGTCTTTACCGTGACGGTAGTATAACCCCAATGCACTCCCGTGATAACTCCGTTCTCATCTACCGTACAGACAGATTCGTCCTGAGAGGTATAGGTGACGTTCTGGTTTGTCGACAGCTTTGGATATATATTTATTATAGTTTCCTTGCTCTTTCCCTGCTCTACGGTAAAGGTGGTCTCGGAATCGTAGACGTTGTTCAAGCGGTCTACAAACTCAACTTTTTCCACGGATATATACTGGTAGAGAGCCAATATCTGTCCCGCAAAGGCGATCACCACAAGAAGAACTATCGGCAGGACCGCAAGGATTATCAATATGGTTTTTTTCATACTACGGTTATTACCTTTCTAACAGATCTCGAGCGACACTGCAAAGCACTCGCCGGATCTCTTATAAACACAAATCACATTTCTATTTTATCGTAATTGTGGTTTATTCTCAAAATGAGATTAACTATTCGGTTGACCATGAACAAGAACGAGATGCCTATTATTATAAGATAGGGTAGCACCGCGTTTTCGTGTGCCGACATAAGTATCACTATCATTCCCAGCGCAAAGCCCAAGAGAAGTCCGACTATGAGGCATTTGGTAGTACTCTTACTGACCGTGGACGCCTCCTCGTCTCCCTGAGCGCTTATGGTGGGATTCTTTATATCACAACCGATGCAATAGGCGATATGTCCCACCGCCGCGAAAGCCACCGCAATACTTCCCAGAGCTATCTGCCATGCGGGATAGATGAACAACGACACAATAGCCGTCAAAATTATAGCTCCCACGGTAAATACCGCGTTGAACGAAAATTTAACGAACATCTGGGTAAAAAAGTCTACTGGAATAGTCTTGGACGTGTGGAAATTGCTTCCGTCACGCGAGACCGCGGAAGCAGACGAGATATTGGAAAGCATGGCAAGTATGGCAACGACCATAACGTGCGCTCCCGCTATCATATTGATGCCCGCCTGATTGACCGTTATAGTCATCAGAAGCCTATCGTAAGAAAATACGATAAAAGGCATCAGAATAGTGAACAGAAAATATTCGAATATCTCGGTGCTGGAACGGAATACGCAAAAAAGCTCCTTTTGGAAAAGGCTTGCGAATCGGCTTTTCTTTTTGAATTTTTTTATCTTTGACTTTACTTTTATCGTGTTCTCCAGACTGGACATAGCCACCTTGAAGAACAAACGTCTGGTAAACAGTACCGCCACAACCGAAACAACGGCGCAAAGCACCATAAAAATCGGGAACCAGTACCACAAATTGAAGCTCAGCATAGCTTTGCCAAGCTGGAAATAAAGCGGAATGTTCTTTCCGATTTCCGCGATGATCGCGTTGGTCTCAAGGACCGTCTCGAGCTGTTTGTCCGCTATATTGAACTCGCTCGCTATACTGCCGATAATAGATATATAGCCCCAAAGGCAAACGCTGACAAGTCCGAATATCACTACAATCGACAAAAGCGTGTGTCTTTTCAAAAATTTGATGACACCCATAACGGGCATACTTATAAACGCTGCCACGACGATGGGCAATATGGGCAGAAGCAGGGTGAGGATCGGCAGAGACAGATAGAAGCATATATCGGGCTTGGAAAAAGAGCCCAGTGTGATAAATATAGGCAGAGTGATAGTCGCGTTTACCGCGATCTCTCTGATATATATCATAAGCAGCTTGGATATAAAAAGCTGATTGGGCGTTACGGGCAAGCAGATCAGCATTTCGTTATCTCTACACAGATACAACGTGTTTATTACGTTTCCTACGGCAAATACCAAGGAAAGCAGTTGAGTAAACAAAAGCACCAATCCCAACAACTCCGCGTTGATAGCAAAGCCGAGATTAAATACTCTTGAAAGACCGAAGCTTACCACCAGCGTCTCGGCCAGAATGATAAGCACCGCTTTCAGTAACGCAGGTATCATAGTCTTGGGAGACGCCGCCTTCAGTATGTCTGTCTTGTTATCAAGCTGCATTTTCAAGAGCGACAAAATGTTTTTCATTCGTCACACCTCTTCGATCTCGCCGATAACTTCCATAAATATTCGTTCAAGCGACTGACCGCTGCTCTTAAGCGCTTGGATGTCGTAAACCCCTTGAAGCTTTCCGCCTTTGATGATACAGCAACGGTCGCAGAGATTTTCAACGACGTCAAGAATATGAGTGCTGAAGAAAACCGTGTTTCCCTCTGCGGCATGCTGCTTCATTACCTGCTTGAGCTGATACGAGCTTTGAGGGTCAAGTCCCGTAAGCGGCTCGTCAAGCACCCAGAGCTTGGGATTGTGAACAAGCGCCGCTATAACCGAGATCTTTTGCTTCATTCCGTGAGAATAGCTCTTGATGGGGTTATTGAAGGCAGCTTTAAGCTTAAATATTTCAAGCAATCTCTCTGTCCTCTCACGAGCAAGCTCGGGTTCAACGTGATAGAGATTTGCTATATGATTGACGTATTCCTGTCCCGTAAGCCTTTCGAAAACCGCGTGGTTATCCGAAACGTATCCTACGTTCATCTTTGCTTTAAGGGGATCGGTCTTTATAGAAACACCGTCTATCAGTATATCGCCGTGCTGAAAGGGATATATGCCGACCAGACACTTAATAGTTGTACTCTTACCCGCGCCGTTAGGGCCCAAAAATCCGTATATCTCACCGGATTTCAAGGAAAATGACAGATCCTCTACGGCGTTTACCGCAGAGTTTCCGTAGCTTTTGGTAAGGTTATTGATCTCTAACATCTGAGAGTCTCCTTTTAATCAATGTAATGCTTGGGCAGCTTTGACTCTTTCTTTGTGAGCTTCTCCCACAGATCTATTGCCGAACGACGAAGATCAAGGGTATCGTCCTCGTACTTGTAAAGCCATTTTACCGCAAGGAAGAACAGCATACTCAAAGCCGAAAATCCAACGTACACGAAGACAAATACAAGGGGATACACAATAAACCGTCCGAACTCAAAATAGTAATTCTCAACAAATTTCAAGAACGGGAAATAGTCGAAAGCTATATCAAAATCAAATAAATAGAAATAGTTTACCGTCTCGCCCGTAATGTCCTGATAGCCGTTGAGCACCGTTCCCAGAACGTAGCAGAAGCTTATATAAGCGGTAAAGCCCACGAAATAATATAAAATGCTTTTCTTGGTCAGACGCGGGAAGAGTCTGAGTCCCATACAAAGCGCGGGGACTATAAGCACGTATGAATGCTGGAAAAGGAAATGCGTATTCCAAAATCCAAAACGACCAACGCCAAAGTCGGGGGCAACTATGGCGAATACGGTTCCCACTATATTTGCCAAAAAGCAGAAATGGAACATTTTCTTCCATTTGAATATGAACGCCACAAGGAACATATACGCCGCGAAATTACACAGCTGGAAGGGCAGACGCTTCAGCGTCAATCCCATCAAATAAATAGAATTATAATGGAAGAACAACACCAAAATAAGGAAAAGACAAAGCGCATACCGCTCCTCATAGCTGCGGAAGCGAAACAGATAATACAAAGCCAACGTTATAGCCACGGTCACGACTATCCACACCAGATGATAGGTGCTTCCCCACTTGGGTATCTTCACGTCGGTTCCTATAATTGATTGAATAATATATACAGGAGTAGTCGCAAGCACAATAGCGGGCAGACCTATTACGTAGTTTCTCCACTCCTTGCCGTCCTTAAAATTAAAGACGTGTCGATCCCCGATGTGTAATATAATCGGTATCATAAACGCCAACGCAAGCTCAAGAGCGAAATACACGTATCTGAATGTCGGATCAAGATGATACCCCTTTCCCTCAGGTGAAAGGAAATATGCCATAAAATCGTCAAAGAACACAGTGGAAATCACGGTAAACGGGAAGGAAAAATAACCCGCCACGTTTTTAAACAGTCGGCTCTTACAGAACACGGCAACAGGCAACACAGCATAGTTGGTATAATATCCCCAACGCAGGATCATGTGGAAAAAGTCGGTGCGTTCGTAATAGACACCCTCGTACCATCCGCCGTTGATAACGAGTAATATAGAGTCGGAAAGAAAAAACCTAAAAAATCCTACCGTGCAAAAAACTACCGTAATAAATTTAAGCAGCTTGTGGCGCGTGTCATCCTTTTTCCCAAACTGCCACAGAACAAGCGCGGCAATAAGTCCTCCGCACAAAAAAATCATTATTTGATACATAATGTCTCCTAAATAACAATACCTTTTCGGTAAGTCGGGCGCGTGTCGCGTTAATAACATTAAATGAAGGTGGGTACTTTGAGGTGAAGATAGACTTTAAAGCCCACGCAAACGCCCTCTGCAAAGAGCGACACAGCTATGCGATATTCGTGTAATTATACCACACTTCGACAAAAATGTCAACATCACCTCCCGAAGGCAATTTTGTTACATTTGCCCAAAACCGCCAACACTTGTTGTGCAATATCACCAACAAATCGAAATTTTAATCGAAAATCATCGGGTAAATGCCCCTTTTTCATCCACAAATTCCAATAATTTATATCAAATTACCACATTTTTAACTATTTGCCATATTTTTTCGCATACGTATAAACCTTAAACCACTTAATGGCAACTTGACCAATCATTTCTACATAACATATAAAACACCCTATGATTGTTCATCACTCTTGTAAATTTGCAAGATCTCCTTCAAAAAGCGTCCGGCAAAGCGATATTTTCTATACACGGAAACAAAAGTAGCCGAATAAAAAAATATAAGCACAAATAATCAAAAAACTATTGACAATATTGCCCCAAGGTGCTATAATATTAATACATTTTATCGAATTAAAGTGTTAAACCGTTGAGGAAGAGTAAGTACGCAGACCTCTTTTTGCACAGAGAGCCGCAGGCAGGTGAGAATGCGGAGAAAAACGTTTTGCCGAATGGACTTCCGAGGGCGAGCTGAAAAGCGAGCGAATTTGTCGCGCGCCGAGTATGTGAGACGGAGATGACTCTCCGTGAAAAAAAGTCGGTATATTCGATCCGATAAAGAGACGCGAGTATATTTAAAGTGGATGTTTTACATCAAGCAGGGTGGCACCGCAGGAATTTTTGCAAGATCCTGTCCCGGCAGTAAAGCGCGGGACGGGGATTTTTTGTTTTTTAAGATCCCGAACCCCAAACAACCACAAAAAAACGACGAAAGCGAGGCAACAATTATGTCAAACAAACAGATCCCTTACAAGATTTACATTGAAGAAAATGAGATGCCCAAAGCGTGGTACAATCTCCGCGCGGATATGAAGAACAAGCCCGCACCTCTCCTTGATCCCGTCACCCACAATCCTATGACGGCAAAGGATCTTTCGGGCGTCTTCTGCGACGAGCTTATCCGTCAGGAGCTTGACGACACCACGGCGTATTTTGAAATTCCCGAGGAGATCAGAAGCTTTTATAAGATGTACCGTCCCGCACCTTTGGTCAGGGCATACTGTCTTGAAGAAAAGCTGAAGACCCCCGCCAAGATATACTACAAGTTTGAGGGCAACAATACCAGCGGAAGCCACAAGCTCAATTCGGCGATAGCTCAAGCTTATTACGCGAAAAATCAAGGGCTTGTGGGCGTAACGACCGAGACCGGCGCAGGTCAGTGGGGTACGGCTCTGTCTATGGCTTGCTCCTATCTCGGACTCGACTGCAAGGTCTACATGGTAAAATGCTCCTACGAAATGAAGCCACACCGCCGCGAGGTCATGAGGACCTACGGTGCGAGCGTAACTCCCTCCCCCTCGAATGAGACCGAAGTAGGACGCAAGATCCTCGCCGAGCATCCCGGCACGGGCGGAAGCCTTGGATGTGCCATTTCCGAGGCGGTAGAAAAGGCGACCTCCACCGAGGGCTACCGTTACGTTCTCGGAAGCGTGCTGAATCAAGTAATGCTTCACCAATCTATCATCGGTCTTGAGACCAAGATCGCCCTCGACAAATACGGCATCAAGCCCGACGTTATCATCGGTTGCGCGGGCGGCGGAAGCAATCTCGGCGGTCTTATCGCTCCCTTTATGGGCGAAAAGATCCGCGGCGAGGCTGACTATCGCATTATCGCCGTCGAACCCGAAAGCTGTCCCAGCTTTACACGCGGAAAATACGCCTACGACTACTGCGACACGGGAATGGTCTGTCCTCTGTCCAAAATGTACACCTTGGGAAGTAACTTCATGCCCGCTCCCACACACGCGGGAGGTCTCCGCTATCACGGAATGAGCAGCACCCTCTCCCAGCTCTATGACGACGGCCTTATGGAGGCGATTTCCGTCAAACAGACCGAGGTTTTCGCGGCAGCAGAGGAATTTGCACGCGTTGAGGGTATTCTCCCCGCCCCCGAAAGCAGCCACGCTATTAAGGTAGCACTTGATATTGCAAAGGAATGTGCTAAGACGGGTGAAGAAAAGACTATCGTTTTCGGTCTAACCGGCACAGGCTACTTCGATATGATGTCCTACGAAAAGTTCCACAACGGAGTTATGCAGGACTACCGCCCCACCGACGAGGAGATCGCCATAGCTCTTGAAAGATTACCCAAAATATAAACCCTAAAAAAGCTTGGACCGACGCATAAAGGTTGTCCAAGCTTTTTCTGTTCCGAAATTTTTCGGAAGGTGGGGTGGATGCAATTAGGGGCGGAAACCTTTTTCAAAATTGGTTTCCGCCCCTCTGCGTTATTAAATTAAAAATCAATATTCATTTTTCTGAGCATCTTGTCGATCTCGGCTTCGCTTACCATTCCCCCAATAGCATCGGGAGCGGAAAGCGAAACGGTAGCCGCTTTTGAAGCAAGAGTAAGTATGCCCATCTCGTCAAGTCCGCGGTAGATACCGATCAAAGCTCCTGCGCAAAACGCGTCGCCGGCACCGGTCTTACCCTTGATGAAGCCCTTCGGAAGCTCCCAAGAGGGAAGCTCGAAAAATCCGTTTTCAGAGAGACAAACGCCGGTCTCGGGCATGTGTATGATAACTCTCTCCGAAACGCCCATATCCTTGATCGCGCGGGCGATTTTTTCGAGATTCTCTCGCTTCGGCTCGATTCCCGCGATCATTCCCGCTTCAAGCTCGTTGATAATTACGTTGTCGGTATATTTCAGACAATCTTTCACGATATGATAGCGGTCACTATTTTCGCTGACTAAGTCGATGGAGGTCTTAATCCCCATCTCCTGCGCCTTTTTGAGGATCTTCTCGCCATCGCCGTTATCTACCTTGTCGAGAAGCAAGAAGTAGCCGAGGTGGAGCATTTTTACGTTGAGATCTTCAAAATTAACGTCGTCAACTCCGAAATCTTCGCAAGCACCGGGATAGGTAAAGAAGGTTCTCTGCCCTCCCACAATGCTCATAACGTCGGTAAAGCTCGTAGGAAGCTCTCCGCACACCAGTCCCGCTGTGTCAACTCCGTTTTCCGACAAGACAGATTTCACGAAGTCACCGTCACCGTCGTTTCCGATCTTACCAACCGCAACCACGGGGACAGTCGGGTCAACTCGCTTTATATCGATGCCAACGTTAGGAACGCATCCGCCAACCGCGCGCGACACCGACAAAATTTTCGTCAATTCGCCCGACGCGGGATATGCCGATATCTCATTGAGCTTGTCAACGAGAACCGTTCCCGCGACGGCGATACCTGTTTTTTGAGTCATATCAGTTGCACTCCGCAACAAGGGGACCTGCAAGCTCGTCAAGGAAGAAGAGCTTACCCTTGATGTAGGGTATGTAAGAGCTGGTGATCCAAGGGGTCTTGCCGTGACGGAGGGTCATCCAGAGAGAAAGTCCCTGCCACTGCATGCCACGTCCGAAAATACCGTCAGCGCCGCCGATAGCGTAGTCCGCCTGAAGGAAGATGCCGGGGCCTATGGTGTTAGCACGGCACGGAACGAGAGTGGTTCTCGACTTGAAGCTGGTCAGAGCGTTCTGCTCAACGGTGAGGGGATGGATCTTCGCGCCGATTCTGTAGGGTGCCTTCTCCCATTCAGCGGCGGTCTCGTAGTCAGCCGCGAAGGTAGGCTCCCAGAAAGCGATATGGCACATTCTTCCGATGCCGTAAACGAGAACAAGCTCAGCACCCTCAGACTTGAGAGCCGCGATCTTGCCGGGGTATGTGGGAAGATTTGCCTTTGTAGCAAAGTTTCTCTGATCTGCGGGAACGGTCAGCGCGCCGAGAGGATTGAAAAGAGCCTGCTCCATAGCGTACTGGAAGGAGCCGGGGTTGTCGCTGGAGAGAGTGTTGCCTTCTCCGTCTGCCCATTCGTCCATATTGAATGTGTAGACATGCTCACAGGAAACGTTCCAAGCCTTGAGGAAGAAAACGACCCATTTATACATACCCATAGGACCTACGGGGAGAATGAAAGCAATCTTTTTTCCGTTATCCTTCGCCTCTTTGATTTTAAGAGCGATCTCGTGCCCCATATAGGTCTCAAACTCGGTGAGGTTGCCGCACTTGATGGGGTTAAATTCGGGGTTCCAGAAATCCTGGCGGTCAAGGACGGTCTCGGGTGCGCCGACGCAAGCGTCGATCTTCGCAAAATCCCAACCTGCGGGGTAAAATCCTTCGAGGGCAGAGCCTTTAACTGTTGACAAGAAATCCATAATAATAAAAATCCTTTCTGTATTTATTCAATATTATTTTATTTGATCGTTAGCCGCTTTTCTTTTGACACCGTAGGCGCAAAAATGAAAACTGCTTCGCTTTGCTCAGCTCGGAACCGCAAACGGTTCCTGCTAACAAAAGAAAACTCGGAAAGCGGGTCTCGCCGTCTTCGGACGGCGACCAACGCACGCGCGTTGGAGCGGCGCAAGCTTTTGAAAAAGCTTGACCAAAACTCTCAAAAATTAAGGCAAATATCTCTTTGTAGTTCCCTTCAGATAGACAAGGCACTGACGGAAGCCCTCGGCATATTCAGCTCCACACTGAAAACCGCGGTAACGGCTGCAGGTCTTTACCATATCAGGGAAATCAATGTTGTCGTGGTCACGCATCCATACTATCTGCGACTCGTGACAGTTAAGCATTTCAATCTTTTTGTCGATGAAATCTGTTACGTCGACGTATTCGGTGGGATTGAAGTCAACGCCGCAGAGGGTGTCCATATAAAAGATGGGTACCAGCCTTGCGGTCTTGTCAACCTCTGCCTTGTAGTGAGGCACAGTTGCCGAGAAGCAGGCGCTGAATACAAGCTTACTGGTTGCCGTATGGTCGGGCATGTAGTCGTCGGGGTTGTGAGTGATTATGAAGTCGGGATCAACCTCGCGGATGACCTTTACCACCTTATCGACTGCTTCCTTGTTGTCAAAGACGCAAAGGTCGGTAAATCCTCCCCAGATAACAGTAAAGCCGCCAAGGCTTCCTGCATTTTTAGCCTCCTGCCTTCTCATAAGGCCAAGCTCTTCGGGCTGGATGATCTCGTGACCCAAGTCACCGTTGGAAAGATGGCAGACGAAAACCTCGTCGCCTCTCTCTCGGCACTTGAGAAGTGTACCGGCGCAGGCGATCTCGATATCGTCGGGATGCGCTCCTATTGCAAGAACTCTCATTTCGTCCTCCTTTAATTTTCAGGTTTTTGCCAAATTATACTACAATTATATTTTACAATCATTTTATTAAAAAATCAATGCACATATTTACACGAAAAGAGTAAAATAATACACATAATTTTAAAAAATGCACATTTTTCCACAAAAGCTTGACTTTCAGAGAAAAATATGCTACTATTTAGCCATGGACAAGAAATATTACAAGCACAAAATCGAAAATCTTCTTGTAATAAGCAAGATAATCACCATTCACTATTTTGAATTTGATAAAAATTTCGTCAGCCACGTGGAGTCTCACGATTTCTGGGAGCTGGTCTACGCCTACAAGGGCGACTTGATCTGCACTTCAGACGGTCGGGAGATAATTTTGAAGGAAGGAGAGGTCATTTTCCACAAGCCGGGTGTAAGTCACGCCCACAGAGCCGACGGCAGACGCGCACCAAACGTTTTTATCGTTTCATTTGAGTGCAAAAGCGAGGCAATGCGTTATTTCGAGGACAGACACATGGAAGTGGACAGCGGTCTGCTCCGCTTTATATTCGGAATAATCGAGGAAAGCCAACGCACCTTTGATCTTCCCTACTCCGATCCCCAGCTTAAGAAAATGAAGCTGCTTGAAGCTCCCGCGCTGGGCAGTCAGCAGCTTATCAAGAATTATCTTGAACTGTTTTTGATAAGTCTTATGAGAAACGAGACCGAACACGGCGACTCCGCCGCGGTCTTTTTGCCCCGCGACAGATTCGACGAGCTTATAAGCGACCGAGTTATCGAATATATGAAGAAGCACATCGACGAGCGGATTTCGGTGGATGACGTATGCGCTGAGCTTCATTACAACAAATCCTACGTATTCAGACAGTTCAAAAAGACCACGGGAAGCTCGCTTATGGCATATTTCACCAAGATAAAGATACAAAAAGCAAAGGAGCTTCTTCGCGAGACCGACCGCTCGGTCGCCTCCATATCCGAGTCCCTGTCTTTTGACACTCCGAATTATTTTTCGAAGACCTTTAAAAAACTTACGGGATATACTCCGCTCACGTACCGAAAAATGAGGCGTAAAGCAAAATAGCACATTTGTTCTACTTGCTCGTGATAGCGTAGACAATAAATACCATAACAAAAAGAGCGTAACAGTGTTACGCTCTTTTTGTTATAAGACTTTTATAACCCTTTTGCAAAGGTGATGAAATTATCTGCGAAAGTCAGCACGTCGGGCAAAAAATAGCATGCAAGCATACAGATCGCCAGAGACAGAACGCTCACCATAAGCACGCCGATCCAGTTTGCGCCCTTCTTATCAAATTTTACCTCCGCCGAGAAGCGCATCTCCTCGGGGATGTAAAAATGCATAGTGTCGCAATCTCTTTTGAACTGAGGCTCGGCAAATCTGGGCGGATGCTTTTCGTCCTTATATTTTTCCTCATGCTCTGCTCTCTTTTCCTCGAGCGCGCGATAAAATTCATCCTCCTCCGCGCAACGAACCCATCGGGAGAGACTTCCACCCGTCCTGATAGCTCCGCGAATGCCCGCAGATCTTGAGTATTCAAGCTCGCTGAGTGTTTTTGCGCTTTGCGCGTCAAAGCATTCTCTGTAAATAAGAAGTCTGACGAAATCTCCGAGGTATCTCTTATTATACACCGTACATATAGCAGCTACGATAATTCCGAAGGTGATACCAATAATTATCCACCTGACCGAGAACAGCGCGTTGGACTGTATCGTGAAATTCTCAAAATACGGCAGCTCCACCGAAAAATACTTGTCAATAAAGTAATTCCACAATTCCTCAGCCAAGGATATTTCGCCCGCAATCAAAAAACGTGTCATGCAAGGCCTCCTTTCGGCTTATTTCTTGATTATATCCGTACCTACGTACTTGCGAAGAACCTCGGGAACGGTAACGCTGCCGTCAGCATTTTGGTTCTGCTCAACGAGAGCGGGCAGAACTCTGGAGGTTGCAAGGCCGGAACCGTTAAGGGTATGGATATACTCGATCTTGCCGTTTGCCCTCTTAACTCTCATCATTCCGCGTCTTGCCTGATAATCTCTCGCGTTGGAAACAGAGCTTACTTCCTTGTATCCGTTCATAGAGGGAATGTTGATCTCAATATCGTAGGTTCTTGCCATAGATGCTGAGCAGTCACCTGCCGCAAGCTTAACTGTTCTGAAATGGAAGCCAAGACCGCCAACAAGCGCCTCCGCCTTAGCCACAAGCTCGTCAAAAGCCGCGTCGCTATCCTCGGGAAGAGTGAACTGGAACATTTCTACCTTATTAAACTGATGTCCGCGAACCATTCCGCGCTCGTCGGAACGGTAAGAGCCTGCCTCGCGGCGGAAGCATGGAGTGTAGCTGAACATCTTCTTGGGAAGGTCAGCCTCGGTGAGAATCTCTTTACGATAAAGGGATGCAAGAGCCGCCTCGGCAGTAGGAAGCATATAGTGTATTCTGTCGTCTGTGGGGTTTTCGATCTTGTAGACCTCATCGGCAAACTTGGGGAACTGACCCGCAGTTACGCCGCACTCATATTCAAGCATGTGGGGAGGAAGAATGAACTCATATCCGTCAGCTATATGAGTGTCAACGAAATAGTTGAGGAGCGCCCACTCAAGTCTTGCTCCCATGCCGCGATAGATCCAAAATCCGGATCCTGCAAGTTTGGTTCCTCTCTCATAGTCAATAAGACCTAGATCAGTGCAGAGATCTACGTGATTTTTAGGTTCAAAATCAAACTTTTTAGGCTCAGAGAAGTAGCGGAGAGGCTGATTGTTCTCCTTACCGCCGGGGAGAAGATCCTCGTCGGGAAGGTTTGGAAGTCCAAGCATCCAGGAAGAAAGCTCGGTCTCCACCGCCTTAAGCTTCTCGTCGTTTTCCTTTGCCTTAGAACCAAGCTCCTTGGACTTTACAAAGATCTCGGAAGGGTCTTTTCCTTCCTTTTTATATTGAGGTATCATCTTGGTGAGCTTGTTCTGCTCAGCCTTATACCCCTCGGTCTCCGCGATAAGCGCTCTTCTTTTGGCATCAAGCTCAATTATCTTGGCGATGTCATTTTCCGCATCTTTTCCTTTTGCCGCAAGTCTTTTTACGACCAGCTCGGGGTTTTCTTTAATGTAATTTATATCAAGCATTTCAGCAATCCTTTCTAACTATATATTATTTAAAAAATCCGTTTCCGCAAAGGAGAGTAAGAAGCTCCTCAAGGTCGGAATCACTGTCAAATGTCAATTCAACGGTTTTTTTCTTTGCGGTCTGATTGATCTTGACGCGTCTGCCAAGCATATCCATAGCTCGTCTTTCAAGATCACGCATATAAACGCGTCTCTGAATAGCAGCGTCGTCCTTAACGTTAAGAACCTCAACATCCTGCTCTGCGAGTATTTTTCTGACAAGCTTTTCAACTTCTCTCACAGAAAGTCCCTTTTCTTCGGTCTTTTGAGCGAGAATAATCATCTGCTCATCGGTATCCAAGCCAAGAATAGCTCTTGCGTGTCCCGTTGTGATCTTTCCATCTTTAAGAAGTGCCAACACCTCGTCGGGAAGATCGATCAAACGCAGCATATTCGCAATCGCGGAGCGCGACTTGCCAACCTCCTTCGAGAGCTGTTCCTGTGTAAGTCCAAATCGCTCAACTAGCGCCTGATAAGCAAAAGCCTCTTCAACAGGGTTCAGGTTTTCTCTCTGCACATTCTCAACAAGCGAAATCTGAGCAACCTTAAGATCGTCCCCATCCACGTTGATAGCGGGAATCTCAGACAATCCAGCTATTTTGGAAGCTCTCCAGCGTCTTTCACCTGCAATTATCTCATAAGTGCCGGGAAAATCAGAATTTTCACGCACGATGATCGGCTGAAGAACACCGTGAACAGTGATAGAATCAGCGAGGGATTGAAGGCTTTCGTCGTCAAAATCCTTTCTGGGCTGATCGTGTCTCGGCTCAACGTCACCGACCTTAATATTTATAACAGAATCCTTCTTAGCCTCGTAAACGTTGTCGTCGAGTATAGAGAAGAAGTCTCTTCCAAGTCCGCCTCTTGCCATCTTTTCCTCCTATATTATATTCTGGATGCAAGCTCTTTTGCAACAGCCAGATATTCCTTTGCGCCCTTGGAGCGCTTGTCGTGATAGTACACGGGCATTCCAAAGCCCGGAGCCTCGGAAACCCTTACACCTCTTGAAATATGTGTGCCAAAAAGCTTGTCCGAATAGTGTTTGTTAAGCTCGTTTATAACCTGAAGTGACAAAAGCAATCTTGAATTATACATAGTTATCAAAATTCCGGTTATATTGAGATTGCTATTGTAATTCGCTTTGATCCTATTTATAGTAACTGTCAACTGCGAAAGGCCTTCAAGTGCATAAAACTCACACTGCATAGGAATGATCACTCCGTCGCTCGCCACCATAGAGTTAACAGTAAGCATGCTGAGCGAAGGAGGACAGTCGATGATTATGTAATCGTATTTGTCCTTTATAGGCGCAAGAGCATTCTTCATAACACTCTCCGAGCCTTCCTCCTGATAAAGGTTATATTCAGCTCCCGCAAGCGAAATATTCGCAGGAATTACATCAAGATTTTCATATTCAGTATTCAGAATAGCCTCTGAAGCCTCAACGGAGCCAACGAGAACGTCATGTATCGTGAACTTCAAGCTTTTTTTTGCAATACCAACGCCGCTTGTAGCATTACCCTGAGGATCGAGGTCTATAAGCAGCACCTTATGTCCAAGTATTCCAAGCGAAGCAGCGACGTTAACGGCAGAGGTAGTCTTGCCAACGCCGCCCTTTTGGTTGGAAAACGAAATTATTTTTCCCAAGTTTGTAACCTCCAAAACAAATGTATCTGCAAACATTATACAACATTATTGACAGATTTTCAAGAGGTTTTCAGCAAAAAGTGTGAACAAACATAAAATTTTTACAACAATCTCGTTTCCGTGTTTCACGTGAAACAAAAAAGAGCCACGTTCAATCTCGTTTCATGTGAAGCAAAAAGCCGCATCCAATTTTGTTTCACGCGAAAAAAGCCGCATTTAATCTTGTTTCACGTGAAACAAAAAATCGCGTCCAATCTTGTTTCACGTGAAACAAAAAGCCGCTCAAAGCGGCTTTTTTGTTATTTGAGAATAATTCCTCGGATACTGCGAGGGCGTGTGCGAAACCTTTTCGAAACTGTAAATTTCCCTCGAGATTGCCGAGTTTTCTATAGAAAGCTCCAAAGTTTTCTTGCCGGCAAGCTTGCACCCAAGGGTTGAAATGCTATTTTCGGCTTCGTTATGTTCTTCGGAACCCTTGTCAGATTTCATAGCAACAAAGAGGCCTCCCCGCTTGACAAATGGTACGCAAAGCTCTGCAAGTATGTTCAATCTTGCTACAGCTCGGCTCGTGCAGGCATCAAATATTTCTCTGTGGCTCTTCGCAAAATCCTCCGCGCGTATACAGAACGCTTCTATATTGGTTAGTTTCAGATTCTCGGCTGTACTATTCACAAAGTTGATTTTTTTACCCGTGCTGTCTATCGAAGTTATCTTTAAATCCGGGCGAAGAATTGCCAGAGGAAGCGACGGAAATCCTGCTCCACATCCAACGTCAAGCACGCTCCACTCATCAGAAAAGCAGTCACAAACCGTCGCAGAATCAAGGAAATGCTTCAATATTATATCCTTTTCATCAGTAATAGCAGTGAGATTGGTGTGCTTGTTGGTTTCAACCAAATGGTTTGAAAGCTTATAGAGTTTTTCCGCCTTTTCGGGATCAATTAAATGTCCAAGTCCGTTCTTTTCAAAAGAATTTATTATATAATTAATGTAATCGTTTTGGTCCATAGGCACCTCACTTGATTCCAAGATATATCAGAAGAACAGAAATGTCGGCAGGATTTACCCCGCTGATTCTCGATGCTTGCCCGACAGTCAAAGGCTTTACCTTGTCGAGCTTTTGAGCAGCTTCGATCCTAAGTCCCTTAATGGATTTGTAATCAAGGCCGCTCGGAAGCTTCTTTGACTCGATCTTTTCGTATTTTTTGACCTCGTTGAGCTGCCTTTTGACGTATCCGGCATACTTAATGTCCGTACTTGCCGCAAGAATTACGTTCTTTGAGAGAATCGGTCTGTCAACGTCAAGCTCGGCGATAGATTCGTAATCAAAGTCAGGTCTTCTCAACAGATCCGCAAGTGAAACTCCCGATTTTGCTGCCTCTTTTCCGTGTTTTTCAAGAAAAGCAGTTGCTAAATCCTTTGAAAGATAAGTGTTTTCAAGTCTTTGCTTTTCTGCGGCAATTCTTTCTTTTTTGTCAACGTAGGCGGCATATTGCTCGTCACCAACAAGTCCCGCGCGTCGCCCGATAGGAGTAAGCCGTTCGTCCGCGTTGTCCTGACGAAGCAAAAGTCTATATTCCGAGCGCGAGGTCATCATTCTGTAAGGCTCGTTTGTGCCTTTTGTGGTCAAGTCGTCGATGAGAGTGCCTATATAGCTTCCCGAACGGTCAAGCACGACAGGTTCTTCGCTTTTAATCTTTAAAGCCGCGTTCATTCCCGCCACGAGTCCCTGCGCCGCGGCCTCCTCGTAACCCGAGGTTCCATTGAACTGACCTGCTCCGTAAAGTCCCGAAATCTCTTTAAATTCAAGAGTGGGGTAGAGCTGTGTCGGGTCAATGCAGTCGTACTCGATCGCGTAGGCATAACGCATTATTTCTGCGTTCTCAAAGCCTTCAAGCGATCGCAGCATCTCATACTGCAGCTCCGTTGGAAGCGAGGTAGAGAAACCTTGGATATACATCTCCTCGGTATCCTCTCCTACAGGTTCGACAAAAAGCTGATGTCTTTCCTTATCGGCAAAGCGTACCAGCTTGTCCTCAATTGACGGACAATATCTTGGGCCTGTACCATGTATCTGCCCAGAATACATTGCAGATCGATGTATATTATCTCTGATGATTTTATGAGTATTTGCGTTCGTGTAAACAATGTAGCAAGGGATCTGACCGTCTCTTTTCAAGCGTTTTTCGTCTGTTTTCCAAGAATATGGGAGGAAATCTTGCTCTCCCTCCTGAAGCTCAAGCTTGGAAAAATCAATGGTGCTTCTTTTTGCTCGAACGGGAGTTCCTGTTTTGAATCGCATAAGCTTTACGCCGTTCGCAACAAGCGAATCCGAAAGCATTTTTGCTTCCAGAAGTCCGTCGGGACCTGCGGGATAGTTGACGTCGCCGACGAATATTCTACCATTCAAAAATGTTCCGCCGCATATAACCGCGGCGTCACAACGCCAGACCTCTCCGAGTCGGGTTTTGACGCCAACGATCCTTTTACTATAAGGAAATTCGTCGCTATTTTCGGTAATTATCTCTGTGATTTCCGCTTGAATAAGGCGAAGATTTTCGGTCCTTTCAAGCGTAGATTTCATTATCTGACGGTACTTGCTCCTGTCAGCCTGAACGCGCTTGGAATGAACCGCCGCGCCCTTGCCGAGATTAAGGGTTCTCGATTGGAGTGTTACCAGATCTGCCGCATAGCCCATCTCGCCGCCAAGAGCGTCTATCTCATATACAAGATGCCCCTTTGCCGTGCCTCCGATCGACGGATTGCAGGGCATATTGGCTATGCTGTCGAGAGACATAGTGAAAAGAACCGTGTCGATTCCCATTCTAGCCGATGCTAGCGCCGCTTCAACGCCCGCGTGACCTGCGCCTACAACGGCAATTTGTGTTTTAAGTTCCATTTTTGCCTCAATCTACCTTTTCGAGGTACTCCTTTTGAGCATCTGTAAGCTTATCAATGCCAATATTCATAGTGCGAAGCTTCAGCTCCGCTACGGCTCTGTCGGTCTCCGCAGGAACGGAGTAGAGCTTCTTTTCAAGCTTTCCGCGGTTTTTAGCAAGGTATTCAAGGGATTTAGCCTGAATCGCAAAGCTCATATCCATAATTTCAGCGGGATGACCGTTGCCTGCCGCAAGGTTTACAAGTCTGCCTTCGGCAAGAAGGTTGATAATACGTCCGTCCGCCATTTGATAGCCTTTGATGTTGGGCTTTCTGTCCCAGATCTTGGTGGAGAGAGCTTCAAGCTCGCCTTTGTTGATCTCAACGTCAAAGTGACCGCTATTGGCGAGCAGAACGCCGTCCTTCATGACCTTGAAATGTCTTTCCGTGATCACGTCGGAGCAACCCGTGAGAGTAACGAAGATGTCACCGATCTTTGCCGCCTCGTCCATGGGCATAACGGTAAATCCGTCCATAACCGCCTCGATCGCCTTGACGGGATCGATCTCGGTGATGACCACCACAGCGCCCATGCCCTTAGCTCTCATGGCAAGACCCTTACCGCACCAGCCATATCCTGCTACAACAAAGGTTTTTCCTGCTATCATAAGGTTTGTGCAGTTCATTATTCCGTCAAGCGTAGACTGACCTGTTCCGTATCTATTATCGAACAAATGTTTGCAATCTGCATCATTGACGTCGATCATGGTGTAGTCAAGTCTGCCTGCTTTTTCGCGAGCGATGAGTCTGTGAACTCCCGTGGTCGTCTCCTCGCATCCACCTATAAGATTTTTGCCGTACTCACGGTATTCTCCGTGAAGCAGGCTCATAAGGTCGCCACCGTCGTCGATAAGAAGATCGGGGGAAAAGGTAATGGTGTTGATAAGATCGCGTGTATATCCCTCCTCGTCGGTTCCGTGGATAGCGTTGACCTCAAAACCCTCGTGAACGAGAGCAGCGGCAACGTCGTCCTGCGTGGAGAGGGGATTGCAACCCGTAACTCTCACATCGGCACCGCCTGCGCGAAGCACCTTGGCAAGATTGGCGGTCTTCGCTTCAAGGTGGATCGACATCGATATTTTCAACCCCTTAAAGGGCTGTGTTGCCTTAAATTCCTCCTCGATAGTGGAGAGAAGGGGCATATAGGAGCGAACCCAGTCGATCTTATCCTTACCCGACTGCCATATTTCAGTGTTTTTTATGTTGCTCATTTCAAAATCCTCGTTTTTGCATATTTTCACAAATACTATTTTACCAAATTGCGGCCGTTTCGTCAAGAGCTTTGGCGTAATTGTTGTTAAAACACATAAAATTCACCCAAAAATCAGAGTTTTTGAGTATCTATCTCAAAAAGCGTTCATAGGCAGTTTACAAATCGGTGATATACTCTTGTATGTATGTTTTAATTTAAATAATTAAAGGGACGGACGTTTTATGATCAAGATCGAGCATCTGACAAAAAGCTACGGCACAAATCTCGCCGTTGACGATATAAGCTTTGAGATAGAAAAGGGAGAGACAGTAGGCTTTCTCGGTCCTAACGGAGCGGGAAAAAGCACTACTATGAATATTCTCACGGGCTACCTGTCCGCATCTGCGGGACGGGTCTCGGTGGCAGGGATAGATCTGCTTTCCGATCCTATCGGAGCAAAAAGGCTTATCGGTTATCTTCCCGAGCAGCCTCCCGTTTACCTTGATATGACTGTTGACGAATATCTGAAATTCAACTACGAGCTTAAGGGCTGCACCCTTGACCGCGAGGCGCATCTGAGCGAGATCTGCGACGTTGTGAAGATAAGCGACGTGAGAAAGAGAGTAATACGCAATCTTTCCAAGGGATACAGACAGAGAGTAGGCGTGGCGCAGGCACTTATCGGCAATCCTCCCGTCATAATCTTTGACGAGCCGACAGTCGGTCTTGACCCCAAACAGATAATCGAGATAAGAAGCCTTATAAGAACCCTCGGCAAGGATCACACGGTTCTTCTTTCCACACACGTCTTGGGCGAGGTTCAGGCGGTCTGCGACCGAATCATCATCATCAACAAGGGCAAAATAGTTGCCGATGAAAAGACCGAAAACATCACTCGCGTAGTCGAAAACAACCGCCGTTTCAACGTAAAGATCAGCGGCCCCCAGAGAGAAGTGCTGGACACACTTAAAAGCATGCACGGCATCGCTTACGCCGAGGTTTTGGCTCAAAAGGACGGAGATGCGTACACGTATATGATCGAAAGCGACTTCGGAGTTGACATAAGAAAGAAGCTTTTCTACGTCCTCGCGGAAAAGGGCTGGGCGATGGTAGGACTTGAGTCACTGGGCATGAGCCTTGAGGACATTTTTATCACGGTAGTGGACAAGACCGAGGACGAGTCCTCGCCCTCAAGAAAACACTCAAAGAGCAGCTCTCAAAAGAGGATCAAAAGAACGAGAACCACGCTTGAAAACGATCTCGCCGCCGATCTCGTCAAGGACGCCGAGCAGAGACGCGAGGATGCGTCGGCAGAGGATCTGACTTACGACGATTGACAAACACCAAATCTAACCGAAAGGACATAACATAATGTTCGCGATATTAAAAAAAGAACTGCGTTCCTATTTCATAAACCCCATAGGATACGTTTTTGTGGGAATATTCCTTTTATGCTCGGCGCTCTCCTGCTGCTACACCACGCTGCTCTCAAAGAGCTACGACGTGTCGGCATATTTTATGATAATGATAATAGCATTTGCGATACTGATACCGCTCCTTACAATGAGGCTTTTTTCCGAGGAAAGAAAGATGAGGACCGAGCAACTACTTCTCACAGCCCCCGTCTCTCTTACGGGCATGGTACTTGGCAAGTATTTTGCCGCTTTTTCGGTTTTTCTCGGTTGCATGGCGGCAAGCTGCATCAACTTTATTCCTCTTTACGTCATCGCCGCCGCAGAGCGCGGAAATCTTGGCTATGACACTACCTTCGTCGGTCCCATCACCGCGCAGGTCATCGGCGGAATGATAGCGCTTATACTTATAGGTGCGGCGTTTATCGCAATAGGAACGCTGGTCTCCGCTCTGACAGAAAATCAGCTTGCGGCGGCAATAATAACCATAGCCGGGATCGTAGGCTTTTTGGCGATCGGATTGGTCGCCTCGTTTATTGACGTATATTGGATCAGAGTTGCCCTTAGCTGGATCTCGATATTCGCAAGATTCAACAACTTCGTAAACGGCGTATTTGACGTGGCGGCGGCAACCTATTTCGCGTCGCTGGCGTTCGTCTTCGTGTTCCTGACCGTGCGCGTTTACGAAAAGCGCCGTTGGAAATAACGCAAAATCAGGTTTTTGAGGTAAAACGATGAAAAAACATATCAAGAGCCGAAGCGTGAAATACGGAAGAGTATCGGTCATCCTCACGGTTCTCGCGGTTGTTGCGGTGATAGTGTTTAACGCGACACTATCTCTGATGGCGACCCGCTACGAGTGGCTTTACATCAATCTCAGCGGCGAGAAAGCCTTCAGCATCAGTGACGAGTGCGAGGAATATATCAACCGATACGTGATCTCCGCGGCAGACGAGTACAACTCAAATCTGACCGAGGCAGGACACCAAAAAGAAAAGCTGACCGTAACCTTCTGCGACGACAAGGACACCATAGTTTCCGAGGAGTGGCAGAAGTATATTCACGATTCGGTATATCAAATAAAAGAGCTTTTCCCCGATCATATAGAGGTCGAATATCTGAACATCTGGGAGGATCCCTCCACCGCGCGTGAGCTGGGTGTCACCTCGACAACGGATATAGTTTGCTCCTTTGCGGACAGACACGAGACCATGAATCTCAGGGATTTTTACATTTACGACAACGCGTACAGCTCCATCCCCGTGGCATACAACGGCGAAAAGATCATAGCCTCCTGCCTTATGAGAGTTACTCAAAAGGATACTCCAATGTGCTATTTCACCGCAAATCACGGTGAGTCCTTTGAAGGCTACGAATTTATGCGCACGGTGGTTGAAGCAGGCTATAACATTGGATTTTTAGATCTTTTCGCAGACGAGATCCCCGAGGATTGCTCGCTTCTTATAACCTTTGACCCCAAGCAGGATCTTATCGCGGCTGACAAGGTTTCCGCAGTCTCCGAGGCCGACAAGATAGAAGCGTATATGAACGCGGGCGGAAAATACATGGTATTTTTGTCTGCTGACACCTTCGTGTCGGGAGGCAGAGTAAATCTTGAAGGATTTCTCGAAGAATGGGGCATCAAATACAGCCACGAAAAGGGCAACGACGGCATTGAAAAGTGCCAGCTTATAAAAGACCCCTCAAATTCACTGACTGTGAACGGCTATACAATAATCTCCGAAAACGCGTCAAGCGGACTTGGAGAGAGCGTTATGACGGGTCTGCCGTCAAATAACGTTTTTGGCAATTCCACACGCATCACCTTTGCGGACAACTTTACAAAGAGCGAGGACGGAAGCTATATTGCCACGGCAAACGGACTGACACGTGTGGCAGGACCGCTGATGGTCTCTCACGCAAGTGCTGAGGCGTGGGCGGGAGGACGAGCTGTGGCGAGAGCGTCGGACGACCCCTTCGTTCTTATGGCGATGTCGACCCAAGAATGTGCTAACGGCGAGACCGCTTGTCTTATAGCCTCGGCGTCGGTTGAATTTGCAAGCGACGACCACATGAAATCCGCCGTTATCGGAAACAGCAGAACGATAACGGGCATTTTCAAGTATCTGGGCAGAGAAAACGCTCCCGTGGATCTGGTTTTCAGTTATTTCGGAAGCACGGAGATCGAAATTCTCACCACCAAGACCGCAAACACCGTAACCGTACTGCTTTCTCTGATCCCTACCGTGATTTGCGCGGCGGCGGGCGTCTTTGTACTGGTAAGGAGAAGATACTCATGACCTTAATAAACACTAAAGCTTCAAGAGAGGAGGGAATAGCGTGAAGAAAAAATTTGACGTTGCGGATAGTACCGCGTCCGACGGGCAAAGCATATATGCCAAGAAAAGTCCGAAAATAATAACCGTTATAACCGTTGCCGTTATCGTAGCCGTGATAGCGTTCAACGTTCTGTTTTCGATCATTGGCGACAAGGCTATGCTTTTCTTCGACATAAGCCAAGTCAAGTATAAGGACGGTGCTGCAACCCTCTACACCCTCTCGGACACCTGTAACGACCTTATAGGCCGCGAGGCTATCCCTATGATCAAGCTCTTCAACGAGGACGGACAGACCTCGGGCGGATCGGCGCAAAAACTAAAGATTATTTTTTGCGCAGACAAGGATATAATAGAGAGCGATCCTAAGACCCGTTACGTAAGCTATACTGCTCGGGCAATAGAGAAGAATTATTCCGAATACGTAGAGGTCAGTTACGTTAATATAACGAAAAACCCCTCCGCGGTTCAGAAATACAAGACCACGTCCGCGGCGACCATCAACAACGCCGACGTTATCGTAGAATTTGGAAGCGAATATCTGGTGCAGGGAATAAACTCCTTCTATCTTACCGACACCGACACCTCCGAGGAGTGGGCGTACAACGGCGAGAAGCGTCTTGCCGCCATGATACTCTCGGTCACAAGAGCCGAAGCGCCTATCTGTTGCATCACATACAACCACGGAGAAACGCTTTTCGAGGTGAGCGATACACTTAAGGTAAAAGACGAATACTCCACGTTCATAAAGCTTATCGAGGGAGCAGGCTACATCCCTCAGTTTATCGACCTTGAAAAAGAAGATATACCCGAGGATTGCAGAATGATCATAACCTTCGCGCCCACGTCCGACTTCAAGGCATACGGTAATCTGGGCGAGAACGGCACATCCGAGATAGAAAAGCTTGATAAATATCTTGACGAGGCAAACGCTTTCTTTTATATATGCGACGCAGATACCCCCGTCCTGCCCAATCTTGACGAATATCTTGAGGAGTGGGGCGTTGCCGTGAGCCGAGCCGAGGATCTGGCAGGCAACATGCTCAATTTCAGAACAGAGGATCCGTCAAACGCAACGGCAACCGACGGCGGAAAGACCTTTGCGGGCAAATACTTTGAGGGTGGCACAGGAGCTTCTCTTACTCAAGACATCACAAACCGAAACTATCCCCCTAAGGTGATCTTCGGAAACTGCGCGGTCATAGAGCCTCCGTCCGAGACCTACGTAAAGCTTTATTCCAACACAGACGAGACCTCGGACGAGCCTGTATATCAATATTATAATTATTTCAAAAACGGCATTTCAAGAAAACTATTCAGCATTTTCACTTCTTACGATACCGCGTCGGCGTACGCAGGAGATGAGGTAGAGGTGGCTACGCCAAGCAAGCTTTTCCAGCTCATGACCGTCACCCACGAGCTTCGCTACGTCCAAGAGGACAATTATACCACCATAGACCGTCCCTCTTACGTTCTCTCTCTTGCCTCAACCGACTTTTTGAAGAATGAGGTGCTTGATTCCACAGCATACGGAAACACGGACGTTATCCTGTCCGTTCTCAGAAATACGGGCAACGAGATCATTCCCGTAAACATCCCGCTGAAGGCGTTTTACGAATACGATATGGCGGACATTAAGGCTTATTCTCAAAGCAATCCCACCGTATGGTTCTGGTGTCTCGCGATTATCCCTACTCTTGCAGCCTTCGCCGCGGGAGTTGTCATAACGGTTCGCCGTAAATACAAATAAACAAAGTAAAGAGAGCCAACAGCTCTCTTTCAATCAAGGAATTTATGATGTCAGAAAAAAACAACCAAGCAAACGTCGACCGCTCGGCGATAACAAGAATAAAGCAACGCTCTATGCTTAAAAAGCAAAGGCTTGCCATAATTTTCGTGTCTGCGGCAATCCTGATTCTCATAGTGGCACTTTTTGCGGTCAACTATCTGATAGACATATATGTTTTTCCCGACGAGGACGGAACGAGGTATTATATCAGAAAGATAAACGGAAAGTTCGAGCTTTGCTATACTAACGGAGAAGTCCTGGACAAAAGCGACGACGGATACTATCTGACCGACATGGGAACAGAGGTGAAGATCGATCCGTCCACGGGAAAACACACCGTAATGCTCAAGGTCGACATCGACGGCACCGAGGAGCTGGACTACGGTCAGAACATACTTATATTCAAGCAGCTGACCTACGACGCCTCTAAAACCAACGACCAGACCAAGATAATTAAAAGCATAGAGGTTCATAACGAGTACGGCTCTTATTCCTTTGAGCGAAAGACGGGCAACACCTTTGCGATCAAGGGGTATGAGGGAACGCCGTTCAATCAGGAAAGCTTCGCGCAGCTTGCCGTCTCCTGCGGATATACCATATCGACAGTTAGACTTGAAAGTCCTCTCCGCAATGATGACGGCAGTATAGACTACTCGGAATACGGTCTTGCTCCCGAAAAACGAACCAAAACCGAGACCGACGAGAACGGCAACGAGATCGAGGTAGAATATGACTATGAGCCTTCTTGGTACGTTATCACCACGATGTCGGGAGACACTCACAAGGTATATATCGGCGACCTCACCGTCACAGGCACAGGATATTACGCCAAATACGAGGACAGAGACAAGATCTACGTCCTTTCGTCAAACGGCTTTTCAGAGCTTGTACTGCAAAAGGTTGAGAAATTTATAACTCCTATGATCGTCACCCCGACGGATCAGAACTACTATTTCGACGTTCACGATTTTATAATCTACGATAATATCGACCACGACGGAATCATTGCCGATCTGGAAGAAAAATTCGGCGACGGGGAAAAGGAAGAGATATCCGAGGAGGAGTTTAACGAAATATATTATCAGCTGCTGGAGAAAAACAGCCACAAAACATGCCATCTTTCATTTCAGGATATGGCGTCGAGAAAGGGTACGCTCTATTCCTATATACCGTTTGTCTCCAAGCTTGAGTATGCCGACGGCTACCGCATCAACAGTGACAGCGTATACGACGTGCTTTACGAGCTGTACGCCACGGAATTTACCGAGGTCGTCAAGCTCAACCCCGAAGAGGACGATCTTAAGGAATACGGACTGTACGAGTCGCCCTATATGATCCTGTTCTACTATAAATCGGAGAACGAAAAGGGCGAGACCGTATATATAGAAAATCAGATCTCCATAAGTGCCAAGACCGACGACGGAATATTTTACGCATACTCTCCCATATACGACATGATAGTCGGCGTCAACGAAAGCAGCTTCGGCTTCCTTGAATGGGATGAGCTTATGTGGTATGAGAACAACTATATCCAGCTTGATATAGCCCACGTTGAGGAGATAACTATCGAATCTCCCGATGTTTCGGTAAGCTTCAGAATAGACGACTCGGTGTCGAGATATATGAGCTATCTGCCTCAAAGCGGTTCGGGATTCAAGGACGGAGATAAAACGTATAATATCGTAAAGAATAACGGTAAGTATACGCTCTCGTCAAATAATACCGCCCTGCCGCCCATATATAGCGGAGATTTTCTTGTAACCCCTTTGCAATATACAAAGGGTGTGGATAGCGGTCAGGGGTATCTTTTCTACGAATCAAAGCAGGTAGACGCTAACGGTGACGGAAACAACGACTCGATCATCTTCTACATCTACAATATTTACGGAACCGCAGGCAACTACCGTCTCGCGGCGATCAAGCGAGTGACCACTCTGGCAGGCGAAACCATCGGCGAGGACGAGCTTATATGGTTTGATCCTCAAAAGAACACCGACTTTTTCATCACCGCCAGCAATTATATCTATATCGCGGATCAAGGCTCTTATATAGGTCAGAAGCTGGACGAAAAATATATGCAGGAGGGCAACATCCGCGGAAGATGGGGAAGCGGCAGCCTTTATAGCACCGCGGACGGTCAAACGCTTGTGGTCAACTCCAAAACAGGCGAATGGAGCATCCTCAGCGGCATGACCTGCGGCATATTCTTCGCCGACGGGGAAAACAGCAGACTTGCAAGCAGAGCGCTACATATCCCCGAGATCGTGGAAAACGGCAAGATCAAGCTTAACGCCGAGACCTATTATCCTACAACCGCCAATGACCTATATTTCGACGATGAGACGGGAGATATTCTGGTCATTGATAAAAAGACCAAGGAAAGAAAGGCCGCAACGTATGAGGATTGCACCATCGGAATTTGGTGCAGTGGATTCTACTTTGCCACCGAGGGCGGCAATCTCGTAGCGGTAAATGAAGCTACCGGCGATTGGGGTACGGTGTATCTTGTAAGCAACGAATCCTATGTTGCAGACGTTTACGCCGACGGAAAGAGGCTCGACTACGTTATCAAGACCACCAACCACGTGGGAAGATTGGTCAACACTACCGCCATGGATAATTTCAAGCAGTTCTACGGCGGTATCCTCTACGCATCCTTTGAGGGTATGGCGGAGATCGGTGAGGAGCAGAAGTCTGAATTCAGACTTCACGACGATTTTTCCACGGGAGATAACGGCTGTCAGCTTAAAATAACCGTAAAAGCGGTAGACGCATACGGAAACAGACGCGACATCACCTGCCGTATCTATCAGTATAGCGAGAGAAAATCCTATATTACTATTGAGGCCCTGTCTCCCGAGGACGGATTTGCCTCCGATTCCACCAACGGATACGGTAACTTTTACGTTCTTCGCTCCTTTGCGGATAAGATAATTGAAGACGCAAAGCGAATGATAAACGCAGAGGAGATCGATTCCGCAACTAAATATTGATAACTGAAAGCAGTTATTTCCCCCAAAAGCTCCGTTGACGGCAAAAATGCCGCTATAGGCTGGTTCTCATAAGGAGGTTTACTTATAGGGTTGGATTTACTTTGCTGTAAACAAATAGATAACCCCGACAGATTTTCAGAGTCTGTTGGGGTTTTCTTATATATCGAAAACAATAAAATCTTGATCTCGAAGTTTAATAATATTTTGTTCTCCTGCTTCGATTAAAGTCATATAATCTTTTTCTCGCAAATCCGAATAATGACACATTAAAATGCCGTCAAATAAACTTAACCCTGAAAAATCCGTTAAACCATAAGTGTCATTATCGTACTTGGCTACATGATGAATAGAACGAGAAGCAATATGTGCGCCAGCGCTACCGCCGATATACATTGCTCCGCGAGACAAGCAATCAAGTATAATTTTTTCTGCACTTGATTCTTTAATTCTTTTTAAAGTTCCAAAAGTGTTTCCACCGCTAATGTATATAACATCTATATGAGTGTTTGTATCAAATTCGTCAGGAGAAAAATAATTAAAAACATATATGTTTTCTTTGGAAAATCCAAATTCTGAAAGTCGTTTGTAAAATTTCATACTTTTTATTATTTCTTCTGTGGCTTTTTCATTTGGAAAGTACAATACGCTGCATTGATCAATCGGATGCGGCAAATTGTCATATATACATTTAGCGGATTCGCTGTTCCTAAAGTCACATGAAGATAATATAATTTTTGACATTGATATATCACTCCTTTATCACCAGTTTCGCCTTTGTTTTACAAGGCATAGGACAAAGCCCATACCCCTCTATTCTTGCTTTGATTTTATTGTGTTCAAAGACGCAATCAACATTCTGCGTATCGCACCGCAATCATTCTGAATTGACTTGTAAACTGGTTCTTCAATACACCCGGTTTCAAACAAAAGCTCAAGCCAATATTCTGTTTCATAACATTCCTTTTGAGCAATTTCAAGTTTAGATATAAAGTCTTTTGTGCCTTGTGCATATTGTGCTTCGTGAATGTTTGCACCAATGGAAGTACCTGAACGTAGCAGTTGATTGATAAGTACCGTTTCTTTATGTTCTGCTTTCATATTACGGCAGAGAAAAACAATATTTTTCGCAAATTCCTTTGCTCTATCTCTCATAATGCTGTTTGACATAATATCACCTCAAAAATATTATACATCAAAATCGATAGTAAGTCAAGTTATATTCCGACTTCGTCGGAGTGATATTCTTGTTGCTTCACAACAGAGTGATATTAAAGCCTACGGCTTTAGTGATATTTTATTCGCCTCCAAAACTTGCGAAGCAAATATCACTCGGCGCAAGCCGAATATCACTGCGAAGCAATAGAACTCGCCAATGGCGAATAAAACTGCCCAACTTCCTTATGGAAAGTTGGGCATACGGGGCTTTTATTAATTAGGTGTGAATTAAAAAATAATTTTATGAATTTTCAAAAAAGGTGTTGACAAGCATCCGTCTTTGTGATATAATATTCAAGCGTTCGAAAAAACGCGCCAAAAATGGCGGGATAGCTCAGTTGGCTAGAGCAACCGGTTCATACCCGGTAGGTCATGGGTTCAAGTCCAATTCCCGCTACCAAAACAAAATGCGGAGCAAAATCCGCATTTTGTAATAAGGCCCGTTGGTCAAGCGGTTAAGACACGGCCCTTTCACGGCTGTAACATGGGTTCGATTCCCGTACGGGTCACCAAACGTAACAAATCCGAACTATTTCGTAAGTCGAAATTGGTTCGGATTTGTTTTTTATTATAATTATACTTTATAAGCTTAATATTTGTATGGACAAAAGGCGGCAGAAGTTCTGCCACCTTTTTTATTATGCGTCAATCCATTTATTTCGCACTTCTGAAAACTCCGCCAAGTCGTCGCTTAATGCTTTCCAAGGAAGCAATTTATCAAGAACGCCTTTATTGTCAACAAGTTTCTTATACATGATATACGCTAATAAGTTTGACGTTGCTCGTAAGCGCAAACATTGATTAGTGCTACATCCCAACGTATTATTCGATAGTTTTGTTTCCTCTATCAAGTGACTCAAGCCAAAAACAAGGTTGCCTACTATCTCCTCATCATCGGTTAGCAAATCACTATAGAACAAATTATAGAACAAATGCATTACTGAAGATAATCCTTGGAATCGTCTTATACGTACGTTTAGTGACAATTTTCTGAGCAAAGAATTTATCGCATCCTTATGTCCGCTCTTTTGCATACTTACCGCTGTGTATATTGCTTCGCATGCTGCATTTATTTCTCGCAAATCTGAACCACAAATGATATCGTACATTGTGTCGAAAGAATCTAATTCATCCGTCATAAGCAGTTTGAGTTGAATCGAAGTTATCGCATATTTTTGAAATTCGGACAATAAACTTTTTAGATTAGTGTTATCGTTTACCGGAATCTTGCTCGAAATAATTATTTGGGCTAAAATATTATCTACTGAACTATATTTCTCAAAGATTTTTGCAAACAGTTCACTACTTTCCAAATTATCTTTGTCTTTATCGGATAGCAATGCAATATCTTGATTCCAAACCTCTAAAATTTTGCCAACAATTACATCAAATTCCTTTGCTGTCCATTTAATACCTTCCGAATATTTAAATGAACTGGAACAGGTTTCAAGCTCTAATAAAAGCAGTGGCTTACGATAAGTTGAAAATGTGGTAATTCCTTTGGCTTCTTTGGGGAGGTCCAAGGAGAGAATATATTTTTTTATTAACGAATGGACATCAATATTCTCCGGGGCAGGAAGATCTAAAATGTACTTCTTTGAATAAATATTCGGTATTTTAGGTAATCCATCCTCGTTCACATGACTCCATATATTCTTTTGGAATGCAGATATTTCATCTTGCGACAACAAACCGAAGCCATATAAATAAACGAGTCTGGTCAGGGCAGTTTCGCGAACTTCCTCCTTTTCCAAAAGCTGAAATAGTATTTCCGTTATTTGCTCATCCAATTTGGTGGCCTTATATTTGTCTTCGGTTTCCTTGTAGTAATTAAATGATTCGAATATATCTGCAAAATCAAGCCTGTCCACCTCATGTTGTGGCTGATATAAATAAGTCTTCATAAGCGCATTGAAATTTTCAATTTTCAATCTTTCACTCATGCTACCCACAAGTCGCATGGCAAGATGCTTAAGATTTTTGAAATTAGATGGAGCCTTAGAACGATATATCAAATCAAGCAACTCTAATGTTCGCAGCTTCATTTCATCAGACATACGGGTACACAATCTGGACAGGAGTTCCGGTACAACAGAAGCTATACCAAGTTGGAAATTGGCTTCGTTGAAAGGATTCTTTTCTTCGATGTATTCAAGATTGTTCTTTACCGCTGTTATACAAAGTTCCGCTGTATCCTCAATTTCTTGATTTGACATTTGCGATATGGTTTCTCTTGACCATACTTTGTTTTTAAACTTGTCATCATTTACCTTGATTTGAAGAATTAAAGACCAAAGCGGTGAATATGGGTTAATTCTGTTAATCGCTTCAATACATGCTTTGTTTGCTGAAACAATATGATTACAATTGTATGGACTGCCAATTTCTTCAAAGAATCTAACGAACTGAAACGCATCTATATATGACGTATCCCCCGATATAATGGTGCGCGTGACACGATTGATATCATATTCTTCAGTTTCACTTTTTTTCTCAGGACGTTCTTTTAACAATGCTTCAAATATTTCAATTTCAGCATACACATCATACATTTTGCTGAGTTTCTTGGTACTTAATTCCTCCTCTGTTCTATCAAAATCTCTTAGTGCTTGCTTAGCGTAAGAAACTAAGCGAACAAGATATGCTTCTGTGGAAATTCTGAAATGATTAATTTCCTTTACAGGTCCTTTTCTAATGTAACTAAGTTCTTCAGACAAAACTTTAAGTGCTTGCGAGATATCACCCAGTTCTATTAGAAGTCCTGCTCTTTGAATTTCAAATGCGGGAAGGGACACGTTGCGAGGCCAAGATTTTAATTCTTTTGACGCTTCCGTAATATTGAGTGCAAAAAGTTGTTGTCTTACTTTTTCGCAACATATCTTAGCGTATTGTTCCACTCCAAGCTCGTGTTTGATTTTTTCTAAATTGTTAATCACAATTTTGAATTTATCAAACAAACCGTTTTCTCTGTATGATCTCAATAAATCAATATACAAATCAATCCATTTTTGGCTGACAGTCTTCCAGTCAGATTCTGATCTACTGTACGATTGTTCATTTCCTTCCAAACAAAGAATCCCCGAAAAAGGATTTATGGCAAACAAAACTTTTTCGTAAACATTTATTTCCGTGCGTAAAATGGGTTTTAGGCATTTGTTAATACGCCAATTATATTCGTACAAAAATTCGAGTGCAGTTTTTCCGGTAAAGTTTCCCTTCTGAATGTGGTAAAAAACATCAAGATGACAAGAGTCTGTTTTCCACAATAACGATTTTCGTCTATCCGAAGGTGCAACAAGCCAACCGGGATATGAAATTCTTGAATTAGCCCATTCATTGATAATCGGCTTGACTTTTTCTTCAACATCGGTTTCGTTAAAGTCGATATGGTGATACGATTGATCTGTTGGCCACAAAACCTCATCTTTTTCTTTTGTTAACTGTTTTAACGCATCAAAGAACAGCTCTAAACCAGCATGAAAATCATTGGGTTTTACAGCAGGACACTTGCTCATGTTTAACACGACGATATTTCGAGAATTGAGCAGGTTTAGTTGGGCGGTTGACAAATTAAAAAGCCCCACCAAATATATTTTCGAAGCAATATCCTTGCCAATATTATCTCGAATCCATCCAATCCATTGCAAAAAGTTAGGATCATCGCCTGAGAATCCTACCAAGCATAATACATTCTCAATTAGAGTTTGTTGAACAGTATTTACAAATATTGCGGACCTTTTCGGGTACTGTCTATAGTCTTCTTCTGTTATAACAAAAGGAAGTGTTGAGGGGAAACTGCCATGAAGCTTAATAATTCTCGGATCTGAGGAATATATTAAATCTTCTTTATTCAAAATCAAACTATAGTGTCTGTCTGTAACCCTTTCGAGTGTGCGTTCCAATAAGGTGTCATAATTGGTGGTGAACACATCCTTCCACCCTAAATTAAGAAGTTTTTCGTGCAAGTCAGACGGAGCATATTCATCATCAGGCAAACTATCCCTAATAAGTTGATTTAAAACAGTACGTCCATAAGCGGCTTCAACTTCCTCTGCCAATTTCAACACATTAAGATATTGATCCTTCGAAGTTGGTTTGTGACCGTTAACTTTTTCAAAGAATACGTCGCCAAGAGCATTCCAATCCAAAAACTTTTTGTCGGTTTGAGTTATCTTTTCTGCATTTTTACTAAAACCAGCTCCAACCATTACAGAAGCACGGTTGTGTTTCATTTTCGATGCAATTTCTTTTATATACTCTAAAATTTCGGGGTCAAACTTTTTCGAGAGCTCCATTTTTATACCTCCTTTATGATGGGTTAGAGCAAATTTAATCATACATATTATACCATATTTTTAACAAAAGGTCAACATAAGCACAAAATACGGAAGCAATTCAATCACTTATGCATATCAGTTCACACATTTTTTGCAAAAATATGTTATAATTATTTTTGAAAAGTGTAAGATTTCATGTTTTCGATTGTATTAAATAGTGAATCGATTCAAAAGAGAGGTGAAACCATGGAGGACAAGAAATTACTGCGACTACTACATAAAGACCCGAACGCCGGAATGGAACAATTATTGAATCAATACACAGGTCTTGTTTATGCTGTTGTCAAAAGCAAGCTTGACAGTTCTTTCTACATTTCATCCGATCTTGAAGACTGTGTGGCAGACGTATTCAGCAAATTCTATACAGAGCTTGCGGACTATGATCCTGCAAAGTCGAGTATCAAAGCCTATCTGTGCGTCATCGCACGTAATCATGCAATCAATGTTGCCAAGAAACGAAGCCTTGAAGGTGGTATTTCTCTTGATGACGAGCAATCACTTTTGCAGGTCGCAGATGATGTGATGATCGATAGCGAGCTTGCTGACGAGGAACTTCGACGCGAGGTTATTAGGGCTGTTGAGGATCTCGGAGAGCCGGACTCAAGCATCATCTTCCGTAAGTATTATTATGGTGAGTCCTCAAAAGAGATCGCAAAGGCCACCGGACTATCTGTTTCTAATGTAGATACGCGAACACACAGAGCCTTGAACAAACTACGAAAAATGTTTGGAGGTAATGAGGTATGAAGAAAACACTAAATAATATTTTTGACGAAGCGAATGCAGGTGAGATTGAAAATCTCGTCAAGCAGAACGCTGCGCCCGAAGTTTCGGCTGATACGCTTTCCTCTATCAAGGATAAGGTGTATACCAAAACGAACATAAAGAAGGAGAGGAAACCCAACAAAAACGTATGGCTTCGCTTTGGTGCTATCGCGGCTTGTTTCTTGCTGATCGTGAGTGCGGTTATCGTTGTGCCGATGTTGCGAGAAGATGATCCCGTTGTTCCTCCCGACAACGGTTCGGTGGGTAATGATGGCGACAGCGCCATTGTTACTCCAAATAACGGAACGGGCAATGAAGGCGAGGGTGAATTACAGCTCGAATCATATTACGACTTTGAAATCAATAGCGACACTTTTACACCTTATATCAGAGGAAAGGTGATCGGTGTCGAAAAGGTTGGTTCAAAGCTTGAATCAGTTACCGTTACTGGTGGTTGGAAGAACGCAGCGGGCAAGTGGATTTCTACCGAAGCTCTCAATGCAGAGTTGTACGAGATAACGGGAGTTGATAGCGGTATCGCAGTTGCTTTGAAGTTTATCGACCAAGGCGAAGGAGCTACTACCACCCTCTACTACGTAATGATAAATCCCAATGCAGATCTGAGCGATGTTGAGGAATATGTGAGAGATCCGATTGATCCTAACAATCCTGGTGATGAAGATGAAATGGTAAATGAATAATACCTATATGTCAGGGTGCCGCTTCGGTGGCACCCCTATTTTCATATCAGTTCACACATTTTTCTCAAAAATATGTTATAATATAAAAAATCCAAAAACTTTCAAAAAACGTGAGCCATTTTGAAAAAAATCTTGACTATTACTTATGAAGGGCCTTTCAAATAACAACGAAGGAGGTGTGTTATGGAACTTCAAACAAAAGCGAACTCTACGATGAGTGACGAGAAGATCGTTGACCTATATTGGCAACGTGACGAGCAGGCAATCAAGGAAACCGATATCAAGTACAAAAAGTTCTTGCTTTCGGTGGCGATGAACATTGTCCACGATGTGTGCGATAGCGAGGAATGTCTAAACGATACATATATCGGTGCATGGAATGCAATCCCTCCGGCAAGACCGATTCTCTTGCAATCATTCCTCTCGACCATTATGCGTAGAACCGCAATCAACCGCTTCAATGCAAATAATCGTCAAAAGCGCATCGCATCGGAATTCACGGTTTCGCTTTCGGAAATTGAAGATTTCATAGCAGATGATGGCGATATGACCGCAGAAATAGAAACCAAAGAACTCGCCAAAAGCATAAGTAATTTCGTCAGATCTCTCCCCGACAGACAAATGTTCATTTTCGTCAGCCGATATTATATTGCCGATCCCATTTCGACAATCAGCAAGGAACTTGGCTGTAGTGTATCAACTGTCAAACGAGAAATCGAAGCAATCAAAATTGGACTCAAAAAACATCTTGAAAGTGAGGGTTATTTACCATGACACAAGAAAAACTCATAGATGCTATTACAGATCTGGATTCGGACATTCTTAACCGTTATTTCGATATGAAAGCAGATCTCGCAGCAAAAAAGAAACCGAAAAAACGCACTTGGGTGAAATGGGCTTCGATGGCGGCTGCTTGTATGGTATTAGTTGTTATGGCGACATTTGCTATGCAATATATCCCAACAGAGTATAATTTGAATTATAGTTATGTAGATGCAAACGGAAGAGAAACATATATCGCAGATAAAAACGTATGGATTTACTATGTTGATAGCGGCGATATTGAACGTGAGCGCGTGAAACTTCCTTGCACCGCCGAAAATGTTTTTATTACGTGGAAACATCTTAACATCATCGGTGATGAGGTTGAATTGATTGAATGTAAGATCGTCAGCAACGGCAACGAAAGTACCTCGGAGTTTGAGGGACAAGGCGTGGCAAATTATGAGCCGGGCGATTATTTTGTTCTGAATATTACCGTAACAAAAAATCTGCAATCTTATGAAGAATATGAGTTGCTTATTGATTCTCTTGAAAAATCAATGTCTGAATATTCTAACATTGATTTTGACGAGATCAATGTGCTTTTCAACTAATAAGCCACCCTTCAATTTGCGTCATAAGGAGGGAGTATAATTAACGAAAAAACGTGTGATTAAAATTGTTATTGCTGTCGTCATTGTTGGCGTTCTTATCGGTAGCTTATCCGTGATTTCCTTTGTTAAATTTGGAACTGCAAATTTTGTGGCTACATCGTATGGATTGTATAAAGTAATGTTTACAGATACAGAATTAGTCGCAATAAGCGATAACCCAACTGTTATTATTGGAAAGCCCAATGCTACGATTGATGAATATATGTTAGAAAACGGCGGCTATGTCGCAGAATCAGATAAACAACTCGGCGCAATGTATATATACAGCAATGGAAATAACGAAGTTCACATTCTGTATTCTACAAACGGCTATTACGCAAAATGGGTATGGCAAGATTAAATAAGCCGCCGATCATTCGACGGCTACCACAAGGAAAGGAGTAAATATGAAACGAATATTATTGACAATACTTGCGATCATCCTATGCCTTGCGGCTTTTTCGGGGTGTGCTAATAATAAGTACAAAGGTCCGTTATCTTGCATATCTCGTATAGGAGCAGATGGAGTAACTGCACTTATGGATATGACTGAGGATGCGCATAAAACGATTCTTTCCGTACTCAATAAAGGGAAATGGGAGAATGACGTTACCAATTGCGGGTATGATTACGAATTTACAACCAAGAATGAAACAATTCGGTATCATTCCGAGTGCGGAACTTTTATCGATGTAACCAATGGTCAAGCGATGGTTTTAGCCGAAAAAGATAAAGATATTATAAATGATTTGCTTGGCGCATCAAATACAAATACTGATAATATTTCGGGAAAGCGTTTACCCATCGTCATGACCATTGCCGAGACACTCCCGAGTTGTGTTGCGTTTGAATATAAAGACGGCAATCCATATTGCTTTTATGCCTATGATGATGACGGAAAACTCTATCGAGTGCTTTGGAACAACTTTGATGGTCTGAACGAAAAAGATCGAATTGTTGTTGATCACAATGATAACATCGTAACTTTGAATTATGACGAATATCCGAGCGGTTGGACTCCGCAGTATGAGATCACAGCAATAAGCATTTATTCTGAAGAAGAATGGAATGCCTTTGAGCAAAACGGAGCAAACGAAAACTAAATACACAGAACGGCGACACCTGATCGGGTGCCGCCTTTCAAACATATGGAATTCAAGCCGCTGGTTATGGTGTGCTTGAATTTTTTATTGCGCTTTCTTTACCGTCAATTGTGGTTTGATCTTGACTATTTTGGGCTTGTTTCCACTCTGCAAACTCTCTCTGCCCTTGTTCCGACTCATAGTAAGCGATGATATCTGGCAGAAGACAGCGAGCTATTTCCATGCGGATATGTTCCGGGATCTGCGGAATGTGGCTCTCTCCGCGTGTGTGACGGAAAGCGAATTCGAGACGAAGAAGGAAACGTTTGAACCAACCTGCGTTCAAATATTCCTCACGGAGAAACCATATAGCGAGGATTTCTTGTTCTTTTCTCTGCAGTTCTGCTTCTTCCTCACGCTGCTTACGCTGAGCTTCTTCCCAATCCTCTATGTCCTCACCCTCACGAAGAACCGTTCGATTATCGTGAAGCAGAGCATTTACTCGCTTCCAAAACTTTTTCCAAGTCATATTTTTTCCTTTCTGCTTCTGCTTCACGATCAGCTTTGCCATCTGACCGCCTCATCAAAAGTGATGATACCGTTGAGCTTTTTGACCTCGTTCACGCACACACCTCGGACTCGTTCGAGGGTAGCCGGGTCAATGTTGTTGCCGGCTGCGATGATATTTTGCAGGATGGTCAACTCAACAGCGATCTTAAAGAGCAACCGGCCTTGACGATTATCGCTCTCTCTTGTGATGTCCTTGAGCGTAGATGTGATGATATCGGGGACGACATGGGAGCAATCTTGCAGAGAATGAAGCTCCGCATAGTACTGAATCGCCTTGGTGATATACTCACTTTTGCAACCGCAACCGTCTTCTTTGTAGTGTTTGTCAACGAGTTCCATCGTTGACTCATCCGTGTAGAGGGCGAACCTGATGCGCCCATTTTCATTTACCATTGTGTTTTCCTTTGATCTTGCCATTTGTGCATATTACCTCATACTTTCTGTCAGTGACATTCATTAGACGCGCAAAAACCGCCCAAAACCGCCGTTTTTACGCAAAAAGTGGCATAGAAGCCCCAATAAAGTGACCTTGCTCTAAAAAAGTGACCTTTGCCCCATAACCCTACATCTCTTGAAAGCTCGCTAAAGCTCGTCAAAGCTCGCAAATTCGGTCGGCTCTGCCGTCCGATGTGAGAGGCCGATGCCATAAAGTGGCGCGGCTTTAACCTGCTTTCTAATCGAAAGTCGGTAATTTCTCATATCTCCGCAAACTCCCATTTCCGTTTCCGCTTTTTCTTTGACTACTGCATACAAAATTTTACACCGTGGAATCATTAAGAAAGCTTATGTACTGCTCGTTCCAAATTTCTTTGGTATTTGATATTATAACACAATTTTTTTGTATTGTCAATAGTTTTATATAATATTTTTGGAGTATTCTCTTGACAAATACAATTTTATATGGTAAAATGGTATCGTAATATAATTTGGAGGTATATCCGTATGAGCTTTATTGGCGAACAAATAAAGAAGTACCGTAATATAAAAGGCATGACTCAGCAGGACATTGCCGACGCTCTTGGCGAGAGTTCGGGCAGAGTTATCTATAACTGGGAGAAAGGAATCGGTCGTCCTGATTGCGACAAGCTCGCACGTCTTTGTGATCTGCTTGGTGTATCCGCTGATGAGCTGATCGGATGCAAGTCTATGGCAGGGCGTCCTACTGCCACCGAATGGGGCACGTTACAAAAATACCGCGCTCTTGACGAGCACGGTAAAGAAATAGTTGACTATTTAATTGACAGCGAATACAAGCGAGTAAGGCTTGCTATGAAGAAGCCGAAGACTCGTATGCTGAAGGTGGATTTCTATAATTATCCTGCCTCTGCCGGTACGGGTAACTTCCTTGACAATGAAATCCCCGAACAAATACTGGTTAAGGAATGCTCCGAAGCAGAGGAAGCCGATTACGTTATTCCCGTTTCCGGTGACAGTATGGAGCCTACATACCACGACGGAGATAAGGTTTTCGTTGAAAAGTGTGATTCCATCAATATCGGAGAGATCGGTATCTTCGTTGTCAATGGTGAGGTTTACATCAAGGAGCTTGGCAACAAGTGCTTGATCTCGCATAATGAAAAGTATAAGCCTATTCGCATTGGTGAGAACGATAGTGTTTACTGCTGCGGAAGGGTTGTTGGGATTGTTGAATAGAAAAATTGATTTAGGAGGAACGTTATGAATATAAATTTTCAAGGTTTGGTTGAACTTCACACACTCCCCACCTCGGAACCATTGCTCCCCTTATACGAGGCAGTAGTTAATTCCATTCAGAGTATCAACCAAGCAAATATTTTGGACGGAAGTATTTATATCAAAATAGAACGTGAGGACTCACTATCCTTTTTGGAGAAAGAAAATTGGGAAACCGATATAGAGAACATTATCATCTATGACAACGGCGTTGGTTTTACTGAAGATAATTTCAAATCCTTTAACACTTATGCAAGTGATTTTAAGAAGATGTTAGGCTGTAAAGGCGTTGGACGTATGATCTGGCTTAAAGCTTTTGGCTCTGTCAAAGTTGAAAGCACCTATTGCGAAAATGGCAACTGGTTTTATCGAACATTCACATTTGATAAAGCGAATGCAGTCAGCAATGAAACGAAGGAAAGTGTTGAAACCGATGCCCACAATTCAACGATTATTACACTGAAAAATCTTCGTTCGAAAAACAAATCCAACACACCGAAGAAAATATCCACCATTGCCAGAGATTTGTTGAACCATTGCTTTATTTACTTTGTGTTAGGAAAAGCCCCCAAGATAACCATCTCTGATGGTACTGAAAGCATCTCTGTGAATAGCTTGTTTGAAAATATCAAAAAGGAAGATATAGCTACTGTAGAATTCTCTATCGAAGATAAGTCTTTCAGACTGATACATTTCAAAAACTATAACCCGAACTCAAGCACTCACTGCCTAAATTTATGTGCCAATGATCGCAGAGTATCTTCGACTAATCTGCAAAGCGTTTTTAACGGTGTTAATAGCAAATTTGTCACTTCTGAAGGAGCTTTCGTTTATAACGGATATATCACGTCGGATTATCTCGATGAAAACGTTAATCGTGAGCGAACATCTTTCAATATTGAAGACACTCAAATAAGCACATTTAATCGAGTGACGAGAAGTGAGATTATTTCCACGGCGATGGAACATGTTTTGACGTATTTGAAAGATGATCTCGTTGCATATAACGATAACAAAAGAGGAAAGATTGAGCACTTTATCCGCAATGTTAATCCACGATACAGACTTCTCCTTCGCAGATATCCTGAATGCATTGATAATATTATGATTTCCGAAGATGAGGAGAAACTTGAACTGGAATTGTTTAAACAGGAACAGCAGTACAAATTGAAGTTAAAGGAAGAAGGCAAGGAATTAGAAAAAACAATCAAAGGTAACATCAATGCTGCCGATATCATGAAAAAGACCACCGCCTACGCCGAAAAATTGTCCGAAATGGGAAAGAGCAGTTTGGCTGAATATATCTTGCATAGAAAAGCTGTGTTGGATATCCTTGAAAACAATCTCAAATATCAAGATGACAATCGATATGCATATGAGGAAAGCATTCATCAAATGGTTTTCCCCATGCAACAAACCTCTGACGATGTGGATTATACGGCACACAATCTGTGGCTAATTGATGAAAAGCTCTCTTATCATTACTATTTAGCATCAGATAAAAAAATAAAAAGTATGGATCCCATCCAATCGGCAAGCAAAAACGAACCAGATATCGCTATTTTTGATTCGCCGTTTGCTTTTACTGATGAGAGTGAGCAACCGTTTAGAAACATCACCATTATAGAATTTAAGCGTCCCGGCAGAGAGTCTTACGGTGATTCCGAAAACCCAATTCAACAAGTAATAGAGTACATGGACGATTTTACCAACGGAAAAATCAAAACCAAAGATGGACTTACTATCGATGGTAACAGTAACATCCGTTTCTTCTGCTATATACTTTGCGACATCAGTGAAAAACTGAAAAAGTATATTAAGCAATACGATTTCCAGGAAACTCCTGACGGTCAAGGATACTATTTCTATTCAAAGAGCTACAACGCTTATATGGAGATTGTTCCTTACAATAAGATGATTCGTGACTCCAAGAAGCGAAATAAAATCTTGTTCGATAAGTTGTTCAATCAATGAATGGAGGTCACTCAATGCGAGGCGTTATTTATGCTCGATATTCCTCGGACAATCAGCGTGAGGAATCGATTGAGGGGCAGATTCGTGAGAACACGGCATATGCCAACAAGAATGGCATCGATATTGTCGGAACGTATATTGACAGGGCGTATTCTGCAAAGACAGATAACCGTCCTGAGTTTCAGCGGATGATCAAGGACAGTGCGAAGAAGGGCTTTGATGTGGTTATCGTATGGAAGCTCGACCGATTCTCTCGTAACCGTTACGACTCGGCAAGGTACAAAGCTATGCT
>JAZSRA010000122.1:0-1725 GCA_045538195.1 Eubacteriales bacterium | reverse complement strand
ACATAATCCTTCAACAACAATTGTAACCTTATACGGGCAGTGTGTATGCGACTTTTCACTGTGCCGATGGGGATATTTAAACGCTCGGCAATCTCGTGGTATTTGTAACCGTCGGCGTAAAGCGAAAAAACGTCGCAGTATTCTGCAGGCAGGCTCTTTATCGCAAGCATTATTTCATGAACGCCGACGTAACTGTCGCGACACTCGCTGTCGAAAAACTGCTCGTCGGCGACAGCTATGCTACGTGAGCTGCGCAACCGTTCGCTCGAAAAAAGATTAAGCATTATGGTCGAGGCCCAACCTTTGAAACTACAGTCATAAACAAAGCTCTCGGCATTTAAAAGTACTTTTATCGATGTTTCTTGAAGAAGGTCCTCGGCGCGCGAGGCGTCACCCGTCAGACAAAAAGCGTAGATTTTAAGACGCGACAGATTGTCCACCAATCGCTTAGCTATTTTTTCATCCGAGGGGCCATCTTGCGTTTCCATAGTGTGTGTCCGGTTTTTTGTTTATTATGTAAATATAACAAATAACAGAGCTCTTTTGTTCTTTTGAAAGATGTTTTTTGAATTATTTTTTATAAAATGCTGTCTGATATTAATTTTAATTAAAGTTACTATTGCTATAAATTTATTATTTGTTGCTTGCAAAGGTTACTTCAAAAAAAAATACAGCGTTGTCAAAATCACAGGCAACGGCCACAGAGAGGCGCGGAAAAGAGGTGCAAGTTTTCTGACGCGCCATAAGCGCGGCCAAACTTGCGCATCCCGCGACTATCAAGGAAAAGTTGCCGGCAAGCGAACGACGAACGAAGGATATTTTCGCCCGGCGAAAATTCGTGAGCAGAGGAGCGAGAAACTGATTTTGTCTGCGCTGTGCCCTTTTGTTACTTTTCGGGCGACGAAAAGTAAGGATAGAAACGACTGCCTATAAATTAGCAACAAAAGATTAAGGGTAAAGAGTGCTGTAATATACAGAAGTTAGCATCAAAGTAAGGTGACTCCCTCTCTCACACGCACAGACACAAAAAAAAGCGAGAGTCCTAAGCTTCTGCCTGGAACTCTCGCTCGAATAAAAAGCGGCGATGACCTACTCTCCCACAACTTAATGCAGTACCATCGGCGCGGGTGGGCTTAACTTCTCTGTTCGGGATGGGAAGAGGTGGAACCCCAACGCTATGATCGCCTGAATTTCGGTAATTAACGATTTGTACGAAATAAATTTCTTGCTTGTTGTTTGTATAGCAAACTTTTCACTTGCCAAGTAAAGAGAAAAACCGGATGTATAGCTCAACTTTTAGATACTTTTTTTTAAAAAAAAGTTCTTTTAAAGAAAAGCTTTCGGGCAATTAGTACTGCTTGGCTGAACATATTACTATGCGTACACCTGCAGCCTATCAACGTTGTAGTCTACAACGACCCTTGAACGAAATCTAATCTTGTGGCGAGCTTCGCACTTAGATGCTTTCAGCGCTTATCTCTTCCCGACGCGGATACCCAGCGATGCGCCTGGCGGCACAACTGGTACACCGGAGGTCAGTCCGTTACGGTCCTCTCGTACTAGTAACAGCTCCACGCAAATTTCGTACGCCCACGATAGATAGAGACCGAACTGTCTCACGACGTTCTGAACCCAGCTCGCGTGCCACTTTAATGGGCGAACAGCCCAACCCTTGGGACCTTCTCCAGCCCCAGGATGTGACGAGCCGACATCGAGGTGCCAAAC
>JAZSRA010000132.1:0-8312 GCA_045538195.1 Eubacteriales bacterium | reverse complement strand
GGTGCTAAATCATCAGCGACATTAACGAAATTGTAACCTTGAATGGTAGCACCTGAAACAGTAATATTTTGATAACTGAAACTTGTACCTGCATTTACTGAAAAATTAAGCGATGGCGGCGTAACATAAAAATCTTCGCCGGCTAATTTGGTTTTAATTGATTGATTGATTGTAACATCGCCCAAATACATTGCGACGCTACCTTTATTTGTCAAAAACCAGCCGTTAGTGAAAGCTGGTTGCATTGCCGCGCTAACTTGCTCACGTGTAATGTTGTTTTTAGGATTGTCAAGCTTAATGGTGGTAGCGTCCCCGCGGTCTGCGTCTAACATTTGAATATCAAGGGTAGTTACCGTTGTTTGTGTGTCAGCCATTTAAAACACCTTCCTTTTTCAAAACTTCCGCAATAGCGGTTTTAATTTTGGAACCGGGAATATCAACTTTGTCATGATAGACAGAATTAGCATTGCGAATGCGAGTAAGCATATCTGCAATAGGATCAGTCATTGCCATAAGTAACCGATATCCTCCTTTCAATTACCAACTGGCTTTGGTAACGCCCGGAATAGCTCCGGCATAAGATTGTTCACGGAAACAAATGCGGCACATATCAAACTTTCTCATATAAGCATGAGGGCGACCGCAAATTTTACAAATCGGCGAGTATCTCGTTTAATGAAATAGTTTCCTCAAGTCTCACATAACCATAATCATTTTGAGAAATTGAAGTAATGAAATTCCTTGCCCAATTTATAACATTTTGCTTTTGCGTTTGGTTGTCAGCGGTGTTCGTCGGCAAAACCGTTCTGAAAGTTTCATATTTTACGGGACCGTTATCGTATTCGTGAAAAACAAATAACTTTTTTGTGGAATTTGCCATAATTATCAACTCCCTTCGATAAGATTTCTTGACGTGAAAATTTGACTGTCGTCGTAGGTATCTTTAGTAAGATTTACAAAGCCGCGTGCGAAAGAATCAAGAGCAACCGCGGTATCAGACGAAACTTCATTAATTTTCAAAGCGAAATTGAAGCGTTCGCTATTTTTGCTGCCGGTAGCGTCAAGATGATACACCGTGAAATTGTTAGATTCTTTTTTCGCAGAACCGATAAAAGCCATTTTTTCCACCTCCTAGTATTTTACCTGCATAATATAAAAAAAAAACGGCGGTGTCAATAGCTTTAGAGTTACCGACAGCGTCGCCGCAAGCGATATTGATAACGACTTTAACGAGTTTGGGAACCTGCATCACGTTGGAAAAGTTAAATTTTTGAGTGAGAGCAGGGACAACTTCGGATTTGTATTTGTCAAGCAGTCTGTTCATGGTAAACCTCCTTTCAAATTATTTGGCGGAATCGACGACTTCGCCGCATTTTTTGCAGACGCGCAGGTTTTTGCCGTCAACGGATTTATGAGCAATACGAGTAGGTTTATTGCAAGCTGGGCAAACGAGTTGAACTTTGCAAACATTCAGGGGCATTTCCTTAGCAATGATACCGCCTTGAGGAGCCTTAAGAGAAGGCTTGGTGTGGCGTTTAACTTTGTTGACGTCTTCAACGATGACTTGAGATTTTTTGGGAAGAGCCTGAATAATTTTGCCCTGCTTACCTTTATCTTTGCCGGAAAGGACAACAACGGTGTCGCCCTTTTTGACATTCAATTTAGCAAGTGACACAGTGAAGCCTCCTTATAAAACTTCGGGAGCGAGAGAAATAATTTTCATAAAATCGTTATCGCGGAGTTCACGAGCGACGGGTCCGAAGATACGGGTACCGCGCGGAGTTTTATCCTCTTTGATAAGGACTGCGGCGTTTTCGTCGAAACGAATATAGGAACCGTCTGGGCGGCGCAAGCCTTTTTTAGAGCGAACAACGACGGCTTTAACAACATCGCCTTTTTTAACCTGCCCGCCGGGCGTAGCAGATTTGACGCTGGCAACGATAACATCGCCGATATTGGCGTAGCGGCGGTAAGAGCCGCCAAGGACGCGGATACACATTAAATCTTTAGCGCCGGTGTTATCAGCAACGTTGAGCATAGTTTGTTGTTGAATCACGGAATTTTCTCCTTTCGATAGTTTTTAGGAATTACAACTGAGGTTTAATAGTTTTTAGCAATAATACGATAATAAAATATATGCTAAAATATACTGATTATTTAGCTTTCTCAACGATAGAGACGAGACGCCAACGCTTATGCTTAGAAAGCGGGCGGGTTTCCATAATTTGGACGCGATCGCCGACGTGTGCTTCTTGGTTTTCGTCGTGTGCGAGAAATTTAATGGTACGTTTAACGGACTTTTTGTAAAGTTTATGTTGAACGAGTTCCTCAATGGCAACGGTAATAGTTTTCTGCATTTTATCAGAAACGACTTTGCCGATACGGGTTTTGCGTTCGTTACGTTTAACGGATTCGCTCAAAGTGCAACCTCCTTTCACTTTCCACTTTCCACTCTCCACTAAGCCTTAGCTTGCGACTGGATAGTTTTAATACGAGCGATAGACTTTTTAACATCACGCAGGCGCATAGGATTTTCAAGTTGCCCTGTAGCGTGTTGAAAGCGCAGATTAAAAAGTTCTTCTTTAAGTTCTTTAAGTTTAGAGTTCTGTTCATCAGCGGACAGATCACGAATTTCATTAGGCGTCATTTAGCGTCACCGCCATTCTCAGTAGCAGCCTGTTCAGCAGCCTTTTCTTCTTCAAAGGCGTTATGAGCGGCGCGTTTAGCGTCAGCAAGCGATTCTTCAACGACGGGAACAAAAACGTCGCCTTGATGATCAGATTCAATAAATTTAGTTTTAATAGGCAGTTTATGTCCCGCCAGACGCATAGCCTCAGCGGCAATTTCACGCGGAACGCCCGCCATTTCAAAAAGCACTCTGCCCGGCTTAACAACCGCTACCCAATATTCCGGCGAGCCTTTACCTGACCCCATACGAGTTTCGGCAGGTTTCGCAGTAACCGGCTTGTCCGGGAAAATCTTAATCCAAACTTGACCGCCGCGCTTAATGTAACGCGTCAGGATCATATGGGGTAAGTTCAATGGTAACTTTGTCGCCCGGTAAAATTCTGATGAAATTCATTCTGATTTTGCCGGAAACGTGTGCCAACACGGTATGCCCGTTGTCGAGTTGCACTTGAAACATTGCGTTGGGCAAAGCCTCTAACACTTTGCCTTCTACTTCGATTACGTCTTGTTTTGACATTGTTAATTCCTCCACAAAGATAACTTTAGTTGTTGGTTTAGCGGCGGCTGATTTTGAGGGTAGAGGTTTAGCCGCCGGGAATTTTTAAAAGTTTCTTCATTGTTGCAACCTCAAAACAATAATAAATCTTGTAAAATGTTTCATTGTTTTAGCCCTCAAGTGATTGCGGCAGTGTAACCGCATTTATTAATTCCTTGTAAATTTTGCATAGTGTAAACCTCAAGTTTTTTTTTATAGTGTAAACTTCAAGTTTTATTTTTATTTTTATTTTTATTTTTATTTAGATTTACTTTTCTTTTTCAGACGCAAAAAAGAAAAGTAACAAAAGAAAAATGCTTTTCGACCGGTTATGATTCAATCCTTGAATCAACAACCGGCGGCGCGCGTCCTTGCGCGCCGTGTTTTCGCCTTTACTTAATGTAACTTAACGCCTTGATTAAGTCGGCGGTAAACTTGTCGACAGACTGAGTGCCGTTAATTTCGGTATAGAGCCGACTTTTTGGCAACAGTTAATTAAAACTTCACGCTGAATTTTCTGCACTGATTAAAAAAAATCAAGCTGAAAAAATCTGCGCAGTTAATAACCTATTCCAACGCCTTGATTAAATCGGCGGTAACCTTGTCGATAGACTGAGTGCCGTCAATTTCAGTGTAGACGCCGGCTTTTTTGTAGTACTCTATTAACGGGCGCGTGGAACTTTCATAAACGCTTAAACGGTTTTTCATAGTCTCGGCGTTGTCATCGGCGCGTTGGTACAGTTCGCCGCCGCAATTATCGCATTTGCCCTCTTCCTTAGACGGATTAAATTTAACGTGGTACGTTGCGCCGCAATTTTTGCAAATTCTTCTGCCTACCGCACGTTCTATTAAATTTTCCGCCGGTACGTGGATATTTAAAACTCTGTCCAATTTCAGATTCAGATCTGATAAAATTTTTGAAAGTGAATCTGCCTGCGAAACAGTGCGCGGAAAACCGTCCAAAATAAAGCCGCCCTTGCAGTCGTCCTTACTTAAACGCTCCTTCACAATTCCAACAGTAACTTCATCAGGTACAAGCGCGCCGCTTTTCATACAAGCTTCAGCCTTTTTGCCGAGTTCGGTACCTTCCTTGACCGCCGCACGGAACATATCGCCCGTTGCAATTTGCGGGATATTAAATTTTTTAATAAGTTCCGCCGCTTGAGTACCCTTGCCGGCACCGGGCGCGCCCATCAGTATCAGTTGCATTGGGAAAATCTCCTTTCAGTCGATTTAGTGGAGAGTGGAAAGTGAGTTTCCACTATTTCATAAAGCCTTCGTAATGGCGCATAACCACCATTGCCTCAATTTGTTTCATTGTATGTAAGGCAACACTGACGACGATTAATAACGCCGTGCCGCCAAAGTAGACGCCCTGAATATTCGTTGCGCCCGCTATCAAATTCGGCAGTACCGCTATAAACGATAAAAAGATACTGCCCGCCAATGTAAGCCGCGTTAAAACGAAGTCGATATAATCCGCCGTCGGTTTGCCCGGTCTGATTCCCGGTACAAAGCCGCCGTACTTTTTCAGATTTTCCGCCATATCGTTGATTTTTACCGTTACCGCCGTGTAAAAATACGTGAAAAATACTATCAGCAGTACATAAATCGCAGTTTGCAGCGGCGTTCCCCACTCGAAGTACGCGGCGACTTGCTTAACCGTCGGATTGTCCACAAAGTGTACGATCGTAAGCGGGAACATCAGCACGCTTGACGCAAAAATTATGGGTATAACGCCCGCTTGATTGACTTTGAGCGGTATGTGCGAAGTATGCCCGCCAAATGCGCGGCTGCCGACTACGCGCTTTGCATAGGTGATTGGTACGCGCCTGTAGCCCGCCTCGACGTAGATAACAAAGACGATCATTGCAACGGCGATGAGTGCGAAGAATACGACGCTGAACCAGTTGATTGTACCGGCTTGCAGGTAGCTGTAGATTATGCCGATATTTTTTGGCAGTGCCGCCACAATGCCCGCAAAGATGATAAGCGAAATGCCGTTACCGACGCCCTGCGCGGTGATTTGTTCGCCAATCCACATTAAAAGCGTAGTCCCTGCGGTGAGTGTAATTGCTATGATTAGTATATTGACGGGATTTGGATTGAGTATCGCCGCTTTCAAGCCGATGGACATACCCAACGCCTGGAAGAACGCCAGTACTACGGTTAAGTAGCGCGTAACTTTGGTAGTTTTTTTGTGTCCTTCTGCGCCCTCCTTGCTCCATTGTTCCAGCGTGGGCAGTACGACGGTGAGCAGTTGCATGATGATCGCGGCGTTGATGTAGGGCGTGATACTCATTGCAAAGATACTGAATTTGCTGAATGCGCCGCCGCTGAACAGGTCCAGCAGACCAAACAAACTGCCATTTTGGAACATTATACTATTTTTGCGGTGGGAGTGGTTGCTCTGGTTCCGGTGTGAGGTTCCATTTTGGAACCTTGCAAACATTTTCAGACACCAAAAAAAGCCCTGTCACGAGGGTTAGGGATTTTGACTATATTTGGCGGTGCGTCAAGCCGCGTTCAAAACTTCCTCAAGAATTTCCGCCTGCCGCCCGATTTTTTCTACAGCAGGTGGTAAGCCGTGCGCTTCTAACAGTCGATTTATTTCTGTAAGTCCGCCGTTGACCGCAAATTTCAGGATATCGACCTCTAAATTTTTATCACAAATGTCGTACCACTGACACGGTAGAAACCAGCACACCACGCGCCATTTTCCGAACTCGTTTTCGAGTTTCATAGTGTTTTTTTTAGAAAATTCTTTGTACGCATTTGATTTTTTATAATCTGCGATTATTTGCTTTAAACCGCTATGAACTGAATAATTTATCCGTGCATGCCGGCGGATCAGCGTCGCCCGTGCATATTCAAAATATAATGTCCACCACTTGTTGTCTGCCTCTGCCGGAACCTGTGCTGCGTCCAACGCGCTCACTTCTTCGTTTTTGCGTGAACCTTCGGCAGGTTTAAGTTCATTCAATTTACTACTGTAACCTTCCTTATTTTGACAATCATTTTTTAATGTACTTTCTTTTTCCAAAGCAACAGAAGTACCAACAGAAGGTGCTTTTAACGCCCGTTTAGCGCGGTCTTCTGCTATCGCTTTTTCAAGAATTTGCTGCCACGTATAGTGACCTGGATTAGTTGCCTTGTAGCCAACGTTGCCGGTCAATTCGCGGTTTGCACCCCAGCCGCAAATGTAATTACTGCTTTGCTGTTCAATTACTTTTCCGCTTTTATCAACCGAAATATAAAGGGCGTGCGATTCAGGGTCTAAATTTTCGTACATCTTCATAATCCTGTAGCCCAAATTCTCAAGCCTTTTATTCAGCATTTCATCAACTTTAACCACATTCTTTACCTTGAAAAGCAGTTCGCGAATCGTGGGCGCGTCAGGTAACACTTCGCAAGAATTAAGCTTGCTAAGTCCCGACGCTTTTACCGTCACGCCTTGCGTTTCAGGATAACGGAGAAGGAGCTGTTTTAAAGTATTACGTTTCACAATTTCAAGCCATCTTTTTTCAAGTCTTTCTTGCCAATCAATTATTGACTGGAATTTATCACGCGGGAACCAAAACAACGTGTGAAAGTGCGGGTGCCACCCTTTTTCGCCGTACGTATATTCAGTTACTCGTACCCTGTGTTTGTGATTTGTAGCCGCCGCAAAATTTGAAAAAATATCATTTGGATTCGCCTTTAAAACTGTATTACCGTGTATGACAAAATCCTTCCAGCTGTTATAAAGTATTTCTGTGGACTCCTGACAGGAGAAATCGCGTGTATGCGGAATCGTCAAAGTAATCATTGCGGCAATTTCGCCACGTTCTTTTAACGCATCAATAGCAACCGCAATATCTGCGGCATATCTTGCCATTTGACGCGAAGTGCACACGGGGCAACACCACGGCGATTTACAGTGAGTCACGCCGTAAAATCTTGCCGTTTTATTATTTGCTACGACGGCAACCGCGTTAAGATTAGCGGCGACCGCCACCTTTGAACCACAATGAAACAGCGATTTAAAAAACAACTTTCTACTCAAATTTTCGGAGAGTTTCTTCTTAACTGCCTTTAATTGCTGGTAGTCTTCAATTTCATATCCTAGCAATGTGTAAACCTCCTTTACTTAGAATTTCAAGCCGCCTTCAGCGTGCGGCCTCAGCCAATGCTTCCATGATAAATGTAGCCGCCACGATCGAAAACAACTTCAGTAATTCCGTTAGCCAACGCCTTTAGCCGCGCCAACTAATTTTGCGCCTTCGATATTGCCGCCGTTGCCTTTAAAATCTTTATCGAGTGAAGAAGCGGCGGTAAGAGTGACGCCTTTTTCGTCGTCGATAATTTGGGCGTAAATGTGAGCGAGACTGCGAAAAACATTAAGGCGCGGACGTTCGGCAGTGCCTGCCAGATGTTGGCGCACACGCAGATGACGCTTTTGGCGGATTTTATTTTTATCAGCCTTAAGAAGCATACATACAAACTCCTCTCATTATTTCTTGCCGCCGGCTTTACCTTCTTTGCGGCGGATATGTTCACCGGCGTACTTGATACCTTTACCTTTGTAAGGTTCAGGCAAACGCCAAGCGCGAATATTGGCGGCGATAGCGCCTACCAATTCTTTGTCGATACCGTGAACGGTAATGGAAGTGGCGGTAGGAGCCTCCAGCGTGATACCTGCGGGAGGCTCAATAATGACGGGATGAGAATAACCGAGAGCCAACTGCAGGTTTTTACCCTGTTTGGCTGCGCGGTAACCAACGCCGACAATTTCAAGGTTTTTAGTGAAACCGTCGGTAACGCCAACCACCATATTATGAATGAGAGTACGGGAAAGCCCGTGTAAACTTCTGTGCGTTTTATCATTCATTAACTTCAACGTAAACTGTAACTGTAACTATTTGTCCCATAATTATTAATTGAAGTTCAAAACTTCCGTTCATTTCAACGGTAGCATTATCAAGAGTCGGAATTACTTTAATTGCCAAACCGTTACTAATAATTTCTGCGCGTGGTGCTAAATCATCAGCGACATTAACGAAATTGTAACCTTGAATGGTAGCACCTGAAACAGTAATATTTTGATAAC
>JAZSRA010000007.1:0-4533 GCA_045538195.1 Eubacteriales bacterium | reverse complement strand
TCTGCTGACTACCTGCTTCCGGGCGTTTTTTCCCCCGTCACCCTTTCAGGCCTTAGCAGGTTCTCACCGAATATGATTATGCTACTTTCCTCCCGCGCCGTCTGCATCTACCTTATGGACTCTTGATGATGTATCGGATTTTGGCTCTTTTTGCAACCTCGTCCGTCCATCCGGCCTTATATACAGTCAATTATAATTTGAGCAAAATCTGATTTTTTGCAAAAATCAATTTTGTAGTTCGGCATTGCCCAAAATTGAGCAATGCGGTAGCTAGACTTGGGAGAAGGGGAAGTGCATTGCCACTTCCCCCTCTCCCAAACCCTCTCCCCCTGGGCTAGGGTAGTATGGGTTTCCCTCCGGGAAAACTTTTATGCTGCACTTTTTTCTTGCTGATTTTGCTTCTTTTTATTCGATGGCTTTTTGGTCTCTTCTTTAATGGGAGGCATGCCTACTGCTATCCAATCTCTGACTTGCGCATTGAGCCGTACGAGTAATTTTCTTATGCTGGCTATTGCTGCCAGCTTGTGTGTTTTTCCTCTTGCTCTTAGTTTGTTGTAGAATTCATGAATGCTATTATCCTCTATCCGCATACTGGCTATGATAACCATATAGAGCTGAGTTCTCACTTCTCTACGCCCGAATCTGGCTATACGCTTGCCTATTTTTCTTCCGCTATCCCAATTGAAAGGGGCTACTCCTACTAGTGCCGCTATCTCCCGTCGACTCAGATAACCCAGCTCCGGTAGATTGCATAGCAACACTTTGGCCGTCTTTTCTCCTATGCCCCCGACTTTAAGGAAAATACGGTAGTGATTTTTCATCTCCTCATTGGATTCAATGACTTTTTCCAGCTCGCCTTGCACCTCTTTGATTTCTTCATCTAAATGCTTAATCTGATCTGTCAGTCTTTGTATTGCATAAGCATCGCGGTAGGTATAAAGAGAGGCTTTCAACTGAGAACGATGTTTGATGAGCATGGTGCGATATCTTTGCAGTTGTCTCATTTTTAACACATCCGAACTCATTGGCTTATCTTCTTTTATCTGATGTAGGTGGGAGTAATTTGCTATCATTTCACAATCTATCTTGTCCGTCTTGGCTACACGCCCTATGGATTTTGCGTGATACCGAATCCAGGCCGGGTTCAGGCATGCTCTTGCTATGCCTTCTCGATCTAACTGTTCTGCAAAATACAGGCTTATACTACCGGTTGACTCAAAAACGACCACCACCGGATTCTTAAGTCTTTGCAGGGCAACAAGAAACTTCTTGAATCCTGTTTCTGTGTTTTCATATCGATGGTATTTACCTTCCATCCATACATCCAGTTTCGGGCGCGAAAGATCTACGCCTACATACGATTTTTGGAGCTCTTGAGCACCTTCCGACTTGCTATTTACCGATTTTCTTTGTATCATGACTTGTCTCATTCTCGGTTACGGACGTTAAGTCCATTCAATTATTCGAGACGAATCGCGGAGCCTCCTCCTTGGAGGGACTGGGGTGACCCTGACTGCATATCGGGAAAATAAGTTCCCCTTGTTTCTGAATCGGGTGTACCCCCAGTCGGTCGATGTTAGTTGCGATCTCTCATCGACTTCTCCGCTGACTCGGATTTTACTCCGAACAGCCGCATATTACCACAAAAAATTAACCGAGTTCCTGTTCGTACAGTCGGGATTTCCCCTCGAACTTCCTTTCCCACGGTTTGTTACCTCCCCGCAGTTGTTCTTCAGGTCTGGGATTCCGCATCATCGCGGCTCTTCGCGGACTTTCACCGCAGTGCGCATATCGCGTCGGTCGTACCAAAAACGCCCCGCGGGCTCCTCGCCCCGGGGCTGTTTCTTTCGCTGCATCTGCCGAGGTCACTTCACCTGCGGCTGATATTTCTTCATCTTCTTCAGCACATCAGCATATTCTTTCAACGCGTCCTTTTTGTCAATAAGCTGGCAGCACCACATGGCTTGAATCCATGAGCGCCGCGTAGCTGCATCTTTCTTTTCCCGCTGTTCAATCATCTGCGCCACGCTGCGCTCCGTTCCTGTGCGGTCCATGAATCGCGCCTTGCTATCCACCTGCCAGAATTCCAGCTCCATATCCGTGCCATTCACACGTCCCCGCTTGCGTTCCTTGTACGCCGACCCGCCGCCCGGTACATAATACAGCCCCATCAGCTCAGCCAGCAGCGCATCCTGCATTACTTCCGGCATGCGCTGCATGCGCCGCCGCGCAGTCTGGCGGCACACAGCCGTGACATCATCCGCGCAGCCTTGCAGCACGGCATGCACACCGGCATGCTCGATGGCTTGCTTCACCTTCACCCATTCCGCGTATTCTTTCGCGGGCTTTTCGTACACCGTCTCGCACCACCCGTACTCCACGCCATCCGCACCAATAAAGCGCGCGCCCTGGCTCACCCGGTAAAAATGCACCTTTTCCTTTTTGTGAAATTCCGCCTTGTTTCCATACGCCGGCTGGCCTTTTGTCTGGTAGCATAGCCCCAACACCTCAGCAATCAGCGCCCAGCGCGTTTTCTTGCTCAGTTTCCGCAAAGACGTCTGCGCCACGCGCACTTCTTTCTTCAGCTCATCACCCACCCGCACATCCGGCGCGTACTTTGCCTGCAATGGCTGCACCATCACCACCAGCGCCAACAGCATCATCAATATCTTTTTCATGGCTTTTTTCTTTCTGTGCGCACAAAGAATGTTCAACGTTTTACATTCTTTGCGCGCAAAGTTAAATCTAAAAATTTTTGGTCAAAATGTTGTTCACTTCATTTATCATCGGAATGACATCGCGCAGCACTTCCAGCTTCTTTTCCGCAGCTAGGGCGCGGCTTTTCCATTCCTCATAGCTCGGCTGGCCGTCTACTGACTGTTTTTCATCCTCCCCGCCAAGGAGCCAACTTACCGAAACGTTTAATTCATGCGCAAGGTTGATTAGGTAGTCATTTTTTGGAGTTGATACCCCGTTAACATATTTAGACATAGTTACAACCGAAACGCCAAGAGCAGCCGCAATATCTTTTGACCTGCGCCCGCTTTTTTCAATGGCTTCAGAAATTCTGGTAGAAATTACCGTTTTATTTAATTTTTTACTTGCCATTTTGTTTCCGTTGTGTTTAATTTCTCTTGTGCCCGCAAATCTTTTTCGCGTTCATTTTACCAAAAGACACATCACCATGCAAGACGAAAGAATCACAGACACCTAGCTCCCACATGTGTCCCAAAGATGTTTCAGAGAGACGCAAGTGCCGATAAATCCTAGGCTTTCCGAATAGAGGCTTTTTCGAAGCCCCCCTGTACTCAGGTTTGAGTAAAATTCGGTGGAGAATGCGCCTTATCTACCAGCTGATTCATCCAAGTCCACAAATCAATGTAGCTCATCAGGTGAATGCGAATGAATGTGACAAGGTTTGACATGTGCCAGTCGTACTTAGCCTTGTTTTTGAGGTATTGGAGCAGCAAGATGGCTAGCATAGCCGTCCAGATCTGACACATTACGGCATTCTTATTCGTTCCGATAAAGGTCTTGATGCGTAAATGCTGTTTAATTGTCTTAAAAAAGCTTTCAATCTGCCAGCGAGACTTATAGAGCGCACTAATAGTATCAGCCTCCCAGTGAGCATTATTCGTGATAAGCTCAATCGTATGCTCCGGCACTTCTGTGGCGTCTGCTGTCTGCCCTGATTTGCGGCGGGAAGAGTCATACGGGCGGTAAACCACAACGCGGCGCAAAGGGTGAGGATAGTTTTTTGACGTATCATCACCTACCAATTCTACGGCTTCATCTACCAGGATATCCTGTTCCCGGTCGTCAGGCTGCGCAAAAGCCTCTTTGCGGGTAAATTTGATATCCTTGCGCAGTCGCACAATAAAGCAGATGCCCCTGCTGTCCCAATCCCTCCAGAGCTGCGTATCATCGTATCCACGGTCGGCTACAATGATACTGCGCCCCGGCGGCATCAGGTGGTAAGCACCTATGTTATCCGACATCCTACCATCTGAAACGTGTACATCGATGGGAAGGAAATCATTCAGGGAAAAGAGCGTATGAAGCTTGATTGCTCCTTTTTCCTCACTATAATGAGCCCAGTTGAATATATTGAGGCAGAGTGTGATAACACTCGAATCAAGCAGCATGATACGAGATGCCTTGATACCCTCCCGGAAGCGGCAGGTGAAGGTTTGCTGTCCCAACCGCTTGTGAAGCAGTCGGTAGATGTCCCGGAACACCAAGGCATCGCGCTTTGCGTTCTGATGGCTGAGCGCATTGCGGGATGGAGCCTTTTGAATACCTAGGTGGTTAAGGCCGCCTCTTATGCCTTGTAATCCCTTGCAGATATCGCGCAGGGACTGGCAGTCTGCCATATGGCAGAACAACAGGGCAATGAGGTGCGTCCATGTATCGAGAGTTTGGCAAAACTTGTCCGTATGTCGTTTTTTTGCAGCAAAATCGACCAAAGTTCGACCGATTAAGCTTGCTACTTGGGAGAAAAGATGTACAGTACCCATGGAAGGTGTTTTTTTT
>JAZSRA010000056.1:0-3827 GCA_045538195.1 Eubacteriales bacterium | reverse complement strand
AGGGCGCAACCGAGGTGTGGACATCGGGGCGCGGTGGGTGTAAGAAGTCCGATTGCAGACTCAAAAGCATTTACCGCAAGCTGTGGATGAAGAACCGTGCGTGAGGGGTCGAAAACGTCAGCATAAGGGTTGGGCTTTCCTTGAACGAGATCGCAGAGAATATCTGCGGCGACCATGGCGTTGGTCATGCCCCATTTGTTAAATCCCGTTGCAACGAAGACGTCGGGCGTGGGTTTTGAATATTGACCGATATAAGGGATATCATCAAGCGTCATACAATCCTGCGTCGCCCACTTGCCGACGATCTCGGCATTTTTGTAATACTTACGGGCAAAATCTTCAAGCTCCTGCCAACAACCGCCTTGCTTGCCAGTTCGGTGTCCGCCACCGCCGAGGAGCAGAAGATCGCCGTAACTTCGGAAGGACAGTCCCGTGTCCGATTCATCCACATACATTCCTTCTACTTTTTTGGCGTTTTTGAGTGCAAGAACGTAGGAACGATGCTGATAGAGTTTGAGATAGTACAAGCCATGTTTATTGAGCATCGGAAAATGAGTTGCAATAATCAGTTTTTTGTAGGTGATTTCACCGTGATTGGTGATTGCCTTGTGCGGCATCAGTTCCACGACTTTAGTATGATCGTAGATTGGCAGATCTTTTGCAATTGTATAGAGAAATTTCAACGGGTGGAACTGCGCTTGATCTCTCACGCGCACCGCCCCTGCGACCGTAAACGGAAGCTCGCAGGCATCCAAGGACTCGGCCTTCATACCGAGACGCCCCAAGGCGGCGACCTCTTTTTCAATCTTCTTGCGGTCACCCATAGAATATACGTAGTTATCCCGCGTTTCATAGTCGCAATCGATCTTTTCACAAAGCCGAGCATATTCTTTGATTGCTTTGTTTTGTGCGTCAATGTAAAGGCGTGTTTTATCCTCACCAAAGCGTTTGATCATTTTGTCGTAGATCAAACCGTGCCCCAAAGTGATCTTCGCCGTGGTGTTTTTTGTGATACCACCGCTGATCTCATTCGCCTCGACCAGTATACAATCCACGCCCGCATTTTTTAGCTTATAGGCGCATAAAATCCCCGTGATCCCGCCTCCGATGATCAAAATGTCGGTGTTTTTATTGCTACTCAAAGCATCAAAATGCACACGCTTTGCAGTATCTTCCCAAATAGAATCCATACTCATCACTTGCCGTTTACCAGAGAATCCACGTAGTGACGCATCTCATCTCTGCTTTTTACCGCGTGTGTTCCTGCGATGATCTGTTGCTTTTGTTCCTCGCTGAGCGTTCCGAACTTCTGCATAGCTTCGGGATTCATCGCAAGCGCCATAGCAAAGCCAACCGGCATTTCGTCTTTCGTCATCTTTTTACCTCCGATTTGTGATATGAATAGTATTTGTGATTTTCGGGTCTTACATACCTGTCAAAATCTCGTATAGATCACTTCGGAAATGCCGAAAATAAAAGAGATAACGGAGGTGAAGATATGAGCAATCGATTGGCAAAGGAAACAAGCCCCTATTTACTTCAACACAAGGATAATCCCGTGGAGTGGTATCCTTGGTGCGACGAGGCGTTTGAACTCGCGGCAAGGGAGGACAAGCCCATATTTTTAAGTATCGGATACAGTGCGTGCCATTGGTGTCACGTGCTTGCTCACGAGAGCTTTGAGGACGAAGAAATGGCCGAGATTTTGAATAAATATTTTATATCCATCAAGGTTGATAAAGAGGAGCGTCCCGACATTGACAGTGTCTATATGGCGGTCTGTCAAGCCTTCACGGGAAGCGGCGGCTGGCCCACCAGCATCTTTATGACGGCAGATCAGAAGCCGTTTTTCGCTGGAACTTATTTTCCCAAAACCTCACGGGGCGGTATGATAGGCTTTCGGGAGCTACTGCTCGCCATACACGAAAAATGGGTATCCGACCGCGATATGCTCTTGAGGGATTCGGAGAAAATTATTGAGCATCTGAACAGCTCGGAGAGCGTGTCGGATATAGCGGATATTGATCTAACACACTTGGCAGTGTCGCAATATGAGCGCATCTATGACGCAAAACACGGCGGATTCGGACGAGCGCCGAAGTTTCCGACACCGCACAATCTGCTCTTTTTGCTCGATTACTACGAGCGTTACAAAACAGCCTCGTGTCTGAACATGGCGGAGCAAACCCTCTTGCAGATGTATCGCGGTGGAATGTTCGATCACATCGGATTTGGATTCTGCCGCTATTCCACCGACAAAAAGTTTCTTGCTCCGCATTTCGAGAAAATGCTGTACGACAACGCGCTCCTGATACTCGCCTATTGTAAGGCGTACACGGTAACAAAAAAGGCATTATATCTTGAGATCGCAGAAAAAACGGCAAGCTATATTCTCCTTGAAATGACCTCCCCCGAAGGCGGATTTTACAGCTCGCAGGACGCCGACATCGAGGGTGAAGAAGGAAAATATTATCTGTTTACGCCCGACGAGATCACAAAGATTCTTGGCACAGAGGACGGAACGCGCTTCAACCGTCATTTTGATATAACGGACGCAGGCAATTTTGAGGGCAAGAATATCCCGAATCTCTTAAAAAGCGATCCTTCCAATAACAGCTTTGAATCTTTTCTTCCCATGCTTTATGATTACCGAAAAAAGCGATATTCACTTCACCGCGACGAAAAGATCTTAACGTCGTGGAACAGCCTGATGATCGCCGCTATGTGTGAGCTGTATCTTGTCAGCGGGAAGGAAATATATCTTTCTGCCGCACAAAACTCAGATAGCTTTATGCAGAAATGTCTGTGTGATGGTGATGCGCTCTATGTCAGCTTTTATATGAAAAAACGGGGCGTAAAAGGCTTTATCGATGATTACTCCGCGTATGTTTTTGCCCAACTTTCGCTGTATCGCGCCACTTTGGATAGTGAACATTTGAATAGGGCAAAGCGCTTATGCGATAAGGTCATATCGGATTTCGGAGATAATACGGGCGGATTTTATCTGTATGGCAAAGATCACGAGGAGCTGATTTTGCGTCCAAAAGAAACCTACGACGGCGCGATCCCAAGCGGTAATTCGCTGATGGCGTATAATCTTGTTCGCCTGTCTCTTATTACAGACGAGGAGAAATACAAAATCGAAGCGGAACGGCAGCTTGATTTTCTCGCGCAAAGCGCAGCACAATATCCCACAAACCACGCTATGTTTTTGAGAGTGCTTTTGGAGCACGACAAGCCGCCAATGAAAGTAACGGTCGTTTCCGATCAACATACAGACAACAGAGGTTTGCCTCTTGCATTTCCACCTGATGCGATCGTCATTTTTTTAGATGCCCCCACAAAAGAATATCCGCTCAAAAACGGCATGACCACTTATTACGTCTGCCGAGGTCAAAGCTGCCTACCGCCAACCAACGACTTGAATGAATTGATTTGAATTTGCGAACACTAAATAGAGGAAAGGAGTGATTAATATGTCTGAAAATAAAGATACGAAAAAAGAACAAGAGCCTAAAGATAAAAAGCCTCTTACTAAGCCCGGAGATATCAAGGGTAAGATCGAGGTTCCCGACACTTGTGAACGCAGAGACGGTCCCGGAGGAAACTGAAGCGGATATAAATAAAAATTAACCTAGGCAAGGAAACTCCCTGCCGAGGCTTTCTGGTTTAAAGAAAACCCCGCGTTAGACGCGGGGTTCAAAAGAGCTTTAGCGATGAGACTTTAAAAGAAAAACTCCTTTTGGTATAATAGAAATGCGGTCTGGCAACTGCAAAAAGGAACCAAAAGGAGGACATTCAAATGAATGACATACATAGTTTATCAC
>JAZSRA010000015.1:0-4130 GCA_045538195.1 Eubacteriales bacterium | reverse complement strand
CACGATCTTCGCACACCGCTGACATCGATTTCCGGAAACGCAGGTAACCTTCTTGCCAATGATGAGATATTCGACAGAGAAACACGCCGACAAATCTATACCGATATACGTGAGGATTCCGAATGGCTCATCAGCCTTGTGGAAAATCTTCTGTCGGTATCCCGTATGGGAGATGGCAAAAGCGATATACGGATGTCTGCCGAGCTTGTTTCCGACGTGATCGAGGAAGCGGTCAGACGTACCGAAAAAAACGCAAGGGAGCATAAGATCACCATCTATGAAGACGACGGCATATTGCTCGCTAAAATGGATGCAAGGCTTATCGTTCAGGTCTTGATCAATCTGATAGACAATGCGATCAAATATACGCCGAGTGGCTCTGAAATAGAGATTTCGGCGGCAGAAAAGGATAATAAAATTGCAATCACCGTAGCGGATAACGGCGGCGGAATTTCCGATGACATAAAGCCTCGTGTGTTTGATATGTTCTACACGGGTGCTGAAAAAATTGCAGATAGCCGCAGAAGTCTCGGTCTTGGACTTGCACTTTGCAAATCTATTGTAAACGCTCACGGCGGTGAGATCACCGTGACCGATAACGAGCCGCACGGCGCAGTATTTACCTTTACATTACCAAAGGAGGAGGTGGAGATCAGTGAATAAACCCTTGATACTCGTAGTCGAGGATGATGCGCCCGTTCGCAATCTGATTACGACGACCTTAAAGGCGCACGATTATAAATTTATAACGGCGCAGAACGGAAACAACGCCATAATGGAAGCATCCTCGCACAATCCCGATATTGTTCTGCTTGATCTCGGACTCCCCGATATAGACGGCGTTGAGGTTATTGAGAGAATACGCACGTGGTCGGATATGCCGATCATCGTCATCAGCGCGAGAAGTGAGGATAAAGACAAAATTGATGCCCTTGATGCAGGCGCGGACGATTACTTAACCAAGCCCTTCTCTGTAGAGGAACTCTTGGCAAGGCTTCGTGTAACGCAAAGAAGGTTAGCAGCTAACCGTAATGAAAGCACAAGCTCGGTATTTACAAACGGAGCTTTGAAGCTCGACTACGCCGCAGGCTGTGCATATCTCGGCGAGGAGGAATTGCATCTGACTCCTATCGAATACAAAATACTGTGTTTGCTTGCCGCAAACATTGGCAAGGTCTTAACGCATACCTTCATTACACAGAAAATTTGGGGCGCGGCGTGGGAGAATAACGTTGCCTCTCTCCGTGTCTTTATGGCAACGCTCCGCAAAAAGATTGAAGCAACACCCGACTCTCCGCAGTATATCCAAACGCATATCGGTGTTGGATATAGGATGATGAGGGTGGAGTAGCTGTTAATCCGATAGATATTGTTTTGAAAGGAGCAACGAATTATGAAAATTCAATTTATAGGTGCAGCGCAAGAAGTGACGGGAAGCTGTACACTCCTTGAGATCAACGACCGCTATTATTTAATCGATTGCGGTATGGAACAAGGAATTGACGTGTTTCAGAACGTTGCCTTACCGGTTCCTGCAAGTCAGATTGATGCTGTGTTTCTGACCCATGCTCATATTGACCATTCGGGAATGTTGCCAAGACTTTATAAGGACGGCTTTCGTGGTATCATATACGCAACAGAGGTAACGGTGAAGCTTGCTGACATAATGCTCAAGGATAGCGCGCATATTCAGATGAGCGAGATTGAATGGAAGAACAGGAAAGCAGAACGTTCGGGTGAAGAGAACTTCGCTCCGACCTACACGCTCGAAGATGCTCTTGGAGCAATCAAGCTTTTCCGCGGTGTGAAATATGACGAGAGAATTACGGTATCCGCAGGTGTGGATATTCGCTTTACGGATATTGGGCATCTGCTCGGATCTGCGGCGATTGAAATATGGCTCAAAGAGGGAGATGCAGAAAAGAAAATCGTATTCAGCGGTGACGTAGGAAATACCAATCAGCCGATCATTAAGGATCCTGCCCCCGTAGCGAATGCGGATTATCTCGTTCTCGAAGCCACTTACGGCAGCCGCAATCATGAGCGTCATACCGACACGATAGAAGTGTTGGCAGAGCTTATCGAGAACACCTTGTCACGCAGTGGAAACATTGTTATTCCGTCCTTTGCCATCGGCAGAACACAGGAGCTACTCTATGCCATTCGTGAGATAAAGCAAAGAAAGCTTGTCAAAAATACGAAATTCCCCGTCTATGTGGACAGTCCGTTGGCGATCGAGGCAACCGAGATTTTTTCCAAGTGCGATCCGTCCTGTTTTGACGAGGAAACGAGAAAGCTGATTGATGATGGAATCGATCCCATCAGATTTGAGGGTCTAAGGCTATCCGTTACGGTCGAGGAATCTAAGCGCATCAACGAAACGCCCGAGCCCAAGGTTATTCTCTCAGCAAGTGGAATGTGCGAGGCAGGCAGAATTCGCCATCACCTCAAGCACAACCTGTGGAGGCCGCAGAACCTTATTCTGTTCGTTGGCTATCAAGCAGAAGGAACGCTCGGCAGAAATCTCATTGAAGGAGTGCAGAACGTGCGTCTGTTCGGCGAGGATATTGCCGTAAGAGCGCAGATAAAGTCCCTCAAAGGAACCAGTGGACACGCCGATCAGCAGGGACTTATCTCGTGGCTTGAAAGCTTTGAAAAGAAGCCTCGCACCGTATTCCTCAACCACGGTAACGAGGAGTCTATCGCAGTCCTTGCCGATGAGCTGAAGGAGCGCGGATATGCGGTAGAGACACCGTACAGCGGAACCGAATATGACCTTGTAAAAGGCATTATGACCGCTTATACCGAAAAGAAGCGTGTTACGGCAGCAGATGTTGCCAAAGCACGTTCAAGAAAGAATAATATCCACCGAGATCTCGTCTCACAGGCAGAGGCGCTTCTTGCCCTTGCAAAGCGTTGTGAGAGCCGTCCGAACAAGGAAAACGCTAAATTCGCAGCGCAGATCAGAGCGCTCATGGATAAATGGGAGAGATAGGTAATGGGCTTTTGGATTTATATGTTCATTATGGATCTGCTCATACCGATAATAATGATATTGTTCGGGCGAGCATTTCTTAAAAAAGCACCAAAAGAAATCAATTATGTTTTCGGATACCGCACCTCAAGGTCGATGAAAAACAGAGATACTTGGGAATTTGCACACCGTTACTGTGGCAAAATATGGCTCATCTGTGGCTCGGCACTCATTCCTGTCGTAGTAAGTATTATGCTGTGCTTCATTGAGGCAGACACTAAAACAGTGGGATATGTGGGCGCGGCAATGTTGGTATTTCCGCTTTTACTTATAATCCTCTCAGTTATTCTTACAGAGCGAGCATTGAAAAATGCTTTTGATAAAAACGGAAATCCATTTTTGGAAAACACAACAATCGGCACAATCCTATCCGTTAAGAAACAATGGTGGCTAAAAGTTAATACAAAGCCCATTAGAAAGCAGGCTCTTGACGGAGCGACCTTTCCGCATATTGTTACGGGTAAATATACCGTGGATGGAAACGAGATTGTCAAGAAAAAATGGCTTAAATCCTTTGTCACTCCGCCGAGCGTGAATGATCAGGTGACGGTCATTTACCGTGAGGATAAGCCCACCAAGTTCAGATTGGAGTTTTGATTATAAAAAAACAAATTGGAAAGATGCTCCATTATTACATAAGGTCGTTACTGTAATATCCATTATTGCAAGTCTATCCGTCGTTGTTTTGGCAATATTGCAAATGTTCAACGTTTGGAATCAGGCGATCAATATCTGTGTTCCTTTGATGGGTGTTGTAATGCTTTGCCAAGCATATATCCAATGGAACAATAGCCGTAAGGTGGCTTATTTCAGTATCGGAACGGCGGTGTTTATCTTTATCTGCGCAGTTATCGTATTCTTTCTTTGACTCTTATAACAATTGAGATACCGACATGCCGGATCGCACATACTATTTTATACCTACAAGGAGGTAAACAAATGAACTATTCAGAAATTACACCGTATATCAAAGAGCTTGCGGCTCTTTCGGATACAAGCAACCATATCGTGCCGGAAATGTACGCACAGCACGATGTAAAACGAGGACTACGTGACATCAACGGCAATGGCGTTGTCGCGGGACTTACCGAAGTGT
>JAZSRA010000044.1:0-7729 GCA_045538195.1 Eubacteriales bacterium | reverse complement strand
AACGTGATATTTGTCCTGCGGACAAGTGATATGCGACAAGTCGCGTGATATGGTGCTTCGGAACGTGATATGCCGTGTGCCTGCAAACGGCGTGAAGATTAGTAAGGCGCAAAGGCTTGTCCGAGGACAAATCAAATTACTTAGGAGATAAAACTATGGAAAAAGCAATTGCACTGCTTGAAGTTCAAGCTATGGTTACGGCTATAGTCGGACTTGACGCAATGGTTAAGACGGCGGATGTTAAACTTATCCACGTCGAAAAGCGCTTGGGCGGAAGACTCGTGACAGTTGTTGTTGAAGGTACCGTTTCGGCGGTCACTGCCGCACTTGAGGCAGGAGTCGAAGCCGCAAAGGAAGTCGGACATGTTATGTGCCAGGAGGTCATTGCACGTCCTCATCCCGATATTATGAAATTTATTAAAACGGACAAGGGAGTTTAATTCCCTATCCGATTTAAGGGTTTATCCCACCAAAATTAAAAAAATTTATCCAAAAAGGAGATTTTTATCATGAATGAAGCATTAGGAATGGTTGAGACCAGAGGTCTCGTAGCAGCTATCGAGGCAGCAGATGCTATGGTTAAGGCAGCTAACGTTCAGCTTATCGGCTCCGAGAAGATCGGTAGCGGACTCGTATCCGTTATGGTTCGCGGCGACGTTGGAGCAGTTAAGGCAGCAGTTGAGGCAGGCGGCGCAGCAGCGGCTAGACTCGGCGAAGTAGTAGCTACTCACGTTATCCCCAGACCTCACACTGACGTAAACAAGCTTCTCCCCACCCTCGGTTAATTTTTGCTTTGCAAAAATTAAAGTGATATTTGTCCTGCGGACAAGTGATATGCGACAAGTCGCGTGTTGTGAGCTTTGCGAACAACAAGGTTCTGCGAAGCAGGTTCTTATATGCGGCGTTGCCGCGTGATATGCCGTTTGCAAGCAAACGGCGTGGAGGTTAGCAATGCACAAAGGCTTGTCCGAGGACAGATCAAACTATTTAGGAGACAAAATTATGGAAAAAGCAATTGCACTGCTTGAAGTTCAAGCTATGGTTACGGCTATAGTCGGACTTGACGCAATGGTTAAGGCGGCGAATGTTAAACTCATTCACGTCGAAAGGCGCTTGGGCGGAAGACTTGTGACAGTTGTTGTTGAAGGTAACGTTTCAGCAGTTACCGCCGCGCTTGAAGCGGGAGTTGAAGCGGCAAAGGCAGTCGGACACGTAATGTGTCAAGAGGTCATTGCGCGTCCTCATCCCGACATCATTAAATTTATTAAGACCGATAAGGGAGTTTGATCCCACGGCAAATAAGTGAGCTTGCTCACAAACAAATTTACAAAAATTTATCCAAAAGGAGATTTTTATCATGAATGAAGCATTAGGAATGGTTGAGACCAGAGGTCTCGTAGCAGCAATCGAAGCAGCAGATGCTATGGTTAAGGCAGCTAACGTTCAGCTCATCGGTTCCGAGAAGATCGGTAGCGGACTCGTATCCGTTATGGTTCGCGGCGACGTTGGAGCTGTAAAGGCAGCAGTTGAGGCAGGCGGCGCAGCTGCAGCTAACCTCGGTGAGGTTGTTGCAACTCACGTTATCCCCAGACCCCACACCGACGTTAACAAGCTTCTTCCCACTCTCGGTTAATTTTTGCTAGCAAAAATTAAGTGAAGAGCGAAGAGTGAAAAGTGAAGAGTTAAGGTTGATTTTTGCAAGCAACAATCTTCATTAGCATTGTAAATTCGCATTTTGCTCTTTGAACGGCGGTCGCGCCGTAAAACACATCTGTGTCTTGCCCGACAAAATTCGGGCAAGACACACCACCAAAGATAATTCTCGTATGAAGGCATTTAAAAATCCCGTTTAAATCCCTTCATATGAAAATTATCGTAAATATATCGAAAGGAACAGATAAAAATGAGCATTTCGACCAAAGATATTGAAACCATTGTAAAAAAGATAGTTGCAGAAATGGGAACTGCTCCCGAAGCTGCTAAAAGCGGCTACGAGATTCCCGTTGGCATCTCAAACCGCCACATCCACTTGACAAAGGAGGATCTTGAGACCCTCTTCGGCCCCGGATATGAGTTAACTCATCTCAAGGATCTCTCCCAGCCCGGTCAGTACGCTTGCAAGGAGACCTTGACTATCGTGGGTCCCTCAATGCGCGCTATCGAGGGCGTTCGCGTTCTCGGTCCTCTCAGAAAGGCAAGTCAGGTCGAGATCTCGGTTACCGACTCCTACGTTCTCAAGGTCAAGCCCCCAGTTCGAGAGTCAGGCAGTCTCGTAGGCTCATCCCCTATTACTATTATCGGTCCCAAGGGAATCGTAAGACTTTCTCAGGGATGTATCATCGCTAACCGTCACATTCATATGTCCCCCGACGACGCCGCTCATTTCGGCGTTAAGGACGGCGATTATATCGACGTCGACGCTACAAGCGGCACCAAGCGTACCCGCTGGTTCGACGTTCAGGTAAGAGTCCACAAGGACTTCCGCCTTGAAATGCACGTCGATACCGACGACGCTAACGCAGTCGGCTTCAAAAACGGCTCTACCGTTACTCCTGTTAAGTAAAGGCACAAACTAACTTACTCACAAAGAGGTTAAATATGTTAAAAGGAAAAGTAATTGGAAACATCGTATCCACCAACAAGCTTGACAAGCTTATCGGATACAAATTTCTTGAGATTCAGGTAATCGAGAACAACGAACTCACCGACAAGTTTATCGTAGCGGTAGACCGCACGGTAAGCGCCGGCATCGGCGAGGAAGTACTCGTAACGGTAGGCAGCAGCGCAAGGGTTGCGGTTGGCGATAAAACCTCCCCCGTTGATGCGGTCGTTGTCGGAGTTGTTGACAAAAAGCAGAATTAATAACTAAAGCAACAAGAAAAAGAGGCCTTAAAATGTCAGAAATGAATTTGAAATCAGCAATGCAGAATAACAGCATCGTCGGAGCGGGCGGCGCAGGATTCCCCTCTTACGCAAAGCTCGCCGACGGAGCAGAAATACTGGTAATAAACTGTGCAGAATGCGAACCTCTCATGTATACCGATTACATGATCATGCGTGAGGAAATGAGTAAAATTGCCGAAGGAGCAAGGCTCGTAATGGCAGAGACAGGCATTAAGCACACCTACGTAGCTATCAAGGAGCATAGAGCGCACATGCTCGGCTTTAACGAGGGACAGACTCTTGCAGAAGGCGTAACCGTTAAGCTTCTCCCCAACATTTATCCTATGGGTGATGAGATCAATCAGATCTACGAGGCAACTGGACGAGTCGTTAAGCCCGGTAATCTTCCTATCACCGCAGGCGTTATCGTTTACAACGGCGAGACCGTTTACAACATCTGGCGCGCGGTTAACGAGGGTAAGCCCGTTACCGAAAAATGGCTTACTATCGGCGGAGATCTCCCCGAAAGATACACCATCAAGGTTCCCGTAGGTATGAGAGTTTCCGAGATCTTTGACCGACTTGGCGTAACCGTTAAGGATACCCACGCTATGATCGACGGCGGTCCCTCCATGGGTCGTATCAAGGATCCCGCAACCGCTACCGTTACAAAGACCACTAAGTCTCTCCTCATTATTCCCGAGAGCGCACGCGCGATCAAGAATAAGAGAGTTGACATGAACGATATGCTTCGCCGCGCGGCTTCCGCTTGCTGTGGTTGCTCCAGATGTACCGAAATGTGTCCCAGACACCTGCTCGGTTATCCCATTGAACCCCACAAGATGATAAGAGTTGCTATGGGCAACGCCGCAAGCGACAATCCCCAGATGATCGCAAATGCATCCCTCTGCTGCTCCTGCGGAGTATGTGCTGAGGTGTGCTGTCAGGAGATATCGCCCAAGGACGTTATCCTTAACCTCAAGGGAATCCTTGCAAAGAATAAGATCAGATTCCAGTCAGGCAGCGAGACCTACAAGGTTTCCTCCGACCGTCCTTACAGAATGATACAGTCCGAAAAATGGGAGGATATGCTGGGAGTACACAAGTACGACGTAGTTCCCAAGTTTATTCCCGAAAAGTTGAAGGCTTCTAAGGTAGAGATAATGATGTCGGGCCACATCGGCGCCCCTTCGATTCCTGCGGTAAACGTAGGTGACAAGGTGGAGGAGGGACAGCTTATCGCTAATCCCGGCGCAGGACTTTCACTGCCCCAGTACGCATCTATTGGCGGCAAGGTAACCTTCGTTGATGCTACCAAGATCATCATCGAGGCTTAATCGGACAAACACATATCGTAGAAAGAAAGGCACAGGAAATACATAATGTATCAAGCAATTGGTGTAATTGAACTTAAAAGTATAGCTAAGGGTATCGAGGCAACCGACGCCGCTCTCAAGAGCGCAGGCATCAGCCTTGTATCCGCTCGTCCCGCTTGCCCCGGCAAGTACGAGATCATTCTTACCGGTTCTATTTCTAACGTAACTAGCGCAGTTGAACACGTTAAGGATCGCTTCGACGAAAAGCTGGTCGACTCCTCGATCATGGGTCGCATCGATCCTCAGGTAATAACCGCTCTCTTTGGCACCGCTCCCGCAGAAAAGAAAGGAAGCCTCGGTATTATCGAGACCTATTCTGCCGCTTCTATCATCAAGGCGGCTGATATCGCAGTTAAGACCGCAAAGGTCGCTATCTTCGAGCTTCGTACCTCCCGCGGTATGGGCGGTAAGGGTGTTTGCCTCGTAACAGGTGACGTCGGTGATGTTACCGCCGCAGTTGAGGCAGGCGCACAGCACGCAAAGGATCAGGGCGTATTCTTCGGCAGCTCGGTTATAGCTGCTCCCCACGCCGAACTCTGGGAACAGATTTAAGGGATGCGGGGGATGCGTTCCACCTTTTTCTGAGAATTGCAAACTCGCAAAGCGAGATTTGCGGTGGAGCCAAAAAGCTTCCCGCAAAAAGGGAAAATCAACCCCATATTGCCATTTAAAATGAGATTGATTTAAATCAAAACATATCTGCTATCGTGTTGATAGTGTTTATTAAAACGTTTTATTCAGAGTTTACCCATATAAATCCAATTAAAAACTTTTTCAGAAAGCATTTTGGAGGTTTGGAACCTTTTGTTCACCAAAGGTTCCAAGAAAAAGGAGAAACATAAATTATGAGTCAGATTAAATTCGTAATAGATAAGAGTCCAAGAATACAAAAGCTTATAGATCACCTTTATGCGGCAACACCGCAGATCGAGGCGGACAGAGCCGAGCTTTTAACCGAGAGCTATAAGATGACCGAGGCGCTTCCTATGGTCAAGCGTCGTTCCGCGGCTTTCCGTCACATTCTTGAAAATATTCCGATCGTTATTCGTCCTTACGAGCTTTTCGTTGGAAGCAACTCGATAGTTCCCCGTAGCTGTCAAACCTTCCCCGAGTACTCGTTTGAATGGCTTGAGGGTGAATACGACACCATAGCTACAAGAGACGCCGACCGCTTCTACATCTCTCCCGAAACGGTTGAGAGACTTAAAAAGGTGCATCCCTACTGGAAGGGCAGAACCGTAAGCGATCTTGCGGCACAGTCTATGGACCCCAAGGTTCTTGACGTGTTCCTCAACCACGGAATCTTTACCGTAGGTAACTATTTTTATAACGGTATCGGTCATATCAGCGTTGATTACGCAAAGGTTATATATAAGGGTCTTGAAGGTGTTATCGCCGAGGCGCGCGACGCTATCGCGAAGCTTAACCCGGGAAGCGGTGACTATCTTACTCGCAAGAACTTCCTCGAAGCGGTAATTGAGAGCTGTGAGGCGGTAATTACCTACGCTCACCGTCACTCTGTCCTTGCGCGCAAGGAAGCAGGCGAGTGTGATGACAGCGTCAGAAAAGCAGAGCTTCTCCGCATCGCGGACACCTGTGACAGAATTCCCGCAAAGCCCGCTCGTAATTTCTACGAGGCTTGTCAGGCGTTCTGGTTCGTTCAGCAGCTTATTCAGTGCGAGTCCAGCGGACACTCTATCTCACCCGGACGTTTTGATCAGTATATGTATCCTCTTTTCAAAAAGGATATCGATAACGGCACTATCACTTACGAAGAAGCTCAGGAGTATCTCGACTGTCTCTGGGTAAAGCTCAACGACCTTACCAAGGTAAGAGACGCTGCGTCGGCTGAAGGCTTTGCAGGCTACGGTCTGTTCCAGAACCTTATCGTCGGCGGTCAGAACGAGGAAGGAATTGACGTTACTAACGACCTTTCCTATATGTGTATGGAAGCAACTATGCACGTTCGTCTTCCCCAGCCTTCGCTCTCTATCAGAGTTTGGAACCGTTCCCCCCACGACCTTCTTATCAAGGCGGCATCGGTCGTAAGAGAGGGGCTTGGTGTTCCCGCGTTCTATAATGACGAGGTCATAATTCCCGCGATCATGGCAAGAGGCGTTACTCTCCAGGATGCGCGTGACTACGCTATAATCGGTTGCGTTGAACCCCAGAAGGGCGGAAAGACCGACGGTTGGCACGATGCGGCATTCTTCAATATGTGCCGTCCTATCGAGCTTGTATTCTCTAACGGATACGACAAGGGTGAGCTTATCGGTCTCCAAACCGGTGACGTTGAAAAGATGACCACGTTTGAGGAGTTCTACGAGGCTTACAAGGCTCAGCAGAACTACTTTATAGAAATGATGGTACAGGCAGACAATGCGGTTGACTATGCTCATGGTGTTCGTTGTCCTCTCCCCTTTGAGTCCTGCCTCTGCAACGACTGTATCGAAAAGGGTGTTTCTCTCCAGGAGGGCGGCGCACACTACAACTTCACAGGTCCTCAGGGATTTGGTATCGCAAATATGACCGACGCGCTTCTCGCTGTAAAGACTCTCGTTTTCGATGAGAAGAAGGTCACTATGGCTGAGATGAAGCAGGCGCTTGCAGACAATTTCGGTAAGGGTTACATACCCAAGAAGGCGCTTGAGTTGACCACCGAGGTTGCAAAGCAGCTTGACGCTAACGGCGTTGAGGTCACTGAAGACACCATCAAGCAGATCTACACTACCTTCATCGAGGCTTCTCATATTTCCGCCGACAAGAAGGCAAGATACGATGAGATTCTCAAAATGATAGAAGCGCTTCCCAAGTACGGCAACGATATTCCCGAGGTTGACGCATTTGCGCGCGACGTTGGTAATAGCTACACCAAGCCCTTTGAAAAGTTCACCAATCCTCGCGGAGGAATCTATCAGGCAGGACTTTATCCCGTATCGGCTAACGTTCCGCTTGGTTACCAGACAGGAGCTACTCCCGACGGCAGACTTGCTTACACGCCTATCGCGGACGGCGTAGGCCCCGCATCGGGCAGAGACGTCAAGGGGCCCACCGCTACCGCTAACTCGGTTGCCCGTCTTGACCACGCTGTGGCTTCCAACGGTACGCTCTTCAACCAGAAATTCCATCCCTCCGCACTCTCCAGCATGGCAAGCCTTGAAAAATTCGTGGCTTACCTTCGCGGATACTTTGACCAGAAGGGTATGCACGTTCAGTATAACGTAGTTTCCAGAGAAACTCTTATCGACGCACAGAAGAACCCTGAAAAATATAAGACTCTCGTAGTTAGAGTTGCAGGATACAGCGCACTCTTTACTACCCTCTCCCGCTCGCTTCAGGACGATATTATCAACCGTACCGAGCAAGGCGGACTTTGAGATTAGATTTATGAGAGGTCCGCGAACCTTTTTTTGGCAAAAAAGGGTCTCGCGCTAAGTCGGGTCGGAGCCATGTCTGTCTGGGTGCCAAGG
>JAZSRA010000057.1:0-5843 GCA_045538195.1 Eubacteriales bacterium | reverse complement strand
CCTTGGCTGCAAGGGTATAGGTTTCAATGTCCTTGTTGACGTCAAGCGCGCGGAATTCTTCAAGGTTCTCACACATACCAACGTAAGCAAGATCAACGTAGTGATCCTCGCCAAGTGGAGTGTTGAACACGTCGAAGGATATATAATTAGCGTAATATTTACCATCGTCACCTGCCACGAAGGAGTCGGGCTTGTAAGTGCTCGCATCGACAACGAGAACGTGCCACTCACCATCCTTGACAGAAAAAGACTTGTCAAGCCAAATGGAGTCTCCACCCTTGGTGCTGGTGTTAACAGTACTTGTGAAGAACTCGAAATGGTCGGCGGGGGGATTAGTTGAGGGAATGCGGTATTTAACCACGAGATACTGTCCTGTGGGGTCTTTGGATGACGCGGAGAAAACGTCTATTCGAACCTCAACAACGTTTTTGCCGTCACCGGTAAGTCTGACGTAATCGGCAGCTTCGGAAAGAACAGCGGAGCCTACGCCGGGAACAAAATTCTGGAACTTTGCGGCGATCTCTGCGGGGGCAGCGTAAACGTTTATGGGATCATTATTAATAACGGGAATTTCGGGCCAAGGCTCAAAGTCCTTGATCGCCTCGACTTTGAAGGTACGGCTCTCATAGCCGTCCATGCTGAAGGCGAATGCGTAAGAATAGGTGCCGTCACCGTCATAGTAGGTCATATATCCGTCGTAATAGTGTACGAGACCTGTGGTGTCGGGAGAATCGATCGAGGAAACGGTATATACCTGCCATTCGCCGTCGATCTTTTCGTAAATTACGGGAGCAGTTAGCTTGTCGAAGCCGTAAACTCTGACCGCGGCATTGTTAACACCGCCTGAAACGGTAAATTCCGCGCTCTTGCCGTCGTCGGTCTTGACTCTGGGCAGATAAACGCTTTCGATGACCTCACCCTTGATTGCGGTGACCTTGTAGGGATCGATAACAGAGTTTTGGCGGATATATGCCAGGTTGTGAGCATCGGTGGAGAGATGAGATCCCCAAGGAACCATATAGATATTCAACTTGACGGTGTCGCCCTTCTTGAAGGTGGCTTCACCGAGATCAAGAGAAAGACGGAATCTGTCTTCGCCGTCCTCGACCACTACGAAGTTGCCGTCGAATTTCTCACCTCCGAAGTAGATCTCGGAGCTGTGAATAACGAAGCCGAGGTTGGTTGCATCCTTGGAGGAGGTACCGTAGTTTCCAAAGTATCCTCCTACCTTGCCGAGAACGTATTCTTTGACATCGTCGGATGCGCTGTAGGAGGTTTCGGTATGCTCGCCGTCGGCATTAAGATAGCCTACGTGAGTTCTTGTGGTGTTCCAGGCATAGAACGCGAAATCCTTCTTAAAATTATCGAAGCTTATATCGTTGAGGATCTCTATACTGATCTCGTACGCGGGACGAAGCTCATCTGTCTGGGGAAGCTCAAGATGATTATACGTGATCTTCATCTTGCCGTCGTCGGAGATGTAATCCATCCTGACCTCAGCATAGATGGGACCCGAGGAGTCTATCGCATTGTGGTAGTTTTCACTTGCCACGTAGTTTCCGTCAGCGTCGGTATACTGAATTATTTCAAATACGCCTGCATTTGTGTGCTGAGGCTCGTTTCTGAATTTGTCACCCTCAAGCTCAAACCAATAGGGAGCAGACTGTGAGCGGAAGTCGGGAAGAGTCCAGAGCGTTCTTCCGCGGACGTACCAGGGAGAGATACAGGTAGTCTCTGTAACTCCGCAGGAAAGATGATAGTAAGGAGCGTAATATGCAATGGAGGAAAGCTGCTTCAGAGGGAATTTACCCCAATTCTGATAAAGATTGAGAACCTTTATGACGTATTTCTCGTTTTCGGATGCTACGAAGGGAAATACCGTTTCGCTGTAGCTGACGTCGCCGAAGTTCATTACAGGCTCCTCAAGCTCGCCGAAGTTCTTGGAAACCTCGAGAGGAAGAGGAATCAGTAGTCCGCTTTCGTCGAGAAGAACGGCGTTTTCAAGGCATCCTGTGGTGGATGCGGTACGGATGTAGATGTTTCTGTTGCTGTCGGTATTTCTCAGCTTGATCTCTGTGGAGAAATGCTGATTCCAGGCGGAGAAGTACGGGGGATTGAAGCTTGTGCCTCCGATGGTGAAGAGATAAGCACCGCGAAGCGCGTCGTACTTGACGAAACTATCGCTTTGAATGCCCTTGAGAGGATTGCGCTCCCAATCGGCTTCCTTGATGAACTCGTCAAAGCTATGGGATTCGTCGGTGTAGAGTCTATGACCCATAAAGAAGTCGTTAGAGGTGTTGCCAACCTCCTTAGGAGAGCGGATCTCACCGTTTTCGGGATAAGCCTCCTGAATGATCACGTAAAGGTCGTTTTCAAGAGTGACCTCTATTCTGCCGCTTCCGTTGTCAGCAGGCATTATGTAACCGAATATACCCGCGTCCTTGATATCAAAGCCAACGTATTCGGTGCTTGCCCAGTCAACTCCGTCAAGGGAGGTGTGAAGACCGTTTGCATCCTTGACGATAAGCTTTGCAACCTTGTCAGCTGCGATCTCGGTGATCATACCGAGAGCCTCTATATTGTCCTGACCCTTGGGGGCTACGAAATGAAGCTCCTGATGAAGCTTGTCGGAGTAGGTGTGCCAGGTTCTGTCGAGCTTGATGTAAGGCGACTCGGACTCAAACTTGACCGCCTTCATATCCTTTAGCTCAATGATCTCGCCCTTGGTCTGACCAAGGTCAAGTCTGAAGCCGATTACGTTACCCGAGTAATCGGGGAGAGAGGAGAGCATTATAGTGTAGGTGTGGAACTCTCCGTCGTTGTTTACGTTGAACAGAATAGATTGCTTTGCATTATAGGTAGGCTTTTCATTGGTAACAACGAAAAGCTGAGCGCTGGATGACTGCTCGGACTTGATAGTAAACTGGATAGCATCGTATTCGTTGCAATCCAGATTCAGGTCTCCGTTCTTGCAGGAAAGATAAGGATCTCCGCCGCCGACCTTGTATCTGATGAGGCCGTTTTTGTTCTGGTAATTTGCCATATCGTTATAATAAATGAACAGTGACTCATCGATATCAAATTCGTTGACCGCCTTGGCATCGGCATAAAAACTCTGCTCGAGAATGCGTACGTCGTAATAGTAATAGCCTATTCTGTATACGTTGGCTCTCGCGTTGTCGCTTGAGTCGGATGCATAATACGTGCTTCCGTTCTTCATGCGGACAAATACGTCCATAGTGTTCTCAAGATAAGTGCCGCCATTCTTGTTGGAGAGGTAGCGTAGCTTTTGCTCGCTTCCCGCCATAAGATCAAATTCGGCAGACATATCAAGGTTCTCAACGTAGTAGCTGTCGCGCTTGACCCCGTTGGGATAATATGACTGAACACCGTTTTTGATCTCGTTGGCATAGAGAATAGAATCGGCATAGATACCGTCAAGCTCGGGAATCTCAACGGGAGGAGCATTGCTTTCATCCTCATCGTTTTGACTTCCGTCCTCAGCAGAGGACGTTTCGTCCTTTTCTGACGAATCATCCGTCTTGTCATTGGATGATTCGTTTATTTCCGATTGACTCTCATCAGACGTGTCTGTGGTTTCGTTACCATCGCTGCCACCGGTACAGGAAGCCAGCACACCGACTGCCATACACAGGATCAGAATAATGGAGAGGAGAGATCTAAATTTCATAATTTGCCTCCGATCAAGTTTGTTGATACAATCATTATACAACAAAAGTGAAAATGTTTCCTTGAATTATTTGAGCACTTTTTTTAAAACGGTGTCAAAAAACTTTGAACATTTGATGCTTTTGTGAATGTACCTACATAAAATATATAATTATTTTATCATTTTAAATGTAAAATGTCAATATTTTTATAGACACATTATTTGAGTTTTCGGATAGTTCAGGGCAATTTTTTATGCAAAAATCAAGAAGCAAATTGGGTTCACAAAAAGTTTACAACTGTTTCGGCAATTCGCTTGACAAAATATATTTTTTATGATATAATACCTATTCGGTACGGTCTGTGATGCCCACGGCCGTCTCTCTACCGCGCAAAAAGAATGAATGCAAGTCCGGTTGGATAAACGCAAGGGGCGAGCCACTAGTGCGGTGGTGGCGAATCAAATCGTGGCTTCCATGTGTTGCGACCATTCCTGCCACCCGCTCGCTCCGCTCGGGGTTCCGGCGTATTTTGTTCCGGGTACCCGGGGCTTACGCCCCGGGCTATTGAAGGTGTCGCCCTGCCGGGCTCAAAATTCCGCTCACTGGCACCAGCTGACTCACCTCTGCGCGCCCCGCGCGCAGGGAACTCTATTGTATTGTTGTGGTATATTTCCCTCGTCCGATGTATAATCGGACTCACGGAGACGGAAGAATGGGGTAGCTACCCATTCTTCCTGGAGATTGGAGCGCCCGTGCCCTGGGCAGGGTCGGAATTATCCATCCCCGATCAATAGTCAGGGACTCCTTTCTCCCCGTATAATACGGCTCCGTGTAGTGTCTCGAATAGTTGTATGGACTATCTCGGTAACGAGTACGTCCGGAATAGAGATGGAGACAAGACATATGATAAAGAACAATATAGAAATTAGCAAGTCCAAATTCGAAGCCATTGAGGTGGTAGATAAGAAAAACAATACCCGCCATATCATTGTCGGGGTTGACCTGGCCAAAGCAAAATATGATGTCATGTTCAATAAGAAGCATCGTGTCTATAGTAACGATGCGAAAGGCTGCCGTCAGTTTTGCAAGACCATCAAAGAGATAGGTGAAAATGTTGTTGTTGTCTATGAAGCAACTGGCTCCATAAGCCTTTATTTTGCCGAGATGCTGGATCGCAACGGTATCGCTCATTGTCAGGTGACACCGAGGCGCGTGCGACATCACGCTAAAGCCGGCGAAGCTGAAGCCAAGACGGACAAAATTGACAGCGCCGTCATTCAAAGCTATGCCTTGAAATACTGGGATAACCTGCACATCAATACGCCCATGCACACAAATCACACCGCGTTGATGGAATTGCAGCGAATTAAAAGGATTTACGGACAGACGGTAGCGAAGATGAAGCAAGTGTTATCAACTTGCCAGCTGGAATCACCTCAGCAGATATTGGAAAACGAGATAACCAGGCTGAAAGCAGAGCATAAACAGATAGGTGCCAAAATCACAGCGTTGATAAAGCAAGATGAAGCAATGAAACATCAAATGCAGTTATACATGCAGCAAATAGGCATAGGTAAAGAAACTGCAGAGACTTTAGTGTTAATGCTACCCGAGCTGGGTACCATCAGCCGGCGGGAAATAGCTGCTCTGGTGGGTGTTGCACCATTCAATTATGATAGTGGTACACATCTGGGTAAAAGGATAACACGATTCGGCCGCAGAGAGGTACGCAGCCTGTTGTATATGTGCGTCAGAGCAGCCCTCAACGCGAAAACGCCAAATGTATATCAGAAGCGATTCCATCATCTATCATCAAACGGGAAAAGAAGCTATCAGCAAGTCATGGTGGCGTGCATGAGAATGATGATAGTAAGGCTCAATGCCATAACACGAGATTGGATAAACGCAGGTAGGCCAGCCCCAGAGAAAGTAAACAAAGAAGCAGCAGAACAGAAAACAGGTCTTGCAATTGAGAATAAGGCCGAGAACAAATAACAAATCTCTACTACCCTAGCCCAGGGGGTGAGGGGTTGGGAGAGGGGGAAGTGGCAATGCACTTCCCCCTCTCCCAAGTCGTGTCTTTGCATTGACCAAATTTTTGGTCAATGCCTCGCTTCAAAATCCGATTTCATAAAAATACAGGTTTTAATGAATTCATAGTTGACTATTGAA
>JAZSRA010000089.1:0-3427 GCA_045538195.1 Eubacteriales bacterium | reverse complement strand
ACTTGCAAGAATAGAAATTATTGTTACGATTTTATATGATGTAGGTGTATTTCCCCAATTTGTTTTCACTCTATATCACCGTTCCTTTTGTTGCCGTCTTTATCAAAGATCTTTTTTAATGCTCTTTCGGTAGGAAAAATAGGGGCAATCAAAAGGATTAAATCAATCACCATAACAACCATACCGACAGTGCCGATGATGTCCTCTCCCTTTCCGATTACAAACAGCATCGGAATAACGGAAATCGGAATCAGCAACCACCCAAGGCGAAACCAACGCTTGCCAAAATATTTATGCGCAAAATCCCAAGTATCTTTATTCTTCATAGACATATTCGTGCGATAGCTGAATATGGAATTGATTTTTTTCGGGGATTTCTTCATAAAATATCTGCCCATAACGATTATAATAAGGGGAAACAGTAGATTCATTGCCAACATAAATATCCAAAATCCCATAATGTCCTCCTTTAGTCCAATCTCATCATTCTGTATCCAACTCCGATGTGCGTTTGGATATACTGAGGTGAGTCGGGGGCTGCTTCGATCTTCTTGCGGAGCGTTGCCATAAAGACACGGAGAGAGGCTACGTTATTCTCCCACGCAGCACCCCATATCTTTTGTGTGATAAAGGTATGCGTTAATACCTTGCCGACGTTTGCGGCAAGCAAGCACAATATTTTGTATTCGATAGGGGTTAGATGCAACTCATTCTCTCCGAGATAGGCACAGCCTGCGGCATAGTCGATCCTTAATGCACCGTTCGTAAATACCGAGCTTGCGCCTTCGTTATGGTTTGAGGCTAATCTTCTTTGCGTAACACGAAGCCTTGCCAAAAGCTCCTCTACGGAGAATGGCTTGGTTAAGTAATCGTCCGCGCCTGCATCAAGGGCATCAATTTTATCCTTATCCTCGCTTCTCGCGCTGATCACAATGATCGGCATATCAGACCATGTGCGTATTCTCTCGATGACCTCAACGCCGTCTATATCGGGAAGTCCGAGATCAAGCAAAACAATATCGGGATTGTGCGAGGATGCTTCCATAATAGCATTGTTTGCGTTCTGCGCCGTTATAAATTTATAGTCGTGAGCCTTTAAGGTCGTTGTAATCAGATTTCGAACGGGAGCATCGTCCTCGACTACGAGTATCAAGGGCTTATTCACTGATCTCCACCTCCTCCTTTGGCAGTGTAAAGGTAAATACCGCGCCGTGCGGCTTGTTGTCACTTACTGTAATCTCACCGCCGTGAGCATTTACAATGGATTTGCAGAGTGCAAGTCCAAGACCGAGGCTTCTGCGGCTGTCGGCAATTTTTTCAGCACCCGTATAGAACATATCGAACACACGGGGCTTTATCTCGTCTGCAATTCCGTGTCCGTTATCCGCTACGGTAATTGCAATTTTATTATCCTTTTCAGTTGCCGAAATCTCTATTTCAGATCCGCTTGGCGTATATTTTATCGCATTGTCGATCAGATTGCTCAAGACCTGAACGATAAGCCTTGCATCCATCCGCGCAAGCAGTATTCCGTCGCTTTCCTTGACGGTGAGCTTATGCTCTCTTGCGTTTTTCTCGGTTCGTCTGACCGCTTCCTCAATCACGTCGGAAACAAGCTCGGCAGACATCCGTATATCGCTTTTACCATCTCCCATACGGGATACAGATAGAAGATTTTCCACGAGGCTGATAAGCCATTCGGAGTCCTCACGAATATCGGTATAGATCTGACGGCGTGTGTCTGTGTCGAATATCTCATCATTGGCAAGAAGATTGCCTGCGTTGCCGGATATTGATGTTAACGGCGTGCGAAGATCGTGGGATATGGTACGGAGCAGATTAGCGCGTAGCTTTTCTTGCTCTGCAAGGATCGCCGAGGCTTCCTTTTCTCTTGCGTTTCGCTCGCTTTCAAGCGCCAAAGCGCATTCACCGAGAATGGATAGCAGAATACTGTTTTCAAAGGCATCAACCGTCTTAACGGTTACTACTCCGATTGCTCCGTAAACAGTGTCGTTTGTGTGTATCGGATAGTAGATACAGTCATCGCTTTTTTGTATATTGTTATCAAGCGTAATACCGATGCTGCGGATAGACTCATCACCCACATATATAAGCGTATCGCAAGACAATAGCTTCTTTACCTGATCTGCCGCAATTTCGAATATTTCATCGGAACTCTTTGCCTTAGCGAGCATTTGATTGGTATCGAGCAATATTTTTGTTCGGTATGCTGCCTGTGCAGATTGCTTTGCGTGGCTTTTCATTCTTGCGGCAATACTTCCCGTTACCAAGGATGCAACCAGCATTACGATAAAGGTTACGGGATATCCCTTGTCATAAGCCATCAAAGAGAATTTCGGCGTTGTGAAGAAGAAATTGAATAGCAGAACGCCTGCGGCAGAGCTGATAACCCAACAAAGCTTGCTTTCGACAAGAGCCGATGTCACAAGAACGGCGAGGATATACACCGTGATGACGTTTGCATCGGTAAAGCCCATATAATGCAGTCCGAAGGAAATACCTGACGCAATCGCAAGGATCAATGCGCTGATTGCCAATCCCTTGAGTGTAGATGCAAGCGAGGTTTTGCCAAACAAGCGAACCCTTTGCTCCTTCTGCTTTACCGTCATATCGGGAATGATGTGAACGTCAAGGCTTGGAGCAAGTTCGATGAGCTGATCAGTCAAGGATGGCTTTTTGAAAAGCCGCTTCTTCGGAGCTACGCTTCTACCGAGTACAACCTTGGTAATGCCCGAGAGCCGAGAAAACTCGGCAATTTGAAATGCAACGTTATCTCCAATGACGGTTGCAACGTTTGCTCCGAGCGATTCGGCATAGCGGATATTTTCCGCAAGACGTGCTTTATCCGCATCGAGCATAAGCTCCGAGGCAGGAGTTTGTACGTACAATGCCGTAAAGCTCGCGCCGAAGGCTTTTGCCATTTTAGCTGCCGTTTCTATGATTCTCGCATTTGACGGAGCTGAGGAAAGGCACACGAGAATATGCTCTTTCGTATTCGTTTTTTTCACAAGCCCTTCCTCCTATTCTTGAATTCGATTTATTATTTCATATGGTTATAAATCAATCGTGGACGATTTCTCTTATTTTGCTTGCATAAGCCTCACTGTGATTTATAGAAAACTCACCGTGATACCATTTGGGCAGAACGTGCAACAAGCTCTGCGGCAATGCTCTATGAATATCTTCAGCAGATTTTATCATCGAACTGTTTTCTTTTCCACCAACAAATATATGAACCTTTGCGGTGCAGTTCTTTATCGATTCCTTTAGAGAATACAAAGAGTTGGCTTGCATAAAAGCAATCATATCTTTTTTTGATATGGCAGAAGTATCTTTGAAATAACTCTCAAACAAATCGGGGCGAATCTTAAGTGATTTGAATTGAAGTTTGGAAAACCATTTGTGC
>JAZSRA010000047.1:0-1631 GCA_045538195.1 Eubacteriales bacterium | reverse complement strand
CTCATAGCTGCTCAGATGTATCAAACTTGCCACAATGCCGTTTGAGCCAAACAGCAACAGCGCAAAGATATATTTCAAATACGATGCTTTCATTTCAGAACCTCTTGACAATTCGGTGATAATAGTATATCATATTATCATGAATTACACAAGCGAATATATCTCATATTCATTATTACAAAAACGCATAGATAGAGGAACAAAAAATGGACACAAACGTGCAAAAATATTTGGCGTTTATCAAGACAGTGGAGCATGGCAGCTTTACGAAGGCGGCGGAGATACTCAACTATTCACAATCGGCTGTGAGCCGTATGATAAACGACTTGGAAAAGGAATGGAACGTGACGCTCTTGGAGCGCAATCGCACAGGCGTGAAGTTGACCTCGGACGGAATGAAGATACTGCCAATCGCGCAAAGCGTATGCCGAGAGTTTGAGCGCTTGCAGGAGCAGATCGACGAAATAAATGGGCTTCAATCTGGACTTATCCGTATCGGTACGTTTTCAAGCGTGGCAACTCATTGGTTGCCGAACATCATTAAGGAATTTCAAAAGGACTATCCCAATATCGACTATGAGCTATTGCTCGGCGATTACACCGAGATAGAGGAATGGATCAAAACAGGGCGCGTTGATCTCGGCTTTCTCCGTCTGCCAACTGTCGATGAGTTTGAAACGGTATTCTTGGAGGAAGATAAGCTACTCGTGGTTATCCCCGAGGATCACCCACTTGCCAACAAGAATAAATTTCCCGTAAAAGCATTGTGTGACTATCCCTTCATGCTTCTTGAAAAGGGCGCGAAAGCGGAGATATCCGAAATATTCGAGAGAAACGGCATCACGCCAAACGTGCATTTTACAACGTGGGATGACTATGCGGTGATGTCAATGGTTGAGGGTGGTCTTGGAATAGCGATACTGCCCGAACTGATACTGCGTAGAATACCGTATAAAATCGTGGCAAAAGAGCTTAATGTCCCTGCATTCAGAAGGATCGGCGTGGCTTATCGAAGCCAAAATGCACTCTCTATTGCCGCCAAGAAATTCATGGAGTATTTGAAATACAGATAAAAAAAGAGGGCTGGCAGAAATTAATCTGTCAGCCCTCAAAATTTGCGTCAGAGGAAACAAAGAAAACAGGTTACGGCTTCATCACCTTAATAAAGCGGAACATTTCATCAGGCCCCTCGTCTGGATCGTGCGTTTCATCCTCGAACATATCGTGTTCGGGCTGAAAATATTCACACCAAAACTGATCGATTTGAAAACCGCACTTGTTTACGTAAAAATGGATATTGCGCTTTTCAAAATAGGGTGTGCAGGTCTCCCAAACCTTCGTTTCGGGATGCAGAGCCTCGACCGCCTGCCATGCGCCGTAGCCGATTCCTTTACTATGTGCCTCGGGTAGCACAAAGAGAATATCTAAATGGTTATGATGCGTTTCCTTGTCAATCGTGAGTATCAGACCACCAACCTTCTCACCGTCAAGCATAATTCGGTAGGTTTCGCTTTTGGGATTGTCGATGGACTTCTCAATAGTTGCGCGAGAGATGATCTCACCGTTACCGTCATGATGGTCGTCACTCTCACCGAACTCCATCATCGCGCCGTACTTAAACGCCCATTGAT
>JAZSRA010000049.1:0-37586 GCA_045538195.1 Eubacteriales bacterium | reverse complement strand
CTTTGGAGGATTTTATAAATTGCAATTTATCGCGGAGTTAAGCACTAAATTTTCTTGTCACCAGCGACAATGAAAAATGTCAACAAGCGCAAGCGATTGATCGGCTCGCAAATGCGAGCATTTGCTGAACCAAAGAAACGCCGCATAGGGTGAAAGAGGGTCTTGTTCGAGAAAAAGCGAACATGCCGCTTTTTCTCGCCCTGCGACATCCTCTCTCCCCTATGTACCCCTCTCTCCTGTCGGCTATGCCGACGAAAAAAGATTATTGATTTAAAAGAAGTGAAATCCTTTTTACAATTTTGATTTGTAGCCGTAATCTTATTAAAACTTAAAGCTTTGTCGCGGAGCGACCTTTCCCGAAGGGAAAGCCTCTTTGAACTTAAAAGTTTTATATGGTTGTAAGCCGTATCCCACTATATTGACCCTTTGGGGTTGGGGGACACGGGGGAGGGGATGTCGCGACGAATAAAAACGCGGCTTTCTGCTTTTTTATTCGTAAGACCCGCCCCTATCACCCGTGCGGCTTTTCTTTTCGTACTTTTCTTGCAGCTGGTGGCAAGAAAAGTACATATAAGAAATCGTTTTTCTTTGGTTAGGTTCTGCCGACGTGGGCAGAAAATGAACAATAAGTCGCGTTCTTTTCGTCCTTTTCTTTCAACGAGTAAAGAAAAGGACATAAAAACTAATATATAAATCAAAATTTGAAAAGTCAAGATTATCGTTTAAAATTCAATTTGTCCTTTGAAATAAGTACATGCAACGCACTCATATACTCGTATCAAAGCTTTACGAGGGGTAATAAAATGATAATCTTTACAATAATCATCGCCGCATTGACAAAATTTTTAAGCCCGATACTTGGCATCGGAACTCAACAGAAATTCCCGCCCGCACTGACTCAGGAGGAGGAACGACAGAATTTCATCACAATGCGGTCGGGCGGCGAGAAGGGCGAGGATGCAAGACAAACGCTGATACTGCACAATCTCCGTCTTGTGGCGCACATCGTGAGAAAATACTACTCACAAAATAAAAATCAAGACGACCTTGTCTCTATCGGCACCATAGGTCTGGTAAAGGCGGTAGACACATTTAACGTTGAAAACGGCGCCCGATTTGCCACATACGCTTCCAAGTGTATTCAAAACGAGATACTAATGAGCTTCAGAGCGCAAAAGAAACATTCTTCAGAAATATCCATAAACGAGACCATCGACGTAGACCGCGACGGAAATCCCCTTTCTTATATGGATGTGATATCGTCCGACGAGGATCTCTCCGAGGAGGTAGACCGAAAGATAATGACCTCAAAGGCACTCTCCTGCATCAAAACCGTCCTCTCCCTCCGAGAACGGCAAATAATCATTATGCGATACGGTCTTTTTGGAACCGAGGAACTTACACAACGGGAGATAGCCGAGCGGCTTGGAATATCCCGTTCTTACGTCTCTCGAATAGAAAAAAGCGCCTTGGAAAAGCTCCGAGACGCCTTGGGCGGTTAAAAAAGCTCCCCGTGGGAGCTTTTTTATTATAAATTAAATGCTAAACTCAAAGAGAGACTTTCTCTTTCTATAGTAAAGCGTTGCAAGCAGAACCAGCAAACCGCTTACCGCAAGGAGAGAAACTACTGTAATGATGGCAACAGTCATCTCGCTATTTGCAAGATACTTCTGAATAAGCGCAATGTCTGCAAATATATCTCTGCCATCGGGGAAATGAACACTGGGAATAAGCACCCCGTCAAAAAGCTTGCCTGTGAACAGGTTGTCAACGAAGAACTGGCTGGTAAAGAGCTTATAGTAGGTGTTGATATAAGCGAAAATTCTTACTCCGAAGAAACTTGCGTTGGTAAGAACCGTGGGTTTTACCGAAACAAAATTGGTAAGAACGTACTGGAAGAGCCAACCGAACACGATAACGTATCCACCGATCGCCATAAGGAACGAGTTGAGAAGCACCAATGCCTTCTTTTCAAAATACATAAGAGCGTTTCTTGACATAAGTCCAACAACTGCAACGCCTACCGAAAGATAGCAAATAGTCAGATGTCTGATGTGCATTGCCGGAGCAAGACCGCCGGTGAGACTAAAGAGACTGGTACAGATCGTTGTGAAAAGCTCCATAACGGGAGCCATAAAGCCCAAGCCCATACTCTCAAGCTGAGCGGTCCACTGAGCTATAATTTCGGGTACTTGAAGAGTATCGTAAAGTCCGCACATAAAGAACATAATGAGCGAGCATACCGCCATGATAGCCATTATCACCACTATCACAGGGATGAAAACGTTTATTATGAATTTATGCAAACCGAGCGAGTATTGAGAAACACCGGTAGAATTAGACGCCTTCATTTTTAAACTCCTTTGAGTCAAATTATAATTCAATAGATATTATAACCTATAAAATCTAATTTGTCAATAACTTTTGGTAAAAAATGAAGGCCAAAAAACAGTTTTGGTGAAAAGTAACAAAAAAGTACTCTCGTTTTTTTGCTTAACTTCAAAAAGCGAAAACTAACAAAAAATTGATATTTTTATCGTTCGTATCCGTATCTCATCCTCTTCTCTTTCCCTTAAAAGCCACGGCGGCAAGATAACCGAAGATCAGAGCGGCAGAGATACCTCCTGCGGCGGCGGTCAACGCGCCCGTGAGAGCGCCAAGAAGTCCCTGCTTATCTACCGCCTCGCGTATTCCATCGCTGATAAGATATCCGAATCCCGTCAAGGGAACAGTCGCTCCCGCACCCGCGAAATCCACCAATGGCTTATACAGACCGACAGCGCCGAGTATCACGCCGGCTACCACGTAGGTCACCAGAATTCTTGCGGGTGTAAGTTTAGTTTTGTCTATGAGTATCTGTGCTATAGCGCAAAGCGCGCCGCCTACCAAAAACGCGCGTATAATTTGTAAAACAATATCCATTTTTCCTCCTCATTTGCCTGGCACAACATCATTCGCCAAGGGCGACATCATTTGGCTTCGCCCGGATCATTTGCGACAATGACGCAACATCATTTGATGCTTGCTTCAAGCATCAACAAATGCCCTACCGCCGGTATGCTTTCGCCCTGCTTGATGCTATCGGGACTCATCATCGCTCCCGACGCCACGAAAAGCGTACGCTTGAAGCGTCGCTTTTCCATCTCCGGAATAACGTACGCCGACATAACGCTTGCCGAGCATCCGCAACCCGATCCGCCCGCATGGGTGTCCTGACTTTCCTTGTCGAAGATCAATATTCCGCAATCGGTATAATTCTGTCCGAATTCATGACCCTCCACCGCCATCAGCTCTCGCAATATAGACGCTCCCTCGTGACCGAGGTCGCCTGTGACGATCAGGTCATAATCCTGAGGCTTTGTACCGCTCTCGGCAAAATAACGGCAAAAGGTGTCGCATATAGCAGGTGCCATCGCCGCACCCATGTTATTTGCATCGTTTATTCCCTTTTCTATGACTCTCCCGGGCATCCCCGCGCGTATCTTGACCTTACCTGCGTCGCCGTCACCGATAATAAACGCTCCCGAGCCTGTTACCGTCCACTGAGAGGTAGGTGTTCTCTGTCCTCCGTACTCGATGGGCGTGCGGTACTGACGCTCCGCCGAACAGTTATGAGAACTGGTGACCGCGGCGCAACGCTCAAATATCTTGTGAGTAGTCATTGTCGCCGCCAGCATCATTCCCTCGCCTGCCGTCGAGCATGCGCCGTATATGCCGAAATAAGGCACCATGCACCCAAGAAGTCCGTAGGATGAACCGACGCACTGATTGAGAAGATCGCCCGCAAAAATTGCTCCGATGTCCTCAAATCCAAGTCCTGCCTTTTTCAACGCCATATTGAAAGCAAGACGCTGCATCTCACTCTCCGCCTTCTCCCAAGTTTCCATGCCGAAGCGGTCGTCGGTATCGTGTGTATCGAAAAGCGACCCCAAGGGGCCTTCGAATTCCTTTTTGCCCACCGTGTTGCCCGTGGATATAATGCTCGCGTTAAGATCAATGATTCCCTTTGCCATTTTAAGCTCCATTTGATCAGATTTTGTACTTATTATCTGTCGTAATTGCGATATTATGCAAAAAACTCTTGAATTTTGGACATTATTATGATATACTAATAACAGAAATCATCTTTTCGGAGGTCAAAATGCTATCTTCCCACGAAAAACAGTATCATATAAACGTATCTGAGGGCGAGATCGGCAAATATTGCATCCTGCCAGGTGACCCCGCTCGTTGCGAGAAGATCGCCGCTTACTTTGACGAGCCTTACAAGGTTTCACAGAACCGCGAGTACTGTATATGGAACGGTAAATTGCACGGCGAGACGGTAACGGTCTGCTCCACGGGCATCGGAGGCCCATCGGCGGCTATCGCCATAGAGGAGCTTGTTATGTGCGGCGCTCACACCTTTATCCGAGTCGGAACTTGCGGAGGCATCGATCTCTCCGTCAAGGCGGGAGACGCGGTAATAGCAAGCGGAGCGGTAAGACAGGACGGAACGTCACGAGAGTACGCACCCATTGAGTTTCCCGCGGTCAGCGACCCCGACGTTATGCTCTCTCTCCGAGACTCGGCTCACGAGCTTGGCGCGTCTTATCACACGGGCGTAGTTCAGGCTAAGGACTCATTTTACGGTCAGCACTCTCCAAAGAGGATGCCTACGGCGGGCGATCTCCTTGAAAAATGGGAGGCTTGGAAGCGTCTTGGCGTTCTTGCAAGCGAAATGGAATCGGGAACGCTCTTTACCGTCGCGAGCTACCTGCGAGTTCGTTGCGGCGCGGTATTTTCGGTGGTCTGGAATCAAGAGAGAGCCGACGCAGGACTTGACAATGATACCGACGAGCATCACGACACCGATCTTGCCATAAGGATCGGTATTGAAGCATTGAAAAAGCTGATTATTGCCGACAGAGGTTAAAAATGAAAAGTAATGACAAGATAATAGTAAACAAGGACGGCGAGTTTTACGAGTGTACTATCCTTACTTATAAAAAGGAAAAGAAAAAACGTGATATAGGGCGCACCATATACAACTTTCTCAACACCGCGGAAATCGTTGCCGTCAAGCTGGCGCAGATAAATCAGGTTGTCAAGAGATATGAGAAAATGAAGAAAAAGAAGCTGAAGAAATTCGGCAAGGTAGACAAAAAGACGGGAACGCTTATTCTCAAGGGAGTAAAGCGTCAGAAGGCCGCGCCTGCGCTCAAACGCTACAAGAGCGGCGAAAAATAATATTATTCAACAAAAAACACCTTTGTTTTTCTGCAACAATGCAGATCTGCAAAGGTGTTTTTTTATTATATTTTAGCTTTTTTGATGCGTTTTTTCATTTTCAGAATGTCACGCACCATCTTAAATGAGTCGCGAAGGACGTTGACCGAGCTTTCACGGTGATTGATGATCTTAACGGGCATTTCCACGATCTTCATATCGAAGCGGTTTGCCCAGAGGATACATTCAAAGTCAAAGGCAAAACGGTCGACCTCGCAACGGGAGAATATCTCCTTCGTTGCCTTACCCGTAAACGCCTTGCAGCCGCACTGGGAATCCGAAAGCTTAAAGCCGCCCACTATCGACAAGACCTTTATATAGATCTTGCTGGCAAGCTTGCGTATAGCGGTATATCCCTCGTAACCGTCCTTGGAAAGATTACGGGAACCTATTACCATATCGGCATTGGGATTTGCGATAAAGGTATCGTAAACTCTCTTTATAACGTCACATCCGTAGGCAAGGTCGGCGTCGGTGAACATAACTACGTCTCCCTCGGCGGCGAGCATAGCCGTTCTTACGGCGTAGCCCTTTCCTCTGTTTACCTCGTAGCCCACAACACGGACGTGGGGCAGATCCATCTCCTCTACCAGCTTGTCACAGCCATCCTTTGAACCGTCGTTTGAGAAGATTATCTCGTAATCCTCAAAATTCGCCGACATATAGTCCGAGAGGGTCTGCGCCGTCTCCTTGATTATCGAGCTTTCGTTATACATTGGTATGCAAAGTGAAAATTTCATTTTAGTCGATCCTTTTATTAGTTGTTATTTTTGTAGATATTTATTTCAAACTCTATCTCGGTCACGAGTGAGTCAAGAGACGCAAGCTTTTCCTTATCCGCCTCGCTTGTTCGCCAATAGTAGGGCGTCATCGAAAAGAGAGCGGCTATATTTTCTTTACCGTCCACCCGTATCTTGTGGGCAGAGGTCACGCAACCCAGATGCTCCATATTTTGGGGAAGGTCGGCACGCTGACCATTCTCGTAAACGTTGTCGTATATTACCTTTTTCAGTCCCATCAAATGGTCTTTGCCCGCTCCGACAACGAAAAGCAAGCCTCCGTCACGAAGAACACGCTTATACTCTTCTTCTGCACAGGGAGCGAAGATATTGGTAACAACGTCGGCACATCCGCTCTGCAAGGGCAGCTCAAAAACGCTTGCGGTGGCAAAGAGCAGATTTTCTTTGCCGTCTCTCTTTGCCTGCTTTGCACCTGCCGAGCAAGCAAACTTGGAAAGATCAAACCCCACGGCTTTCTCGGACACCTCCGAGAGCATCGAGGTATAATAACCCTCTCCGCAGCCCGCGTCTATCAGTACTCCACAGTTGGGAGCATATTTCGACACTGTGTCGCAGATCGCCTCGGCGGCAGGTCTGTAACATTCGGTGGAGCGCAAAAACGCTTTTCTCGCCGCAACTGCGGATTTGGAGTCTCCCCCCGTCACGCCGAAGCTGAGGTAGCCGTCAGCTGAAAAATCAAAGCTATGGTTCTTCCCTTTTGGATTGGAGCCGTCGCATTTCGCGCTTTTCTTGTCCTCGGTCACTCTCATTTTGCCTCCGCAGACGGGGCATTTGAATATGGCGCTGATTATATCATTCATTCTGTCTTACCTCTCAAGCGTTAGATCGCGTACTCTATTATTTTACCGCATCTGTCGCAAAATTGCAATAGTGCCGACAAAAGAATTTTGCCCATTTCGCTTTTATTCCGGAATTTTTTCGTCGGTGTCAATATTTGCGTCATAAATGGCGTCAAGCTCAAAATAGAAGGTGCTTCCAACTCCTACCGTGCTTTCCACTCCGTAGACCGCTCCATGGGATTCAAGGATGCCCTTGACGATGGAAAGTCCCAGACCCGTACCTACCACCGCGCGCTTATGAACCTTGTCGACCTTGTAATATCTGTCCCAGATATAGGGCAGATCCTCCTCGGCAATTCCCTCGCCCGTATCGGTGACCGAAATTCTCACCTTGCCGCCCGTGACGGTCTGGACGATAGTCACTGTCTTGTCCTCGCCCGTGTAGTTGAGGGCATTATTGACAAGGTTGTATATTACCTGCAATATCATGGTTCTGTCTGCCTTGACGCAAACGCTCTGATCCGCCATAAAGTTTATCACGTATTTCTGGTCGGTCAGCTTTTTGTAGCGTGTAAGCACCGCCGCCACAGTTTCGGTAAGCTCGAAGACCTCGATCTCGGGTTTTCTTGTTCCCGCTCTTATTTTGGACAGGTCAAGCACGTCGTTCACAAGCTCGGTAAGCCTCTCGGTCTCGTCGATTATGACCTGAACGTTTTCGGGTGTATTCTCATCGGGAAGATCGCGCATTATCTCGCTATACCCTTTTATCATGGTCAGAGGTGTGCGGAGATCGTGGGAAATATTGGCAATAAGCTCCTTTTGGAGATCGTCGTTTTTCTGAAGCTCGCTCGCCGCAAAGTTGAGGGCATCGGCAAGCTCCTCCGCCTCTCTGTATCCGCCGCCATAAAAACGTGTGCCGTAGTCGCCCTTTGCCAATCTCTTTGCCGATTGGCTCATCTTCTGCATAGGCATACACACCATTCGCGACATCGCCAGAGCCATTATCATAGCGCCCATTACAAGGATGCACATTATCCAACCAAACTGACGCTGAAGCGTTGTGACCGTAACGTCAAGAGGCTGAAGCTCAACGTCCTGCATTATGACGTAGACCTCACCGTTTTCCGCCTGTTTTACCGACACCATAATGGTACTGTGCGCTCTTGATTTTGCGTCCCGTCGGGTGTGAATATAAACGCCGCCGTTTTTCACTGCCATACGGTAATAACGGTTCAAGCCGTCACCAATGTGGTGGATAGAACAGCCCATATTGACGTCACTGTCCACCAATATCTCCGATTCTTCATCGGCTATACGGTAAACTCGGATACAGGTATCGGTCTCCACCGACCGCAGATACGCTATCTCGCAGAGTTGCTTTTCGTCCGAAAATGACGCGCTTATATCTTTGTCGGTCCTGTAAAGATCCTCAAGCTTCGCCTGCTCGTAAAACTGATTCAAAAGAACGATCTGAAACACCCATATTACCAGAAGTATCATGGTGACGAATAGTATAAGCGCACCAAACAACCGCCACGATATACTTGATACGTAACGACCGTCTCTATTTGCACGTGCTTTTTTGTTTCTTGCTTTTTTCATTTCGTCGGTCTTTCAGTCGCGTTTTATTTGGACTCGCCCTCAAAGCGATAGCCCACTCCGCGCAGAGTTACTATGTACTTGCTGTACTCCCCAAGGCTCTTGCGGAGAAGCTTTACGTGAGTATCAAGGGTTCTGGCATCGCCGTAAAAATCATAACCCCAGACCTCGCTGATAAGCTTTTCACGGGATAGCGCAACGTTACGGTTTTCAAGCATATAGAAGAACAGATCGTACTCCTTGGGCGACATATCCACTCTTTCGCCTCTGACGTAGACAAGTCTTGCGGTAATATCCACCCGAAGTCCGCCGCCGTCCATTTCTATGACCACGTTAGGCGCTTTCTTTTCGTCAGCTCCCCGTCTGCTCATTCTTTTCATTATCGCCTCGATACGAAGCATAAGCTCCTTGGGAGAAAAGGGTTTTACAACGTAATCGTCTATTCCCAGCTCAAAGCCGTTTATCTTATCGTATTCCTCTCCCCTTGCCGAAAGCATAATAATGGGAGTATCGGAAACCTTGCGTATCTCACGGCATGCCGAAAAGCCGTCAAGCTCGGGCATCATGATATCCATTATTATAACGTCGTATTTTTCCTTGCGGCAGAGCCTTACCGCTTCCATTCCGTCCCCTGCCTCGGTGACCGAATGTCCTTCAAACTCCGCGTACTTTTTTATGATAGAGCGTATTCTCGCTTCATCGTCTACTACCAATATCCGATACATATTCTGCACCTCGTTTTCATAGTTAAAGGATTCGCGATCCGATCATTCAAGAGCTATGCCCTCAGCGCCTCTCTCGCCCAGCGTGTAGGTAACGGTTACATACCTGCCGCCGCGACTTACCTTGACCGTCAAGCTGTCTCCCACGCTCTGGGCGCGCACGATTGCGTCAAAACTTGACGAGGAGCTTATCTTAGCTCCGTTTACCGATATAACGGTATCTCCGTATTGCAATTCGTCTGTCAGCTTTGACTCCAGAATGACCACTCCCGTATTAGTGATGCCGTACTTCGCGTACGCCGAGGGAAGATTCTGGGTGGTAACGTCAAGCAGGATAAGACCGTGATCGGCAACGCCCTTGACGTAGCCGTAATTTATAAGATCCTCAATGATACCGTGAGCGTAATCAATGGGAATGGCAAAGCCAAGTCCTTCGATATCGCTTCCTGCCATTTTGGCATTGACCACACCTATAAGTTCGCCCGCCATATTAAAGAGTCCTCCGCCCGAGTTTCCGGGATTTATGGCAGCGTTAGTCTGGAGCAGTACCATTTCGGTTCCGTCTACCGTGATAGTTCTTTCAGTTGCACTGATGATACCCGTTGTAAGAGTGCCGCCCAGAGAACCGAGGGGATTACCTAAAACGATAACGTCCTCGCCCACCACAAGGTCTCCGCTGCATCCCATTGGCGCTACGGTAAGCTCGTATCCGCTGGCGTCTATTTTAATGACCGCAAGGTCTGCGGTCTCATCGCTTCCCATAAGCACAGCCTTAAATTCCTCGCCCGTTGTTAGTCGGACGGTAATGTTGGACGCACCTTCCACAACGTGGTGATTGGTTACTATAAAGCCTCTGCCGTCCACTATCACTCCACTTCCCGCGCCTTCGGTGACGTACTGACCCATCCACGAGCCGTTCCGCACCGTCTCGGTGGTTATTTCAACCACGCTGTCAGCTACCGCGTAATAGACCTCGCTGATAGTGTTGTATGCCTGTCCCGCGCTGGTGATCTTATCGCCCTCGGATTTGTTCCCCTCATTTTTTTCTATGGTTATCTCCTCTCGGTCGCCGTCAAGTTCGGGAGCGGCTATAGCTTCGTCATTCTTAACGTATTCCTCAAGCAAGGCGTTGCCTATATTTCCGAGATCGTAATGAAATCTTACAGTTCCGCAGGAGCTGAAAAGTAACGCGACCGCCATAAGCGCAGAAGTGATTAAAATTATATTTTTTGCGTTTTTCAAGGTCTGAGACGCCTTTTTCACAAACAAATACCTCCATTGAGATTATTATATGATTATATTATAATAAGAAAATGTGAACGTTTATTGAAGAACTCATAAAAAGTCACTGAAAAGTAGTCGCGCTTCTTGTTTTTATTATGTTTTTATGCTATAATTATGGTAATGAATCGATTTTTGAGGATATTTTTATGATAGACAAGATATTGGCAGCTCTTAGTGAGCGAGGAATAACGCTCGCCGCACCAATTGCCCTAAAAAATTGCATATTAACACGCCCGTATAAGCTTTCAAGGGCGGGATTTGACGCAAATGGCGAGCTGACGGCGATAATTTTTGCAATTCCATATCTAACTCCCCACAAAGAAAGAAACCTTTCGGCTTACGCTATATGCCGAGACTATCACGGATATTTTTCAGAGTTTTTTTCATCTCTGATCCCAGAACTGTCGGAGCTTTATCCCGAAAACAGATTTTGCGGCTTTGCCGACGATTCGCCTATCGACGAGCGTCACGCCGCGGCATCGGCAGGGCTTGGTGTCATTGGAGATAACGGTTTGCTGATAACAGAAAAATATTCATCTTACGTCTTTTTGGGTGAAATCATCACCGATATTCCAACAGATGCCGCTTCCAAACCGATAGAACGTTGTCACGGCTGCGGAAAATGTAAAAGGGTCTGCCCCGCCTACAAAACAGGTCAATGTCTCTCTGCTCTGACCCAGAAAAAAGGTGAGCTTACGGCTGACGAGATACGCGCGATAATTTCGGGCGGCTCGGTCTGGGGGTGTGATCTCTGCCAAGAGGTTTGCCCTTATACGAAACAAGCAATAGAAAAGCGAACCATATATACGAACGTTGATTATTTCAAAAGCGATCTTCTGCCGCTTCTGACCTCCCACGCTATTGATTCAATGAGCGACTGCGACTTTTCCCGTCGAGCTTATTCATGGCGAGGGCGCGAGGTCATAGGCAGAAATTTGAAAATTTTTGAGGACTCAACAAAATCTGATAAATAAAAGGATAAGCTATGTTGAATTTTATTCTCGGCCGTCCAGGAGGCGGCAAGACCTCCTACATAATTGAAGAAATACGGAAAAAGGTGGCGTTGGGCGAAAAATGCCTTTTGCTTGTTCCCGAGCAGCAGACCTTCGTCAGCGAATCTATGCTTGCCGACCTTCCCCCCTCCTCGGCGCTCTGCTTTGAGGTGGTCACGTTTTCACGTCTCGCCGCCAAGGTGTTTGGCGAGTACGGCGGTCTTACCGACTCCTCGGCATCGGGCGGAGCGAGAAATCTCGTAATGTGGCAGAGCCTGCGTGAGATCGCCTCCGACCTGCGCGAATACAACGACGTAAAGACCGATCTTTCCTTCTGCTCAATGATGCTCTCCACCGTTGACGAGCTTCACGCCTGCGGCATCACTCCCGAGGAGTGCGAGAAGGCGGCTAAGGATTGTTCAGATGAATCTCTTTCCAAAAAGCTTTTTGACGTCGCTTTGATCTACGCTAATTTTGAACGCGTTTTGTCCGATCGCATCGGTGAGGGCGCGGCGGCGGCTGAAAACAGACTTTTCCGACTTGCCTCTCTGCTTCGCGAACACGATTATTTTAAAGGCTGTCACATCTTCGTGGATTCCTTTACCAGCTTTACGGGTGAGGAGCATGCAGTCCTCTATGAGCTTGCCGCTCAGGCTGACGGGCTTACCATATCTCTCTGCCGCGACGCAGATATGAAAAATATGCCTCACACCGTCGGTGTTGACGACACATACCGCCGCTTTAAGCGTTTCGCCGCTGAAAAGGGGATCGAGACTAATACCGTTACCGTAGACCAAGGAGATAGACTCAAGGACTCCGCTCTCTCCGCGCTTGAGCGCGGTCTTTGGGATTTTTCTCTCACGTCGGATACCGTTTCCGACCTCTCAGAGGACGATCTTTCATCTATTGAAGCGTTCGTCTGCAAAAACGAATACGACGAAATCAATCTTGCCGCTTTGAAGATACTTCAAGCTTACAGAGAGGGCGTAAAATTCTCAGAAATGGCGGTCATTCTCCGCGATGCCGAAAGCCGCAAGGGACTTATGGAGGCGGTCTTTGAGAGAATGGGTATCCCCTACTTTATCTCCGAGCGCACCGACCTTTCAGCCACCGCCGCCGCAAGACTTATCTTCTCGGCTTTGCGTTGCGTTATATACAACTTCCGCTCCGCAGACGTCATCACTCTGCTCAAAACCGGACTTTGCGGTATTGACGAGAGCGAAGCAGACCTTTTTGAGGACTACATTTACACGTGGAGCATTTCGGGGTCGAAATTTCTTGACGATATATGGAGTATGAATCCCGACGGCTACACTGCCGACAAGCCTCGCGGTCGCTCACTGGAAATTCTTCAAGGGGCAAACCGTGTGCGTTCAAAGCTTATCCCCCCTCTCGTCCGTCTGCGTGAAAAATTCTCCGCGGCAAAGGGTGACACCCTTATGAACTGCCGCGCAATATACGAATATCTCTCGGAAATCGGGCTTTCAGACTCGCTCTGCTCTCTTGCCGAGCTTGACGTGGCATCGGGCGATTTCAGAAGTGCCGGCGAATGCCTCAGAATATACGACAGCGTTATTAGCACGCTTGGGCAGGTCTGCGCTATCCTCTCCGACACCCCCACGACCCCTGAGGAGCTATCACACGCTATTGAGATCATGCTCTGCGGAAGTGACATGGGCTCTGTCCCCGCCGTAGGCGAATACGTCACGGTAGGCTCTGCTCCCACCTTGCGCGTGGAAAACGTAAAGCTCGCCATAGTTTTAGGCCTTTGCGAGGGAGAATTTCCCAGAAGCTATTCGGATTCGGGCATATTCACCGAGGGCGACAAGGCGATCATGGAGGAGCTTTCGATTCCGCTTGTGTCAAGAGAGACGAGAGTTACATCCGACGAGCTTTTCTACGTCTATCGCGCCATGACCAAGCCCAGGGAAAAGCTGATAGTCTCGACCTGCTCATCGCGTATCGGCGGTGGCTCTTGCACACCGTCTACCGCGTGGAACAGACTATTTTTCCTGTTTCCGAAGCTAAAAAAATATCTTTTTGATCTGGATCTTATTAAAAAGATCGCTGATGCCGTAAGCGACGATGAAGACGAGGAAATATCCGACGAGGATCTTTCTAAAATCGTGTCAAAGGAGAGTGAGGTTGCCGATGTATCCGACGACGTAGTGATCGATCCTTTGCAGATAAAGATGCTTTTCGGCGACAGAATATATCTGTCACAGACAAAAATATCTACCTTTGCAAGCTGCCCCTATCAGTACTGGTGCCGTTACGTCCTTGCTCTGCGTGAAAAAAAGGTGGGAGCGGTCAGCTACGACAGCTCGGGTACTATCGTTCACTACGTTATGGAGAAGCTTGTGGGAGACCTCAAACAGAGCGACGGCTCTCTCTCCCGTCCCGACGACGAGACCGTGGTAAAGCTTGTCAGCAATTACGTTGATCAATATATTGCGTCCATCGGATGCCCTCTGCCCCCCTCTATGATGTATACCTTCTCACGTCTTCGCGATCTTGCCCTCGTTATGGCAAAAAGCGTGTTGGACGAGTTTTCGGATTCCTCCTTCAAGGTACTCTCTCAGGAGCTTCGCATCTCCGAGAGCCGCGAGGGCGCGTTGAAGCCGCTTGAAATAAGCGTGGACGATACCGAAAATTCTCCCAAGATAGTCCTTGGCGGAATCATCGACCGCATTGACTTTTTCGACGGAGAGGATCGCAGATATCTCCGAGTGGTGGACTATAAAACAGGAAGCCACCCCTTTGACATTGCGGGACTTGAAAGCGGCAACGACGTTCAGCTCCCTGCCTACCTTTTTACCGCTGCCCTTGAAGAAAACAAGGAGCTTATCGGCGGCGAAAAGGAGATATTTCCCGCATCGGCGCTCTTCCTCTCGGCAAACGAGTCGGGAGGCAAGGTGTCACCTGAGCGGAGCGGCTTTATTCTTGACAACATCGACGTCCTCTCTGCCGCAAGCGGCGAGCTTGACAAGAGCATTCTTGCAGGCATCGAGGTAGACCGTGGCACGGGTACGGTCAAAAAGGGGAACGCCGTCAGCGAGGACGGCATTCGTGACATCGACCGCGTTCTCCGTGAGTCGATAGCAAGCACGGGCAGAGGTATTTTTGAGGGACGCGCTCCCAGAACCCCCTCACCCAAAGCCTGCAAATACTGTTTTTTACGCGCAAGCTGTCCCAAAGCGGCTAAAAATACAGATTATTGATATTACGTCAGAAAGGAACGGTCAAAAATGGCATTTACAAAAGCACAAACGGACGCTATGACCGCCCGCGGCAGATCTCTGCTCGTCAGCGCGGCGGCAGGCTCGGGTAAGACCTTCACGCTGACGCGAAGGATCATTGACTCGATAATAGCCGACGAAAACAAATCTATCGGGCGGATGCTCATAGTCACCTTTACCAGAAGTGCTGCGGGCGAGCTGAAAAGCAAGATTTCCGACGCTCTTACCGAGGCTATCGCCGCCCATCCCGACAACAAACACCTTCAAGAGGAGCTTTTAAAGCTTGGCAGCGCGCATATCAGCACTATTGACTCGTTTTTCTCTGCTCCCGTCAAGGCGAACTTTGAAAAGCTCGGTCTGCCTGCATCTATTCGTCTTGCCGACGAGGCAGAGCTTGAATCTCTACGCGAATCGATATTCAAGGAGATGCTTGAACTCTTTTTTGCGGAATATTCGGGCATTGCCGAGGGAGAGCTTGCGGGAGTGGGACACCGCTCGATCTACACCGACCTGTTAAGTCTTATCACAGGCATCCGCGACAGCTCGGGCGTCATCCCCACCCTTTTGGAGTTCTACAAAAAAACTCTCTCTGTTCCGGACGGAGTGGAAATACTCAAAAAGAGCGCGGAGCGGCTGCGTGAATCTGCCGAGCTTGACTTTTTTGAGACACTTGAAGGTAAAATAGTTTTAAGAGATGTCCAAGACCTGATTGCGGGAGCTACTTCCCAGCTTGATTTTGTCCGCGTCCAATTAGTAAAAAGCGCAGACGAAGCTATCGCGGCAGAACCCTCGTCTCCTCCATCATTCGCTTTGGCTATCAAAAACAAGATCAGCCCAACGCTATCAGAGGATGCCGAGCTTTGTAATCACGTGTACCATAAGCTATCCGAAAGCTACGACTCTTGTCGCAACGCAATACAGGAGCTGAAATTCAAGAACTATCCCTCCCTTAAAGGAGATAAATGGAGCAGCTACTCTGATGCCGCGAAAAATTCCCGAACAAAGATTCTCGCCCCCATAAAGAAGCTGAAAAGCGGAATATTTGCATATTCGCCAGAGCAGATATCGGCTCATTTTCTCGCCTCTGCGGAGGTATGTGAGCTGCTTTACGGATTACTTTCCGAGTTTGACCGCAGATATTCTGCCGAAAAGCTCGCTCGCGGCGTCTGCGAATTCTCCGATATGCCCAAATTCGTCCTCAAACTGCTTCAAAACCCAGACGGTACGCCCACAGAGCTTGCTTTATCAATGTCGAAGCAGTACGACGAGGTATATATCGACGAGTATCAGGACGTTAACGCTATTCAGGACAGGATCTTCGAGCTTATAGGCGGCAACCGTCGATTTATGGTTGGCGACATCAAGCAGAGTATCTACTGCTTCCGTGACGCCGAGCCGTCGATCTTTGCCTCATACCGAGCTAAATTTCCCCAATACGACTCCGAAAATCCCGACGTGATACCTGAAAGCGGCGGAAACTCCATATTTATGTCGGAAAACTTCCGTTGCGACAGGGGTATAGTTGATTTCGTCAATTTCGTCTGCGACAAGATTTTCTTTTCCTTTGCCGACAGTATAGGTTACGACGAGGAGAACGATAAGCTTCGCTTCGGCAAGATCTCACCCAACTTCGATCCCCCACAGAAAGTAAAGATCAATCTGATCGAGCCTGCCGACAAGCTCTGCGACGAGGACGTCGAGGACGAGGACGTGTATGAGCCTGACGAGAACGAAGATAAGCTTTACGACGAGGCAGTGATCTGCGCCAACGAGATTGCAAGGCTTATTCGCGACAAAAACGAAAAAAATGCCGACGGAAGCTCTGTTCGAGCGGGAGATATTGCCATTCTCGTCCGCGGTCACAAGCAGATAGTGCCTCTTACGGAGGCGCTCTCAAAAATCGGCATAAAATACGTCACTAACGCTAAAAACGAGCTGCTTCAAGGCAATGAAATGAAGCTTCTGCTCGACATACTCACCGTTATTGACAATCCAAGAGACGATATTCCTCTCTCCCGTGTTCTCACGGCTGCCTTGCCCTTTTACTCCCCCGTCTTTACTCTCGACGAGGTAATACGGATAAGAAGCGGCGGCGAAGACAAGCACTCGCTTTACGACGCTATTGTTGAATACGCAAAGTGCGGCGAGAGCGCGTCACTATCCGAAAAATGCCTTGAATTTATGTCTGTTTTGAACATATTGCGTAAGCTCTCAAACCGCGTATCTGCCGACAAACTGCTTCGCGCTCTTTCGGGCTGCGAGATCTTCTCGGACCTCTGCTCCTCCGATTCCTTTACCTATCTTTACAGCACCGCCTGCAAATATTCACGCAATGCGTGGAACGGACTGTATAGCTTTGTCACCTACTTCAAGAGCCTTATGGAAAAAGGAGATTCCAACTCCGATCCCATAAAGGCGCAGGCGGACGAGGTCACTATAATCACCATGCACCAGTCAAAGGGACTTGAATACAAGGTCTGCTATCTTTTCGGCCTCGGCAAGCAGATGAATTTTAGGTCTCTGTCAAGTCCTCTCATCTTCAACCGTGAGCTTGGTATTTCTCTGAAACTCCCCGCTCCCGAGGACGAAAACACCGACGTTTACTCACGAACACACATAAAGCGTGAGGAAAACGCGCTTTGGAAGGCGGCTCAGATCCTCTCCAAGAACAAGATGCTTGAAGAGGAAGCGAGAATATTCTACGTCGCTATGACAAGAGCCAAGGAAAGACTCTATCTCAGCGCAACTCTGACCAAACCCTATGAGGATATACGTGAGTCGCTTATACCTGAAGGACGCGACTTTGTAAACGAGATAAGATCGGCAAAGAGCTATATCTCCTGGACTATTATTTCTCTTGCCCAGTTCAAGACTGAAAAAGACCTGTATGAGCTTAACACCTATAAGCGAGGCTCTATCCCTCCCCTTGCCGACAGAATTACCCGTGAGGACGTAGAATCCTCCGCTTACGGCATAACCGAGGACGACAAAAACTTTGCCAAAGCACTGCTCTCCCCACACGGCGAGACCGACGGAGAAAAACTGCTCTCGGCTATCCCCGCAAAGGTTGCGGCGTCCAAGGTGTCGGGCAGGATGCTTGACGAAAGCGTTTTCATTCCCATTCCCTCGGGAGATCTCTTTAAAGAGGGCGACGAGGAGGTCGGAGACATTTCTGCCGACAGTGCCGAAAAGATCAGAAGCCGCATAGATCTTATGCGTTCCAAAAGTACCACCTTTGATGATCTTCTTGAAATAAACAAGAAGCCCACCGCCGCTGAAAAAGGAAGCGCGGCGCATCAGATACTTCAATTCTGCGATTACTCTAACGTGCTTCAAAACGGACTTGACTGTGAGATCGAGCGTCTTTGTAACGGTCGCTTTATCACCCGCCGTGTAGCCGATATAGTTGAAAGAGATCAGCTTGGAAAATTCTTTGAAAGCGAGCTTTTCAAAGCCGTTCAGTCGGCTTGCAGAATTAGACGGGAGTTCCATTTTGGAATGTTCCGTTCTGCCGCAGATTTCACCGAAAGAGATGAGATCAAAGAGCTTGTGGAAGACAAAAAGATATTCGTACAAGGCTCTATCGACCTGCTGATCGAGACGTGTGACGGAGAGATAATACTTTGCGATTACAAGACCGACCGCATCTCCCAAGAGGAGAGATACGACCGTGAACGGCTCGTGGCAAATATGCGCGAAAGGCATAAAAATCAGCTTGACGAATATCGCTTCGCGGTAAAAGAGATCTTCGGCAAGGAACCAAAAAAGACCTATATTTACTCCATACCTCTTGGTGAAGTAATTGAAATTTAACTGGCACCAAAAAAAGGCGACCGTACGGTCGTCTTTTTTAGTTATATTCCAACTTCGTCGGAGTGATATTGTCGCAGCGCGACAGTGATATTAAAGCCTTCGGTTTTAGCGGTATTTTATTTGCCTGATAAACTCGCGTGGCGAATAGCACTCGTCCTAAGACGAATACCACTGCGAAGCAATACCACTCGCCGCAGGCGAATAAAACCGCTATTTGTCTCAAAACAAATATCTAACACTGATCTCCGCAAAAGGTCGCCACGGTAGGACGAACGCCGTCGGGTTCAAGACCGTAGGTCGCCGAATGACCGAGAGATGCCTCGATGCGAAGAAGCCTGTTATACTTTGCCACTCGGTCACTTCGGCAGGGCGCGCCCGACTTGATAAAGGGCGCGCCAAGCCCGACGGCGAGATCCGCAATAGTCGTATCCTCGGTCTCACCCGATCGGTGGGACATAATATAAGAATATCCTGCGCTTGCGGCAAGATTTGTCACCGAGATCACCTCGGAGAGCGTTCCTATCTGGTTGGGTTTGACCAAAATAGCGTTTGCCGCACCCATATCAATTCCCTTTTTTAGTCTCGTGGGATTTGTTACGAAAAAGTCGTCGCCCACAAGCATAACGCTGTCGCCCATAGAATCGGTGATCTGCTTCCAGCCTTCAAAATCACGCTGATCGAGGGGATCCTCGATAGAAATTATGGGATATTCACGCACAAGCGAGGTGTAATATCCGATAAGCTCGGCTCTTTCCATCTCGGTCTTGCGTTTGGGGAGCTTGTAGCTTTCGCTCTTTTCGTCGTACCACTCCGAGGATGCAACGTCAAGCGCCAGCTTCACCGTATCCGTGTCATATCCTGCCGACTTTATCGCGGAAATTATCAGCTCTATCGCACGCTCGTCCGAGTCAAGGCTGGGAGCAAAGCCACCCTCGTCACCCACCGCCGTTGAAAGTCCCTTTTCCCTCAAAAGCTTGCCTAACTCGTGATAGATCTCACTTCCCATTCGGAGGGCGTCTGCAAAAGATGGCGCACCCACGGGAACGATCATAAATTCCTGTATCTCTACGTTGTTAGACGCGTGAGCGCCGCCGTTTAGAATATTCATCATTGGAATCGGCAATCTCACCGATCTCGCGCCACCTATCCAACGGAATAGCGGTATTCCATAAGCTCCCGCGCAAGCGCGGGCGGTAGCCAAAGACACCGCAAGCATAGCGTTAGCACCCAGCTTGGATTTATTATCGGTGCCGTCAAGCTTTATCATAAGACGGTCAATTACTGACTGATCCGAAGCGTAGCATCCTACAAGCTCAGGTGAGATCGATCGGCAGATATTGCCCACCGCTTCAAGAACTCCCTTGCCGCCGTATCTGCGGTTGTCAAGGTCTCTTTTCTCGTGCGCCTCGTATATTCCCGTGGACGCTCCCGACGGTACCGAGGCAACGCCGATTGTTCCGTCAGACAGCACGACGGTAGCCTCCACCGTTGGATTTCCTCTTGAATCAAGTATCTCCCGTCCGTTGCATTTGACGATCTGCGGTTTTATCATAAATCTGTTCCTTCCTTATTTTAATTATTGTATAATTATTATTTGTCTCAGCGTCGTCGTATATGCGTGACCGAAAAAAAAAGCTTGCCTCGAAATCTCGAAGCAAGCTTTTTTAGCCATTCATTATTTTAAGAATCTCGCATTTAAGAGAGCTTATAAATCCGACGTCGCCAAAGCAGATAACCCCTCTGCCGGAGCGCATAAGGGCAAATATCTCCTTTGCCATGGCTTTAACCGTATTGCAAAGCCTTACGGAATGCATATCAGAGACAGTTTTTTCGCCGTCGGGCGAATACATCAGCATCTCCGACACCCCTTGGTCAAAGATTTTTACTGCTGAGAGTGCCGCGGGCGAAAAGCAAACCGTCAAACCATCAAGGGCATCATAACCCCAAAGTTCTTGTGCCGTCCTCTTGACCATCTCCGCCTCCTCAACAACGGTTGCGGTGTCAAGTATCAATTTCGGGGAGAGCGAGAGCATATCGAAGCAGCCCGTGGACGTGACGGTTGAAAGTCCCGACGAAATACTGCTCCAAGGCATTCTGACTCCGCCGCGTCGAAGCGCCAAAGCTGCTTCTATGACAGTAATAGCGCAATCCCTCAGCATATATGAGGGATTTTTCAAAGTAAAACCATCTCGTCCGACGTAGGTAAAGGACAAACTGCGGGAACTGATATCCGTCACCTCAAATTGAGCCTTTACGGGGATATATAGTCTAGCTCCGCTTATGGCGCAAGCGTTTGAAATAGTATTGTAGATCTCGCTTTTTTGGTTTCCGCTGACTACCTCGCGAGTTCCTCTGCGAATGGCATCGCAAAGACACCTTACCTTACCCGCGGCGTTGGTGCAATCGTAGACGGTAGGCATAACTATCAGCTCATAGGGAGCGCAGATTGCTTCAAGAGTAAAGTCGCTATCCGAAAGACCTTCCAAAATAACATACTCGCAACCGTTCATCTTGCAGAGCAGCAGTCCGAGAACGAAGGTGGTCTCCTCCCGTGTATATGGGGTGTCGGGAGACCTTTTCACCGCGCTTTTAATCTCCTCCACTGCGCCATTGTAGTCCTCTATAGTAGGTATCTCTCCGCCGACAAAGACCGAGACTCTTGAATCAAAGCCGTAAGCCGAGGTTATTCTTCCTACCTTGTGTTCCGCGGAGATCATCACCGACTCAAGCATGACAGCAGATGCGTGTCCCGTTCCGCAAGCAGGCAGGCAGATGCAACGCATACCAATATGCACCCTTCCCAGACTCTCGCAAAGCTCCAATGCTCGCTTTTGCGAGATATCGGAGGCAGTACGTGCCGCGGGAAAACTATTCATATACTTCAATGAATTTGAATATTTCATTATTATAAAAATTCCTTCATTATCAAAACGCTATCGGGTCTCACCGTAACTTTGCTCACAAATTCCTTGCCGCTGATAAGGTCGACGTAGCGCGAATTTTCGGGAATGGCAAAGCTAAACTCGCCTCCGCGGTTAGCGGCGACTATGACTCGGCTCTCGTCCTTCTCGCGGACGAAAACGATAGCATTCTCTGTGTGCTTGACAACGTAAAAATCTCCGCCGTCAAACGCCTTTTCATATTTTCTTATCCTACCGAGTGTACGGTAAAACTCAAGCAGTTCTGTTCTCCAGCCCTCACCCACAAGATGCCAAGGCATAGGCATACGGCAGAATGGGTCTCCGTAGCCCTCAAGTCCGATCTCGTCTCCGTAGTAGAGCGATGGGATGCCGTATGCGGTGAACTGAAGCGCCGCCGCGATCTTCAGCATCTCTACTCCATGCGCTCTCTGACTTTTCGTCAGCCTTTTCTTTGCCTTTTGAGAGTTTTCAAGGAACTCGTCATCCTCGTCGCGGCCAAGCACCGTCAAAATTCGCTCTGTGTCGTGAGTGCCGAGAAGATTCATCAGCTTGTGAGAAACACAAGTAGGGTAAGACGAATATATCTCTGTAAGCGTATTGTAAAGAGTCTCGCCGTCGCCCCACATACAGAAATAGACGATAGCGTTTTTCAGAGGATAGTTCATAACGCTGTCAAGCTGTTTTCCTCTGAAATAGCGGCGGCGTTTTCCGTAAGCCACCTTGTCGGCGGCGTTTTCCCACACCTCGCCGATAATGACCGCTTGTCCGTCGCTTGCTTTCTTTGCCGAGACGCGAAGTTCGTCCAAAAACTCGTCGCAAAGCTCGTCGGCAACGTCAAGACGCCAACCTGCGATACCACGGTCTATATATTTTTGAATTATGCCGCCCTCGCCCGTAAAATAGCGACGGCAGGCTTCACTTTCGTGATTTAATTTGGGGAGAATGTCTATTCCCCACCAGGATTCGTAGTCATTCGGATAATTCTTGAAGTGATACCACGAGCGATAAGGAGATGCAGGGTCAAGATAAGCTCCGCCGCTACCCTGCTTACCGTATTTGTTGAAATAAATACTGTCGTCACCCGTGTGGTTGAAAACACCGTCAAGGATGATGCCGATGCCCCGCTCTCTAGCCTTTGCGATAAGCTCGTCCAGCGCCTCGTCGCCGCCGAACATCCCGTCAACCTTCTCGTAATTCGCCGTGTCGTATTTGTGGTTAGAATATGCCTCAAAGATTGGGCAGAGATAGATATAGGTCACGCCGAGAGATTCGAGATAGTCGAGCTTCTCGATAACACCCCAGAGATTTCCTCCGAAAAACATATTGTTTTCAAGGGGTGCGCCCGGATATGCGGCATATTGAGGGATACCGTTTTCCCAGTCACGGTTGAGAATAGCGTCCTCGCGGACGGTGAGGTTTTTCGCCCTATCACTTTCTCCCTTAAAAAATCTGTCGGTAAATATCTGGTACATTACTCCGCGGCCAAACGACTCGGGGGTTGCAAAATCCTTCTCGTAGACCAAAAGACGGAAACGGAACCCCGGCTTTTCCTCAAGGTAAAAGTCCTTATTGTTGTACGTATCTGTGAAAAGGGTATGATTGCCTCGCAGAAGCAAAAATTCGTAATAGAAAAGCCCCTCTCCCGCATCTCCGCAAAGCTCGGCAGTGTCGAGAGAAATGCAGTAAACGTCGTGAGTATTGTCGGAGCGGCAAAAATCAAGAGGGGTGTCTATATCCCTCTCGCCGTCGCGACAGAGACGCAAAACCGCTCCCGACGCACCCAGGCGGCGGGAGACAGTAAGTTCAATATTAATAACCGTCCCACAAGGCAGAGCGCCCAAATGGGAAACATCCTCGTTGCCCGCGAACTTGTGGATCTGTACGTCGCAGGCGTGGTCATTTTCAAAGTAAAGTCTCGGGAGCATACAATTAACCTTTTGATTTGAAAATTGAAAACCGAAAAACGGTTTTCTTCCTTAATCCGTGCAAAGTACGGATTTCACCCACCGCAGGTGGATTTCATACGCCAAAGGCGTATTTCACATGAGCGTTTGCCAAAGCAAACGCTCATGTTTCACTACCTGTTCATTGAGAGCGAACAGGCACTGTTCACTCTCAATGAACAGGTTTCAGGTTCCAGAACTTCTCCGCATATTCATCGATAGATCTGTCTGCGGCAAAGAATCCTGCAGCAGAGGTATTAAGCAGAGACATTCTCGTCCATCTCTCTCTGTCTGAGTATGCCTTTATCATTTCCTCGTGGGTCTTGCGGTAGGACTCGAAGTCGGCAAGACACATATATGGATCTGCTACGCCGTGTCCTGTAAGCAGGTAGGTTGCAATATCCGCAAAGCTCTCGCCTGCGAAACCGATAGTCAGGAATGTGATTATGCGGCGAAGTCTTTCGTTGCCAGCATAGAAATCCGCACTTCTGTAACCCTGGAGCCAGAGTCTTTCAACCTCATCAGCCTTGAGACCGAAGATATACATATTCTCCTCGCCTACGGCGTCAAGCATCTCGACGTTAGCGCCGTCAAGAGTACCGATGGTAATAGCGCCGTTGATCATAAGCTTCATACAGCCCGTTCCGCTCGCCTCTTTACCCGCAAGGGAGATCTGCTCGGAAACGTCTGCCGAGGGGATAAGAATCTCAGCGGTGCTGACGTCGTAGTTCTCAAGGAATACCACCTTGAGCTTTTCGCGGATCTTGGGATTCTGCTCGATATCTTTGCTTATCATGCATATAAGCTGAATGATCCTCTTAGCCATCTGATATCCGGGAGCAGCCTTCGCACCGAAGATAAAGGTCTTGGGCTGGACGTCCATGTCGGGGTTATCCTTAAGGTCAAGGTAAAGACCGATAATATTCAGCACGTTGAGAAGCTGTCTCTTGTATTCGTGAAGTCTCTTGATCTGAATATCAAAGAGAGAGTGTGTGTCAAGCTTGACGCCTGTCTTTGCCGCCAAGTGGTTAGCGAAAGCTATCTTGTTGTCGTGCTTGATAGCTCTTACACGGTCAAGAACCGCCTTGTCGTCAGCAAACTTCGCAAACTCCGCAAGCTCTACGGGATTATGTCTGTAACCCGTGCCTATGCACTCGTCAAGCAGGCTTGCAAGCTCGGGATTAGAGTAGCAGAGCCAGCGGCGGTGCGCGATTCCGTTGGTAACGTTATCGAATCTTTCGGGGTACATCTTATAGAAATCCTTGAAAATGGTGTCGGTAAGGATGTCGGAATGGAGCTTGGAAACTCCGTTGACAGAGTGTGATCCGACTACAGAAAGGTTCGCCATTCTGACGCTTCCATAGCCTACGATGCACATCTTGGAAATTCTCTGCCAGTTGCCGGGGAATGCGTTCCAAGCGTCGCGGCAGAATCTTTCATTGATCTCTTTTACAATAGTATAAATTCTGGGCAGCTTCAAGCGGAACAAGTCTTCATTCCACGTCTCAAGCGCCTCGGGCATAACGGTGTGGTTGGTGTAGGAGCAGATCTTGACAGTCTTTTCCCAAGCAGCCTCCCAAGAGTAGAAATAGTCGTCCACGAGTATTCTCATAAGCTCGGGAACACAGAGTGCGGGATGTGTGTCGTTTATGTGGATAGCAACCTTGTCCTCAAGGTTAGCGAGAGTGCCGTAGACTGCCATATGGTCGCGGATAATGCTCTGCACCGACGCGGAGCAGAGGAAATACTGCTGAGAGAGACGGAGAAGCTTACCCTCGGTGTGATTGTCCGCGGGATAAAGCACCTTAGTAAGAGCCTCGGCGTTGTTGCCGTCCTCAAGTGCCTTCTGATACTGACCCTGAGAGAACAGACCCATATTGAAATTCTGCATCTGTCTTGCTTTCCAGAGACGGAGTCGGCTAACGCCCTTGCTGTCACCGCCCGAGATCATCATATCGTAAGGAACAGCCTCAAGCTCCTCTGCGTCCTCATAAATGATAGTCATGTGGTTGTTCTCCCACTTCTCTACTACCCTACCGCCGAAACGGACGACAAAGGTACGGTCGGTTCTGGGAACCAGCCACACGTCACCGCCGGGGAGCCATACGTCGGGAAGCTCGACCTGCATGCCGTCAACGATCTTCTGCTTGAAGAGACCGTACTCATAGCAGAGCGAAAATCCTGCTGCGGGATAGTCGAGTGAGGAAAGAGAGTCCATAAAGCAAGCCGCCAGTCTTCCAAGTCCTCCGTTGCCAAGTCCTGCATCAGGCTCGCACTCGTAGAGGTCGGAAAGCTCAAAGCCCATCTCACGGAGAGCCTCTGCGTATGACTTATCCATACCGAGGTTGCAGACGTTGGTTTTGAGGGAGCGTCCGAGAAGGAACTCCATACACATATAGTAAACGCGCTTTGCGCCTTTCTTGTTAACATCCTTTTTAAATTCGCCGCGCTTTTCGGTGAGAATGTCGCGAACGGTCATAGCGACAGCCTTATACATCTGGTCATTGGACGCATCTGCGGCAGTGCAACCAAAATAACGGGAAAGCTTCAGTTCAATGTTGTTTTTGATCTCTTGTGGGGTCATGTTTTTGTAGTTCATTTGCGTTATATACCTTTCGAGGTTTAGATTTGCTTGTTTTGTCTGCTTGTGGTGCAGAAACATGGACAAAATACGCTTTTGTGCGTGTTTCAACATCACAACATCATAAAATTCATTTATTTTTTGGCAGGTTTTTTGGAGGTGTGGAACCTTTCTTGCAAGAAAGGTTCCACGAAACACATTCTTATAGCGAATTGAACATTTCCATATACTTCTCTGCCGAGACGGTCCAGGAGAAGTCTGTTCCCATGATCTTGGATACGAACTTCTTATTCTGTGCCTTGTCGGCATAGAGTGCGAGAGCGGCGTTAATTCTGTCCTCAAGCTCGTAAGCTGAGTAGTTTGCAAAGGTAAATCCGTTACCACGTATCTCGCCGTTATCTACCCAGTATCCCTTGATGGAATCAGCCAGTCCGCCCGTCTCACGAACTACGGGAACTGCGCCGTAGCGGGAAGCGATCATCTGCGAAAGACCGCAAGGCTCGCTCTTTGAGGGCATCACGAAGATGTCGCAAGCGGCGTAGATCTTCTTGGATAGGTCGCGGTCATAGGTCAGAAGCGTCTTGACCTTGTCGGGATATTCCCTTTCAAGCTGGGAGAAGAACTCCTCATACTGCCCTTCACCCTTGCCGAGAATAACGAACTGCACGTCGTTATTTCTTACGATATTACCTGCTACCTCGCGAACAAGGTCAAGTCCCTTGTGGGTCGCAAGTCTCGAAATGATGGCAAGCATAGGCACTTCGGGTCTCTCGGGGAGACCGTACTCGCGCTGCAGAGCCATCTTGTTCTCCGCCTTACCCGTAACAACGTTTCGACGGTCATAGTTCTTGCAAAGCACGTCGTCCTTGGCGGGATTGTAATAAACGTAGTCGATACCGTTGAGAATTCCCTTAAGCTTCTGTGAATTGCGGTAAAGCACGTGGTAAAGTCCGTGAGAATACTCGGGAGTTTTGATCTCCTCCGCATATCTCTCGCTGACTGTGGAGACCATATCCGCGCACTCGATCGCCGCCTTCATCAGATTAATACAATCGTCATAACGCATAAGCGCGTAGTACTCGGGACCCATATCGAACACATCACCAAGTATCGAGAAATCATACTTACCCTGATACTCGATATTATGGATAGTAAATACGCTCTTGGTACTCGAAAGTCCCTCAACGTAGCGATATTTGGTGTTGAGATATACCACGGTGAGAGCCGACTGCCAATCGTTGGCATGGATCACGTCTGGGTAGAAATCAAGCTTGATCAACATTTCAAGCACTGCCTTGCAGAAATAGGCATATCTCTCGCCGTCATCATAAAAGCCGTAGAGCGCCCCGCGCTTGAAATAGTATTCATTGTCGATGAAATAGTAAGTTACGCCGTCCTTGACGAGACTCTTGACGCCGCAATAGATGTTTCTCCAAGAGAGCGAGACGTTAAATATCGCCTCGTCCTTCATCTGCACACGCCACTCGTCCTTAACCGCCGCGTAAAGGGGCAGAACGACTCTTACGTCAACGTTATTCTTTTCTTTAGCCTTGATCGCTGCGGGGAGAGAACCCATAACGTCTCCCAGACCGCCTGTTGCCGCAAAGGGCATGACCTCAGCGCCTACAAATAATATTTTTTTCATAAACACTCCATTTTTAATTGGACAATTTAATAAATTTGAAAATCGCAAGGCGATTTTCTTCCTTAACTCGCCTTTAGCAAGGCATCGCCGCAAAAAGCAAAAAATACAACGCTAAAGGCGAATTTCACGCTTGCAAAGCAAGCATTTCACGTTTCGCCCTGCGAAACATTTCACTGCCGAAGGCTTTTCGCCGGTCTTAAACGCTCATATTCTTACCAATATAGAAAGGCATCGTCTCATGACCGGAGAGTGTTCTTCCGTCCTTGATGATAACGTTCTTATCGGTAATCACGCAGTTGAGGCTTGCATTCTGGCAAACGTAAGTATCCTGGAAAAGGATAGAATTCTTGACCACAGCTCCCTTTCCAACCTTAACTCCGCGGAATATTATCGAATTTTCGACTACACCCTCGATAACGCATCCCTCTGCTACAACGGAGTTAGTAACCTTTGCTCCCTCACAGTATCTTGTGGGTGCGGAGTTGCGGACCTTGGTCAATACGGGACGGTTCTTGATACCGAAAAGTCTTTCGCGAGCGTCATTTTCAAGCAACTTCATAGAACACTCAAAGTAGCCCTCCATAGAGCCGATGTGAGCGTAAAATCCGTCGTAATTGTATACCATATACTTTGCCTTACCCACGCTCGGCATGATTATATCGTGAAGGAAAGAATAGTGTCCGTGCGAGATAGCATTCTCGATCACGTTCAAGAGATACTGTCTCTTCATTACCATAATGTTAATGTAGAGCTGGTACTCGTCATTGTACTTGTCGCTGATAACGTCGGTTACGTTGCAATTTTCGTCTGCCTTGATAAGGGTCAACTGTTCATCTTTACCAACACCCGTCAGCTCGCCGACCTTGGTAACAAACGTGATGTCAGCACCGGTCTCGGCGTGCTTTGCGATAACTGCGTCGAGGTCGATATTGCATATAACGTCGCAATCCGACATAACGATGTAATCCTCGTTGCAACGGGAGAGGAAATTGACCGTACCCATAAGAGCTTCAAGGCGGGAGGTATAGAACTTGTTCGCCGCCGCGTTGTCAAAGCTGGAGATGAAAGGAGGAAGGATCTTGATACCTCCGCTTCTTCTCGCCAGATCCCAGTCCTTACCGTTACCAAGGTGGTCGAGAAGTGACTGGTAATTGTTGTGGGTTACGATACCGATCTTGGAGATACCCGAATTGACCATGCTGGAAAGAGCAAAGTCTATAAGACGGTATCTGCCGCCGAAAGGTACAGAACCGATAGTTCTCATTCTTGTAAGCTCGGGAATACTTGTATCATGAATATTGGAAAAAATCAATCCTACTGCTGTCATAATTCTCTGCCCTCCTTATCAAAGCTCGGAAATGATCTCGCCTGCGGCGATGACACTTCCGTTGGGAATCTCAATATCCTCGCCGATCACGGTAATTCCCTTCGCTGTATCGCGAGCCTCACCAATGATCGAGCCTACGCCGACGGTAACGCCCGTGTCGATGATTGAATAATTGACAGTCGCGCCCGACTCAATGACGGTATCGCCCATAAGAACGCAATCCTTAACGTAGGCACCCGGCATGACCTTTACACCCGCGCCAAGCACGCTGTTTTTGACGGTTCCGTAAATTTCACAGCCGTCGGTGATGTAGCAGTTGACTACCTTTGCGTTCTCGCCAATGAACTGAGGTCCGCCCGACTGATTTCTCGAATAGATGCGGAAGTTGTGATCGCCGAGATCAAGAACAGGCTCACTTCCGAGAAGATCCATATTCGCTTCCCAGAGAGACGAGATAGTTCCGACATCCTTCCAATATCCCTCAAAGGGATAAGCAAACATCTTCTCGCCTGCCGCGAGCATATTGGGTATTATGTTCTTACCGAAGTCATTAGCCGAGCCTTCGGTTGCCTCGTCCTCCTCAAGGTACTTCTGAAGCTTATCCTTGGTGAAGATATAGATACCCATAGATGCGTTTGTGCTGTCGGGGTTCTTGGGCTTTTCGGAGAACTTGTAGATAGAGCCGTCCTCATTGGTACTCATGATACCAAAGCGGCTTGCCTCCTCGATCGGAACGTCGATGACCGCGATAGTACAGTCAGCGCCCTTCTCTTTGTGGTATTTGAGCATCTTTGCGTAGTCCATCTTATAAATATGGTCGCCCGAAAGGATAAGAACGTATTCGGTGTCATATCTGTTGATGAACGCTAAATTTTGATAGATTGCATTAGCGGTTCCCTTGTACCAGTCGCCGCCCTTCTGTCCCTGATAAGGGGGAAGGATCTTAACGCCGCCCCAGATGCGGTCAAGGTCCCAGGGCTGTCCGTTACCGATGTATTCGTTGAGTACGAGGGGTTGATATTGGGTAAGCACACCGACGGTGTCGATGCCGGAGTTGATACAGTTAGATAGGGTGAAGTCGATGATCCTGTACTTTCCTCCAAAGGGTACTGCGGGTTTTGCGGTTTTGGTGGTCAGCGCGTAAAGACGCGATCCCTGACCTCCTGCGAGCAGCATAGCTACACATTCTTTTTTCTTAAACATAAGAAAATCACTCCTCTATGATAAAATTTAATTGATACGCTAATTAGACTTGGGTGACAAGCTTCTTTAATTTAATGCTTGTCAAAAACTTTCAAACGATCATCAGTCATCCTCGAATCTTTTTCGCTTCAGTCGCAGGACTGCGGCGCCGAGAGGCGGCAATCTGAGCCTTACCACCCACGGGCAGATCTCCTCTGCCGCTCTGCCCAAAGTCAAACAGGGATTTGGGCGGCTCATAAGCTCGGCTCCAGTGTTCACCAATCCGCTACCGCCGTACCGCACGTCGTCGGAGTTGAATATCTCCTCGTATACTCCCTCCCGTCGGACGGGCAAGAAAAACTCGTTATATGCTTTCGGCATAAAGTTGAGAACTACCAATAGCTCGTTTCCGTTTTCGGCGATTCGTCTGTAGGAGATCACGCTCCGATCTCTGTCGTCAGGCTCTATCCACCGAAATCCGTCCCATCCGCTATCCATCTGCCAAAGCTCGGGTTGAGCAAGATAAAAATTGTTCAGATCGGCAAGGTAGAGCTGATGTCGGTAGTGGGACTCGTAATCAAGCAGAAACCATTCGGTCTCACCGTCGTGATCCCACTCTCGGAACTGTCCTATCTCACTGCCCATAAAAGCAAGCTTTTTGCCGGGGCTTGTCATTCGCAAAGCCTCGAAAAGCCGCGCCCCCGCGAACTTCTGCCAATAGTCGCCCGGCATCTTGTCAAGAAACGACCTCTTGCCTTGTACTACCTCGTCGTGAGAGACTGGCAGGATAAAGTTCTCGTCAAATGCGTAGGTCAATGGGAAGGTCAGCTTTTCATGCTTCGTGGTTCTTTCGCCAAAATCGGTAACCGCGTAGGTCAGCGTGTCATTCATCCAGCCCATATTCCATTTCAGATCAAACCCAAGACCGTCTCCCTCAAAAGAGGTCACGCCGCTCCACGCGCTTGATTCCTCGGCTATCATCATGACCGAGGGATAAAGCTCCTTGACCGTTCGGTTTAATTTTCTAATAAAGGCTATTGCCTCAATACAGCGATTGGTTCCAAGCTTGTTGGGAGTCCATTCGCCCTCTTTTTTATCGTAATCAAGATATATCATTGACGATACCGCGTCTGCGCGGATGCCGTCGATATGGTATTTTTCTATCCAATAAAGCGCGTTTGATATAAGGAAGGATACCACCTCGCCTCTTTGCCAATCGAAGGACACCGTTCCCCATGATTTGTTCTCACGCTTTTTTTCGTCCTCGGATTCGTAGAGATGACTTCCGTCAAAATCGTAAAGACCGAACTCGTCCTTTGGAAAATGTGCGGGGGTCCAGTCGAGGATAACTCCCACTCCGGCACGGTGCATAACGTCCACGAAGCGCATAAACTCCTTGGGTTCGCCGTATCTTGACGCAGGTGAGAAATATCCGCCTGTCTGATACCCCCACGAACCGTAATAGGGATGCTCGGATACGGGAAGCAGCTCTACGTGGGTATATCCCATCTGCTTGACGTAGGGCGCAAGCTCGTCGGCTATCTCACCGTACGAAAGCCATTCGCCTCCCTTTTTTCGCATCCACGAGCCGAGATGCAGCTCGTATATGTTCAAGGGCTGTGAATATATCCCCATCTCCGCCGTCTCGCGCCTTTGCGCCATCCAGCCGCGGTCACGCCATCTGTAACCGTCTATTTCCGCGATGACCGAGGCACAATGAGGGGAAACGTCCATTTTAAAGCTATACGGGTCTGATTTGTATATCTCCCTCTCGCCGTTGATTATCAGGTACTTGTAAATATCTCCCTCGCTCGCCGAGTCAACAGGCAACCTTGCCTCCCAGATGCCGCCTAATGACGTCATGGGGCAAGTCTTTTCCCAAGAATTGAACGAACCTACGACGAAAACGCCGTCTGCCGACGGTGCCCACACACGAAAGACGTAAGAACCGCCCTCCCTGTGAACGCCAAGCCATTCCTGCGCTCTTTTTTCGTCTCCCGAGGAAAAGAGAGATATTCTATCTGTCAATGATTTTTTATTCATCGTCTGCTCCTCGCAAATTTTTTCGGGGCGGCAATTTCAAGCACGCATTATAATACTCTAATATTATAACACATTTTAGGACTTATGTCAATGCACAAATCACCTAAATATACATATCAATATAAAGCAAAATTCACAACTAAACACAGCTTTTCACTTTTTTTGGCATTTTTCCAAAACTTATGTATTGTTTTGTCTCAGCCCAAAAGGAGAAAGACCGCCGATTTCAAAAGGTGCTTTTTGCATTTCAAAAGGTGCTTTTTGCAAACTCGTTGTTGACAAAAGCTCGTTTTTATGATATAATATTATGAATTATTGTTTATTTTTGATTTGGGAGGTGGCTTGGCATTGACAGACGGATGTGTATATTTCCCTGCTATTTTGGGAAACGATGCTCTTAAAGCTCGTCTGGGAAAGGACGTTGCCGAGAATCACCTTTCACACGCTTATATCATTGAGGGCGCTAAGGGCAGCGGCAGACACAACGTCGCTTTAAGCGTAACGGCGGCTATCGAATGTGAGATAAGGGAGAGGACGGCTCAACCCGACCTTTTCGGAGATCTTACGAAGCGCGCCGTTCCCTGCGGAGAATGTCTTTCCTGCCGAAAAATACTTTCCGGCAAATCTCCCGACGTAAGGATCATTGGTCTTGAGGATGACAGAGTTACCATCGGTGTCGAGACCGTCCGCACTCTTAAAGAGGATATGTATACCGCACCAAACGATCTCTCTGTAAAAGTCTATATCATCGAAAACGCAGACCTTATGACCGAGCAGGCGCAGAACGCATTTCTGCTCTCCCTTGAGGAGCCGCCCGAATACGTTCTCTTTTTCCTACTCTGCGAGGGTTCTGTGAGTCTGCTGGAAACTATCCGTTCCCGCGCTCCCACTTTAAGGACCACGCGTCTCGACGTATCTCAGATAGAGTCCTATCTTCTCTCAAACGATCCTCGCGCCGCAAAGCTTCGGGAAAACAGTGCCGAGGATTGGAATACCCTTTTATTCGTCTCTGACGGACGGATAGGCTACGCTCTGGAGCTTCTGGATGCCAAGGCGCGTTCAAATCTTTTTGAGAGCCGAAAAGATGTAAAAAAGCTTATCTCACTTCTTCTCAGCTCAAATCGCGCGGCGGCTCTTGGAGCGATCCCCGATTTCGGCAAAAAGAGGCAGGACGTGAGAAGCAAGCTCTCGCTTTTACAGCACGCGCTTCGCGACCTTTTGCTTTTAAAGAAAAGCGAAAACGCTCCTCTCTGTTTCTACGAGGATGCCGAGGAGGCACTGGAGCTTTCGACCCGCTTTACATCCCACGCGTTGCTATCGCTTTACGACGCGGCAAGCCGAGCAAAGGACGATCTCGAGGAAAACTCTAACGTCAGACTTACTCTCACTTACATGATGCAGAGAGCGGGACTGATATAATCTTGCATTATCAACAAGGCACATCCCCGTCAACAATATTCAAAATATATTCTGAAAAAGGTTGGTTTATTATGGATAAAGAAACAAGACCTCAAAAGCCAGGCGGCAATCACAATAAGCATCACAGAAGAAAGCCTTACTATATAAAGAAAAAGAATGACGTCGCCGAGGGCGGCGCCGCTATCGGTGCGGAGTCTGTAAAGGAGAGTGCAAAGGAAGCCGTCAAGGAGACTGTTACCTCCGCTCCCCCCTCTGCGGAAGGCAGCGCAAAGGCAGGCGTAGAAAAGCGCAACCGTCGCGACAGACACAGAGGCAGAAAGGGTCACGGAGACAAGCATAACCGCGACAACGCGACCAACGCTCCTGCAGCCGAAGTGTCCTTTGAGGAAAACATCGCGGCGGCAGAGAATCTTGATCTTTCTGCCGTTGGCGATATAATTGACGAGACCCCGGAGATAGTGGTCGCTATCGAGGATGAGATCATAGAAGTAGAGGACGACACCCCTCGCGTACACGTCACGGGCGTGCGCTTTAAGCCCGGCGGCAAGATATATTACTTTGATCACGGAGAGCTGAACGTCAAAAATAACGATTACGTTATCGTAGACACCGCTCGCGGACTTGAGTTCGGAGAGGTAGCCTTTGGGGACAAGACAGTCAAGGAGACCTCCTTGGTGCTTCCCTTACGTCAGGTAGTGAGAGTTGCCACAAAAGACGATATTGAGCGCAATGCCGCCAATAAGGAAAAGGAGGTGGAGGCGTTTGCGATCTGTCAGGAAAAGATACGCAATCACGAGCTTGACATGAAGCTTATTGAGGCTCAGTATTCCTTTGATAACTCAAAGCTTCTCTTCTATTTCACCTCGGCGAACCGAGTTGATTTCCGTGAGCTTGTAAAGGATCTTGCAAGCGTCTTTAAGACACGCATAGAGCTTCGTCAGATAGGTATTCGTGACGAGGCAAAGATCATGGGCGGTCTTGGTGCATGCGGCAGACCCCTCTGCTGCGCCACGTTCCTTTCGGATTTTGTTCAGGTATCGATCAAGATGGCAAAGGAGCAAAATCTTTCACTTAATTCGGGCAAAATATCGGGTTGCTGCGGCAGACTTATGTGCTGTCTCCAGTACGAATACAAGACTTACGCCGAGGAAGGCGCGAAGACTCCTCCCGTAGACTCCACCGTCAAAACCAAGGACGGCGTAGGAGTTGTGACCGAGGCAAACGCTTTGGCAGGAACTATCAAGGTTCGTCTCAAGGACAAGCCCGACGCCCCTCCAGCCCTCTACAAGCGTGACGACGTTACTCTCATCAGCAGAGGAAAGAAATCTGACGAAGAAGAATAATACAGTATTAATTAATAGTTGTTTCAAAAACAAAATAAAAAAATTCGTCGAATTAGCCTATGCTAACTCCCGAATTTTGTCGAAACTGCATAAAATTTTCACAAAAATTTGTTAAGTTTTTTTTGTAAAGACAGTTGAAAATGGCGAAGATTTGTGATACAATATTAACATATCAAAAAATGGAGGTACATAACCATGGCATACAAGATTACTACAGATTGCATCGCTTGCGGTGCTTGCGCAGCTGATTGTCCCGTAGAGTGCATCACTGAGGGTGACGGCATTTACGTAATTGATGCAGACACTTGCATTAGTTGCGGCAACTGCGCAGAGACCTGCCCCGTTAGCGCTCCCGTTGAGGAATAATTAAAGCTTAATTGAGCTGACGCCGAGCCACCGAGTTGGCTCGGCGTTTGTTTTGATTGTTTAGGCGTGGGTTTGATACTAACTTTTCTTTCCACCAGCGGAAAGAAAAGTTACAAAAGAAACGCCGCTCAAGGAGAGAGGGTCTTGTGCGAAAAAAAGCGAACATGCCGCATTTTCTCGCCCTGCGACATCCTCTCCCCTTAAGAAACCCCTCTCCTGTCGGCATAGCCGACGAAAAGAGATTATGGATTTATAGAGGTGAAACCCCTCTTATAATTACGAGCCGTAGCCGTAATCTTATTAAAGTTTAAAGCTTTGTCGCGAAGCGACCTTTCCCGAAGGGAAAGCCTTGTTGAAATTAAAAGTTTAATATGGCTATAATCTTTACCCCACTATTTCAACCCAATGGGGTTGGGGGACACGGGGGAGGGGCTGTTCAAAAAATCCGCCTTTGATTTAATTTTTAATGTCGTCTTTTGCGGATTTTTAGAACCTGCCCCTATCCTCCGTGCGGCGTTTCTTTGGTTCGTTTCTTGCCGACGCGGGCAAGAAATGAACATAAATAAAACTCATAGATAAATCAAAAATTGAAATCACACTGCCGAAAGGAGTCCTATGTCAAAAATCACCGAGATCAACGATAATTTAAAACTGATACAAAACGAAAACGGTCTTACCTTTGGTACTGACGCTTACCTTCTATCGGCATTTACCGTCGGCGGTAAGAACAATATTGGCGCAGACCTCGGCAGCGGCACGGGCATCATTCCTCTTCTGCTTTGCAACCGTGACAAGGCGGCTAAGATCTATGCCGTGGAGGTTCAAGAGAGCTTCTGCTCCCTTATAGCACAGAATGCTGAGCTTAACGGTTTATCCGAGCGTATAGTCCCCCTCTCTGCCAACGTACGCGATTTAAGATCGGTCAATATAGGCCAAGAGCTTGACTTCGTAGTCTCAAATCCGCCATATATGAAGGTCGATAGCGGAAAGCGAAATATGCACGACGAAAAGTTCATCGCACGCCACGAGGTCTGTGGCGACATCGGAGATTTTTGCGCCTGCGCGTCAAGACTTCTCAAGCACGGCGGCAGATTTTACTGCGTTTGGAGACCCGACAGATTGGTCGATCTCATCGCCGCACTACGCAACAACAAGCTTGAACCTAAAATAATGACTTTCGTATGTGCCACAAAGGATAGCGAGCCTTCGATGGTGCTTGTCCGCTCAGTCAAAGGCGGAGCTTCGGGCGTCACAGTCACACGAAATCTGTTTCTCCACAGCTCTCGTGAGGACGCGGCGAAAAAAGTCCTTTCCTCCGACGCCGGGGAAATTTATAACACATGCTCGTTTGAGCAATTTAAATAAGGAAACGATTATATGGAAAATATGAAACGCCTTCTCAGCTATACACGCCGAGGAATTGACGATTACAATATGATAGAAGATGGTGACAAGATCGCCGTCGGTGTCTCGGCAGGTAAAGACTCCCTTACCCTCCTCTGCGCCATGGCGGAATTGCGTCGATTCTACCCCAAAAAGTTCGAGCTTATCGCCATAACCATCGATATGGGATTTGAGGGCGGCATGGACTTTGAGCCGATCAAAAAGCTCTGTCAAGAGCTTGACGTCCCCTACCATATCGTTCCCACCGAAATATATAAAATAATTTTTGAGGTCCGAAAAGAAAAGAATCCCTGCTCTCTCTGCGCTAAGATGCGTCGCGGCGCGCTCCATAACGCCGCAAAGGAGCTTGGTTGCACCTCGGTGGCTCTTGGTCACCATTTCGACGACGTGGTCGAGACCTTTATGCTGAATCTTTTCTATGAGGGCAGGCTTGGTTGCTTTTCTCCCGTGACCTACCTATCCCGCGTCGGTATCAAGCTGATCAGGCCTATGATATATATGCCCGAAAAGGAGGTCAAGGAGTTCGTCAAAAAGAACCCTATGCCGGTCATCTCCTCGCCCTGCCCTGCCGACAAGGCAACCGAGAGAGAGGAAATGAAGCAGCTGCTCCATTCTCTCGAACGCGAAAACAAGGGGCTTCGATATCGAATCTTCGGCGCGCTTTGCCGTGGCGAGATCGACGGCTTCGCCGAAAAAGGACGAATGCAAGGAACAAAAGCCTATGATGAAGAATAAAATCAAAAAAATTAAAACAGGAGCCACAAAGTTGCTCCTGTCAGTCTGTCGAAAAACGCCCATCACGCGGAAGCGAAGGTGGGCGTTTTGGTGTATTTGAAGTAAAAAAGCGATATAAAAGCAAAGAAATCGGAGGGATGGTTATCTCTCCACTTTCTTTTAGCGAATTTTTTGAGATTCA
>JAZSRA010000090.1:0-2006 GCA_045538195.1 Eubacteriales bacterium | reverse complement strand
ACGATGTTTATCTTGACGGAAAAGATATGCTCCAGACGCTTCTTCTTAATGAAGACTGCTTCCTGCCGTCAAAAATGAGAAAGGTTTCGGAGCTTTGCAGAAATTCGAAGTTGAATATCGAAAGCGAAGTTATAAGAAACGGTCAGGACAGACAGCACAGACTTTACGACACAGACGAAACGAATTTTGCTTATTCCGCAAGTAAAAATGAGCAAATAAGTTACAGTTTCGAGCCTTCGCAGATAGAATCCGTTCATATTGTTTTTGACAGCGATATTAACCGTGACACTCTACCGGGTGGTCATTGCGAACGTATTCATTCTACCCGTGCAAACCGAATGATCAACAGTCCGCAGATGCATATGCCAAAAACGCTCTGCAAAGAATTTAAGCTCATCGGTGAACTTGACGGCGAAAAGACAGAGCTTATGCACGTAACAAACAACAGAAAGCGTGCATATCACTTGAATGTAAATAAAAAATTCGATAAACTCACCCTTATTCCGATCGATATATGGGATGACGATACAAAGAATATAAATATCGTTTCGTTTGATTTTATTTAAGCTTATAAAAAAACTCCTCAGGGAAAGGTCATTAGCTATAAAGAAGTTACTCCGGAGAAGAAAACATCTTCTCCGGAGTTTATTTTATATTCAGTTCGACAAAATTGGAATTTGACTGCTTGCTATTCTAATTCTATTTTCATTCCAAGCAACCTTTTTTTCGTTCGAACACTGTACTTCAAAGTATATGTCGCTATCCCATGAACAATTGCATCATGAATTTCCATGATTTCTTTTGAAATATCATTTTCGTTCGCATACCAGCCTAAAAAAGTCGTTGGTTCGTCACCGAAAAATCCGTTTCCTTCACTTTTACCGAAAAGTGCATACTGTGGCGATGATTTTCCACTGGACATTTTTTGAGAAGACACAACCTTATGACAAGTAGCAATTACACGTTCAATTGGTGATGTTATCGTGATTGTTCCTGTTACATTCTGCTTTTGAGTATTGGAGTTTTGCGCAATCTCCGTTTCCATTAAGCTGTCAAGCGAAACACTCAATTTATTTGAAAGCAACAATAACTTTTCTACTTCCGGATAGCCAATTCCTTGTTCCCATTTTGAAACGGCTTGACGACTCACGTCAAGAATCTCCGCTAACTCCTCCTGCGATAATTGTTTCTCTTTTCTTAGTTGTTTCAGATTTTCTGCAAAGCTCATATACCTTACCTCCTTTACACAACTAATTATACAACACGGACAAAACAAAATCTACCAACCTATATTTGCGTTTTTGCAACTTAAAGTTGCAAACTAATAAAATTATGGACATTGCTCCATAAATTCTTGTTTTCCGAACGGTTCCTATTACTCCGCTCATCCTGTCACATAATTGTAATCGATGCAAAAACACTCCCGGCAGATCATCTTGCCGGGAGTGCGGCTTGTTTGTGAAGCTCCGCCGTTTGTGCCGTTCTTTTTTATGATACTCAAAGGCTTGTGCGGGCGATGATATTTTCCTGCAGCGCGCGGCACAAGGTGACGAAGTAAGCGCTGAAGCCGCCGACGCGCACGATCAGATCGCGGTGGTCGTCGGGGTGGTCGAGCGCATCCAGGAGCGCCTCGCGGTCAACGACCGCGACCGCAAGCTGCTGGCCGCCGCCGGCGAAGTAGGTTTTCGCCAGCGATTCAAACGCGTCCATGCCGGTCGGGGTGGCGAAGAGGGCTTTGTCGAACTTGACGTTTAAAATAAATCCGCTCGTCGGCAGCGTCTGGTCGAAACAGAGGCAGGAATTTAGGAGCGCGGTGGGGCCTTGTGTATCGCGGCCCGGCGTGGCGCCGATCGAATCGCCGAAGAGGTGCTCGCCCATGCGCTTGCCGTTTGGCAGCGGGCCTGTGGCTTGGCCGTAGTTGGCTGCGCGCGTGAAGGTCGAACAGCCGCCGCCGTAAAAGCCGCCGCGGGCGGTTTCGATCGTCAGCAGGTAACGGTTGCAGAAAT
>JAZSRA010000093.1:0-3266 GCA_045538195.1 Eubacteriales bacterium | reverse complement strand
TCTGAATAAAGAAAATTTGCTTAAAATTATGACAGACAATTTGCCTGCGTTAAGAGCGAAGCTCGGCTTGTCCCAAGATGAGGTCAGCAATATTATAGGCATTTCGAGACAGACATACTGTGCCATCGAGACTCAGAAACGAAAAATGTCTTGGAGCAACTTTATTTCTTTATTATTCCTGTTTTGGTACAACGAAAAAACACAGGTGTTGGTTAGCGCGATTGATGTGTTCCCCGAAGAATTGCAGGCCACTTTGCGTTGTGGCAATCAAGGGGATCCCGTTTCAGAGTAAAGGCAGAAGATAAGGGGGAGGCAAAATGAAAGCAGGTCAACCAAATTTCATTGAACGATACTTTGAAATACGTTCATCTGGATCAACTATTAGAACTGAAATACTTGCCGGATTAACGACGTTCTTTGCAATGTCATATATCCTTTTCATCAACCCAAGTGTTCTTGCCAAAGCAGGAATGGAATGGGGCGCGGTTTTCCTCGCCACGATTATTGCTTCGGTAATAGGTACATTGGTAATGGGACTTGTTGCCAATGTGCCCTACGCCCAGGCTCCCGGTATGGGGACAGGCGCATTCTTTACATATACCGTTTGCTTCGGACTTGGATTTACTTGGCAGCAAGCACTTTCCATCGTGTTTATATGCGGAATAATCAATATTCTCATTACCGTAACCAAGGCGCGGAAAATGATTATTCGCTCCATTCCCATAAGCTTGCAGAATGCAATCGGTGGAGGAATCGGTTTGTTCGTAGCATACATCGGCTTTTTGAACGTCGGATTTATTGATTTTTCATCCGGTGTACCGGCAATCGCAACATTCAACACGCCCGTAATTTGGGTGTTTATGATAGGATTGCTACTTGCTATTGCTTTGACGCTGATGAATGTTAAGGGTGCTTTGTTTATTGCGATTATTGCAACAACGCTTATTGGCATCCCATTCGGCATAACGAATTTTGGAGAAACAGTAAGCCTTTCGGAAGCTTGTCAAGCTTTGCCTACGACCTTCCTTGCGATATTTAGAGAGGGCGGTATTCTAAGCTTATTCACGGATGTGAGCAAACTTCCTCTTACCCTCGTTGTCATATTTGCGTTCAGCATAATGGATACGTTTGATACGATAGGAACGTTTATTGGAACGGGTGTCCGTGCAGGTATCTTCAATATGGAGGACGAACTGGCAGCTGGAGACGGAAAAGGCTTCAAAACCCGATTTGATAAGGCCCTGTTTGCTGATGCGACAGCGACCTCAATAGGCGCATTGATCGGAACGTCGAACACTACCACTTTTGTCGAAAGTGCTGCCGGAATCGGTGTGGGAGGACGCACGGGCTTTGCATCCGTTATCACTTCTCTCTGCTTTATCCTATCAGCTTTTCTCAGCACCTTCGTCAGTGCTGTACCTGCTGCAGCAACTGCTCCGGTACTCGTGATCGTAGGCATAATGATGGCGTCGTCATTTAAGGATATCGATTGGAGTAGCCTTGACGAAGCGATTCCCGCATTCTTTACCGGAATATTCATGTGCCTATGCTACAACATCTCTAACGGTATGGCTTTTGGTTTTATCACCTACTGTATCGTCAAGATCTGTCGCAAGAAAATCAAAGAAATACACCCAATCGTTTGGATTTGCACAGTGCTGTTCATTTTGAACTTCATACTGTTCGCATTCATATAATAAAAAAATTTAAGGAGAAATACAACCATGACCATCGAAAAAACTCTTAACGGAACCGAGCTTACCATCAACCTGATCGGCAGACTTGACACCACCACCGCACCTCAGCTTGAGGCTGAACTGAAACAAAATATTTCCGGCGTAGAGAAACTCGTGCTTAACTTTGCGGCTCTTGAATACCTTTCTTCCGCAGGTCTCCGCGTTCTTCTCGCAGCACAGAAGGTAATGAATAAGCAGGGCGAGATGATTATCAGAAATGTGAATGAGACGATTGCCGAAATTTTTGAAGTAACCGGTTTCTCCGACATTCTTACCATAGAGTAATTCTATGAGCAGGAAGGATAAAAGTGAGGTTCTGGAACAAGCTTTATTCAAGGAAAACGAAAAGAACGCCAACCATTACACGGTAAGGTGCTTGATGTTTGCCGCCGTTGTTACGGTCTTGATATGGATACTGAATCTTCTGGATTTCTTCATCGTTGACGATGCATTGATGAATCTGGTTATGCCGATCAGCATCGTGCTGTTGCTCATCCCCTTGCTTCTCGAACGGTTTGCTCATATTCCAAGCAGCATCCTCCGCTACATACTGTTTCTGTTTTTCGTTCTTGTGATTGCAATGATGTCGGTGGCTATGCCCAGACACTTGGTTTTGGCGTGGGCTTGTCCCGTTATACTTGCCTGTCATTATTACTCACCGAAATTTGCTCGTTTTGCCTTGATAGCAACGCTTATTATGATGCTTGCATCGCTTTACGCCGGAATCGTGTTTGGAGAATGGGACAGAAATATTTTGGGAAATTATATCGAAGAATACGATAATCTTTCCGGAAGACTTGCGTATCTCAGAGGTGAAGGACGCAGTATTTATCTGCATGCATTCGAGTTCTATTATTTGCCGAGAGCAGGCATCTTGTGCGTTGTTTATCTGATATGCAGCACACTTTCAAGGAGAACGAGAGGACTTCTTATCAAGCAAGGCAAGGCAGCACGTGAGGCCGAGCGCATCTCCACAGAGCTGAACGTTGCACACCATATCCAAACCTCAATGCTACCGAGCATTTTTCCCGCATTTCCCGAGCACGATGAATTTGACATTTTCGCGAGTATGACTCCCGCAAAAGAGGTTGGAGGCGATTTCTACGATTTCTTTATGGTGGACGAAAGGCATCTTGCACTCGTTATTGCAGACGTATCGGGCAAGGGCGTCCCTGCGGCACTGTTTATGGTGATAGGTAAAACACTGATTAAAGATCACACCACGCCCGACAGAGATCTCGGCGCAATATTCACTAAGGTCAACGAGCTTCTTTGTCAGTCCAATAGTGAGGGCTTGTTTATTACAGCGTTTGAAGGTGTGCTGGATCTGGATACGGGAGACTTTGTTTACGTGAACGCAGGACACGATGCACCGTTTATCTGCCGCAAGGACGGTTCCTACGAGCCCCTTGCGGTAAAGCCGGGCTTTGTGCTTGCGGGTATGGAAGAAACGAAATTCACCGAGGGGAGAATTACTCTTTCTGAGGGAGACAAGCTCTTCCACTATACCGACGGTGTAACCGAAGCGAC
>JAZSRA010000129.1:0-3115 GCA_045538195.1 Eubacteriales bacterium | reverse complement strand
ACATTTATGCAGTATATACCCCAAATACCTATAAGATAACCTTCGACTTTGGCTATAATAAGACCGAAGCAGAGCAGTCCTTTGGCGAAGCACTTTCTCTCCCTGAGGTTATTGAACGTGCGGGGTATACCTTTGTCGGATGGTTCACGCTTGCAAATGGTGGAGGCGAACAGCTCACCGACGGCGCGAGCTTTATGACCGACGAGAACGTAACCTACTATGCTTTTTACGAACCGATAGCAGTCACGCTTCCATCCGAGTTTCCCACCGCTTTCGTGATCGTGATCTCCGCCGTCCTCCTTTTGATGTCGGGCGGCGCGGTTTGGTTCTTTATCTATAACAAAAAGAAAAAAGCCGAAGCTGAAGCGCAAGCCGCACAAATGGCGGCAAACTCCGAAGCTGCAGCAGAGCAGAAGATCGTCAAGACGAGATACACCGACGAGGAAATTGATCGCATTATTGAGGGTACGGAGGAAGCGCAGATGCTCACCGACCGAGAGCTTGAGGTGTTCCGTGAATTGCTTAAGGGCAAAAAGCAGAGCGAGATCGGATACTACCTCGGCATCACCGTCAATACCGTAAAGGACTATGCCGGACGAGTATATGCCAAGTTCGGAGTCGCAAACAAGAACGCTTTGTTCGAGATCATTGACTCAAAACTAAGCAAAAAAGAATAAAAAACGCAAAACTGAGAGCAGTCGAGAAATCGGCTGCTCTTTTGTCATATTTTGGTAAAAATCAGCCGATACCTACCGTTTTACCTACTTTTTTTGAAAAAACTTCGGAATACCTACCACTTTACCTACCACAAGTAGGTATTCAAATCGTAAAAAAACGTGTATAATGAGGGCACGAAAGCAAAAAAGAACAGAATCAAGAAAGGAGGAGCGAGAATGTTGGAGCCTGTAACCAAGAAATTTGAGGATGGCTCAACTCTTGAAGATTTCAAATTCACCTTCTTTTGCGACTCATGCGGCACAGCGGTTAAGACCGTAACCTATCCTTACAAACCGCCGTTCAAAGCCAAGTTTTTCATCTCAAAGTCCGAGCGGCGTGCGAGAGAGCTGATTTGGCAAAGCGACCATGCAAGCGCGTATGATCGGGCGAACAAGGAGGTCTTGCTTTCCTTTAATCGCTGTTCCGTTTGCGGAAAGCGTGTGTGCGACGATTGCTTCTGCGAGGAAGAAGGGATCTGCCGCGAATGCGCAAGCAAGAGGAAACCTAAGGAGGGGGATGATTGATGGAATGAACAAGAGAATGCCCCTAACCCAAAAACGAAAACGACGGGATGATACCCCGAAAAACCGAACCAAAAGAACTCATTTTCGACTTCTGACAAATTTTAATTAACGGAGGAAATTACAATGAAAAAAATATTTGCACTTTTAATCGCTTTGATGATGGTATTCGCACTTGTTGCTTGTGATCTTGGAAATAACGAGAATCCCAACGGTGACAATCCCGGCACCTCGCAGAATGGTGGCGAGAACAACAATAGTGGTGAAAATAATAACGGTGAAACCAACGGAAACGGTAGTAACGACGTTACCGTTTCTACCGAATGGTACACCAAGCCTTTTCACATCAAAGGTACTGTGTACGATGATAACGAACCGGATGGCGAAATGGAGATCATCTACGACGGCGAAGGCTTGTTGATCTGGAACGGTGAAGATGGCGAGTATGCTTATATGGATGGCGATACTCTTATGGAAAAGAGATTCGAGCGTGAGGAGGATGTTATAGACTTAACATATGAAGGAACCTCTCGTTCCACTTCAATCCTTGATTTTATGGAGAATCAAGCTGACTTCCTCGGAGGTATTATCTTCTACATCGAAAACCTTTCCGATTACAAGCAGGTCGGCACTGAAACCGTTGAAGGCTTTGATTGCGTGAAATATCAATCGGACGAGGATGTGCTCGGCAACACCTATGAGTTTTGGATCGATAAGGCAACGGGTGTGTTTGTTAAGGAACAGACGATTATGACCTTGGATGTAGTTATGGGAACTAAGCTCGAAACCCCCGAAACGGAGATTAACTACGTTGTTAACTATATTTCTGTGAATAACGTGCCTTCCATCTCTTCCGTTTATGATCTTCCCACAGAATAAATACCAAACCCCAAACCACCACGGGCGGTTGGCAACACCGCCGACCGCCCGTGTGTGCTATTCAAAAAATAATAATACGGAGGAATTTACAATGAAAAAATTATTGGCGATTTTACTTGCGGCAATGTTGCTTCTTTCCCTCGCAGCTTGCGGAGATAACAACACAACCGATCCCGATAAGGATAACCCCGGCGTTTCCCAAAGCGGCGAGAACAACGACGGAGGCGAAGAAAATAAGGACGACGTCAAGTACGTTATGACCTTTAAGGAAACCACCAATCCCAACCCCAAGCCCAATACAAACTGGACGGTAAGCTACAAGGTTTTTGAGTTTGGCGAAACGTATTTGAAGTCTGCTTATTACGTTTATAAGTTTGATTCCGCAGAGGATGCCGAGAAATTTATGACCCATAAGAAAGAAACTATGGGAACGCTCAACGAAATGAAGTTCGACGGAACTACCGTGTATGAGTATGATGACTCCTACGACGGCGCATCCCTTTCCACCGTTAAGAGTATGTTCGACGAGAGCGAGTACACCTTGACGGAGAAATAATTGATTTTACCCACAGAAAGAATTGAGGTGACGAAATGGCAAGATTTTGTACTGCGTGCGGCAAGGATATTCCGGATGGCGTAGCATTCTGTACCGAATGCGGCGCAAAGGCTCCTGCCGATAACAACACGGAAAAAAAGGAAGTAAAACAAGAAGCTGCTCCCGCAACACGGACGTGTAAGAAATGCGGGGCTGAACTGAAGGAGGGCGTGGCGTTCTGCACCGAATGCGGAGCGTCAAGCAAGGACGAGCCCGCCGATGCGTCAACGGCAGAGGTCAAGACGGAAGCTCCTCCGCCAACGGCAGAGATAAAGACGGAAGCTCCTCCACCCGTACAGGAGCAGAGGCAGCAGCCTCCCCCTCAGCAGACCCCGATACATACTCAGGCACCGCCCGTACAGCAGGCGAGTCCTCAACCCCAATATACACAGCAGCCCCCGCA
>JAZSRA010000079.1:0-7528 GCA_045538195.1 Eubacteriales bacterium | reverse complement strand
CTTTCAACGAGCTCGGCAAATTTTCCGTTCTTCGCAATCAGCTCGTCATAGGTACCGTCCTCAACGATCTGTCCCTTTTCGAGATAGATGATACGGTCACACTGTCTGATGGTAGAGAGGCGGTGTGCGATCACAATACGGGTACATTTCAACTTGTCGAGAGAATCGGAAACGATCTTCTGCGTAAGATTATCAAGGGCACTCGTTGCCTCGTCAAACATCAAAATCTTTGGCTTCGGCGCAATAGCACGAGCAATCATCAAGCGCTGACGCTGACCACCCGAAACACCGCCCGAGCCCTCGGAGATAATGGTGTGCATTCCCATCGGCATTCTTCGGATATCCTCGGCAATTCCCGCCATCTCAGCCGCCTCCCAAGCTTCATCCATAGAGAGCTGCGGCGCGGATATGGTAATGTTTGAGAAAATATCGCCTTGGAAAAGCTTACCGTTCTGCATCACAACACCGATCTTGCGGCGCAAGGATTTGAGGTCGATACCGCTGAGATCCTTTCCGTCATAGTACACGGCACCCTTCCCCGGCTTTTCAAATCCGAGCATAATACGCATCAGCGTAGATTTTCCGCATCCCGTAGCACCAACAATAGCCACGTACTGACCGGGACGGATCTTGAGCGAGAGATTATCTACCACGAGGGGCATATTCTCATTGTAACGGAAGGAGACATTGTTCAGCTCAATACCGCCGGAAAGACGGTCGATCACCAGCTTGCCCTCTGAAACCTCTGGAACTGCATCCATAATCGGCTTTGCCATTTCCAAAATAGGCTTAAACTGAGCAATGGTGGTGGCAATACCGGCAAGGGACATAAACGCGCCGCTGACCATACCGTATGCGGTATTAAAAGCGTAGTAATCGGCCACCGAAACGCCGCTTTGAACCGACATAAAGTACATTACGAGAGCACCTGTAAGGGATATGATCGAAGAGAACGCGCCATTCGCACGCAGGAACATAGGCGGATTATACGTCAGCTCTACTTGTTTCGCATAGAGCTTCGACCATCTTGCATAGGCTCTTTTTTCCGCACCCGAAAGCTTTATCTTCTGTACGCCCGTAATCAGAGCGTAGCTCATACCGCTTTCCTCGGCAGCAATTTCCATCTGTTTTTTTGAATACTTCATCTGATAGAACGTCGTAATCAGAGAAAACAAGATGGTAGTAAAAATAATCAACAGCGAAGGCACAACAAGTGCGGGAGCATACTCAAAAATCTGCGATACATATATCAGCGAGAAGATGGAAGTAAGTCCCGTATTGAGTACTGTGGAAATGAGCATCGAGCAGAGAGACTGAATATACTGCGCTCTGCTGGAAAGCTCACCTGCGCTATATTGCTTAAAGAAGTCTGCGGGGAGTGACAGCACACGCATCATCGTTGCCGCCTGTACCGACAGATCCATCTTCGTGTTGATTCTCGTCATAATCAGTGTCTTTACTGCACGGATGAGCAGCGAGGATATCGTTACGCACACCATAAAGATAGTTATGCCGAAGAGCAGCCGCATACTTTCGCTTTCAACGATCGTACCCATTAAGAGATTGTTAAGCTTCGGGGAGAGTAAACCAATGAGTGATACCGCAAGAGTTGCGAGTATAACCAACACAAAGTCTGCCGTGGAAAGTGTGTTCAAAATATAACGCATCAGCGTTCTTACTGTCAGTTTGGTAAGAGGAAACGGCTTATAGAAGCAAATTCCTTCATCTTCAAAGAGAGCTTCCGTCTTTTTCGACAGCTTCACCCACTTACCCGTGGGCGCATCAAAGTAAACGTATCCGGAGAGTCCTTTGGGAATAAACGCAACGATACTTCCATCATCCTTCCGCGTACCAAGTACGGCTCCGATACTGTCCTTATACCAACCCTTTTCAAGATTGATGTTTCGACGCATAATGCCGTGCGGACGGAGCAAATATTCCAATCTGTCGTTCAATCCCTTGACAGAATCGGGAACCTCGCGTTGTTTTACCTTATAGAATTTCAGTATCTCTTCAATTGCGCCTTGAGCCTTGGCTTCGTCGCTCGTGAACGCGGACGACATTTTTGAGCCGAGAACCGCATCAGCCATTCCGACAAAGGCTTCCTCGAACACCGAGTCGTCGTTTTTCTTTCTGAGTCTTATTTGTTCATCAAACCATCCCATATGCCGCCCTCCTATCTGCTTTGGAAATTCGGGCAACGCACGAATTTCGGCACGAACCACTCAAATTTGAAATCATAGATAACTTCATTGTTCGTGCTACCTCCTTAATCGTTCGAAACAAGCTTCGTGTAGAAGCCGCCGAGAGCGTAAAGTTCATCGTGTGTACCGCGCTCTACCACGTTGCCGTGATCCATAACAATGATCTCGTCACAGTCACGAATGGTGGAAAGACGGTGAGCAACCACGATACAGGTAATTCCTCTGTCCTTGATGGATTTGACGACCTCATATTCTGTCTTGGCGTCAAGAGCCGAGGTTGCTTCGTCAAGAATAATGATCGTGGGATCCTGCGCGAGTACGCGGGCAATCTCCATTCTCTGACGCTGACCGCCCGAGAAATCCTTGCCGCCCTCGGTGATCTTGTAGTTATAACCGCCGTCACGCTGCATAATGTCCTCGTGGAGCTGTGCGTCACGGGCTGCCATAATCATTTCAAAGTCCTCAATGGAGGAGTCCCACATCTTGATATTGTTTGCAATGGTATCCTCAAAAAGAATAATATCCTGGTCAACGACCGCGAGAGAACCCGTAAACACGCTTCTGTCAATTTGAGTTATAGGCTTTCCGTCAAACAAAATCTCTCCGCTCCAAGGCTGATAAAGTCCCGAAATGAGCTTTGAAATAGTTGACTTTCCGCAACCCGACGTGCCGACAAAAGCAACACGGCTACCCGGCTTCAAGGTGAGGTTGAAATCGCGGATCAGAGGCTCTGCAAGACGGGAGTAGCCAAAGGTTACGTTACGAAGCTCCACGTTGCCCGAGAGCTTGTCATACTCTGCATTCTCGTCAAGCTCCGTATCGTTCAAGCAGGTCACGTCGGGAGGATACTGCATAACGTCCTCGATACGTTCCATTTCCGCTCTCATTTCCTGCAAGGTCTGACCTGCCGAAATCAGTGTTTGAGCGGGTGAGAGGAAGGAACCGAGGAAGCCTTGGAACGCCATTACCATACCGATTGTAAACTGTCCCTCGATCGTCAAATACACGCCGACAATCAATACTGCCGTGTTCGTAAGAGAGGATACTAACTGGGGTATCAGACCGAGATACTGATTGAGCTTTGCAAACCTGACCTTTTGGGTATTTACGCTCGCCTGATAGCCAGCCCATTTTTCAAAAAAGCCGTTTTCAGCGCCGCTTGCCTTGATCGTCTCGATCATTTCAATTCCTGCAACGGTAGCACCCGCAAGTTTTCCTGCGTCACGCATAGAAACACGGGTAATATTGACTCTCTTCTTTGAAATAAAGCGAGAAACGAACATATTGATAAAGATAGAAGCTACTCCGATCAATGTCAAAAGTACGCTGTATCGAATCATAACCACCAAATAAAATACCATCATACACGCCTCAATCACGATAGGTGCAAAGGTATTTACAAGGCTGGATGCGATAGAAGCATTGGATCCTTTTCTTTGTTGGATATCGCCTGCCATTCGCTGTGAGAAGAACTCCATGGGCATTCGGAGCACCTTCCACATAAACGTGGTGCTGCCAACTGCGGCAATCTTCGCATTGATCCTTGCCGCAAATACGGCTTGTATAAACGATATGATAATCTGTATACCCGATAGCGCGGCAAGTGCCCAAATAAACGGTATGAACCAGTCGGGGTTTTGTCCCGTCAGCAATCGGTCGATAAAAATGCGAGAAAATGCGGGCTCAATGATACCGATGAGCGAAGCAATCACCGTTGTAATAACCGTAAATGCAACTGCCACACCCGCCCCCTTCATCTTCGCTTTAGCAAACGCAAGCATGCTCTTGGGTTTGCCACTCGGCTCAAATGTCTCGGATGGCTCAAACATCAAACAAATACCCGTAAAGGATTTGTCGAAAGTCTCCATCGGCACGGTATAACAGCCCTTTGCGGGATCGTTTAGCACCGCCTTGTTGCCCTTAAATCCGTCAAGCACGAGAAAGTGATTGAAATTCCAGTGAATGATGCAGGGGAATTTTCCGTTTGCCTTCAAATCCTCCGGCTCGTAACGGTAGCCTTTTGCCACAAGTCCGTAACTCCTTGCGGCTTTTAATACGTTTTTTGCATTGGATCCGTCTCTTGATACGCCGCAATCTGCGCGTACCTGCTCAAGAGGAATCCATTTCCCATAATAGGCGAGGATCATCGTCAGCGATGCCGCACCGCATTCCAGTGCTTCCATCTGCATAATGACAGGAACCTTAGCCGCGCCTTTCGTTATGGGTTGCTTGATCGGTTTCGTAGCCTTACCCATATCCGCCACCTCAATTCAGAATGAAGGATATAGGAGAAACGCTCTCTATCACGATCTCAGCGTTATGTATGCCATCGGCAAAATCACCGCTGACCTTTACGGCAAATACCCACTCACCGTTTACAAGATTTCCAACGTGAAGCGCGTAGTCGGTAAACGTACCGTCAACAGCCACGGGAGATGAAGCAATCTCGGTAACGGTTCCCTCTTTATCACCGATGCGAACGGTCATACCATTCTCAACCGAAGCAATGTCGGTCTCTTTCACATAAATTGTTACCTCACCGTTTTCTGCAACGGCAACGGTGGAAAGGGTGGTATCCAACGTTCCTACAACACCCCAAACAATAGCGCCGACAAGCAATACAATAATCGCAGCCAGTACCATCCAAACTCCGGGATTGGATACGCGGATATACTCATTCAGTTGCTCGGGCGAGGATACCCGATCTACACTCTTCTTTCTAAATAACTGTTCGTTCATAATATTTCACCACTCACTTCTTGATCGTTTGTTCCGTTGTTACGGCATTCGTTGAATTATCACTGACAGGGTAAGTAATTTTCAATCAGATATTTCGCAAACTGAGAGCTTGTAAATGCCGCAAACCTCTGATACTGATCCGATTTTTCTTCATCGGCGTAATCGCAAACACTTTTAATAATCAGTCCTTTGGGTTTAGGAAGTATAGCCTGCTCAACCGCATACATTACGGCATACGATTCCATATCCAATGCTGCCGTATTTCCGTATTGAGAATGAATCTGCTTATCTACGACCTCACTGTTTGCGACCACGGTGGAACCGCAAGCCATCGGACCGATATGTACGTGAAATTCATTGTCAGGACTCTCGATTGCTCGCTCTACAAGTGCAATTAAGCTCTCGTCCGTGTTTACAAAGCGCGGGCGAGGAATAAAGCCAACCTCTCCATAGGATACTCTCGCTCTTTTGGCTGATACGAATTTACCGGATGAATAATCCCATACAACGTCGGGAATTACAATATCTCCGTATATTTGTTCCACCGAGTTTCTATGTGCAACCCCCGCGGCTATTCCAACCATAAAGACAAATCTTGGCTTGAATAGGGTGATCATCTTCATTGTCAGCACACCCGCGGCGGTCATACCCATTTCGTCTTGCCGTGCGGCTACAAGCTTCAGACGCTTCCCTTTTCGCTCAACCGCCGTTTCATAGTATTTCTGACTATCTCCCTCTAAATTCAGAGGTTTCCAATCCTTATACATATGCATAACTCCCGCTTCCTCGGTGGCTGTTGCGGTAATTAAAGCAACGTAATAATCAAAATTTTTCAAAGCAATTTTCCTTTTCGTCCTCTTGATAGCGTTTAATCTGATAGATTATACTCAGATGTTCTTTTTGATCTTCAAAATGTTTTGACCGTCTTTATATTCGTAGGTTATCTCATCCATGCTTTGCTTGACCATATAGATACCAAGTCCACCGATTTCTCTTTCTTCAGCGGAAAGCGTAATATCCGGATCGTCCTTGCCAAGCGGATCATACGGAACTCCGTTATCAATAAATGTGATAATAACCGCCAACGGAGCCTCGCTCACCTCAACTCGAACGGTTGCGCTACCAACTTCGGTGTTATAAGCGTAATGAGCAATGTTTCCGAAAAGCTCGTCAATAGCTATGTCAATTTGCATCTGCGCCTTGATGGGGCAATCCATCAACTCAAGCTGTGCATTGACGAATTCCGTAACGGTCTCAATATTTTCAACAGTTGCAGAAAGGGTTAACTCCTTCATTGGGCATCCTCCTCATTGGTTTCCATTCTTGCCTTGTATTCAAGGCAAAGCATTGTAATATCGTCGAACTGGTCGGCATCTCCTACAAATTCGTCTATATCCTTTTTTATTGCGGGAAGAATATCGTTCGGAGTGCCACCCTTAACTTTGTTAAGGATCGCTCCAAGTCTATTCATTCCATAAAGTTCGTTTTTGAGATTGGTCGCTTCGGTTACACCGTCCGTGTACTGGAAGATCTTATCTCCCGGCTCTAATCTCATCGAGCCCGCGCGGTATTTCATACCCTCCATACCTGCAAGAACAAATGCCGCACGAATCTTATAAGGCTCAAAATCACCGCCTGCCTTGCAGATAAAGGGCATTTCATGTCCTGCGTTCACGTAGACAAACTCACCTGTTACAAGGTCAAGCACACCCTCAAAAGCTGTGATAAACAGTTCTTCGCTGTTGGACTCGCAAAGGAGTCGGTTGACATCGGTGAACACCTTGCCAAGATCTCTGCCGGGAGAGGTATGGTCTTTGATTAAGGTCTTGCCGATAACCATAAACAGAGCTGCGGGAACTCCCTTACCCGAAACGTCTGCCATAACGATGGCGAGGTGCGTATCATCCACCATAAAGAAATCGTAGAAGTCGCCACCGACCTCCTTGGCAGGCTCCATCGTGGCGTAAATATCAAATTCTTTTCTTTCAGGGAATGCCGGGAAGATGCAAGGAAGCATAGATGCCTGAATATGCTTGGCAATATCGAGCTCGGCACCGATACGCTCCTTTTCTGCGGTTACTTTTGATAGGTTGGCAATATAGTTTTCAAGCTCAGCCAACATAAAATTGAAGGATTCGCTGAGAGACTGAATTTCGTCACCCGTCTTTATCTCAATGCGCTGATTTTCAAATTTGCTCGTTTTAGTGATCTCCTTGGTAAAGGCAGTCAGCTTTCCAACCGGCTTTGTAACCATCTTTCTTACGAAGAAGATGTAAACGATAATGGTAATACCGATAATTGCAAAGGAGATAAGCAGCATATTGATAAGGAAGGAGTTGAGGTATGCTCTCACTTCACTCATATCGAGTATGTACTGAATTTCTGCGATTGCGTTTCCGTTCTCGTCAAGGATAACCGAAACACCCGTGTAGTTATATCCATAATCGTTATCGGTAACAAGCGGTTCGTCTATGCCCTTATTATCTCTGTATCTTTCCCAAATGGTGATGTATTTTTCCATATCAGCGGGATCGTCGGGATTTGCGGCATCCACGTAGAGGATATCACTGCCGTAAGGAAGTTGG
>JAZSRA010000111.1:0-4867 GCA_045538195.1 Eubacteriales bacterium | reverse complement strand
CACTCTACCTAACGGAGAAAAACCCGAGCTTGTTATTTACAAAAAGAGATAAAAACTGCCGCTGAGGAATCGTAAAAGAAACCTCAGCGGTGTTTTTACGTTTATCTGACTACCGAAGAATGACTATAGATATAGAATTCCTCTTGGCTCGGCATCCACTTCTTTTCTTTGGGTGGGAATGTCGCGTCAAAGGCTTCGACAGCGGCGGTGTCCTCGCAGCAGTCGGCGGCGGTGGAAGGGATGTACATCCACTTTCTGCCGTCAAACGCGCCTGCAACAAGCTCTGCCACAAGCAAAGCCGTCGGAAAATTGCCGTCCACGACAAAGCTCACGTTCTTCTTTTTGCAGCTCACAAATCCACGGCTGACATAGTTGCCCGGATTGCCGAAATTGATGTTCACGTCGTAACCCATCTTGCGTGCCACCTCAAAGGAATGCTCAATCAAAATCTTGCCGAGCTTCTGCCTATGATATTCGGGAGCAACGCAAAGCGGCCCAAAGGAGAGTATCTCCTTACGCTCACCGTTCTCGTCCTCAAGCCACGCTTTCGTGTACATGATGTTGCCGATGATCTCGCCATCCTTTTCAAGCACGAACGCAAGCTCGGGGATGAAATCGGGATGGTTTCGCATCATATGGACGAAATAATGTTCGTCCGCGCCTGGCTTATAGACGTTCCAAAAAGCCTCACGTGTAAGTTCTTCTACTGCTCTGTAATCTTTTTCTGTTTCTAAACGTATCGTCAAATTATTCATTTTTAATCCTTTCATATCTGTGACGTTCAGGCTACGAGAGGAATGCCGAGAATGTATTTGCAAACCTCTCGTTTACAGTACAATCTCCAAAAAGTTGGTGTTTTTCAAACAGCACACTCCGATAAAAATATTCAAGCCGAGGCTTGTTAGGCTTATTATACCACAAAAGTACAGATAGGTCAAGTTGGCTACCTTTTATTTTCATACAAAAAAGCATTGACAAAATGCGCAACTTGTTGTATAATATAAATGTGCAACAAGTTGTATATCGGAGGTTCTATAATGAAAAACAATCTTTTTGGAGAAAAAGTCAGCTATGAGAATTTTGCGCCCCCTTTTGTTCTGATTGCTTTGATGAGTCGTTTTGTCAATCGCTATCAGTCGGCGGCAAATGCTTTTTTTAAGGAATTGAGTTGGCAACAGATGTTTTTCCTAAATGGTGTAACACTTTTTAGGGAGGCGCCTTCCATAAAAGATATGGCTGATTTTTTGGGTTGCACTCATCAGAATGCCAATAAACTGTATGCAAAGCTCTTGCAGGATGGTTATATTGTTTCGCAGCAGGACGGAAATGATCGGCGCAAACAAAGAATTTACTTGACAGATAAGGCGCTGAGCTTTCTTGCTGACAATAAGGTGGGATCATCGGAAAGTGTAAAAGAAATTTTTAGCGTAGTATCAGATGATGAAATGGAAATCCTTATTGATGCGATGGCAAAGCTGACGGAATCTGTGGGAGAAAAGTGATGATTATTGAAACAGAACGTCTATTCCTAAGGGAAATGAAGGAAAGCGATTTCGATGCACTTTATAAAGTATTAGCCGATTCAGATATTATGCGACACTATCCATATGCTTTTGACGAAAATAGAGTAATAAACTGGATACAAAGAAATATAGAACGATATCGGATATTTGGCTTTGGACTGTGGGCAGTATGTTTGAAAGAAACAGGTGAAATGATAGGTGATTGCGGTATAACCCTACAGCTCATAGATGGTCAGATTAAGCCTGAAATCGGATACCATATAAGAGCCGACAAACAAAGAAACGGATATGCCAAAGAAGCGGCAATTGCAGTCAGAGATTGGACGTTTAACAACACACCGTTTCAGATAGTCTATTCCTACATGAAGTACACCAATGAACCATCAGTAAAAACTGCGATCTCTTATGGTTGCAAACAAGTTGATGAATATAAAGATGACGAAAATGAAATTACGAAGGTGTTTGCAATTTCAAAAGATCAATGGGCTGATTTAATTAGGCAATTATTGGAGGGTGATTTATGAAAAAGGTATTTCAAGTAATTTGCTGCGCTACCGGCGCCGGAATGATTGGCTTTTTTGCTAATCAATTAAATACCGTTATTGGATGCGTGTTTTTCACGCTTGGCGTTGCTTTGCTTGTCGGTTCAATTGTTTTGGCTTCCAAACAAGGCAATAATAAACAAACTTAATGAGGTAAAGCGAATGAACAAACGAGTACGACAATATGTTGGATTGATCTCGGCGGTCATTGCATATTATCTGATACACGAAGGCACTCATTTGCTATACGCCCTATCTATCGGTGCATTTAAGCAAATTAACCTTAAGGGATTGGGAATGCAAATTGATATATATGCTGAAAAGATGACACAAACACAGCTTGGTGTGTTTTGTCTTATAAGCTCTATTGCGACCTTACTGTCCGCTTATATCTTGATTGCTTTGATAGGAAAGATCGCAAAATTATCCTCTAAAGTGGTCAAGGCTTGCTCCTACTATATCACAATCGCAATGCTACTGATCGATCCGCTTTATTTAAGTATTCTTTGCGGATTTTTCGGGGGCGGAGATATGAACGGTATCAAGCTTCTTGTTCCCGAGGTCGTTGCTCGAATTATTTACGGCGTTATTTTATTAGTCAACGCATTGATATTTATAAAAGTTGTATTACCCAAATACAAGGTCGCATTTTCGGGCGAATCACAGTGAGTTAATAACGAGGTGAGGTAAATGATAGAAACAACTACTTGGATGGATGGCTTTTTGAAAGTCTTAAATGATAATTTTGAAAATCGCGTATGGTTTGTCGGACTGCAAGGCAGCTACGGGCGCGGCGAAGCAACCGACACGAGCGATATTGATATTGTCGTGATACTTGACGAGTTATCCGCTTCTGACATACAAAAATATAATACAATGTTGGATGCTTTACCTCATAGAGAACTGATCTGCGGTTTTCTTTCGGGAAAGGACGAGATTTTCCATTGGGAGCCTTCCGACCTTTTTCAGTTTTATTATGACACGACACCCATAAAAGGTAGCCTTGATGAATTGCTTACGGTCATTGATGAAGCGGATGTCAGCAGAGCCATCAAAATCGGCACGTGCAATATCTATCACGGCTGTGTGCATAATATGTTGCACGAAAAGAGCGAGGATATTTTGCGCGGGCTGTATAAATCCGCATCCTTTGTAGTGCAGGCTATTGCTTTCAAGCAGACGGGAAAATACGTCAAGCATCAAAATGAACTGCTCGGCGTGATTTCTGCCGATGAACGAAAAATCGTTGAAATCTTCTTGAAACTGAAAAATGGCGGAGCTGTTGAGTTCAAAAAAATGTCAGACACCTTGTTCTCTTGGTCTAAAAAGTGGATTTGATGAAAATTATTGAGATAAAAGAAAACAAAAAAGAATATCTTGATTTGCTATTGTTAGCAGATGAACAAGAAGATATGATAGATCGTTATCTTGAAAAAGGCAAAATGTATGTACTTAACGATAACGGAGTCAAGTGCGAGTGTGTCGTAACCGATGAAGGAAACGGAATTCTTGAAATAAAAAACATTGCTACCGTTCCCGAATATCAAGGCAAAGGATATGCAAGAACTTTAATTGAGTTCCTTGCCAAGCAATATCGTGGACAGTATTCTGTTTTGCAAGTTGGAACAGGAGATAGCCCATTGACAATTCCTTTCTACGAGAAATGCGGCTTTGTCCGTTCGCATAGTATTCCAAACTTTTTCACGGATAACTATGACCACCCGATCATTGAGTGTGGCGTACAACTTGTAGATATGATATATTTGCGAAAAGCAATATAACAAATTCAGGTTGGTGTAATAGCCCTCGTTCTCAACGGAGCGAGGGCTGATTTTTAAGAGCCTCGCACCATTATAACCGATAAGACATCAAAAACGACCGAACAGACAAAAATCAACATTTCACCGTGTTTATTTGCTATAATGTTATCCGTAAGCAAAACGAAATGGAGGATAACACAAATGCAAGCAATTAAAACGACCGAGCTTGTCAAGCGGTATAAAAACATTACTGCCGTGGATAAGCTTGATTTAGAAATACGGCAAGGTGAATTGTTTTCTCTGCTCGGTGTAAATGGCGCGGGAAAGACTACAACTATTAAAATGCTTTCTTGCCTAACAATGCCTACGGAGGGAGATGCCGTTGTCGGCGGTCACAGTATAACGAAGGAATCGGAACAAGTAAAGCGGTTGATTGGCGTATCTCCCCAAGAAACTGCCGTTGCGCCTAATCTTTCCGTAAAGGAAAACCTTGAACTGATTTGTGGTATTCACGGCTTCTCCAAGAAAAAAACACAGGCGAAGATTACAGAGCTTTCTGAGAGTTTTGGCTTGGATACTGTGTTGCAAAGAAAGGCAGGCAAGCTTTCGGGTGGTTGGCAACGACGCGTCAGCATTGCAATGGCACTGATAAGCGAACCTAAGATTCTATTTTTAGACGAACCTACTCTTGGGCTTGACGTTATAGCAAGGCACGAGCTTTGGGAAACCATTCGTTCTTTGAAAGGCAAAATTACGATCATCTTAACTACGCACTATATGGAAGAAGCTGAAGCGCTCTCTGACCGCATAGGCATTATGAAAAGCGGAAAACTTCTTGCGGTAGGCACTGTGGATGAACTTAACGAGAGAGCCGGAACAAACGATTTTGAAGCAGCTTTCGTTTCTATCGTAAAGGAGGGCTCGATATGAGAATGATGACCTTTGCCAAAAGATGTACGAAGGAGATCTTGCGCGATCCAATCAACCTCGGATTCGGCTTGGGATTTCCGTTGGTATTGTTATTGCTTCTCAGTGCTTTACA
>JAZSRA010000106.1:0-2274 GCA_045538195.1 Eubacteriales bacterium | reverse complement strand
CCTTGGCTCACAGAACGACATGGCTACGATCCGACTTTAAAAAGAACAGGAGAAAGACTCATCAAGCCTATAATAAGTCCAAAGCAAAGCTGAGAATGGAACACGCGATTAGCTTCGCTCACGCCGGATGCTCCGAGCAATCTGCCGATTTGTACGTTTGCACCGACGCCAACGGTAACGCCAAGCAAAGCGTATAGCAAAAAGACAGGAGTCGCGATATTAGCAACAGCCAAACCGTTCGGTCCCACAAAATTGCCAACGATTGTTGCATCTACTATCGTACAAACTGTAAGAGCGAGAGAAGCGCAGATACCCCATATTAAAAAGTGTTTGTATGCGGCACCCGCAAACTTCGTATCCATCTATTTTTCTCCATTTCTGCGGTATTCCACGCAAAGCATCGTAATATCATCAAATTGCGGAGCTTCCCCGACAAAATCATCAATATCTGCCTTTACCGCTGAAAGCGTTTCCTTCGGATTTTGTTGTTTGTTCTCGTTCAGTACAAGCAACAGTCTTTCTTTACCGTAAAACATGTTATGAGTGTTCGTCGCTTCGGTTACACCATCGGTATAGTGGAAGAGCTTGTCTCCCTCACCAAGAGTAATTCTCCCCTCGGTGAACTTCGTCTCTTCCATACCCGCAAGCACAAATCCCGGCTTTACCGCAAGCTGCTCGTAGGAACCGTCCTTGCGACAGATAAACGGTGCATCGTGTCCTGCGTTAACGTAAATAAAATCTCCTGTATCTAAATCCAGCACACCCTCAAACGCCGTAATAAACAACCCCTCACTATTGGACTGACAAAGAAGCTCGTTGACCTTAGTGAATATTGCGCCGAGATCTCTGTCAGGAGTGGTGTGGTCTTTAATTAGTGTTTTACCGTTTACCATAAACAGTGCCGCAGGGATGCCCTTGCCCGATACGTCTGCAATAACGAGTGCAAGATGCCTTTCGTCCACCATAAAGAAGTCGTAGAAGTCGCCTCCAACCTCTTTTGCGGGAGTCATACTCGCGTAAATGTCAAATTCGCCGTGCTCGGGAAAAGCCGGAAAACTACTCGGAAGCATTGAGGTTTGGATATGGTGTGCAACGTTCAGCTCTGTGGAGATTCGCTCGGTCTCACGAGCTGCCTCGCCTTGCTTGATAAGAAGACCTCTCGTTCTCCTTGAAAGTGTGCTGCATATCAGATAAACAACACACAGAATACCCGCTCTCGGAAAATAATAGAACTCGAATGCATGAAGGTAAACACTGCGTCCTTCACCGCTGAGATACTCAAGTCTTCCAGAAAGATTATCGTATTCCTCAATATAGTTTCCCAAAATATTCCTGTCCCATTCGCCAAACACGATGCCTCCGTAAAGCGACGCAAACATCACAACAAGCGTTGCTATCAAGGCAAAACGGGCAAATTTCGGTGAGTAATAATGACAGGCAAGTATAACGGGACAAGCCCACGCCAAAACCAAGTGTCTCGGCATAGCCACCGCCATCATTGCGATCACGAGAACGAAAAACAGAAACAGTATGTAGCGAAGGATATTGCTTGGAATTTTTGCAAACCGTTCGAGAAGCAAGGGTATGAGCAACATCACGATGCTGATCGGCATAACCAAATTCATCAACGCATCGTCAACGATAAAGAAATCCAAAAGATTCAGTATCCATATCAAGACCGTAACAACGGCGGCAAACATCAAACACCTTGCCGTGTAATGGTTTGCATTCTTTTCATTTTCCTTAAATAAAGCTTGTTCCAAAACCTCGTTTTTATCCTTACTCATAGAATTACTCTACGGTAAGAATGTCGGAGAAACCGGTCACTTCAAAAATTTCGGCAATCGTCTCATTCACATTTCTGACAATCATCTCGCCCTGCTTATTCATTACTTTCTGTGCTGCGAGAAGAACGCGGAGTCCTGCGGAAGAAAGATACTCAAGAGCCGAAAAATCCAGCACGAGTTTTTCAGCGCCCGAAACATTGTGCTTCAGCTCCGCCTCGAGCTGAGGAGCAGTGGTGGTATCCAGTCTGCCGATCAGGGTAATGGTAAGTTCGGTTCCGTTAAGAGTTTTTTCGATGGTCATTTTCGTATTCTCCTTAAAAATTATTTTTTGATTATTTGATTATATGAACGCAAACAGTATGAAGTTCAAAACGAAAAGCACTGTGCAAATCCAAACGATGGGGTGTATTTCTTTGATTTTCTTGCGACAGATCTTGACGATACAGTAGGTGATAAAACCAAAAGCCATACCGTTAGAGATGTTGTA
>JAZSRA010000097.1:0-3185 GCA_045538195.1 Eubacteriales bacterium | reverse complement strand
CAGCTGCAAGAAAAGTACGAAAAGAAAAGCCGCACGGGGGCAGGAGAGGGTCTTACGAATAAAAAAGCTGCAAGCCGCGTTTTTATTCGTCGCGACATCCCCTCCCCCGTGTCCCCCAACCCCATTGGGTTAATATAGGGGTGTACGGCTTACAACCATATAAAACTTTTAAATTCAAAGACGCTTTCCCTTCGGGAAAGGTCGCTCACGCGACAAAGCAGAGAATTATATTAGGATCTCGGCTACAAATCGAAAATAAAAGAGGGATTTCACTTCTTTAAAATCAATAATCTTTTTCCGTCGGCTTTGCCGACAGGAGAGATGGGTACATAGGGGAGAGAGGATGTCGCAGGGCGAGGAAAAGCGGCATGTTCGCTTTTTCTCGAACAAGACCCTCTTTCCCCTATGCGGCGTTTCTTTGGTTCGTTTCTTGTCGCTGGTGACAAGAAATGAACATATATAACCCATAGAGAAATCAAAATTTGAAACAAAAAATAATTCGACAGCGCAGTTTGACAATATTTGCGCGCGGAGCGTGATACAATGGAAAAGAACACACTCGAAAAGGTGAAAAAGACGACAGAAAGGAATTTTTGAAAATGTGTGCGGCGAGAGACAGAAAGCCGGGATTTGACAGTGAATTTACGGGAACTTTACTGAAAATAAAGCTTAGAGGAGAGATAGATCACCATAGCGCAGTAGCGGTGAGGACGGCAATAGATGATATGATACGCTCAAAACGCCCATCTGAACTTGTTATCGATATGTCAGCGGTTGATTTCATGGACAGCTCGGGCTTAGGACTTATTATGGGAAGATATAACACAATGAAGGAGATCGGGGGCAGTGTTACGGTTGCCGATCCCAATCCCGCCACGGAAAAAATCATGAGTCTTGCGGGGTTGGAGAGAATAATCAAGATCACTCGTTCATTATCAAGGACACAGGCAAGAGAGCGCGCCGAGGGGGCGCGGGCGGTAATGTCTGTGGGGCATCAGACGAGACCGACAAGGAAAAAGACCCAGCCAAGCGGATCAAAAAGAGTAGAAAACGAGGACAAATGAAATGAAAAGAACAAGATTTACAGGCTCGGTAATAAATAAAATGCAATTAAAACTTCCCGCCCTCTCTGCAAACGAGGGCATGGCGAGGGCGGCGGTAGCGGCATTCTGCGCCCAGCTTGACCCCGCGGCAGTTGAGATCGCGGATATAAAATGTGCCGTCAGCGAGGCGGTGACAAACTGCATCGTCCACGCATATAAGAACACCAGCGGAATTATACAGATAAACGTCTCGCTTTTGGAGGGCAGAGTTGCAAAAATCGAAATAAAGGACAAGGGTTGCGGCATCGAGGACGTAAAGGAAGCTCGTCAGCCTCTTTTCACCACCGACGCGGCAAGCGAGCGAAGCGGAATGGGCTTTACGGTTATGGAAAGCTTCACCGACTGTCTGCGCGTCTCCTCAAAGCCGGGACGCGGCACCAGCATCACAATGTTCAAAGCCTTTGGCGCTCGCGCGGAATACTGACAGTACATAGCGGTTTTTTTATCTACAAAAAAGACCGCAAAACAGGCGCGGAGGAATTTAAATGGAAGAGATCAACGTCACGGCAACACAGAGCATCCGAGAGGAACGGGACGAAAGATATTTACGAAACAGAGAGCTTATAATCAAGGCGCAATCGGGCGATGAGCGAGCGACCGAAATATTGGTGGTGGAAAACACCGCCTTGGTCAAAAGTATTGCCTTGAAATTTCGCGACCGAGGAACCGAATTTGAGGATCTTATGCAGATCGGCACTATTGGAATGATAAAGGCGATCCGCAGCTTCGACATGGAGCGGGGAACCGCATTTTCAACCTACGCGGTGCCACTGATCGTGGGCGAGATACGCAGACATCTGCGTGACGACGGGCTTATCAGGGTCAGTCGAAGCTATAAGCGGACTGGCATCATAATTATGCGCGAGAAAAACCGAATTATGACCGAGGAGGGCAGAGAGGCGGGTATTTCCGAGCTGGCAGAGCTTGCGGGGGTCAGCGTAGAAGAAGCGGCGATCGCCATCGACGCGGTATCTCCCGTGTCATCTCTTTCTGACAACGTCTACGGCGAGGATTCCAAGACCCTTGACGCCGTCCTGCCCGACCGAGAGACCCAGGACGAGTTTGAAAACCTCAACGACCGCATCGCTCTTACCCAAGCGATCAACAAAATGCCCCCCGATTGGCGAAAAATAGTTCTGCTCCGTTATTACAGAGATATGACCCAGCAGCAGGTCGCAGGACTTATGGGACTCTCCCAAGTAAAGGTCTCCCGCGAAGAAAAAAAGATAATGACCTTCCTCCGCGGCGAGATGGCGTGATAGGGAGGAGAAATGCAGGGGGAGTGGAGAAACTTTTTTGTAAAAAGTTTCTCCACTCCCCAGCTTGTCGGCTTGCCGACAGCGTAGTGATGTTTTGCTTGCAAAACTCGCCGCACTAGCGCAGTCTGTGCAGGCACCCCCTCCTCTTTTCAAAAACTTTTCAAGAAATAAATTTTGTTTTATGGGGAAGAATATTTAAAGACGGATTATTTTTTGGAGGTTTAAGTATGAGAAAAGATGAAAAGATTGTAAAAAAGCTTGACAAGGACATTCATCCGGGGGCATTTACCGATATCTACGATGAAAACAACGAGCTTCTCGACACGGTCAACTCGGCAGACGACACTTTCACGCGAAACATTCCCGGCCATAAAAGGAGAGCAAACTCCGCAAGCCCCGCTGTCGGCGACCCACCCGTTCCCAATAGAGCGCATACGGGTATTTGATTAAAAAGCTGCAAGATTTTGTTTTCTTGCAGCTTTATTTATATCTTGCAGGATTGTTGGTCTCGCCCAACAGATAGTCAACACTTGTATTATAAAATCGCGCTAATTTAATCAATATAGCGGTAGGAATGTCGTTTTCTCCCGTTTCATATTTCGAATATCCGGTTTGTGACATTCCAAGTATTTTTGCAACCTCGGTCTGATTCAAATCCTTATCTTCTCTTAAATCTCTGATTCTTGGATACATATTGCTCTCCTTATTTGAAGTTTTTGAAAGAATGGGGGTGCGGGGGGGAGAAAACTTTTTTCAAAAAGTTTTCTTTCCCCCCCAAATCACATTACTTTAAAACAACTTTCATATATAACTTCTTACCGCG
>JAZSRA010000071.1:0-1505 GCA_045538195.1 Eubacteriales bacterium | reverse complement strand
GAGTACTGGACGGATCTGAGCCTGGAGACCAAGAAATATGAATCCCTGCCTATGCCCCGAAAATACTTGGCGGAAATGGTAATGGACCGGCGGGCGGCCTGCATTACCTACCAGGGCAAGAACTATACCGACGGCGCGCCTTTGAAATACCTGCGAAACAGCATTGAAAGAAACCGTATGCACCCCCAGACCCGGCAGGAGCTGGACTTCCTACTGGAAATGCTCCGTGACAAGGGTGAAAAAAGAACCTTTTCCTATATTAAAAAGCAGGTTTTGAAAGAAAAACCCTTCCCTTGGGAACAGGCATAAATCTATCGACAATACTGTAGGGCGGGGACTTGCTCCCGCCGTTTTTGTATAGGAATAGGAGGCGGCACCAAGGCGCCGCCCTACATAAAATTTCAAAGTGTGTTGTTTGTAGTTGTAAATGGTGGAGATTTATGAAGAGGGGCGTTTTTGAATGAGTTTGAATACCTTTTCAGGAAAAGCAAAATTTTATCATTCCAGACCAACCTACCCAGCAGAGTGTATTGACTATTTGATACAAGCGTATGGCTTGAATGAAAATAGCGTAATTGCAGATATTGGAGCCGGCACAGGTATTTTATCAATTCCGTTTTTGGAAAGAGGAATGGCGGTGTTTTCTGTTGAGCCAAACGATGATATGTTTGAAGAACTTTCAAAAGGGCTTTCGCAGTATCAAAAGTCTACCTGTTTTCATAATACTGCAGAAAATACCGGTCTTACCGATCATTCTTGTGATTTGATTGTTGTAGGAACGGCACTTCATTGGTTTGATATTGATAAATTCAGATTAGAATGTAAACGCGTTTTGAAAAAAGAACAAGTTGCGGTTTTGTCAATATATAGTTGGTTTGACTCAACCAAAAAACTTTTGAATAGCCCTGATTATGTTGACAAACACGCAGAAACAGCAAAGGAATTCTTCGCCCCATTAAAGATGAAAGAAATGCAGTTTGAATATAAACTTGATTATGATTGCGACCGTTTTGTTAATTTTATGCTTTCTCACGGAGATGCTCCGTTACCTGACGAGAATGGGTTTGAAAAATATGTAGCAAAAGTAAAGCACAGCTATGAAAAGTTTTATGACAATAAACGGGCAGAGCTTCCCTTCCTTGCAAAATGCTTTACAGCTATAGAAAATGTGGATTGATAAAGGGAATCTGTCCCGCTTTGCAGTATGTTTGAATAATATGATGAAACTTGGAAATACTGCTTACGGACAAAACAAAAAATACGCTAAAATGGAAAATAATGCTTGACTTTTTCCGTATTCTGCGTATAATAAATCTCGTCCGTGTGATAGAGGATTAGTGTAACGCTAGCACACCGGACTCTGACTCCGTTTGCGGGGGTTCGAATCCCTCATCCCCTGCCAAAATAAAAACCACACCATCCGGTGTGGTTTTTATTTTTGTATCGGGAGAAATTCCTGTATCGTCACTGCCTGCACCGGCGGGGTGTGGGCACCCCGCCCTACG